>JANQGG010000002.1 GCA_028277445.1 Chloroherpetonaceae bacterium | reverse complement strand
AAAAACGTTATCTCCGGTATCCTGGAGTCCGCCGGATATTGGTTGCAATTCTAATTGCGCTTCTATGGTTGGAATTGTAGCTGTCAGTGGTGGTGGAGACGCCAACTATTGGACGACGTGGGATGCAGTTTGTAAAAGAATTTAAATCATCGCCACGTAAAAAATAAAATTCATTCGGATGGTGAAAAGTTCGGCAGGTTAATTGGTGGGCTTTTTGCCTCCGGTGAATTGCGACAGCAGAAATAAATGATATAAATCAATGAAAATGATTAATCTGAAACGATTACCTGCTTAGACCTGAGCCATCAGAACCTTATGAAATATCTTATTAAAGTTCGTATCAAATGACCATACCGACTGTGTTACAACCAATGACAAGCCATTATAAAATCATTTCGGAAGTTGAATTGCAACTATTTAGGCCATAAATTCCTTTTAAATCATCTGTTTCAATTTAATGATAAAGATTTAAATGAAGACGAAAGACTTGATTAATGAAGTGCTTGCTTTACCACTGGAAGAAAAGGTACAAGTTGTAGATTCAATTCTCAGGAGTATGAATCCGGTAGAAGTTGAAATTGAAAAAAAATGGGTGTTAAAAGCCAAGGAAAGGTTGGCAGAACTTCGCACTGGTAAAACTGCAGGTATTCCGGGAGATGAGGTTTTCAATAAGATTTGGAAACGTTTTCATGAGTAAATACAAATTCCACCCCGATGCTTTTGAAGAATTTTATTATGCCATTGAATACTATGATAGTTGTGCTGTTGATTTGGGATTAGACTTTGCAACAGAAATATATGCTTCTATTAAACGAATATTGGCTCACCCATTTGCTTGGACAGAAATTGAACATGAGGTACGCAGGTGCCTTGTTTCAAGGTTTCCTTATGGGATACTTTATTCAGTTGAAAAGGATTATATTTACATTCTTGCAATTATGAATCTCTATAAAGAACCTGATTACTGGAAAAACAGAATATAACCCTTAAGAAACCCAACGCCAAATAGTACCCCTAAAATCAATCCCACCAACAAACTTGCCGGGATCCAAAAGGTTTTAAGCTTTTTTTGCCACCGGTTTTCCAACGCGTGAAGCTCTTGGGCCATCTCGGTTTTGAGCAAATCATTTTTTTGTGCGTTGATCTTCAACTCGGTTTTTAGAAGCAGGAGTTCTTGTTTAAGCGCAACGCGCTGCTGTTCAAGCACAGTGCGAAGCTTCACTGCATCAGGAGGCGGTTCTATTTTCAATTTAGGGTAAATGTCTTCACTAAGTTTCACCGGTTGATTGTGCTCAATTTTTTCAGTTAATGGCGCCGATATGGTTTTAAGATGATCCAAATGCTGTTCTATATCAATCCCCCGATACATCGGGCCATAAGGCTCTAATTTCTTGTGGCATTTTTCGAATTGACTTCGCGCGCCTTTCCAATTCATATTGGAAAGATGATAGTGACCAATGGCAGAGTGGATGAGCCCTTGAAGAAATAACCGATCGATGCCACGTAATTCATGCCAAATTTCTTCCCAGGTATCATGGCATTCAAAGAATTCTTTAGTATTGTATTCCTTGATGCCTTTAAGAAAATTGTTATAAAACCTATCAAGCATTTTGTAAGGAGTCATCAAAATTTTTAAGTCCATCTATACTAATGAAAATTGAATCAGCAGCGTTCTATAAAAGTGTGACGCATTTGGCAGATTTACCGAAAAATAACTTTCCTGAGATTGCGTTTGCCGGACGAAGCAATGTGGGTAAATCATCGCTCTTAAATACGCTCATGGGTCATAAAGGCTTAGCCAGAACAAGCGCCACACCGGGGAAAACCAGAGAAATCAACTTTTTTATTATTAATAGCAAATTTTACTTCGTAGATTTACCAGGTTACGGCTATGCTAAGGTTTCCAAATCGCTTAAAGAAGAATGGGCAAAACTTTTAGAAGGTTATTTAAAAAACCGTGAAAGTTTGAAACTGGTGGTCATGCTCGTTGACTCAAGGCATCCAACTACAGAACTGGATATTGAGATGCAGGCCTTTTTAAGTTTTTATGGCAGGCATCTGGCCATTGTAAGAACAAAAACCGATAAGCTCAACCAATCCATGCAGAGCAAAGCCAAACGTGAAACTGAGCGCATCTACTCGGATTATGATTTCATGATTGATTTTTCAGCTAAAAATGGTAAAGGAAAGAAAGAATTGCTCAAGCAGCTTGATGGATTTTTAAAGTAATTATTAAAACTGAATTTTGATGAACCAATCAACTCAACCGTCTCTTAGAAATGCAACCATTCTTGTGGGTATGCAATTTGGTGACGAGGGTAAAGGAAAACTCGTCGATTATTTGTCAGAAAAATACGATATCGTTGTTCGCTATCAGGGCGGCGCCAATGCCGGCCACACCATTTGTTTTGAAGACAAAACCGTGGTTTTACATCTCATTCCTTCCGGTATTTTTCATGAAAATTGTTCCTGCGTAATTGGAAACGGCGTAGTTATTGATCCCGATGCGCTTTTGAAAGAAATAGAAACCGTTAAGGAGTTAGGCTATGATGTTGACGGGCGGCTCTATATCAGCCATAATGCTCATTTGATTATGCCGTACCATAAGTTTTTAGATTCGGCTTCCGAAGAATTACAGGGAGAGAAAAAAATCGGAACCACAGGCAGGGGAATCGGACCGAGTTATATGGATAAGTTCGCACGAAAAGGTATTCGGATCGTGGATTTGCTTAAACCTGAAATTCTGGAAGAAAAATTGCGCCAAAACCTTGAGTATAAAAATACATTGATTAAACAGGTTTATAAAAAAGATGAACTGGATGTTGAAGAAATTGTCAGGCATTACACCGATTTTGATCGCTCCATAGACCAATACATCACCAATACGCAGACTTACCTGAACGATCAGCTTAAACATGGAAAGTCGGTGCTGTTGGAAGGGGCGCAAGGCAGCTTATTGGATGTGGATCACGGCACATATCCGTTTGTGACGTCTTCAAACCCAACATCAGGCGGCGCTTGCACGGGTTCGGGCATTGCGCCAAACCACATCGGTAAAATCATCGGGATATGTAAGGCTTATATGACACGTGTGGGCAATGGACCGTTTCCAACCGAATTGCAGGATGAAACGGGCGCTGAAATTGCAAGAATCGGGCATGAGTTTGGCGCAACAACCGGTCGACCCAGGCGCTGCGGGTGGCTCGATTTGGTGGCCTTAAAATACTCGATGGCGATTAATGGCATTACCGAACTTGCCATTACCAAGCTGGATGTGTTAGATACGTTTCAAGAGGTTAAAGTCTGCACCGGCTATACATTGAATGGAAAAGCGCCTAAAGATTTCCCAACCGATTGCGATACCCTGGAACGAACTGTTCCGGTTTATAAGTCATTTAATGGCTGGAAAACATCCAACAGCGAAGCAAAACAGTTTCAAGACATGCATCCCAATGCACAGGCGTATATCAATTACCTGGAAGATGAGCTTGAAGTGCCGATCACATTTATTTCAGTCGGCCCTAAACGTGATCAAACCGTGTTTCGGTAATCGTGATTAACTTATTCGAGCTAATAATTTGGGTACGCCAAAAACAAAAATTTCTGATCGGGCAGACTTATGTGCCAGGCAATAAAGTAACTTGGCTTTTCATTTGGGATAGTGGAAGTTGAAGATTCAAACTATAATCATCTAAAATCGTTTATAAATGATAAAATTATGAAAGAGGTTATGAGTTATACAGCGATTGATATCATCAATAAAAAGGGATTTCAGGATATTCGAATCCCTGAGCAAATGAAAATAGATGACAATAAGGTTTATCTTAAAAAGGTTGGCAATTCATTATTCATTATCCCCTATCACAAACCCTGGCAGAATCTATTTGATAGTCTGAATTCATTCACATCTGATTTTATGGATGATAGAATGCAGCCTGAAAACCAACTAAGAGAACCATTTGATTAATGGAATATATACTGGATACCAACATCTGTATTTATATAATCAAAAAAAAGCCTACCATTGTTTTAAAAAGATTTGAAGATTTAACAATTGGAACTGTTGCCATATCTTCGGTTACATTAGCTGAATTGCAATATGGCATAATGAAAAGTTCAAATCCAATCAAAAATCAGCAGGCTTTAGATAAATTTTTAACACCCCTGGAAATTCTGAATTTCAATGATTTGGCCGCTGTGGCTTATGGGAAAATTCGAGCTGAACTTGAGAAAAAAGGCTCGCCAATTGGCCCGCTTGATACACTTATTGCTTCTCACGCGATGAGTTTGAACATGACTTTGGTGACTAACAATGAAAAGGAGTTCGAAAGGATTCCAAATTTGAAGATTGAAAACTGGGCAAAATTTTAGGTCATTAAAACTTCAAATTTACACCAAGCGTCGGGAAAATAGGCAGCATGGCTTGTTCGGAGCGTTCAATCAAAGGGAATCCCCCGGATGGGTTCGGCACTACATCGTACTGATACCCGATCACATTTTGGTTGTTATACGCATTGATGATATCAATATAGAATTGCCACATGGCCTTGCCCATACCAACATGCGCGGTAAAACGAATGTCCAATCGGTGATAGGCCGGCAGCCGTTTCGAATTTTGATTTTCTTCATCGCCGTAATCCATACTGAATATGATTTTATCACCTAACAGGGTTTCGCGCTGAATTGCCCATACGGTTTCTTCTTCATCCAAAGGAACAACACGTGGCTTGACACCAACCGGTGGGGTATAGGGAAAACCGCTGCCATACCGCCAACGAATGCCTAAATCCAACCAACTGTTGATTTTGTAGTCAAAAACCAAGTTGAAAGTATGGCGTTGATCGTAATTAAACGGGATGGTTAAGTCGTCACGGTGGCGGTTAGCAAACGCCAGTGCGTAACTCACCCAGCCGTTAAAGCGATCGGTTTTGTTGATTCGGCGTTTCTCCAAAAGGATTTCAATGCCATACGCGTCGCCATCGCCTTCGTTAATAGGGATGCTGGTTAAGCGTTTATCGCTTACGGCAAAAGGAAACGTCCAACTGGTAACCGAATAAGGATCGCCGCCAAGGTATTCCACCTCGTATTCAGTGGTGGTTTCTTTTTTCTGGATCAACAAATTGTTGAATTCTTTGTAGTAACCTTCAAGCTTTAGCTGCCATTGATTATCAAGCCAATGATCCAATCCAACAACATAATGAATGGCTTGTTCAGCCTTTAAGGATTTTATGAACGAGTCGCCAACGGAGAGATCAAAAAAACTGTTTTGATCAATCAACTTTTCATAGCCCGGCGATTGATAATAAATCCCCCACGCTGAGCGAAGCGTGGTTTGAGGGGCAAAGGCATACGACACATTAAACCTGGGCGCCAAATACCACTTGTTGATCAAGCGATAATAATCCAGCCGCAAACCCGGTTGAACAAAGAGTTTGTTTTCAATGGCTTCATAACGATCCTGGATGTAAGCATGGGCGCGGTAATAAGATGTTGATTGCGTAATGACTTCATCAAGCGGGATATTGCCAAATGTACCACGATCCTGGGCGTTAATAATTTCAGCTCTGGCAGCTTCATTGGCTGTGATATAGAAGAAAATCGAGGTGTTTAGAAAATCTGCACCGATACCGGTTTCAATTAAATGTCGCTCTAAGTTAATGGAAAGCTCATTATCGATGGAGATTTTTTTGAATTCAAAAGACGATTCGGAATCAACCGCTTTAAATGCGAGAAGCGCCGGATCAATACCGGCTTTTTCCAAAGAATCCAAAACATCATCGGTATAAGCCTGATCGTCAACAAACGTGCCGCTGAAACGTGAATCGCCGGAATTGATGTAATGCGAAACCACGAACTTGTTGAGAATGTGTTTTTTCGGGGTAAAGTGCCAGGCCGCACCAAAGACATCATTTGATGAGTCATCGCCAACATTGACACTATCTGGGCGGTCGCTTTCACGTTCTGCTGTTATGACATCCACATTATCCCGCCCGATAACTGCGTTAAATACAAGCCGGTGCATCGGATGAATTTGAAGGGCAATTTTTGACTGGATATCAAAAAAGTTTGGAAATGCCACATCGCCTTCAACCAATCCGGCATCCTTTAGAATTGGGCCGATGATAAGATCGTAGTAAGTTCTCCTGGAGGAGATTAGCCATGAACCTTCCATATCAAAAGGCAGCTTGCCTTCGGTGATAATATTTGCGTCGATGATCGATGCATTGATTTCTGCTTTAAAAGGACTGGTTGAAATACCATCCCGGTTGCTGACATCCAACACAGCCGAAAGTCTATCGCCATATTTTGCCGGAAAACCACCGGTAATTAAGCTCACACTGCTTACAGTTTCGGGATTGAACATACTAATAACGCCATACAACCGATAGGGGTTAAATACCTCTATATCGTCCATAATCATGAGATTTTGATCCGGGCCGGAACCACGGACAAAAATCTGTGAGGAAAAATCATTTTGAGCCAAAACGCCCGGAATCGTTTGAAGCGAGCGTAAGACATCTTCAACGCTACCGGCAAGCTTTTTAGATTGCATCGGTTCAATTCGGTATAAGCTGGTGCGAGGATCATCCTGTTTTTGACGCTCTTTTGAGGCAATCACTTCTATTGTTGCGCTTTTTACGGATGATTGAACGATGGCAATGTTTACAGATAAGGTTTGATTATTGGTAAGCTGAATAACCCGCTCGTATTGTTTGTACCCGATTCTGCTCACCTGCAACAGGTATTCACCGGAAGGTAGGGCTTCAATTATAAATTCACCGTTTAAATCGGTGATTGCGCCATACGACGTGCCTTTTAAAACAACGGTAGTTCCTTCAAGGGCCTGACGATCGGATTTATCGGTCACCGTTCCTTTAACGGTTGCAGACCCATTTAGCTGAGCGCACCAAGCGGTTGAAGAATAGAAAACTAAAATAGCCAGGAAACCAATAGCTATGAACTTCTGAGGTAAACGTTTGAACATCTGTTTCAACAAAGCACACATATTAAAAACAATGTTAAGATCAAAGCATAACAAATATAATACGTTTCAGCAGGCATTGTTGAAACCAATGCAAGGGTCTTTTATTTGGTCACGGTTACGGCTTTGGAGATTACCGTTGGAAGGAGTGTAAAAATAGTGATAACAATATCCGAAACTGTGTGTGATGAGGTGATCTGAAAATCTCATAATGATTGGATTTTGCAGCCATCGCTTGAGCATCCACATCATTTAACGGAACCAATCCCCAAAGAATAGACCATTGACAACCTCAGCGCTTGGCTGGGTTTAAGTTCCTGAGTCAATCCTGTGATAATTGGATTGGCCTGTGATTTATGGATACTCAAACACATCACGAGGTGCTCAGCGATTCTTTTAAAATCTCCCCGGAAGATTTCTTGAACTCATACACATTAACTTTGCTTAAGATCCAAATCGCTAAAAATAAACCGATGATTTCAATCAAAAACGCTGTGGTATAGCCAACGTATTGACTTTGAGATAAGAAAAGAGAAATATCGCGAACGGCGCCTCCGGCCGTATTGGCAACAAAGTTGGCTATAGCCTGAGCAAGTCCCCATAAGCCCATAAACAGGCCGGCATTAGCTTTAGTTGTCATATCCATCATCAAGGTTAAACTGCCAACCGTAAGCGTGCCATTACCTAATCCAAGCAATAAAACGCCGGCTTTAAAAACCGTAGGGTCAAAATATGCGGAAGCGGAAATGGTGCCAAAGCCTAAAGCGGAAATGATACAACCCAAGTAAGCTGTTTTCTTTTTACCCAGGGAATTAACAACAAACAAACCCATAATGACAATGCCAACTATGGTTCCAGTGCCCCAAACTTGGGTAAGCTGGGTGGTTTCGGAAATGCTCATCCCAAAAATGTGTGCGCCAAACGGCTCAAGAATGACATCTTGTCCCTGTATGGCCACAACAGTAACAAACATGAATAAGAAAAAGCGATAAACCGGTTTATTGGCCACTAATTTTTGCATGGCATCTTTGAAGTTCAGTTTATCTTGAACATTCTGTAAAATATCGGATTGATCTGCATAGCGCCTCTCTGTTTTAAATAAGGCTATCCAAGTAAAGGCCATCGAAGCGGCGCCGCCGATCCAGAATAAAGATATCAAGCGTTCCTGGGAAAAATCGGCCAGGTAATTTCCGATAAACGCTGCGGAAAGAATGCTGCCTAGAATCAAAACAAACCACCCGATGGTTACGGCTTTTGCTTTGTGTTTTTCCCCGGCGCTATCGGCTAACAATGCATAAAACATGGTGCCAAAAATATTGACCCCGATGCCATAGATCACCGCACATAAAATTAAGAATCCGAGACCCAGGGCATAATGTGAATTCATAAGTATTGCCCCGTAGATTGAGCCGATCACTCCGATTACAACCAACAAGTTTCCAAATATGGCATTTGGCGTTCGGCGATAGCCAAACATCATGTGCGTATCGGAATAGTATCCGATCATGGGCCTGACAAACGCAAGCAGATTATGGAAACCGATCAAAATGCCAACCAACCAGGCCGATACGCCAAACTCCACAATCATAACCCGATTGAGCGTGCTATGAATGAGAACGAAAGCAATGGCCGTTGAAATTTGTAACAAACAGATTTGCAAAATACGAGGTAGGGGTAACTCTCTCGTCAGATCTTCCTGAGTCATTGAACTTGGTTTTATTTCAGATGATTTTAGATAGTCATCGTTATTGTATAAAGCTGAGGATTTTGTTTGCGGGGAAAATTTAAATGGGTGTTTAATAGTCTTTTGAGCAAACTTGTACTGGTTTTTACTATGTTTTGACATCAATTTCTCCTTTAAACAACCTGAAGAATCAGTAACAGCATCGTAGAGCTGTTTCAATTTATAAGCTTTATTCATAAAAAACAATGAAAATCAATCAAGTTGGTTGTGCTGGGTTTGAAGTAATCGCAAAAAAAACAGATATGTTGTAAATGCTTATTTTTTGCATATTGAAATCAAAGCAATAATTTTTATCTTACATGGCTTTGATTTACCATAACCTGTGTTGATATCTTCAAAAGGTAAGAAATCAAGCTTCCAAATCGTTCTTCATCAAAACATTATATATAGTTTTAACAAAATCAGGTAACAATGTGCACTGTTTAGTTCGGCCATTGTGATAATGCTTACAAGATAAAACCACGCAATGAATTCAAATCAAGCCGTCGAAATTATTCGTGAAGATAATATTAATCATAGTTTTTGTGGGTTGGCCAGTGTTGGTTGGTTGTATCAAAAAATAAAAGACAGTTTCTTTTTAATCCTTGGCACGCATACCTGCGCACATTTTATTCAAAATGCATTGGGTATGATGATTTTTGCCCGTCCAAGATTCGGAGTGGCGTTAATGGAAGAAAGTGATCTTTCCAAAGAAAGTCCCCAACTCAAGCCCCTGATTGAGGAAATTAAATCCGATCATCACCCTTCGGTTATTTTTTTAATGTCGTCCTGCACGCCCGAAGTCATGAAAGTTGACTTTGAAGCGCTATGCAGAACCTTAAGCACACCGGAATTGCCCGTTTTACCTGTTCCGGCCAGTGGTCTGGATTTCTCATTCAGTCAATCCGAAGACTCGGTGCTTCAGGCGTTGTTGCCATTCTCAGCGGTTGCTGACGATTCGGAGAAAAAAGTTGTGTTTCTTGGTTCGGTCAATGATACCATCGCCGATGATTTTATGGCCGAAGCTGAAAAAATTGGTATTCCCGTTGCCGGTTTTCTTCCCTCAAATCATTTTAACGATTTGCCTGCTATCGGAAAAAATACAGTAGTCGCCCCGCTTCAACCTTACCTTTCGAAAGTTGCGTTGAAAATATCTCGTCAGCGCGGCGCCAATATTTTAAAAACATTGTTTCCAATTGGCCCGGATGGAACAAGGCGGTTTTGGGAAGACCTGGCCAAAGAGTTTGATATTCAAATTGATCTAAGCGAGCGTGAGCAAATGGCTTGGGAGCGGATCAAAACCCATACCGACCGTTTAAGCGGCAAACGTGTCATGCTTACCGCCGATACATTAATGGAGCTTCCTTTGGCACGGTTTTTAAAACATGCCGGCGCTGATGTTGTGGAATGCAGCAGCTCTTATATCAATAAAAAATTTCATGCCCCAGAGCTTGAACAGCTTCAGGGCGTTAAGATTGTTGAAAAGCCTAATTTTAGCCGCCAGGTCCAGGATTTAGCTGATAATCAGCCCGATTTGGTGATCACGTCGCTTATGTCTGCAAATCCGTTGGCCGGAAGAGGTCATGTGGTAAAATGGAGTATGGAATTTGTATTGATGCCGATTTTAGGTTGGAGCGGCGTTGGCAGTTTGGCTGAAATGCTGACTCGCCCATTAAATCGCAAGCAACATCTGCACCCTTTAACGGATCCCGTTTGGAAAAAAGGAATTATGCCAAGTATGGATCAAAACATATAAATTTGAAAAACTTAGAATTTTTCTTTGAACTATGAGATTGGCTTATTGGATTTATGAAGGTACGGCTCATCATGGCATTGGCCGTATTGCAAACAGTCTGCGCGATGTTCAGGCAGTTTTTCATGCGCCACTAGGCGACGATTACATCAATGTTGTGCATACCATGCTTGAGCGCACCCCTGATTTCCCACGATCTACAACCAGCGTCTTGACAGGGAGGGATTTGGCACAGGGCAACAATCGTTTGCCTGAAACGCTTCGCCAGGTTGAAGCACGTTTCAAGCCCGAGCTTATCGTCGTTTCTGCCAGTTGCAGCACCACATTGCTTCAGGAAGATTTACAAACTGTTATAGGTAATACTGGTCTTAAGACCGATACCATGCTCTTTGAGCAAAATCCGTTTCGTGTTCAGGAAAATGAAGCGGCAGAAAACTTCTTCACACATCTTGTAAAGCGCTTTGCCCGGAAGCAGGAAAAAACACCCAAGCCCAGCATTAATTTTATCGGCCCGGCTTCTTTGGGATTCCATGTGCGTTCGGATGTCATTGCCATGAGACGTATGATGGCCGCACTTGGTGTTGAAATTAATGTGATTGCGCCATATGGTGCAAGCATGGGTGATTTAAAACGCTTACCGGCAGCATGGCTTAATGTTGCGCCTTATCGAGAGCTGGGCCTGGAAACCGCTGCTTACTTAGAAAATGACTTTGGCATGCCTTCGTTGCAATCTATCCCGGTTGGCGTTCAGAGCACCTTATCATGGCTTGAGCAGCTTATAGACATGCTTAATACCGAAGCTGAAAAACTTGGAAGTAATGAAAAGGTAATCATGCCGGAGCTTACCGAATTTTCATTGGATGGCCAAAGCGCACCAAGCGGCGTGCCATGGTTTACCCACTCGGCCGATATGGAAAGTTTCAGCATGAAAAAAGCTTTTGTGTTTGGGGATGCTACGAGAACCGTGGCGTTAGTGAAGTTTCTCCATGATGAATTGGGCATGCAAATTTCCGGCGCCGGTACTTATTTGGAAAAACATGCCGATTGGGTGAGATCGCAATTGCAAGGCTACTTACCGGATGAATTAATTGTTACCGAAAGTTTCCAAAAGATTGCTGAGTGCATAGAAGACCAGATGCCCGATATCGTTTGTGGCACTCAAATGGAGCGCCATAGCTGTCGGAAATTGGATGTGCCATGTTTGGTGACTTCTGCACCGACCCACATTGAAAATCACTTGTTGGGATATTATCCCTTGATAGGATTTGATGGCGCCGATGTAATCGCCGATAGAGTATATACCACCGCCAAATTAGGATTGGAAAAGCATTTGATCGATTTCTTTGGCGATGCCGGTTTGGAATACAAAGAAAAACAGGGCGAGCAAGCAAATGGAACTGGTTCGTCAGCTGAAACACATGCTAAAGGTAATCAAGAAAACGCTTCAAGCGATGAAAGTGGCGGTATGGTATGGACGCCTGATGGCGAAGAGATGTTGAAAAAAGTACCGTTTTTTGTCCGTAATAAAGTCAAACGCAACACAGAGAAGTATGCTCTTGAAAAAGGCTATACCGAGATTACCGCAGAAGTATTAAGGGAAACCAAAGAAGCGTTAGGCGCATAAGTTGTAGAAATAAGTTCGTTTTAACCAATCAGTTTGAAAAAAATCGTATTACCATGGGTATTGTTATTGCTGTTTACGGTAAAGGGGGAATTGGTAAAAGTACCAACAGTGCAAATCTTTCAGCCGCATTAGCCTTGGAAGGGGCATCGGTATTGCAAATCGGTTGCGACCCAAAGCACGATAGTACATTTCCAATTACCGGTAATCTTCAGCAAACCGTTATTGAAGTATTGGAAGAAGTGGATTTTCATCATGAAGAAGTGGCATACGAAGATGTTGTGAAAACCGGTTTTGCCAAAGTAGATGCTATTGAGGCTGGCGGCCCGCCGGCCGGAAGCGGGTGCGGTGGTTATGTGGTTGGAGAAACCGTAAAGCTTTTACAGGAATTTGGCGTGTATGATAAGTACGATGTGATTTTATTTGATGTACTTGGCGATGTGGTTTGCGGCGGTTTCAGCGCTCCGTTAAACTATGCGGATATGGCCTTGATTATTGCATGTAACGATTTCGACAGCATTTTTGCGGCGAACCGACTTTGTATGGCGATTGAGCAAAAAAGCGCACGCAGCAAAGTTAAACTTGCCGGTATTATTGCCAATAAAGTGGATTATGTAAATGGCGGTGGAACAAACGTTTTGGATAAGTTTTCGGAAAAAGTTGGTACCAGAGTCGTCGCTAAAGTTCCCTTCCATGATTTAATCCGACGGAGCCGTTTGGCTGGGAAAACCCTTTTCCAGATGGATGAAGATGGCCAGGATGTTTGTACTGAACCATACAAGAACCTCGCTCAGGAACTGCTTTCTGAAAATCCATTTTCAAGTGTGCCAAAATCATTAGGCGATCGTGAAATCTTTGAGCTTATGGGCGGCTGGATGTAATTGCTTTTTGGAGCAATTCTGCTTACACCAGCATTTATTTTAGTTTTTATGTAAAAGGAGGTTTTCAGCCTCCTTTTTACTTTCGATGGCTATGAAAACACGAATCTTTTTTTTGAATGGGGTGATTTTGGCTTGTCCAAATCATTAACTGCAAATGACGCATTAGTACCAGCTTAACAAGGGGTTGCAACCCCTTGTTTCTACGCCAGCGGAGGACAAACTCGTCATTACCGGTTTGTTTATTTTTTAAATAGTTAAACTGCTAATAACGAGGCTTTGTTTTTGTCGCTCCTGCGAAAGCAGGAGCCTATAGATGCATGCCTGCGCAGGCATGACCTGGTTGGTTGATGAACTTTAAATCAATGAATTCGTCATTACTTGTTTGTGTTTTTGGCTATCTACGCCAAAAATTTCCGATTGCTAATGACGGTTTTAAAAATTAAAGAACATGCATTTTTAAGTATCATTGCGATAAGCGCAGCGAAGAAGCAATCCAGAGGCTTTGTTTTGGATTGCCACGCTTACCGCGTAAGCTCGCAATGACGTATGATGTTCGTTTAATCGTCATTACCGGTTTGTTTATTGCTAAATATGAAAACTCAGCATGACTAGCCACTTTACTCGTCATTCTCTGTTTGTGTTTTTGGCTATTCACGCCAAAAATTTTCGATTGCTAATGACGAGGTTTTGTTTTTGTCGCTCCTGCGAAAGCAGGAGCCTATGGATGCCAGATCGTGTCCGTTATGACATAAGGCAAGTCATTGTAGAGACAATGGGAACAAGTCTGCTTTGACGAAACTAAAGTGAAAATGAAAGCTTAAAGAAATAATTCACTGCCTACTAGCTAAATACTTGCAATAATCACCGTGCGAAATGGGCTTATGGCCTTTGGTTGGGAGGTTATAAAGATATATCCAGGCATTGAGTTTTTCATGACCCGACATCTTAATGGAGCGAATCACGCGAAGGAATTCACGTTTTTGATGATCCGGATCAAACCAATGTTCATAGTCATCCAATTCTAAAAGTAGATCGTTATTGCAGGCCGTATAGACATCGCCAACAACGTGCTTTGTTGATAATGATGAATCCACAGCGCCGGGATAACCCGATAGTTCAAACAATTCACCTTGAAAATAACCTTCACCCAGATAATGGCTCGAGGCTTTTAAAAGCGTGCTTAACGGATGCGAAAAACATGGTCTTAACGACCCATAAACAAAAAGTGTATTCAATTTAGGTAATCATTAAAAATTCCAGTCGGTTCGTCTAACCAGCAACACCGGGCAAACGCTTCGGCTGGAAACTTCTACAGCGGTTGTTCCGATAAAAAATTGCTTAAAGCCCGACATACCATGAGCCGATAGTACGGTTAAATCAATGCTATGACGTTGTGCATAGTCATTAATGGCTGAACCGGGGCTTCTACCGGGTAAATTATCTTCGGAAAAAATCCTATTGAATCCATTGGCTGCGGCGCTTCGCTTTAACGCTTCCAGTTCCCTGGCAGGATCTTTCTGTGGTAAGCCAAATTTCTGGCGAAAATGCACAAAATGAATGTCGGAATCATACTCCTTTGCAAACGCATACACATAAGGGAGTGAGAGCATGGAAAGTTCGGAAAAATCGGTGGGGAACAAAATGCGAATTGATCTGAACTTTTGGTCGGGCTTTGAAAAAACCATCAACGGGCAGGGTGTATTTCTGATAATTCTATAGGTTGTGCTGCCTAAAATAAACTGACTGGTCAAACCCGTACTTCGGGTGGCCATCATGATCAAATCCGCTTTGATTTCTTTGCCGCAGTTAGAAATTTTAGTGGTAGGTTTTCCAAAAACGGTCAAATACTCACAATCATCATATCCTCTAAGCTTAGGTGAAACAAGCGATTGCATGCGGTTTTGCGAGTCTTGCTCAAGCGTGCGAAACAGTGTTTTTAATCCTTTTTCAGACGTGCGATACGGTGCATATTCGGGTGCGGCATCATCGACAACATTTAAGACATTGATTTTAGGGTGATTAAAAACATCGCCAACCTTTGTGGCATTTTCAAGAACATCGATGGATTGCGGGGAAAAATCAACCGGACATAAGATGTTTTTAATGGATGCTAGCTTTAACATAAGGGTGAAATCAAGTTTTTTTAAAGTACCCCATAAAATTTTCGGGGAACATGACCATTAGTTTTTTTCAGGTATTAATCAATTATTTAAGATAAAATTTTATTCATCAATTTTAAGATCAACAGTTTTTCTTCGGGATTTGGCAGAATGCCTTTGATCGACATATCAATCAGATGCAATTGATGGAGCGCTGCTTGAATATCTTCAACGGAAAACTTCTGGGCGTAGGCCACATACTCTTTTAAAAAGTAAGCCTGAGGACCATACAGATTAAGTTCTCTGCACATATCCTGCGGGCTCATTCGCTGAACGGCTGGCATTTTTAATTTCCAAAGCCTTAAAAAATAAGTGGTTAAATAATTTTGAATGGAAAACAACCCGTCTTTTAAACCGTCGCGCTCCATAATCATAAGCGCAATGCCTGAGGCCATTCGCAAATCATGTGAAGCAAGCGCTTTATCCAATTCAAAGACATTGTATTCGCGTGAAAGCCCTACCGTATTTAAAACGTCGCTATCGCTGAGTGTTTTATCTGACTTTTCTTCGGCATACAAGGCTAATTTTTGAAGTTCCGAATCAATCTCCCGTGTTGAATTACCGGTGAAGGATATTAGTATCTTAAGCGCTTTTGGTGAAAGTTTCCAGCCATAACGCTTGGCGCGATCTTCGGCAAATGCGGCCGGATCTTTCAAGGCTGAAAATTCATACGCGTGTGATTTTAAAGAGGCAAAGGGCTCTTTTGCCCAAAGTGTTTTATCAATTGCGCCAGCCGTTAAAACTAATATGGTGGTTTCAAGCGGATTGTTTAAATAATCAAAAAATTGTAACTGTTGGGCTTTTTGTTTTTCGCGGCTGCGTTCTTTTTTGTGTTTCTCAAATGAGCGAACCACTACCAATCGCCGGTCGGAAAACATCGGGTACTCGGAAGCTGAGGAGACGATATCGCCTAAAGACAGCGTTTCGGCATACAAAACATTGTAGTTGTAATCGGCTTCTTGCATTGAATTAAACGCCTGCCGTTTGAGAAGCTTTAAGAGTTCAAGAATTAAAAAATCTTCCTCTCCGTGCAGTAGATAAATGTTTTGGAAACGCTTGTTTAAAAAAGCTGTTTCCAAATCGTTAAAATGATTTTTTTTTGCCACCTTTAAACAGGAGTTTAAGCAACCTAAACTTAAGCGATATCAATTGTTTCATTGCTAATTGCAAGTGTTATAATATAATTATGCTTAAAAAGATTTCTAAACGTTTAGCGGTTAATGATCAGTGATTCGTTCTAACATTTTCACGGCGCTCAGTATAAACATTTCAGATTTATGTTAACTTTTTTAAATCCGGCTGTTTTGATCGCCCTGAGCGCGGCTCTTGTGCCGGTGCTGATTCACTTTTTGAATATCCGGCGTAGAAAAACCATCCAATTTAGTTCTTTGCTGCTGTTGGAAGAAATTGAGCGGAGCGCCCTTCGAAAATTCAAAATCAATCAGATTTTATTGCTGCTGTTACGAAGTTTAGCCGTTTTTTTTATTGTTCTTGCTTTTGCCAAACCCCTGCTGCCAGACGTCATGTGGGGCTCAATGCTTGGCGGCAAGCAAAAGACAACACTCGCGCTTGTTATTGATAATTCACATTCTATGGATACGCGTTGGCAACAGAGCTCTCGATTTGCAGAGGCTAAACGGTTGGCTTTAAGGGTATTAAGCCAGAGCTCGCCTTCGGATGAAGTGTTTTTAACCTATCCTTCCATGAACACGCAGGTTGAAACGCCATTAAACCCAGACCATGCTCAAAAAGTAATCTCAAAATTATCGTTAAAGCCGCAGCAACGCTCAATTCAAACGTTGCTTAAGGAAAATTTGGAAAAATTGGGCGAGGCCAGGCATTTCAATCGGGAGTGTTATGTGATATCAGATTTTCAACAAAGCAGTTTTTTTTCGAAAGATACCCTTAAACAAAACGAAGATTCGAAACGTATTCACCGTTTGTTTTTTATCCGGTTAAACCAAAACCAAACCGATAATGCTTCAATCGTTAAGGCAAATGTGCGAACCAAAATACTGGAGCCTGAAAAACCCATTCGTCTTCAAACCAGCGTTGATTTCTTTAGCCAAAATCCGTTGAAGAAGCGATTGCTTACCTTAAGGTTGAATGATAAGTTTAAAGATGAAGCGGCGGTAAGCAATCAAACAAGCACGCGGGTAAATGCCATGCTTTCGGCAAAGCCTTCAAATCCAGGCTTCATCACCGGACATATTGAGTTGGAAGCCGATGACTATTTGCACGACAACTCATTCTGGTTTGTAAGCAATATCCCCAAACAAATCAAAATTTTGGTAGCTTCGGATAATCCTAAAGAAGCGCTGTTTTTAAAAGCCGCGCTCAGCAGTTACGCAAAGCCGAACTTTTTTTCAACCAAGCATATCCGAACACAGGATTTGCAAAGCAAGTCGCTCCGCGAGTACGATGTATTAATTTTGGTAGGCATGAACAAGTGCGATGCAATGATGGGTGAAAAATTGATGCGTTTTGTAGAGCGGGGTGGCGGTTTAATGGCGTTCCTATCCCCGGATATCAGCAATAAAACCAGCATTAATGCCTGTTTGAGTAAGTTGGGGCTTGGGAAGGTTCAATCCAAAACAACGATTCAACAATCTGGCTCGCGAACGCTGGATCGCCTCAGTGCAAACGAGGCGCTCTTTGAAGGGATTATGAAATCACAAAAGCTGGCAAAGAAAACGTTTAAAACCATTGAGGATAAAGTCTACAAAGCGGCCGGCTATAAAAAAACCTTTCAGGAAACCCAGTTTCTAAGCGTTTTAAATGGAAACGCGTTGGCAACACGAAAACAGAGCGGTAAGGGAAGGATAATTTTGTGGGCAACGCTTCCAACACTGCAGCATACGACATTTGTGATCAATCCATTGTTTTCGCCATTAATCTTTCAATCGGTCTTTTGGATGGTTTCTTCAAACCAGGTTGATAAAAGCCCTATCGTTGCCGGTAAATCAACGCAAATTCAAATGCCGGGACTCCGAACCGCATCACAACAACTTGAACTTATTAAGCCAAACGGAGAGGCTGTGCTTCCTACATTGATTTCGAAAAATGATGGGATTTATTTAAATGCCGAAAGTAATATGATTGATGAGGCTGGAGCGTATTCGGTTCGCCATAAAATTGACTTAACAGAAATTTATCGGTTTGCAGTCAATATGCCGGTCAGTGAATCCGATACCAATACAGTAAGCGACACTAGTTTGGTAAAACTCTCAGAACGCTTTGGTGTTGAGCCTTCAAACCTACGAATTGCAACGCATTCGGAGATAAAAAAAGGGCTTGAATCAGAGATTGCAAATTCGCGATCGGGTTACGGGGCATGGAAAATGTTTATCATGGTTGCCATAGCGCTTCTGGTTGTTGAAAGCCTTGTGGCTCGCAACATGTTCGTAAAAGATTAAATGGCTAAAAGAATCAGCAGTCCGGTTAGCGCTCCGGCAACATTAGCGGCAAGGTCTTTATAGCTGAAAATGTTATTGGGTTGCTCATTATCCCGAATCTCTTTACCAATGCCAAGTGAAAGCGTTATCCCTGTGCCAACATAGATCGCAGCATCACGATCAAATCCCAAAGAATTATCGGCAAGGGTTTTCAGGGTTAAAACAGCCAGGAGCGAACCCCCGTAATGCAGCGCTTTATCTTTGGCAATCCAACGATCCCTGGCTAGCGTATTGGCTTTAGCCTGCATGATTGAATCTTGACTGATAACTTTAGGGTTTGATTTCAATGCAAGTGGTCTTGTTGGTTTAGAATGGCTAAATGAGGTATATGATCCATCGTTGATTTGATGAGTGATTTGCGCATCTGCCATTAAATGAAGGTTCCGATAGACGTCCGAATTTGAGGTTTGCGCAAACGAAGTTTCAAGGCCGATCAAACCATAAAGGCAAATAGATATGCAAATGTGACTAAAGCGCATTGTTTGGGGTATCGAGCTTAACATTAAGAATGGCGCTTTGAATGCGTTGTTTATGGACTTTATCAATAACAATATCGATATGTTTGTATCGAAAATGTTGTTTTTGCTGTGGAATGCTACCGGAAAGTTTTAAGATCAACCCGCCTAATGTATCGATGTCTTCCAGTAAAGGATCGGTAGGCTCGGCGTCATCATTTAGCTCTAAAATATCAAAAACTTCATCAATGGGCATGCGGGCATCAACCCAATACGAAGTGTCTGAAAGCTTACGGTACTCAATGGTTGAAGCGGATTTAATATCGCCAAGTTTGCCGGTAATTTCCTCAAGAATATCATCTAATGTAACCAAACCCGAAGTGTTGCCATATTCATCCACAACAATTGCAATGTGAATGCGCTTTTTCTTAAATGTTTTAAGAACATCGCCGAGTTGTTGGGTTTCGGGGACAAATAAGGCTTGCTGTGAAAGTTTTATCCAGTCTTGCCGGGAAAAGTGAATGGGTTTATGCAAAAACTTCAAGAGGTCTTTGGCATAAATCACGCCATGAATATGATCCAAATCCTCTTCATAAAGCGGAATTCTGGAAAGCCTGTGTTTGGTAACCAAGTCAATGACATCCTCAACGCTTGATTCAATGTTAATAGCAAAAATATCAGCGCGAGGCGTCATGACTTTCCGTACAATCTGGTCGTGAAAATCAATGATGTTTTCTATTAACTGTAACTCGGTTTCTTTTAACTCACCTTTTTCAAACCCTTGTTTAGCCAGATCTTTGATTTCCTGATGACTCAATCCACGGGTTGAAATGCTTTTCATCTCTTTTAAACGTAACGAGCGTTTTTCAACAAATTTTGTCAAAAACATAACACCCATGCTCAACGGATAAAAAAGCATGATGAGCAGTTTTACGACAGGTAAAGATGCGGATATTAGCTCAAGGGCGTATTTAGCCGGAATGAGTTTTGGTAAGATTTCACTGACAAAAAAAATGAGCGTTATAAAAAAAACGGCATTAACGCCATGCGAAATCAATGGAAGAAATGAGAAAGTTTGTATAAGATGCTCCGTAAGGAAGACGCTGAGCAGGAAAAAAGAGATTGTGCTCATGGCGCCGGCTATGGAAAAAGTTGTTGTTAAACGAAGCGGCTCGGCCAAAAGCGCCAAAAGGCTTGTGTATGTTGAATTAGATCGGGCTTTTTTCTTTAACTGATCGCGATCGAGCTCAAAAAAAGACGTACTAAGCGCCGAAAAAAAAGCCGTTGCACATAAAAAGGTGATTAAGCCGATGCTAAAAAAGATGAGTAGATTCAATGAATCGATAGCCAATGCTCCTTTACATTATATCATCGTTACACCTTGACCGGTTATTCATACTTTCGGCATTAAAATGGCAAGTCATCTTTTTCCGGTTCAAAAGAAGAATCATTTGGCGCGGTTGATGGCGCTTGAGGTTTAGACGCATACCCGGCATCTTGTTGATTGTGAGGATGCGAAGGAGCATGAGCGCTCATATCACCCGAATTGCCCATTTGCTGTGGCATATCGCCTCGTGCGCCAAGCATTTGCATATCGGAGCATACAATTTCAGTCATGTATCGTTTTTCACCGGACTTTTGGTCGTCCCAGCTGCGCGTTTGTAATTTACCTTCAACATATACCTGGCGTCCTTTTTTTAGGTATTGGTTGCAAATTTCTGCAAGCTTGCCCCAAACAACAATTTTGTGCCATTCGGTGCGTTCCTGGAGCTGTCCCGAACTGTTTTTAAAACTTTCATTCGTTGCAATGGTAAAATTAGCCACGTTTGTACCATTTGGCGTTACACGCATTTCGGGATCGGTTCCTAAATGCCCGATCAACATTACTTTATTGAGTCCTCTAGCCATATTACATGTTTTAGATTGAGGGAAGATTAATATTGAGTGAATTTAAAAAAGAAACCAAAAAAAACAATTCTAAAGTTTTAAACAGACCGCTACTTTAACTATAAATAAGTTATTTTCCAGAAAATTGTCATGAAGAATTTCAGTTAAGGAGAAAGTTATACACACCGACGAATCAGATCAGTTATTAACCCAGCAGGAAAACCAGCTTAAGAAACCAAGCGCTTTAAAACAATCATACTTTCGTGGCGCTTTTGCAGCGTTTTCGAATCCCAATTATGCCATGGTATGGTTGGGCGCGTTTTTTTCGAATGTGGGCACGTGGTCTCAGCGCGTTGCCGAGCCATGGTTGGTTTTTCAGCTTTCAGGTTCAGCGTTTATTTTGGGTTTGAATGGGTTTGCCGCTGATTTTCCACTATTGGTTTTTTTATTGTTTGGCGGCGCAATTGCCGACCGGTTCAACCGAAAAATCATTTTGATTTCAACGCAAACGATTCAAATGCTCAGTGCATTGTTGATTCTTATTTTGTTGGTGATCGATAAAATTGATGTCTGGGTGTTTATTGTGTTATCGTTTGTGGTGGGTTGCGCCCAAGCCCTTTCCACACCGGCTTATTTATCTGTGTTGCCAACGCTAGTTGCCAAAAAGCATTTGGCCAATGCAATAGCTCTGAATTCAACCCAATTTAATTTATCGCGTTTGATAGGTCCGGTTGTTGGCGGGACTTTATTAGCCTATATGGGAGCGGCTTGGTGTTTTGGAATGAATGCACTTTCGTATGGCGCGGTTATTCTTGTTGTGATGATGATTACGCTGCCGGTTTTAGAGCCAAGAAATCCAGACGTTAAAATCTTACACAGTATTAAAGAAGGGATTCAAGCCGTAACGGCAAGAAAAGAATTGGTGATGGTGGTTGTCATTATTTCATCGGTGAGCTTTTTTGTCAGTCCCCTGATAACTTTTTTACCGGTTGTTGCTAAAGAAATGCTTGGCTCCGATGCTCAAGGATTTAGCTTTCTTTTAGCGACATTTGGCGGTGGGGCAGTGTTTGGCGCACTCGTCCTAGCCGGATTGGGCACGATTAAAAATCGTTATCGTCTTGTATTGGGCACGGCGGTTGCTTTAGCGGTAATCAGTGTATTATTGGCATTTTCCTATGAATTTTGGCTGAGCTTGCTCTTGATGTTTTTGGCCGGCATAGGATATGTGGCCTGCGGTTCAACGGCCAATACCATCATGCAGATTACCGTAGATGATCACATACGTGGGCGTGCGTTAAGCATCTATGCATTGGCTTTTCGTGGCGGGTTGCCGTTAGGCAATTTGCTTTCAGGTTTTGTGGTTCAACATATCAATATTCAAACCGCTTTAGTGATCAATGGTCTGACATTGTTGCTGATTTTATGGCTTACCTTTGAGCTGAGGTATAAAAAAATCTTTGGCTCACAACCTTCCAATGACGGTTTTAAAAATTAAGAACACGCACTCTTAAGTGTTATTGCGAATGAATGATTTGGACTAGTCAAATACAAACAGGTAAGACGAATTATTTTTTAACAGGTCATCGCGAACGCCTGTAAGGCGTGCGGCGATCCAGAAAATGC
>JANQGG010000055.1 GCA_028277445.1 Chloroherpetonaceae bacterium | reverse complement strand
TGAATGATTTGGACTAGTCAAATACAAACAGGTAAGACGAATTATTTTTTAACAGGTCATCGCGAACGCCTGTAAGGCGTGCGGCGATCCAGAAAATGCGTCTGGATTGCTTCACTTGAGCCTGTCCTGAGCGAAGCCGAAGGATTCGCAATGACTTCATAGACATATGCTCAATTATAAATTCGTCATTGGAAGTTTTCATATTAGGCAATAAGCAAATAAGTTAATAAAGTGTTCTTGTCCCACCCTAGCAGCTGTGGCTTCGAAAACAAGGGGTTGCAACCCCTTGTTATAGATATACATAAGCATCATTGGAAGTTTAAACACTTAAAAAATAAACAAATAAGTAATGACGAATTCATTAATTGAACGTTCATCAATTAACCTGATCATGCCTGCACGGTAAGCATCCATAAGCACCTGCTTTCGCAGGAGCGACAAAAACAAAACCTCGTCATTAGCAATCGGAAATTTTTAACGCGAATAGCCAAAAACACAAACAGAGAATGATGAGTAAAGTAGCTAGTCATGCTGAACTGGTTTCAGCATCTTTTTAGACCCTGAACTTGTTTCACGATCTAAAAACAATGATCTCAGTCAAAAGAACAGGTAAAAAAAGAAAAGATTCAGTGTATAGTGTATATAGATTCCGAAACAAGTTCGGAATGACCTTATATACAGTAACAAGGGGTTGCAACCCCTTGTTTTCGAGGCCGCCACCACAAGCCATGGAAAAAGTACGTCATTAACCTTTTGTATATGGCTTGTGCAAATCATTACCTCGCAGACCAATTGATCTTTAACTAACGGCAATAATTTAAGCGACTTAATAATTTCTTAACATTAAAATCATACCTTAAATGTCTTTCGGTTTCAACGATTATTTATATAGAATTGAAAATTACGTGTAGTAATGGACTCAGCATCTGATAGCGCCCTTGGCTCATTGACAGGCAGTAAAGCAATTGCTTCAAAAGATTTATCCTCACAATTTATTAGTTATTTAAGACGCGAGCGTTTATTTCTGCTCTTTATCGGGATATTTTTTGTAGTGGCGGCATTTACATACGAAACGCCCCATATTGCCATGTGGGTTGGTTTTGCACTTGCGGGATACTCGGCCATTGCAAACGATAGCATTCAAACCATCGGAACATTTATTGCTTCGAACCAGGATAAAAAATGGTGGGTGTTATGGCTTTTTATCGGGGGCATTTTTCTGGCAACAGTTTATTACAGTTGGTCGGTATATGACGGTGATGTCAGCTCCCAGCGATTAACTGCCAAAGGTTTTTCTGAAGCGCCCCAAAGTTTTGCCTTTTTGCAAATTGCAGCTCCGGTTTTCCTCTTGATTCTCACCCGGCTTAGAATGCCGGTTTCAACCACTTTTTTACTCCTAAGCTCCTTTGCTACAAAATCCGGTGCAATCGGGAGTGTCATGTTTAAAAGTGTATCGGGTTATTTTCTGGCCTTTGCTGTTGCCCTTGTAGTATGGTTCTTACTTTCGGGACTGATCCGAAAATATGTGGTTGGGAAAGCGCATCCGGCTTGGACGATTGCTCAATGGATCACAAGCGGAACGCTTTGGTCGGTTTGGATTATGCAAGATGCGGCCAATATTGCCGTGTATTTGCCCCGCAGTCTCGATGAAACCCAATTTATTATTTTTGGAGGCTATATTTTTATTGGTTTGGGACTGCTCTTTTATCTTAAAGGTGATCGGATACAGGGCGTGGTTACTGAAAAATCAGCCGTTACCGATGTGCGTTCAGCCACGTTAATTGATTTTGTCTACGCCATTATTTTGTACTACTTCAAGATCGTCAGCGCTATTCCGATGAGTACCACCTGGGTATTTATTGGGTTATTGGGCGGCAGAGAAATTGCAATGAGCATTACCGATGCCAAGGCTAACGGAAAACCATTCAAAGACAGCCTAAAATTAATTGGAAAAGATGTATTGTATGCAACCATTGGGTTGGTGGTTTCCATCCTGATTGCAGTAAGTGTAAATCCAAATATCCAGGAAGAAATACGCCAGTTATTGGGTTAGAAGCCGTTTAATCTTCAAAGACGACGGATTGGGCCTTTACCACAGGACCGCATTGGCAAAGCAAGTCATTATGAACATGGCCGTTTTCATCCTGAGTTCTGACACTGCATCCGTAACAAATGCCAATGCCGCATCCCATAAATGTCTCCAGCGACAGAAAACACTCCAATTGATTTTTCTGGCAAAATGTTTTTAACGCTTTAAGCATGGGTGTTGGACCGCAGGCAAAAATTCGCAGATCGCGGGTATTGAATTGCGATAGTTCTTGTTCAAGCAATCCGATAACGTTTCCGCGAAATCCTTCCGAACCATCATCGGTTGAAACATAAATGTTGCTCAATTCTCGTTTGATAATATCCCTCCGCGAACGCCCGCCAATAAAATTATAAACAGCTTTTCCGTGATCTTTGAGAACGCTTTCCAATAAAGCCATCGGACCAATGCCAATGCCGCCGGAAACCAGCAACGCCTTCGAATAATTACCCTCGATTTCAAATGAATTTCCAAGCGGCCCGATTACTTGAAGAAAACTGCCGGGCGGAGTCTCATAAAGCATTTGCGTTCCCTGACCAACGACTTTTAATAAGACTTCCAAACGGTTTTTAGCCGCGCGATGAATGCTGAACGGTCGGCGTAGGAGTGGCGTATAGGATTCGGACACATGAATATTAACGAACTGGCCGGGCAAAGCCAGAGGGTAGTTGTCCGGGGTTTCAAAAACCAGTACGCAGACATCATGAGTTATTGAAATGTTTTCCAAAAGTTTTAGTGATGCGTCCATAGGTTGATGTGGCAAGTGTAATGTGGTTGTGTTCATAACGAAATCATTGTTTCGGTTCATCCTGAAATTCTTTCTTCAAAGCCTTTCCAGGTAATGAACGTTCGGAAGTTTGAGATTCTAAAGATGTTTTTTTTGCAGGGTCTAATGTATCGGGTTGAGCAAGCGCTACGGCTAATTTTTTAGATATGGACTTTGTTTCGGGAGAATTTGGGTACAAGCGTTTCAGTGATTGATAGTAAACAATGGCCGAATCGCGGGTTGATAAATAATGATCATAGATGTGGCCGATACCAAGATATAGTTTCGGTTGCAATGATTTAGCATTTGCTGAATTCAGCAGGGATTTTAAGGAATCCAGAGATGCCGGAATGTTTCCATCATCAAGAAGCTTTATGGCATGTTCATAGCGGCGAGTTATTGCGTTGGATGATGATTTCAGGATCGGTGAGAGGCCAAAATAGCGTCGCACGGTATTGATGTACGGACTATCGGGATGCTGATTCAGGATGATTTTGTAGACCGAATCCAACTGCGTTTTTTGGCCGGTGTTCCTGTAAATATCAGCCAGGGAAAAAAGTACAACTTCTTCTAACTGATCGGCTTGCTTTAAAGATAAGCTGTCTGATAAGAGTTGATCATCCTGTTTGATCTCTTTGAAAGCTTTGGCATAGTTTGCTTGGGCTGAGTCGGATTGCAGGAGCGTTAAATGGAACAGTTGCCCGAGTTCAATGATTTTGCGGATCAACTCCAATTTATACTCGGTAAGTTTTAAGCTATCGGTAGCGGGCTGGTAGAAAACACGGGTTTTTTTTTGTGGATCAATGCTTGCCGTTGTTTTGAACGCATCCCGACCGCCTCTGGCTAAAAAGGCGCTTTTTCTATAATCTTTGCGGGTACGCTCAGAAAGTAAATTTTGGATTTGTGTTTTTTTGGTTGCTTTGCTCTCTGTTTTTGAGGGTTTAAGCGGTAACGAGGTTTGTGCTTTTTCAACAACGCCAACATCAAGTAAGCTATCAAGCTGCAGAATAGATTCTTGCAGCGTTAAAATTTCTGACATCAACTTTGAAGATTCAGCGCTGCGTGCAAAAATCTCACCTTTGGCATACTCTGTTTTAGCGCTGTCGTAAAGCGCTGAAGCAGCTTTGTAGTCACCGAATAAATTTTGTCGAAGCCTGCCGAGTTGAAAATAACTTTTTGCCGAAGCCTCTGTGTTTGGGTGTCGTCGGATAATTTCAAAATAAAGATCAATGGCTTTGGACAAATCCTTGGATTTGGAATAGCTTGTTGCAAGTTCGTAACGCAGGTTTGGGAAATGCTCCAAATTGTTATCGTCCGAAAGCAGTTCATTGAACACCTCGATGGATTCGGCTAGCTGACCATTTTCCCTTAAGATGATGCCTTTGTTGTTAAATGCGATAAACCTTAGATCATAATCCGAACCCAAATCCAACACCATTTCAAACGCTTTAGATGCTGAATCGAAGTCTTTGATCAATTCATATAACCTGGCCAGACAAAACGCCGCGCGGGTTTTTAAATCGTTATCCGAATCATGCTTCAAGCCATTTGAAATGAATGCAATGGCCTCTTCGTATTGATAATCGGAAATATAGAGCTCGGCAATCAGGAAATAAGCTTTGGCTTTAATTTCCGTTTCGGTTTTTTGCGACTCAATCACCGATTGAAGGACTTCAATCGCTTCGGATGCCAGGTTTTGTTGCGCCAGAGTGCGTCCATACCAGAAGGAGGCTTCATCACGGGCATCGCCTTCAAAATAATTCGTTAAAATTTCTTGAAATTTTCGTTTGGCAGGTTCGAACTCCTGTTTGTAGTAGTATGATTTTCCCATTAACAATAGGGCATTATCAGCCAGATCGCTATTGGGATGATAGTTAAGTATGGATGATGTTTTTTTTATGACCTTATCAAAATGTGAAGCTGCCGACGAAACATTTTGATACTTTGGAAAAATGATAAATTGGTTTTTTAAGTCAATGCTATTGGATGTTTGCAATGCATTTAAGCCGGATTCAAATTCCTGAATAGCGTTATAGTAGGCATTGAAATACGAGGAAAAGTTGTGATACGCCTTTCCTAAAAAGCTTGTGTCGTTTTTTGCACACCCGTAAAAAAATCCCACAAACAGGCCTATGATAACCAGGCGAAACGTCATAAATCTATGATGAGAATATGGACAAACATGTCCTGAAACATAGGCAAATTCATTGAAAAAACATATGATAAGATCAGCTCACCATAAAGCGTCAATGAACTAATTGATCTCCGAGAGAAATCGTGATTGCACTTCTCGGTATGCCTGAACAAGAGTGCCGGGCGCGACTTTTTTTTGAGCGTATTTTCGTCGTTGCCATCGGCGTCTTAAGCGGCTATCGTCGGAGAGCTGTGCTTTTGAGTAACTTTTTAAGGAAGCAAGTTCGGGTGAGGTTGGAATCATCATCACTTTTCCTTTGGGAATCACATTATTTCTTATTCCATTGATTTTTTTGAGCGTATTTACATCGATACCATACTTATCGGCAATTGTACTGATATAATCAAAGCGGTTTCTGACTTTGTGTATTTTAAAATGCAATTTTTGATCATCAGGAATGGCTTGAAGCAAGCTGGCAATTTCATCAGCATTCTTTTCGGGAACAATAAGTTCGTAATCGGGATATGCCGGCGGAATAACTTCCTGCAATAATTCAGGATTAAGAAACTTTAAGGTTTGTAAATCGGTGGATGTTTTTTCAGCAATGTAAGATAATGGAATACATCCGTTGGTTGGGATTTTTGTTGTAGATAAAACAGGTTGCCAATTTAATGGGCGAAAGCCGAATCGTTCCGGATGCATGGCAATAATGGTTGCAGCAATAAAACGAGGAACGTACTCGCGGGTTTCTCGCTTTAAGTAGCGCCTGATTTTCCAGAACGATCTGCTTTTGGCTTTGCGAATCGCACGATTGACTTTTCCCGATCCGGCGTTATAGGCAGCTAAGGCCAAATACCAATCGCCGTAGCGGTTGTAAAGGTCTGTTAAATGTTTGGTTGCGCTTCGGGTAGATTTTTCAACATGCTGCCTTTCATCAAACCAGTGGTTGTTATATAAACCGTAAATTCGTCCTGTTGATTTGATGAACTGCCAAATTCCAATGGCGCTGGCGCGGCTTCGCGCTTTAGGATTTACACCGCTTTCAACAATAGATAAATAGAGAAGCTCTTGAGGGATATTATCATTGTTGAAAATGGGTGTCATCATAGGGAAATAAATTTCCGCCCGATCCAAATAACGTTGAAAAACATCATGAAACCGTGTGCTGTAAAACGTGATAAATTTTTTAACATCCGGGGTTAAAATCAATGGAACTTCGGTTTCCGGTAATACAAAACCAAGAAATAAGTTTTCATTAACTTCTTTGGTTTCGGATATCCCAAACAATCGTTCATAAATCAAAAAAGCGGGATTATCGGTATCTAAGTCTTGCAGCCTTACAATGTGCCTATCATAGGTTTGCAAGACGTATAGCGACAATTGTGAAAACACTGAATCGGGTTCAAACTCTGGATGGGAGAGCAACGACGATAAAATGTTAATGGCTTCTTCAAGGTTGTGTTTTGATGAAGTGATGTCGTTTAAATGCCTGTTTGTATTGATATCATTTACAACTTGATGATAGAGTAGTTTAACTTTAGCCAATTTTACCTGAAATGAGTCAAGCAATGCGTCATTAGTATTGACGTGATGAACCTGGTAGAATTTGCGTTGAGTTTTTCGGATAGTTGACCAATCCTCCGAAGGTGTTAATCCGATAATCGGTTGTTGAATAGCTATGGCTTCGGAATCGGAGAGAATCGCAGAGGACGTTTTAAGAAATGGTTGTTGGGTTGTTGTGCAGCCAAATAAAATCATTGAAAAAACAAACGTCGCCAATAATACCATCTGTGTTTTCAACTGAATTGATTTACTCATATGATATAATAAATGTTAAACCATGTCGTAAAAAATGTGGCTCAATATAGAACTTAACTGTCGATTGCTAAAAAATTATATGTTTTAAACATCGGGGATTCATTATACAATCCATTGTTGGTAGAAAAAGATAGACGATTTAGTCGATATTAAAAAATGATTTTTTGATAAGTTATTTGAATATAATGTTTTATAGCCAGGGGGTTAAAAATTCCTTACTTTTTTTAAAAGTTTAAACTGTTTTTTGAATGAGTGCAGAAATCCTGTAACTTTAACGAATTGTTTTTAAAGGTTTTTGGTCCTAATGACCAAACGGAAATGTTTATCTTTACATGGATTTCTTGAGCGCCTGTAAAATCTTTGATTTGTTGTAAATTGCGTTTTCTTTTAAAGAAGGATTTTGGAAATCATGTTAAACATAAGTATATATCACGTCTACTAAAAAGTTGTTTTAAGTAATATCTTTCTTTTGTGAATAGGAGTAATTTGAAAACTTCATAGTATTTGTAAGTAACTATGCGTATTATCACTTTTACAGGTAAAGGCGGCGTAGGAAAGACCAGCGTTGCGGCAGCAACAGCCCTACGTTTATCGGAGCAGGGATTGCGAACATTGGTTTTATCTACTGACCCGGCACATAGCTTGTCGGATTCATTCAATGAACAGTTAAGCGCCGAGCCAAAACAAATCACGGATAATTTGTATGCAATAGAGGTAAATGCATATGTGGATTTAAAGGAAAATTGGCACGTCGTTCAAAAGTATTATGCTAATTTGTTTGCTGCACAGGGTATGCCAAATGTTATGGCCGATGAGATGACTGTGCTGCCGGGTATGGAAGAGCTTTTTTCGTTGGTTCGTGTAAAACGTTACAAACAGTCAGGTAAGTACGATGCATTAGTGTTAGATACTGCTCCAACAGGAGAAACATTGCGTTTGTTATCATTACCCGATACGCTTTCATGGGGTATTAAAATGATCCGTAATGTTGATAAGTTTATTGTTAGGCCTTTGGCGCGACCATTGTCAAAAATGTCTGATAAGCTATCAAATTATGTTCCCTCACAAGAAGTTTTTGATTCGGTAGATCAGGTTTATGAAGAATTGGATGGAATTCGTGAGATTCTAACTGATCAGGATACATCTTCGGTTCGATTGGTAATGAACCCTGAAAAGATGTCTATTAAAGAAACGATGAGAGCATTAACCTATTTAAATCTATATGGATTTAAGGTTGATATGGTAACAGTTAATAAATTGTTATCCCAACAAGAAGATAGTGGTTATTTGGAAAAGTGGAAAACGGTGCAACAGAGGTACCTAAATGAAATAAAAAGCGCTTTTGAACCATTACCTATCAAAACATTACCAATGTACGAAGATGAAGTGGTAGGTCTGGATGCTTTAAAACGATTAGCCTCTGATTTATACGGGGAATCAGATCCCTCGGAAATGTTATTTCACGAAGAGCCAATGCGTTTTGTTCGTCATGATGACAGCTATGAAGTTCAAATTAAGCTGCCATTTATTGATCCGGAAGAAATTGATGTTTGGGTTTCCGGCGACGAACTTTTTATTCAGATTGGTAATCAAAGAAAAGTAATGACGTTGCCATTGACATTAACAGGTGTTGAACCCGGAGATGCTGCATTTAAAGGAAAATGGTTATCTATTCCATTTCCGGTTGAGCCACAACAAGCGCCTGTTTCAGGTAATGGCAGAGGTTAAATTGGAGTGAGTTTTTTTGATGAGATAATAAAGAAAAGCTCTAAAGATTTTTATTCAAATCAATATAATTTTAAAAACATAACATGGCTTAAAGCATAAAGGAGGATCAAATGACAGACGCATATCAAAAGCTCCGTGATCAATTTAAAGAGCTTTCTTTAACGGATCGTGTATCATTTATTGCAGAAGCAACATTAATGACCGGCCAATCTGCTGTGGTTGATTCCATTAATTTTGTTGGTGGGGCATTTGAATCAATTGGCTCTTCAGTAGAAAACATTGCGAAATCTACAGGTTTGGCCAATGGTTCAGGAAATGTTGTTAATCAAACCGTTGAAAGAGTTGCTATTACAGTGAAAGACGCTGGTAAAGCTTCAAGCACGGTTTTTAAAGATGTTGCAAAAAGTGTTGATGATGCCACAAGCGGTATTTCAAAAGGCGTAGGCGAAGTTACTTCTAAAGCATCAGGCGTAGTACAAAACGTATCTGATTCTATTCAAAAAACAGCTTCTTCAGTAACGAAGCCTCAAGGCGCCAAAAAGTAAGTCCATTTAAATTTGTAATGATTAAGTCATATGGATAAAAAAGAACTATTTGATGGATTTAAGCAGCTTGATGTTACTGAAAAAGCAGCATTTTTCGTTCAAGGCTTAGCTGAAACAACTGTTGGTATGTTTGCAGGTTTGTTAGGCGCTGCTGTTGATGTTTCTAATGATGTTATCGATATCAATAGCAAAAATGGTGTGGAAGCATTCAACAAACGCCTTGAAGGTAATGACAAAAACTGATGAATCTTAAGTAAGCTTAGATTCATTTATTTGTTAAAATGACGGTTGTTATTTAAGCGTCGTTATTTTATTGCACTTTACTTTTAAAAACGTTGCTATTTGCAACAAAATAATAGTAAATTGCAGTAGAATATTGTAATAAGTATTTTTTTACCTGTGCTCATAGTTGCTCTTATAGCAGCTAGTTCTTTTAATCAATTAATTCTAAACCAAGGGAGGATTATATGCCTGCAGGAGGAGGAGCAATTACTGAGGTGCTATCCAGCATCGGACGCATTTCAGAGCTCATGTTTGAAGGTCACTGGCATGCATTTAGTAAAGCAGTTGAATCACTAGCTCAAGGATCATTAAGATTAAACCAAAACCTATGGGGTAGCATGGGTGGCGGTGGAGGTTCTTCACTTCGTGGTTCATCACCTGTTAGCTCTGGCTATGCCACACGTGGCAAGCAAATTGAATCAAAATTTGCTAAATAAAATTAAGAGCGAGTATGGCAACAACATTACTAATGTTGTTGCCATTTTTTTTAGTAAGTTATAGCTTCTTAACTAACTTACGAGTTAGGTTTCCACATTAAGTCCATATTTTTACTGACAGATAAAGGTGCTTATTAAAAAGGAAGTTATAGGAGTTAAGATAATACAATGAGGATTATAAGTGTTTATGCTGCTCAGCATATTGAGCCCGCACACATCCAAGAATTTTTCCAAAAGAATCTACTTCATCCATCAGAAAAACCTATTGCATGTTTTGATGGCTTTTTTTATGAAGCTAAAAACGAACGTGTTGGTGGTTTGGCTTTTCAGGATTACTTGATTTTTTCGAACAAGTCAATCTATTTATGGGCAAGAGGCGCTGAAAAAGATTTCTTGGATCGTTTTAGTATCGGTGCGGTTTCGTTTGCAGCAAAGCAAAAAGATAAAGAATCCTCAACACTTGAAATTACAATACAACGGCAAGATAAAGATCCGGTATATATCATATTTGATCTCGTGCCGAATGATGAAGCTGATAAGCTTATAATGCTTCATGTACTTCTCGAAACAGTCATTGAAGAAAATATCGGCAAAAATTATTTGGATGAAATTCCGGATGATGTGGCCAACAAAGTCTACCATGTTGGTGTTGAGTCGTGCCCTCCAGTTGAATACGAAATACCAGATCAGGAAATAGAGTATAATTCACAAGGATTTCAAAGCCAGCCTTTTTCACCTAGCCCGTTTAATTCAGGTGACGATTTTATGAGCACGTTAAGAAATGGTTTTAACTCAAGGAATCAAGATCAAGCGTCGAATATTGGTTATGGCCAGAATATTTTAGAGCAATATAAATCAAGTCAATCGTTTGATGGTTATCAGGATCAGAATCCTAACAGTTTTCCGAATATCAATTTAAATCCGCAAGGCGCTTCGCAGCCTAATCAACCAGGTTTTAATCAAGGAGGAAACATATCGTCATTTGTTGATAATCTCAGTAATTCAATAAATAATCCTAACGAATTACCTGAAAATTTACCGGATATAGATTTTGATTCTTTAAAAAAATTAGGTGGAATTGCAAAAGATATTTTTCAATCTATACCTGATGAGTACAAAGACCAGCTCAAAGAGGATTTAAGAAGTATTCCTCAGAGTTTTCAAAGGCTGCCTAACAACTTTGCTGATTCGGTTAAAGCCGTCAATGAGTTGTTACAAAACGTATCTAAGAATAAACAAACACAGGATTTTATTTTACAAGCCATACAAACTGCCATTAAAAGTGATGGGTTGTTTGGCGCAGCATCAAAAATAATTAAATCGTCTGTTTCATCGCAGCCTAACAGTCGTTCTTCACATAATGATACGGATGATGAAAAAAAGAGTAATTCGGAAGCAAAAGCTGAAGAATCAAACGAAAATTTAGAAGAGAGTACCCCACATAAGTACAGGAAAAAAGTAAAAGTAGGGCAACAAAAATCAAATGTTGCTTCTGAAAGTAAAAATGGTGAAAATGTTCATCAAACTACGGAAGTAAAAAATGAAACTTCCGTAAAGCGAAAAAAAGTAAAAATCAAACCAGATAACGTGTAGAGTGTATTCTCAACAAAAGCAATTGAAGTATCATGAGGATAATTTTATATCTTGGAAAGGGTGGAGTAGGTAAAACATCAATTTCATCTGCTACAGCAGTTAGCATAGCCCGTAGTGGAAAAAGGGTGCTTGTCATTAGTACAGATGTTGCACACAGTTTGGCTGATGCATTAGGTGTTGAATTGGGAACCAAACCACAAGAAATTGAAAAAAATCTTTTTGCCCTTGAAGTAAATATATTGGCTGAAATTCGTGAGCATTGGGAAGAATTTCATGCATATTTCTCAACAATGCTTATGCAAGACGGCACATCTGAAATAGTTGCCGATGAGCTGACAATTATGCCAGGCATGGAAGAAATGATTAGTTTGCGCCACATTTGGCTTGCGGCTAATTCGGGAAATTATGATGTGATCGTGGTTGATGCGGCGCCAACGGGTGAAACAATGCGACTTTTAGCTATGCCTGAGTCGTATAGGTGGTACACCGACAAAATTGCCAGTTGGCACGTACGTGCAATGGGCGTTGCAGCTCCTTTGATCACCAAGTTCATGCCTAAGAAAAATATTTTCAAACTTATGCCTGAAGTTGGTGAGCATATGAAAGAACTTCATGGTGTTTTAATGGATCCTGAAATCACATCATTTAGGATTGTTGTCAATCCTGAAAATATGGTCATTAAGGAAGCGCTTCGAGCTCAAACATATTTGAATTTGTTTGGTTACAAACTGGATGCAGTAGTTATTAACAAAGTGTTTGATCAGAAAACTAAGGATCCGTTCTTCCAATGTTTGATTGATAGGCAACAAACCTATCTGACGAAAATAAATGATTGCTTCTATCCGCTTCCAATTTTTTCTTCTAAGCAATTTTCAGAAGATATGACAGGAACGGATAAGCTTCTCGATATGGCTCAAGCTGTTTTTGGAAAAGAAGATCCATCTCAAATTTTCTATGATGATAAACATACGCATAAGGTTGAAAAACTAAACGGTAAGTATAAATTGCATTTGTATTTACCCAATATTGAAATAGAAAGAGTTCAGATGAATCTTAAAGGTGATGAGTTATTAATTGAAGTTAATAATTTCAGGAAAAACATTATCCTTCCAAATGTACTGGTAGGCCGAAAAACCGAAAGTGCAAAATATCATGGTGGAAATCTTGAAGTAACATTCAATTAAAGCGGAAATTATCATAAGTCTTTCAAGCCTTACAATTCAAATGGGTTGTAGGGCTTTTTTTATGCGATATTTATTTTGGCAACGTTGCGGATTGTTGATTGGTCGGAAGTTGTATTTAAAAGTTCTTCTACCGAACAATTCAAGATTGGGTGCTGAATGTTTTCAAGTTCTAAAAGCGGTACAAGTACAAACTTCCGGTTTTGCAACTCGGGGTGCGGAATGGTTAAATCATGGTGCGAGAGTACGAGATCGTTAACGAATAAAATATCGCAGTCAATGATTCGCGGACCCCATTTTATGTAATCTTTTGGTCTACCCATATCGGTCTCAATTCGTTTTAGGGCCTTAATAAACTCAATGGGTATTATAGACGTCTCAAACTTAGCTACGATATTATAGAAATCATGTTGATCTTGAATGCCAAGAGGAGGTGTTTCATAAACCGATGAGAATTTAATAAGTGAGCAGTGTTCTAAAGCTGAAATATGATTTAAAGCCCTTTTAAGATTCTCTAATCTATCACCTAGGTTCGAGCCAAGCCCGATATAAACGATAAAAGATTCTTTTTTCAAAGCCAGATTTATTTTGATTGCTAAGAATCAATTTTTTCCAATAAATAATCTGCTTCAGCATAATCACAGACGCCTCCGACCGGAGGATTTTTTTTGCGTACTTTTATTCTTATGGCATTAATATTTTGGAATGCTGCAACCAAATCATCGGCAATTTTCTTTGCAACAGCTTCAATCAGATAGTATTTTTTTGTCATTAAAGTTTTCTCAATATTTCTGTAAATCATTCCATAATCAATTGTTTCCGTAATATCATCATCTTCAGCAGCCTGAAAAAAATCTACATGAATTTCAGCATCTACTTCATAACGGGCGCCTAATTTATGCTCGGCTTTTTCTACGCCATGATGCGCATAAAAAACTGCGTTCATCAGACGAACGGTTGACTTGTGCTTATAGTTTTGTTTTATATCTGGCATTTATCTTTCATGATTAAACAAACGGTTACTAAATTACCAAAACTTGAAAATACTAATTGACTTGTTTACCTTAGTACTTTTGTTGAAGAATTTTTGAAAAAATGAGCGATAAAACCATTATACCTCTTTTTCCATTACCTTTGGTTGTATGTCCTGGAGAAACTTTGCCTTTGCATATTTTTGAAGAACGGTATAAAGAAATGATCGCCTATTGCAGAGGTAACGAGAATCAACCCTCCAGCTTATTTGGCGTTTCGTTGGCATACAACAACAAATTGTATTCTATTGGATGCGCTGTTAAAATAGAAAACATTGTTAAAGAATATGCTGATGGCCGTTTAGATGTTATCAATACGGGGGTTAAGCGTTATAAAATGAATGAGATTTATAAAGATAAAGCTTATGTACGGGCATCCATTGATTATTTTGATGATGAAGATACAGTGCAAGCCGATAAAAAACTTGTTAAAAAAGCGCTAAAGCTTCATAAAAAATTAAATGAGCTTATTAAGGGAGAAACAATTGATCAGAATATTCCTGAAGATAAACAGGTATCATTCATTTTAGCCCATTCCGCAGGTTTCGATGTTTTACAAAAACAACGCTTAATTGAGATGCTGAGCGAAAATAAACGCTTAGAGTTTTTAGTTGAACATTTTGAAAAGGTATTACCTGAAATTGAGCGAAGCGAGGAAATTAAACGGCGGGTTCTATCCAATGGCCATTTTAAAAACCTACGTTCTTCGGATATTTAATATTTCATAGGAAAATTATTTTTCTTAATCAACATTAATGATCCACCTACCACCAATAGATACATTCAAAGCGAATTGTAAACGAGAGATTATACGACTCGCTTTAAATGAAGATATTTACAACGGCGACCTTACCACTCTTGCAACTATACCGGAAACAAAGAATTTACAAGCCTTGCTTAAGTCGAAAAGCCATGGAATTGTTTCGGGTATTGAAACGGCCGGTTTGATTTTAAAAGAAGCCAAAAGTGGTTTAAGACTTAACGCATTGAAATCTGATGGCGATCGTGTTTTTCCGGGTGACTGCATTTTTGAGCTTAGTGGTAGAGCTTGGGAAATCCTGACATACGAGCGCACAATACTCAATTTTATGCAACGAATGTCGGGTATTGCAACGGCAACCAATACCTTTGTAAAAGAAGTTGAGCACACCTCGGCTAAAATTGTCGATACCCGCAAAACGGCGCCCGGTCTGCGGTTTTTTGATAAAGAAGCAGTTTTACATGGCGGCGGCGCCAATCACCGAATCGGTTTGTTTGATATGATACTGATTAAGGATAATCACATTGATGCTGCCGGTAGCATTCGGAAAGCGATACAACTGGCAAAGTCTTACTTAAGTGATCATCAAAAAGATGCAAAAATTGAAGTTGAAGTTAGAACACTTAACGAATTAGCATTAGCAATAGATGAAAAGCCCGATATTATCCTTTTGGATAATTTTAATCTGGATGATTTAAAGTGCGGGGTTGAGATTGTTAAACAAAAATCGGCCATAAAAACGGAAGCTTCAGGTGGGGTTGATATCGATACAGTTAGGAAAATTGCTGAAACAGGCGTTGATTTTATTTCAGTTGGCGCGCTGACTCATTCGGTTAAAGCATTGGATCTTTCATTAGTAATCCAAAACACAAATGAGTCATGACGATTAAACGAACATCATACGTCATTACGAGCTTACGCAGTAAGCGTGGTAATCCAAAACAAAGCCTCTGGATTGCTTCACTTTGTTTCCAATGACACATTTACGTTATCAGTCACCCTGAATTAATTTCAGGGTCTCAGAGAATGCCTATTTGGTTGAGATGCTGAAACAAGTTCAGCATGATTAGAAAAAAGAGTGTCATTTTCTGTTTGTTTATCGCTAAATATTTTAGCTCGCAATGACACTTAAAAATGCGTGTTCTTAATTTTTAATTCCATCATTAGTAGTTTTCATATTTTGCAATAAGCAAAACAGGTAAGGATGAGTTTGTCCTCTGCTGGCGAATGTGGCTTCAAAAACAAGGGAAACAATGGGTTGCAACCCATTGTTATAGCTGATGCCCGTGCGTAGTTAGAAATCCGTGATTTAAATTCGGCTTTGTATGCGTTAAATAGTTAGTTTTATAATAACTAAATTGTGTTATGTGCAGTGAAAATCTTATCAATCTATAGATTATGCAAATAGGCATTGATATCATTGAAATAGGGCGGATTAAAAATTCGTATGATAAATATGGCATGAATTTTTTAAAAAAAATTCTTACCAAAGATGAAATTGATTATTGCTTTTCTAAATTCAATCCGTTTGAAAGCATTGCCGCACGATTTGCCGCAAAAGAAGCCATAGCCAAAGCACTTGGTACGGGCATATCAAACGAATTTACCTGGCATTCGATTGAGATTTTTAATAACGAAAGAGGTAAACCTGCGGTAAAGTGCATTGATAATTCATTTAAACTTGCTAATCAAATTAATTTATCTATTTCACACACGCATCAATACGCCGTAGCGGTTGCATTATTAATGATCAAAACAGATTAATATCTATTCATATCTATGGCTAGTTATTTTCAGGACCGAAGTCTGGATTATCAGCGACAAGTTGATGAAGCGGCTGACTATATTTTAAAACATTGCACTATTCCTAAGAATACCCTTTGTTTGGTTTCCGGTTCAGGTTTAGCTGAATTTGCTAAGCGAATTAAGGTTTTTCAGGCTTTTCAGGCAAAAGACATCCCAAACTACCCGGTCCCGACGATAGAAGGCCATCCTGGCCGATTGATTTTTGGAACGCTGAGTGATAAACCTGTTGTGCTGGTTCAGGGTCGCGTACATTTTTACGAGGGTTTGAATTCACATGAGGTTACATTTTACATGCGTCTTTTGGGTAAACTTGGGGTTAAAACCGTTATTCTAACCAACGCAGCCGGTGGAATAAACCCAAATTTAGAAGTGGGGGATTTGTGTGTCATCAATGATCACATCAATATGATGGCCGTAGATGATTTGGCGTTTTTTGGAAGAAAGTTCAAGCATCGACAAGCGAATTTTTATGATCGCCAGTTAATCGACCTGATTAAGCAAACCGCTATTGAGTGTAAAGTTAATATTAAGGAAGGAACCTATGTATCGGTTAAAGGGCCATGTTATGAAACCAAGGCTGAAATACGAATGCTTGAAATAATGGGCGCGGATGTCGTTGGAATGTCAACAGTTCCTGAAGTGATTGTGGCAAAGTCGGAAAAAATTTGCGTGGCCGGCATTTCTTTGGTGACAAACAGAGCATCGGGGTATTATGCGACAAAACTTTCACACGAAGAAGTTCAGCTTGTGGCTGATGAAGCCAAAGAGAAGTTTTCTTTTTTACTTGAAATGTTTATTAATAAGCAGATTGTTTAAATGGCACTTAGCGTTTAAACTTTTCTAGCTTAAGGTTTAAATGGAGCGAAATTCTGTGAGACTCCCCTGTATCTGTTGAGAGCTCTTCGCCACTGTAACTGTAATCCAAATGAAGTTCCGAGAGTTTTAACCCCGTTCCAAGCGTTAAGCGACCCAATTCATCAATACCGGTTCTAATACTCAGCGTTTCTCTATAACAATATTCCAGGCCTGTGTGAAAATCAAAACTAACCTGACCCAGATTTGCTTGCGCTGCAGTGTTTCTCCCTTCAAATCGTGTATCTACATCATGGCTAATCAGCAAATTTCCATCATAAAGAGGTATTTGATACGAACAGCCGGTTTTTATGGTTGGCGTAATCAACTCATTGTGGCCTGAATTCCATGCAATAAATGTGGTGGTAATATCCTGAAGCGTAAGTCCTAGCGTGAAGCGGTCATTTAAAAACAGCATAAAACCGATATCGAAACCCACCCCAAAAGCAGACCCAAAAGATCCTAACTGGCGCTGAATAGCTTTTAAGTTAATGCCATATGAAAGATTATAATGGGTTTTGCCGGCAAAGGAAAGTAAAAATGCATAATCGGTAGCATTGAAAAACGTGATGTATTGCGATGGATTATCTTTAACATCTTGAGATTGAAAATCCCACGCTGATCTTGTATTTGCGATATCAGATATACCTAACCGGATAACTGAAATGCCAATGGTTTTGGTTTCCATGATGGGGAACGAAACGCTTGCATAATCGTAATTGACGATATTGGCAAATGTGCCGGCGTGCATCAGGGCAATTTGAGGGTATTGAAGTTTAGCTAAGCCGGAGGGATTCCAATAACCGGCATGGACGTCATTGACAAAAGCAACCGATGCACCGCCCATCCCAAGGTATCTGGCGCCTACGCCCAAGCTTAAAAATTCACCGGCATATTTTCCCACAGCCGTTTTTGGAAACACCGGCGTGGAAATAAGCATTAGTAGAAAGGCGGTTGAAATGAATGTTAAGGCAATCGGTTTCATCATAATCTCTAGCCATTCAGATTGCCTTAAAATAAAAAAAAACTGCAACCAAACGATTGCAGTTTTAATGGCATTGACGAGTTATTAAACTAATCGTCAGTATCTAAGACATGTTCAAAACCGGCCGTACGAACAGTACTGGGTGTTTGTCGTTCTTGTTTTAATCGCTTTTTTTGAATAATCGTCTTATCTATAATTTTCGGTACTCTTGTCCCCACATCCGTATCCTTTGCATGTTCAAATCCAGCTGTACGAACGGTTGTAGGATTTTTAGGTTTAACTTTCTCTGTTGTTGGCATAAATTGCTCCTTTAATTTTCTTATTAGTAATATTTCCTAATAAAACGCAAATTAAAGGTGTAGTGTTTCAACAAGCTAATTATTTTGGCAAATCTTGCGATTCTTCAACAATAGCGCTGGTGTTTTTTATATGGTCTAACACTTTATCTCTTAAAAGAGAGTCTGTAATATAGGGTAAGTACTCCGAAGATGTCAGTTGCTGCATATATGTTTCAGCATCCAATCCAACCATTGCAGCCTCTTTTTCAGCATAGGCTTTGATATCATCTTCTTCAATGGTAATATCATTTTGTTCGGCTAATTTACTTCGGATAAGCATCCATCGCGCATGCTTTTCAGCGTTTGGCCGAATATCATGGCGAAACTTGTATTCATCGAATCCGGCCGGAAATTTTCCACCCACTTGTTTTTTGGCATTTTCAACCAGCAAATTCTCATATGAATCAACTAAAGATAGCGGAAGAGGGAACACGTTATCTTCGGTAAATTTATCGGCAATACTGTCAAATAAATCTTCATCAGATTTTTTAGCGTAATGCGACTCAATTTGATTTTTTAAGTCTTCTTTGAACTCTGCAGTGGTTTTAAGTTTTCCCTGGCTGAGTTTATCGGCATAATCGTCATTAAACTCAGGTAATGATACTTGCTTGACTTCTTGAACGATCACATTGTAATGGGTTTTCGTTGTTTCTTTCGTCTCCGGATTTTCATCTTCAACCACCACGCGGCGCTCATCACCTTTTTTAGAATCTACCAATGCGCTAAAGAATGGTGAGTCGTCTTTAAGGTATTCCAGGTTAAACGTTTGATTTTCCAAATTTTCACCAACGATTGCTATACCTTGTTCATCGCACTTTTGAAGACTTGCCACAACAACATCGGTTTTGGTTGCCGGTTCATCCACAACAGAAATCTCAGCATAATTTCTGAGCAAGCCTTTCAATTCTTTTTCAACATCATCATCGGTGATCTGGTAATTGATCTTTTTAAACTCATATGTATCATAGGGTTTGAGATCAAATTCAGGTTGAACCTCAAAACTCAGATAAATGGTGAGTGATTGGTTTTCATCCAGTTTAAAATCGCTTATTCTGGCCTGACCAATAATTTTAATGTTTTTATCTTTTGAAATTTTCTCAAAATTTTCACTGGCAAGTTTTTCTACAACCTGAGTCTGTATTTGACCGCCCAGTAATCGCTTAATGATTGAAATTGGCGCTTTACCCTGTCTAAAGCCTTTTAAATTCGCTTTCTTCTGTGCATCACGGTATTGCTTATCTAATTCCGGTTGAAATTCTGACGTTTCAAGACAGAGTTCAAGTTCCTGTTCGGTATCGCTGATTGATTTTATTTGGCTTTTCAAGGTAATCTGATTGGTTTTGAGTTAAAAAACAAACAAGCAATATAATTTAATAAACTGAGTTATCCAATTTTAAGCGGTTTTGGCGGCGCTACCTTTTATGTTTAGGTGCAAAAACAAGGCAGGAATATTGAGCAGGATGAAACAATTGTTCCGATAGAGTTTTAATGTCATTAATGTTAATATCGTTGATTTGTTCAAGCACTTCTTCGTTTGAAAGTGTTCGTCCAAAATAAAAATGATCGCGGGCAAGTTGGTTTTGTCGTTTCGATAAGCTCTCTTTTCCCATTATGATCCCGCCTTTAAGCTGGGCTTTCACCAATTTCAGTTCTTTTTGCGAAATGTTTTTTTGACAAAGACGATCCAGTTCCTCACGTATGATAGCGATGGACTGATCAACATTAGCCGAATCCGTTCCCGCATAAACTGAAAAGGTATTAACATCATCAAATGTAACAAGGTTTGAATAGACGCTATAGACCAAACCATACTTTTCCCGAAGTATCATATTAAGGCGAGAGCTCATACCGCCGCCCAGTAAGGTGTTTAGGAGAATCAGCGAAAAATAGTGGGCATCGTTGCGTTCAAATGGAAACCCCAACAAAATATGCGCTTGATGTATCGGTTTTGATACGCGTTTTTCAAATGGCTTGTAGTTTTTAAAATCAAATGGCATGCGATTGTTTTGACTGTTTAAACACGGCTTTGGAAAATATTTTTCAGCCAATTCAACCAACTCGTGATGGTTAAGATTTCCGGTTCCCACCAGCAACATTTTGCCGGGGCGGTAGTTTGTCATTAAAAAATTCCGAAGCTCATCTACCTTTAAGTCTCCAACAGAGGTTTCTGATCCGGTGATAGGCAATCCCAAGGGGTGGCGTTTAAACAGGTAACCATCAAAATCGTCGAAGATTTGCTCTTCCGGGGTGTCTTCAACGCTTTTTATTTCTTCAATGATAACATCTTTCTCTTTTTCGATTTCGTCGTCGGGAAATGTGGCGTTAAACACAATATCACTGAGAATATCAACCGAAACGTTTAAATGTTCATCCAAACAACGGGCATAGAAACACGTCTGTTCCTTTGATGTAAATGCATTCAGGTAACCGCCTACGCGTTCGAGCGATTCATTGATTTGAATATAGTTGCGCTTTTTTGTTCCTTTAAACACAGCGTGCTCTATAAAGTGAGAAATGCCATTCAGGGATTTAGTTTCATCGCGCGAGCCGTTTTCGATCCAAAGTCCCAGGGATATGCTTTGAACGCCCGGCACATGCTGGGTTAGGATGTTTAAACCATTGGGCAAAATTGTCTGCTCAATCGCCTGATCACACAAGCGATCTTTATGAAATGCGCTCTGTTTTCGTTTAATACTCATTTGAATTATACAATAATGGGCTCTACGCTTAAGTCTAAAATTTCGTAAATTAAGAAAGCTTATAAAATAACATCATTTCAGTTGAAGTGTCTGGCAATCACTAAAAAATTAATGACAATTCAAAGTAAAAATTTTTTTGAAGTATTAGGATTAGAAGAAAAGCTCCAGATCGATCCAAAAGTTGTCCAAAAGAAGTTTTATGAAATCAGTCGTAAAACACACCCGGATTATCATCAAACATCCATCAATAAGGATCTAAGCCAGGAATATACGGCAATCGTTAACCAGGCCTTCCAAACGTTAAAAAATAAAGATAAGCGTTTGATTTATGTGGTTGAACAGTACTTAGGCCCAATGGATCAGCAAGCCGATAGAAAAAATGCGCCTAAAGAGCTATTAGTGGAATTGATAGATATGCAGGAAGCTTTGTATGACTACAAAGAAGAGCCGTCAGAAAAAAACAAAGCGAAATTAGAGCAATTGATTCTTGAGCTTGATGATAAAATCGAGGCTTATGATCGGAAGATTGAATACTTGATCCCAACATTTGATCAGGAAAATAACATCGAAAACAAAAAGCAACTCATTACCAACATCCGCGATTTGAGTTTAACAAAAAATTATGTTAAATCTCTAAAACAAACCTTCCAACAGGCATTAGAGCCTTCAGAATTTTAACCAGCCGTTATTATGAAATACAAAGCTACCGTTAATGACAATAAACCAATTAATATTGAATTTGATGCCAGTGAAGGCTCGTCCATTCATGGTCATACAATTTTAGTGGATGGTCAGCAAAAGCATATTCATTTGGTGAAACTGTCTGAAAAACTGTATCAGTTGATATACAATGGTAAAGTGTTTATTGGGGAAGTAACCCAAAAGGGCAGCGATTTTACGGTAAGGTTCAAAGATGAACTGATGCAGATAGAACTGCTGGATGAGAAAAATATGCTCATTGAGCGAATGGGTATTAAATCATCAAAAAATAAGTCTTCCGGGCAAATAAAATCCCCAATGCCGGGTTTGGTTGTTGAATTAAATGTCCGGAAAGGGGATGTGGTGAAGCAAGGTCAAGGGTTGTTAGTGCTGGAAGCCATGAAAATGCAAAATGAAATTAAAGCGCCAATGGATGGCGAGGTTAAAGACATTGCCATTAAGGTCAATGAGCCGGTTGAAAAAAATCAACTGCTCTTAACAATAGTTTAGGTGTGGAAAAAACAACGATTTTAGTTACCGGAGCTACCGGTTATGTTGGCTCGGCACTCATCAAAGCGCTCTTTGAAAATTTTCAACCCGAAGATATCCATCTCAAAGCGTTTGTTCGGAAAACGTCGGATAGATCATTATTGAAAGAGCTGCCAATAGATTGGGTTGAAGGAGACATCACGGATGTTGAATCCCTTCAACGGGCAACTACGGATGTTGATATCATTTTTCATACCGCTGCATTAATATCCTATCAACGTCTTGATCGTAGGAAGCTCTTTCAAATCAATGTTCAGGGCACTCGAAATCTTGTGAATGTAGCCCTGGAAAACCAGGTGAAACGCCTGATTTTTACCAGTTCGGTTGCAGCGGTGGGCGTAAACAGTTCGGAAAAACCCGCTGATGAATCAACGGTATTTTTGCCCTGGCAGCATCGAATCGGGTATATGGATTCAAAGTATCTTTCGGAACTCGAAGTTTTTAGAGGCATAGCCGAAGGTCTGGATGCGGTGATTTTGAATCCGGGTGTGATCATTGGGCATTACCCCGGTTTGAATGCATTATCCAAAGCTTCAACTGCTTTAATTCGGGACATTTACAAAGGTAAGATCCCGTACTATCCAAATGGCGGCGTCGGATTTGTTGATATAACCGATGTCGTAGAAGCGCACATAAACGCCATGAAAGAAGGCAAAACAGGCGAGTGCTACAATATTGTTTCGGAGAATTTAACGTATCATAATTTCTTTAATTGCATAACTTCGTTAAAGGGAAGTCGTAGAAACACGGTGTTGCCATTACCGAAGGCTTTTGGCATTGCAATAGGCTTGATTGCGGAGCTGGTAGGTTTTGTGTTTCAGCGCACATCACCGATAGCGGTCGATAATATATTTCTAAGCAATAAATGTTTATTTTATGCTAATCAAAAATCAATTGATGAATTAAACATTAACTACACACCAATAAAAACATCTTTAGAAAAGCTGTTGCATAGTAAAGCAGTGTAAATAGCTTAAATCACAAATCTTTTAACCCCAAAATTATGAAACGAAACACGTTGTATAAATTAGGATTAATTGGTTTGTTCTTCATAAATAGCCTGCTGTTATCTGAAAATAGTTCTGCAAATCAAAACGAATTAAATCAGGAAAAGCCTGCTCCGGTTTTTTCGATACCAAATCATGAAGGCCAGTTGTTTTCGCTTAAAAAGTTGAATCAAAATGGCGCAGTTGTTGTATTTCTATCAACACAATGTCCGGTTTCCAATGCATACACCTCCCGACTTATCGATTTAGCCAGGTATGCCAAAAAAAATAAACTGACATTTTTAGGCATCAACTCAAATGCCACAGAAGATATATCCGATATTCTCTCGCATGCAAAACGCAAGCAATTAAATTTTGTGGTGCTAAAAGATGAAGGAAATCTGGTGGCCGATCGCTATGGCGCAAAAGTGACCCCGGAAGTATTTTTTATAGACAATGATTTTAACATCAGGTATCATGGCCCGGTTGATGATAACCAACGACGTGATAAGGTGAAGCAATCGTATTTGAAAAATGCCATAAATGCTTATCTGGAGGGCGAAGAGATAAATCCTTCGGAAGTTGAGCCTAAGGGTTGTATTATTAAACGAATGCGTTAGTTTTGCCAAGTTCAATTAGCTCGCTTCACGCCTTTTTAAGATCTTATTAAAATTAATTTTGAGGTATTCAGATAATTTGTATTCTAGTACAACTATGGATTTTGAAACCGAAAACTTTTCTCTTTTTTCACAAATGGCTAAAGATAAAGCTTCATCGCAGGATGGCAATCAACACATAAATCAGGAAAAATTAAAACAGTTAAACCTGGCTGTAGATACCTTGGAAAAGCAATTTGGGAAAGGCACAATTATGAGGCTTGGCGACGATGCCGTGGTTTCAGTGCCAATCGTGCCCACAGGTTCATTAACGTTGGATTTTGCCTTAGGCGTTGGTGGATTGCCCAAAGGACGAATTGTGGAAGTCTATGGACCGGAATCTTCCGGCAAAACCACCTTGGCGTTACATGCGATTGCCGAAGCTCAAAAACAAGGCGGTATCGCAGCCTTTGTTGATGCCGAGCATGCGTTTGATCAAATGTACGCCCGAAAACTTGGGATTGATGTTAAATCGCTGCTCATCAGTCAGCCCGAATCGGGAGAGCAAGCGTTATCCATTGTTGAAACATTGGTTCGAAGCGGCGCAGTTGATATTATTGTGATCGACTCGGTTGCGGCGCTTGTGCCGCAAGCCGAGCTTGAAGGAGAAATGGGCGATAGCCAAATGGGATTGCAAGCCCGCCTGATGAGCCAGGCCTTGCGAAAATTAACCGGTGCGATTTCCAAGACCAGTTGTGTGGCCGTGTTTATTAACCAGCTGCGCGATAAAATCGGTATTATGTACGGCTCTCCCGAAACCACAACCGGCGGTAAAGCGTTGAAATTTTATGCATCCGTACGGCTTGATATTCGAAAAATTGCCCAAATCAAGGACGGGACTGAGATCATTGGGAATCGAACCAAAGTGAAAGTGGTTAAAAACAAAGTAGCGCCGCCATTTAAGTCGGTTGAGTTCGATATTGTGTATGGTGAAGGAATATCAAAAATTGGCGAATTGATTGATTTGGCCGTTGAGTTTGGTATTGTTAAGAAATCCGGGGCATGGTTTAGCTACGAAACCGAACGTTTGGGTCAAGGTAGGGAAGCGGTAAAAACAAATTTAAAAACCAATCAAGAGCTGTATGATAAGATTTACAATCAAGTTAAAGAGCAGTTGATGGGTTTAACCGCCGATGAAAAGCCCAATGAAGCGCAGGTTAAAGCCTAAGTATCTTTACGGATTTTGATTTGAAAGGGCAATGATGAGTTGCCCTTTTTTATTGCCAATGTTTCTATTTCTTGATGGGATAATATTAGATTAGGGTATGAAAATTGGACAGATCAACATAGAACAGCCTGTGATGCTTGCGCCGATGGAAGACGTAACTGATCCATCATTTAGGCGATTATGCAAGAAATATGGCGCGGATGTTGTTTTTACCGAATTTGTCAGCTCGGAAGCGCTGGTACGGGATGCCAAAAAGTCGCTTAGAAAGTTAGACGTGTTTGATGATGAACGACCCGTTGCGATTCAGATTTTTGGCAATAATCCGGAAACGATGGCTGAAGCGGCAAAAATTGCTGAAGCGGCCACTCCTGATTTTATAGATATCAATTACGGGTGCCCGGCAAAAAAGGTGGCTGGGAAAGGCGCCGGATCGGCGCTGCTGTGCCGGCCCGATTTAATGGAGTCAATAACTTCTGAAGTAGTCAAAGCCGTAAAATTGCCCGTTACGGTAAAAACCCGGATTGGTTGGGATCAGCATTCCATAAATATTCTTGATGTGGTGAAACGTCTGGAAGGATGCGGAATTAAGGCGATCGCCATTCACGGCCGAACACGCGCCCAAATGTATAAAGGGTGTGCAGACTGGCAATGGATCAAGCGGGCAAAAGATGTTGCCTCGCTTCCCATTATCGGCAATGGCGATATTTGGTCGGCGGAAGATGGGCCTCGAATGTTTCAGGAAACAGGTGTAGATGCCATCATGGTTGGCAGAGGCGCGATCGGCAATCCGTTCTTATTTCGCGAAATTAAACACTTGCTCCGAACCGGCGAATGTTTGGCGTCTCCCACTTATCACGAGCGTATTCATGTGGCCATTGAGCATTTAAAAATGTCTGTTGAGCGAAAAGGTGAAAAATATGGCGTTTTGGAAATGCGCCGGCATTATTCCACATATCTAAAAGGCTTACCATCGGTTTCGAGGTATCGTAACGATTTGGTGCGAGAAAATGATTGGCGGGTTATTATTGATAAGCTCAATGAGTTTGAAATCCTGTGTGAAACGCTGGAAAAACAAGGCAAATTGAAGACAAATAACGAAGTTTTCAATGACCATTCCAAGCGTCTGATCCTGGAGCCCTGTCGTGAAAACTCACCAAATAACTAATTAAAACACCTCCTTTTTTCTTCGTCTTCAGGTTTGCAGAGGGTTAAAAAAAACTCGATATTGTGAAATGATTTTTTCATTAAACCAACATATTCATGAGTCAGCGTTATAGAGTTGCGGTTTTGGGCGCTACCGGGCTTGTAGGCCGCACAATGATTGAAGTTCTCGCAGAACAGCAGTTTCCGGTAGAAGAATTAATCCCACTGGCTTCAGAGCGATCAGCCGGTCAAAAAATAACATTTCAGGATAAAGAGTATGCAACACAAGTGCCATCCGCCGAAGTATTCGGCAAGGTAGATATTGCGTTGTTTTCTGCAGGTGGATCGGTTAGCAAAGAGTGGGCGCCAATTGCAGCGCGCGAGGGCGCTGTTGTTATTGATAACTCTTCGGCATTTAGAATGGAGCCTAATGTGCCATTGGTTGTTCCCGAAGTAAATGCTGAAACCATTTTCAGTACCGATGGAAAACCCGCATCCATTATTGCTAACCCGAATTGTTCAACCATTCAGATGGTTGTTGTGTTAAAGCCCCTTCATGATAAGTATACTATCAAGCGGGTTGTTGTTTCAACCTATCAATCGGTAACTGGTAAAGGAAAAAAGGGTTTGGAAGCATTGGAAGAGGAAATTGCCGGCAAAGCGCAAGAAAAGTTTGAGCATGTTCATCCGATTGCCTACAATGTAGTCCCGCATATTGATGTATTTCTGGGTAATGATTATACCAAGGAAGAAATGAAGATGGTGAATGAAACCCAGAAAATTTTAAACCAGCCTGATTTGAAAGTATCTCCGACGACGGTTCGAGTGCCGGTTTATGGCGGCCATGCCGAATCGGTAAATATTGAATTTGAACATGATTTTGAGGTTGACGATGTCCGTAAGTTATTAGCGCAAAGCCCGGGCATTCTTGTCAATGATCATCCGGGAGAAAATGTCTATCCAATGCCGATTGAGTGTTATGGGAAAGATGATGTTTTTGTCGGTCGGATTCGTCGGGATTATTGGCATCCAAAAACCATTAATATGTGGATCGTAGCCGATAATTTACGCAAAGGCGCCGCAACCAATGCCGTTCAGATTGCCAACTGCCTTATCGGAAAATTAACGCCAAAAGCATTGGTTTAATTTATAAACAAACCATTCCTCATGAATACCAGTTGTAATTAGGTGAGAATTATCGTTTTATTTAAGATTTATTCGCAATGGCCCATTTCTGATATTTCTCTTCGTTTTTTGGATGAAACATGTCCATTTCCCAACGAACCGGGTTATTTATAATATAGCTTTGAATTCTTGCATAATCTTGTTCATTGCGAATGACATGGTCGTAAAATGATTTTTGCCATTGAAATGGGGTATATAATTGTTTTTCATGGACGATAAATCGTTCCTCTACATTGGGTTGTTTTTTTGGGGTGGAGTTCAGGTTTTTATCGTTCAATCTTTTTGATCGTGCTTTGAACATTCTTATGATTTCGGAGAGATTAATCTTTTTGCCATTGGAGCGTAAGGCGGGTTCGTGTAAAAATGTGATTATGCCGTGAAAATGGTTTGGCATTATTACAAATTCCTCAATAGAAATACCACGAACCAAATCCACCATTGAAATCCAGGAATGTTCAACAATTTCACCCGTAGGGGAAGGATTTATCCTCCCTTTGTAAATGTCAGACAAGCAACAAGCTCTCCCTTTTACACAGACCGTCACAAAATATGAATGATTTGAACGATAAATTTCAGGGATAGGCAGGCGGTTTTTCTTACGGCGAAATTTTACCGGCATTTATTGTTTATTGAATCTTCATTAACAGGGCTAATTTAAAATATAAAATTAAGCGGATTCTTTTTTAAAGGTCATTGCGATGAGCGCAGCGAAGAAGCAATCCAGACGCATTTTCCGGATCGTCACACGCCTTCCAGGCGTTTCCAATGACGCATGAGTATCATCTATAACAAGGGGTTGCAACCCCTTGTTTTCGAAGCCATCACTGCATGGGTGGGATAAGAATACTTTATTTGTTTATTGACAAATATGAAAATTTCCAATGACGGAAACTCTAATAAAATTTAATGGTTTTCTATTACAGTCACCCTCAACCATATGCTGAACTGGTTTCAGTATTGTTTCAGGGTTTCAGACTTTGGTGAGAGCTAGAGATGCCGGATCAAGTCCGGCATGACTGGATATATAACATGTCATTTCCAGTTTGTTTTTTTGACCATCACCGCCAAAAATTTGCTCTGTTAATGACTCATTATTATTAACAAGGGGTTGCAACAAGTCATCACTGCCAGCTTGGGATAAGAACTCGTCATTAACCATTTGTGTTTTTGACTTTCAAAATGCCAGAGTTGTAATGTCCTATTAAAAAGTAAATGCTAAATCCCAATTTGAGCTTTGAAATTAGGTTAAAAACGCGAATGGTTTAAGTAATCCATTTTTATGTAAGGATTTTCATGGATTATCCCTTAAGTTTAAGGTCTTATCAAAGTTTATGCAATATTGAATTTATGAGTGAGCAAGATGATATCAATCGCCAGATTTTAGAAGATAATTTATGGAAAGTGATGGTAAAGCTATCGCTTCCGGGCATTTTTGCCATGCTGTTAATTGGCATGAATGCATTTGTAGATGCGCTTTTTGTTGGCCGATTAATAGGTAAAGATGCCTTGGCCGGTATTTCGCTAGCATTCCCTCTAACCTATATAACCACCGGTGTGGCTTCGATGCTGGGCATTGGATCGGCATCGATATTAAGCCGTGCTATTGGCTCAAATGATTACGAAAAACAACGCTTGATCTTTGGAAATCTTACCATGATGTCTTTGGTGGCTTCGGCGATCATTACCATCCCCAGTTATTTTTATGCAAAAGAGTTGGTTGGGTTTATGGGAGGAAGCGGCTCGGTGCTGGATTTGGGCGTGACCTATTATAAAGTGTTGGTACTGGGTTCGTTTTTTAGTGTCTATTCCATTTCTACAAGCATGATCATCCGCGCCGAAGGTAAGATCAAGCAATCTATGATCTACACCGGCGTAAGCATGATCTTAAACATGATATTGAATCCCGTCTTTATAAGCACCTTGGGATTAGGCGTCAAAGGCGCTGCGCTGGCTACCATAATTTCAACAACGGTCTACTCATCGTTGAACTTTTCGTTTTTCATCGGTGGCAAAAGCTCGGTTAACGTTGAAACCAAATCCTTGAAGCTTGCGCCATCAGTGATCCCTGAGATTTTTGCCATCGGTTTGGCAACTTTATTTATGCAGGTTATGACCCTCATCCAGCAAATGTTGATTTTCAAATCCATCGCAACCTATGGCTCGGATTTTGATATCGCGTTTATGGGCGCAACCACTCGAATTTTCATGCTGACAATCATTCCGGTATTTGGTTTAATGCAGGCCCTTCAACCGGTTATCGGTATTAATTTTGGCGCTAATAATATTGAGCGCGTCAAATCGGCGTCTAAAGTCTTTTTGTTGGCAGGAACTATAATGATAATACTCTTGTGGTTGCCTATGCAGTTCTTTCCGGGATATTTTTTAGGGTCGATGCTACCCGAAGCAAATTTTACCGGTACTGATTTTAACAATTTTAGAATCATTATGTTGGTGCTTCCGGGTTTTCCTTTAATCATGGTAGGCGTCACAATGTATCAGGCTATAGGGAATGCAAAAATGGCGGGTATTTTAACCGTAGCCAGGCAGTTTGTTTTATTTATCCCCGCAATTTTGATTGTCCCTAAATTTCTGGGATTAAACGGTATTTATTTAAGCATGACCGGGGTCGACCTAATCATAACTCTTGTGGTAGCTATTGTTATGTGGCGCGAGTTTGATAAATTCGGCAAGAACCTCTCACAGCAACCCCTAGAGGGCGATACTCAATTAGAGCCTGCAGAAAGTTAATTATTTATCGTAACGAGAAGGTGGATGTACAGGAAGTTTTATGGATGTGATTGCCCCCCCGCTTTTGTCATTTTTTAAATCGATGCGGCCATAATGCTCATTGATGATCTTATAACAAATCGATAGCCCAAGCCCTGTTCCCGAGGGTTTTGTTGTAAAGAACGGATCAAAGGCTTTTTCAAACACCGATTGCCCAAAACCAGGGCCATTATCCTGAAAGTTGATCTCTACATATTTTTTTGGTCCCGAACCATCGCTAATTTCCAACTCACGGGTAGATATTTTAATAAATGATGATGATCGGCCTGAGAGTTTGACATCTGAAATGGCTTCTATTGAATTAAGCAGGATGTTTAAAAACACCTGATGCAATTGATCGGGGTCTACTTTTAATTGGGGCAGGTCGTCGGCGTAATTTTTGACCAGGTCGATGTGGTTTTCCTTCAAATTTTCGGTGAGCAGGGTAACCACCGAGTTAATGATGGTGGCAATATCAACCTTGACGATGTAGGGTTTTTTATGGCGGGCAAAAGCAAAGGTATCTTCAATAAAGGTGTTGATGCGATCAACTTCTTGCTGAATGCGTAGCAGGTAGTGATAATTTTCCGACTCGGCATTCATATCCAGAAGCATGGCCTGGATCATGGATTTAATACCGGCAAGTGGGTTTTTAACTTCATGCGAAATTGCCGCAACGATTTCACCCAGGGTTTGCATTTTTTCGGTTTTTTCAGCCTGAAGCCGTAGGCTTTTTTCCTGGGTAATATCTTTAAAGAGCATCAATGCGCCATCTTGCTGCCCATTATGAAGAAATCGTGGCGAAAGGGTATAACCGATGGTGATTTCATGATTAAGATGGGTGATATTAAGCTCGCCGCGATGCGTTTCCCCGCTTGAAAAAATCTTTTCTATATCGTAATCCGATAAACTGAGCAAATCCACAATGTCCTTACCCTGCAGCTCGTGGTGTTTATTGCTTAAGAGCTTTTCAGCCGCCCGATTGGACGAAATGATCTTAGCATTCTGCCCGACAACGATAACGGCTTGTTGCATTTGGTTTAAAAAATTACCGGTATCGCTGCTTTCAGCATTATTTGCAATGGATTCATACACCTTCTCAGTAAAGACCTGATGCGTGGCGATGAGTTTTTGGCGTTTCTTTAAGCCACGATAAACCGAGTTGGCAATTTCAATATTATCTTTGACCGGATTTCCGGTTAAAAAGATCATATCGGTAGCCCCGGCTCTTATAGAGTGGATGGCATACGCAATTTTATCTTGGGTAATAATGCTGATCAGGGGTGTTTGCAGGTAAATCGAAGCTATGGCTTCAAGGCTTTCAATGTGTGAAGCGGTATTGTCAACTTCAAAATAAATAAGGTCTATGTTTTGTGGAATGGCAGCAAACGAACTATGCGCATAAATTTCAACTTTATTTGCCTGGAGTTTTATAGCACGCTGCATTTGCACGATTTGCATCGATAGGCCGGAAACGATTGCTATATTTGGCATATCATTCTCACATTCAAATCAAAAAATAATAAAAACAAAGCGCTTACAAGTCTAGCTGAATTCTTTGATGGCTTTAATCCCTGAGCCGATGGCCTTTAAATAATTGGCCGTGTCGTTCATCGTACAATTCAGTTTGATGTCGTCAGGGAGTGTAAGCTCATGAACTTCTTTTTGCAAAGCATTTGAAAGAAAATCCATGGAATCCTTAGAACTGGCTCCGCCTGTTGATAAAATGGTTTGAAAGTTGGTGTTTTTTTGTAACTGGTTGATGGAATAATAAGCAATATCAGTTTCAGAACTCAGTGGCCAGTAGGAGATTTGCTCAGCTTGATTTTGATGTAAGAAACTCATGGCTAAGTAATTTTTTTCTATTTCCAACAATGCCAAAGGCTCCTCATGCTTATAAAGCAAGGTTTGTAAAGACATGTGAGAGCTATCGACCAGGTTGATCGTTTTTCCTGATGGCAAAATCATCATTTGCAATCGATTGAGATAGCGTTTTGGCATAAATACAAGGAGCACGGTGTTGTATGGGTTGTTCATTTCATCATTCAGCGGAACGGCCTGCCAGGTATAGTCATCGGGAGCGGTTAAAAATTTAGAGGCCTCATCCATGCAAACTTGTTTATAATGATCGGAAGCCATGTCTTTTTCAAGATAGGAGACCAAACATTTCGTGCGGTTTATGTTGATGGTTACCGAGATATTTTCCGAAGGATATTGGCTAAGCGCCGGCACCAAATCGTTGATAACCGAGATCATGCCTTTTGAACGGCCAGTTTCCAAAACATCTGAGTAAAGATCGAAGCCAAATTTGAATTCATGTTTGGATTGAACGCAAAACTGTCCTTGGTCGTCTACTTCCAAATTAACCAAATATATCGCATTGGCTTCAATGCTTAGAGATAATTGTGATTTATTCATGGGCTGGATTTACTCAATGTTAGATATTCTTTAAGCGTTGTTAACCGACTTTGATTTATGCCTTTAACTTCAAGCAGTTGATTGAATGATTTCAGCCTTCCACCTTTATAGGTTCTAAAACGAATTAATCGATCGGCCATAACCGGACCGATACCGGGAATTTCCAAAAGATCCTGATATGTCGCAAGATTTAAGTTAAGCTTTTCTGATGAATGTTTTATTGGGTTCTTGTTGGAATCCTTAGAATTAATCAAATTAAATTTCAGATCAACAATTTTTTGATACGCTTTCTCTTCAGCTTCTATAATGCTATCGGCCTGAGAACCAGTAAAATACGCTTTTTCTTTTTGTTTTATTAATTGCTTTGCATCCTGAAACGGAAGAGATGTTTTGAAAAAGAACCCGCCCAGGGCAAAGCCAAATAAACATGCAATAATAATAACTTCAGCTCGTGTAATGCTAAGCTTTGTTGAAATAACATTGATCCAATTTTTCATGCAGGGGATTACAATTTATTTAGTCTTCCAAAATCACGCGCTTAACTCTGGGAGAAACCGAGCACAATAATTCGTAGCCTATCGTTCCGATACGATCAGCAAGTTCATTGGCTTTTGGCCCGTTCCAGCCGAATAAGACGGCTACATCGCCAACATTAACTGAGGTGTCTTCACCCAACGACACCATAATTTGATCCATCGTCACGTTGCCAATTTGTTGAAAGCCTTTGCCATGAATCTCCACAAATGAGTTGTTGCTTAAGGCCCGATGATACCCATCGGCGTAACCAACCGATATGGTTGCAATTCGGGTACGTTTTTTAGCCTCCCATGTTCGTCCGTAACTGATCGTTTGCCCGGCTTCCACCCATTTTATAAATGTGACTCGCGATTGGAATTGCATGACGGGTTTAAGATTCAGGGAAGTTTTTATGGCTGAACTTGGCGTATAACCATAAAGCAATATGCCGGGACGAACCATATCGTAATACGTATCGTGATCCGAAACAATGGCGCCGCTGTTGGCCATATGTTTCAAAACCTTGCGGCCTTCCGAATGTTCAAACTCACGGGTAAGCGATTTAAAATGTTGTGATTGTTGCCGAGAAAAAGGCATGTCTTCGCCGCTGCTGGCAAAATGAGAGTATATTGATTTTAAGTTTAAATAAGGCGAGCGCTCAATTAAACGCGCCAGTTCCAAAGCATCATTCATGGAAACGCCTAAACGCCCCATGCCGGTATCCACTTTTAAATGCACATTGAAACAAGAATTATGAGCTTGGGCAACCGCTTCGGCTTGGCTATACGTCTCGTAATTGGTTAGGGTAAGATCGATATCGTGCATTAAATAAAAGGGTAATTGCTCAGGCAATGGCGAAGCAAAGGCTAGGATTTCAAAGGGTTCATTCTCAAGTTGTTGCTCAATAAAATGCTGTTTTAATTCTATGGCTTCATTGATGTTGGCAACGCCAAATGAACGCACGCCATTGCTAAAAAGTGTAGCGGATACTTCCTTAACATTGTGCCCATAAGCATTAGCTTTTACAATTCCCATGATCTTGCAGGATGGGCCAATTTTTGAACGGATTTGGTTCAGGTTATGGATCAAATGACGTTTTGAAATCAAGGCTTCCGATAAATTAAGATCAGGCATTGATTCAACAAAACCCGTCTTTGGGTTTAATGCGGCGCGGCTTAGATTATCCTGCAATGCCGAGTCGGAAAGATGGCTTGTTTGGTTTTTGGAATCCGAATTATTTATAACGTTAAAATTCAAGTCGATGTATAATTGGGTTATCTGAACAAATCTATTGAAAAGATTTGATTTTCATTGAATTATAAGGCTTTCTATGAGATATCAAAATTTAATCGCCCATAATGATAACGGCATTTATGTTCATAAGAATAAAAAAATGATTCACCAAAGAATTTTCTTGATTTTTAAAGATGTTTTTTATATTCAACCGGTTGTAAGCAATATAGGCGTTATTATTTATTTCAATGGATAAAGTTTAAAGCCGATCCAAAGTGGGAAAATCAAATAAAAACCTGGAAGAAGACATATCGCATACGAATCAAGCGAGTAATTCTTCTGCAAATTCCAATGAATTATCGAGCAAAAAAGATTGGATATTGGCCGGAAAAATTAAATCAGCATATTGTGAAGGATGTAATCAATTTGTACCGAGAATTTTTGTGGGAGAATGGAAGCCCAGTGACAGAGTAAAAGAAGACGATGATTTATTGGATATCAAGGTATCGAAGAAAGACAAGAAAAAGAAAGAACAGGTTGAACCCGATGATGCGGAAAATCAATATTGGTTAAAATGCCCGAACTGCAATCAAGTTCAACTTGTCAGCGAGTGGCAAATTCAAATTGATCGGCAAACGAAGTTAGAAGAGTTAAAACCTGATGATTGTGCAAAATATTTCCCTCAAGGCTTATATGCCGAGGGTGATGCGGTATTTCATCCCACATTGAACGATGTGGGGATTGTACGAACGAAACAATCAACAGCCAGTGGCGCTAACGTGATTATTGTTGAGTTTCAAAATTCAGGGAAAAAGCAGCTTTTGGAAAATGTACAGGTCAATTCCGATGGATCATCCCGTGCGGTGACCAAAAAAGGAAAAGTAAAATTAAAGATTAAAAAGTCGTAATAATAATAAAATCACTATTGAAGGAGGTGAATTAATTGGTTGGCGTACAAATTCAAGACAACGAAACGATTGATAAGTTATTGAAGCGTTTTAAAAAGAAGTATGAGCGTGCCGGTGTATTAAAAGAGTTTCGTAAACGAACTTACTACACGAAACCTTCCGTGGATAACCGTTTGAAACGCGCGCGTTCAAAGCGCCGCGCTCAGCGTGCCAATGAAGAAAAAAATGCATAGAACTATGCGTGCTTAAGTCTATAATAGGCAATTCCTTTTTTGGGGATTGCCTATTGTTTTTTTTATAGCTTTTAATGTATCTCCGCAAATGGTAATGTTTAAGGGAACAGTAAAGACGCTTCCACCGGATAAATCCATATCTCACCGAGCAGCAATTATCGGCGCTTTAGCAAAAGGAACAACAGAAATTCAAAATTATTCCAAGGGTTTGGATAACCAAACCACATTGGCGGTTTTAAACCAGCTTGGCGTTGATGTGCGTCAAACCCAAAACGCCAATGGCAATCAGGTTGTGATACGCTCAAACGGTTTGTGGGATTTAAAAGCGCCTATAAACGCTTTAAATTGCAACAACTCGGGATCAACCATTCGTATGCTTTCCGGCGTTCTTGCCGCCCAGCCGTTTGTTAGCCGATTGATCGGTGATGAATCGTTAATGAAACGGCCAATGCGGCGTATTGCCGATCCTTTGGAGCAAATGGGCGCTAAGCTTAAGCTTTCCGATTCGGATACGCCGCCCATTGAAATTCATGGCAAGAAGCCATTAACGCCGATATCGTTTTATCAAAAAACACCGTCGGCGCAGGTGAAATCGTTGATTATTTTCGCCGGCATGCATGCCGAAGGCACAACTGAAATTATTGAGCCGATTGAAACCCGAAACCACACCGAGTTAATGTTGGGGCTGATTCCTGAAAGGCGTGAAGATGGTTCCAATCGAATTATTGTCAACGGGCCATGGCAACCGGAAGCGAGACCGTTTACGGTTCCTTCGGATCCATCGGCAGCATGTTTTATTACGGCACTTGGGATTTTAAGCAACAATGCCGAGATCTGTTTGAAAAATGTATGTTTGAATCCCAATCGTGCATTGTTTTTAGAGGTTTTGCGAGAATACGGATTGAAACTGCCGATAGAAAATTTGCGTGAAATTGGCGGCGAAAAAGTCGGTGATATTGTCATCAATCAAGAACAATTAGCCGCGCCTTTACGGATTTTCGGGTCAAAAAAAGTAGCGGGATTGATTGATGAACTGCCAATGCTTGCAGCGCTTTCGGCTGGAGCTACCGAGCAGTTTGAACTCCATGATGCTAAAGAATTGCGGGCCAAAGAAAGTGATCGCATTCATGCAATGGTGTTGAACTTACGGGCATGTGGGTATGAGTGTGAGGAATATGAAGATGGTTTTACCGTCAAGAAACAAAACAGTTTACCCAAAACAGAGGTGGATATTACCACGTATTCCGATCACAGGGTTGCAATGAGCTTTGCGATTCTTGATGCCGCAACCGATATTGCGGTCAAATTAGACGATCCGAATTCCATTGCCGTGTCGTTCCCGAATTTTTTTGATATCATCAATTCTTTAAAAGTTTAACCGGTTAATCAAACATCTTATGAAACGATTGTGCGTTGTTTTTTTGATTTTCTTGATTACAGCATGTGGCACAGATAGTAGTGATCCTCGTGAATTTTCCGACTCGTTGGAACTGCTTTCACCGGAAGACAGTTCGGAAGTTGTTCTCAATCAAAGCGCCGACGATAGCTTGCATCTGGTATGGCAAGAGCCGGATGATATTTCGGGAACGCTGACTTATACGGCCATCCTGGATTTGGATAAAGATTTTTCAACCGGTAATGGCAGTGTGCTTAGGGTAGAAGTGTTGGAAGATACCAATGTGGGATTTTCGTTTAATGAGATTTCGAGCTTATCAATATTTACATCCAAACTGGTTGATACGCTTTACTACACAGTTTTTGTGAGGAATAGCGCCGAAGAAATCCGCGCTGAAAAGATCAACCGGTTTACATTGAAACTCAATAAACCTTGATTTTCTAGGGCGTCGGCTTAGGGTTGGTTTCCAAGCATTCAATAATAGCAGAATGAAGCTCGCGGCGAATGCGCCTGATTTTTTTATTCGTTGAACTCGGATATACCCGGTTGGTTAAAAACACAATCCCAAGCCGGCGCTGAGTATCTATCCAAATGCTTGTACCTGTAAATCCTAAATGCCCAAACGATTTAAGCGATAAGTATTTACCGGCAGAGGATTTTCCGCCATACGATTTCAAATCCCAACCCAGGGCTCTCTTTTTGAGTTTCGGATCGCGAGCCGTAAATAAAGCAATTGTTTCCGGCTTTAGGAACAGCTTGTCATCAATTGCCCCATCATTTAAGAGCATTATGATTAGCGTTGCAATGTCTCTGGATGTGGAAAACAGTCCGGCATGCCCGGCAACTCCTCCCATTAACGCTGCGTTAGGATCATGCACCAAAGGCCTTTTGCGTTTGAATGGCCAGGTTTCATCGTGTTCGGTAGGTGCAATACGCTTAAGAACCGAATCAGCGGGGTTGAAAAAGATCGTTTTAAGGTTCAGGGGTTTGGCAATTTCATCCGAAAAAAACACATCTAAAGGTTTACCGGAAAGTGTATCAACCAATTCCCCCAGCAAAATAAAATTCAAGTCGCTGTAAATGGTTTTTGTGCCAGGTATAGTCATGCAAGTATCCGCAAAAATGGCTTGAAGCAAATCCGTTTTGGTTTGGCAAAATGTTCGATAGGCACGAAATGGCACCAACCCGGATTGATGGAGCATCAACTGGCGAATGGTGATGCCGGATTTTTCGTGTTTGGAAAAAGATGGAAAGTATTTGCTCACAGGATCGCTAAGCTTGAACAATCCTTTTTCATAAAGTTTCATTAAACTCAGCGTGGTGGCAAGGGCTTTGGTCAAGGATGCTACATCGTAAAGCGTATTTAGTGAGGTTTTGGTTGCGTTTTCATCGTAGGTGAATTTTCCATAGGCATTGTGATAAATCACGCCGCTATCTTTCACAATGGCAAGGCTTGCCGAGGCGAATGCGTGATCAAGAATGGCATTTTCTATTAAGGTATCAACCGGCTTAAAGGTTTCAGGCGTAGTTTTGGCAAGAGATGTTAAGTTTAAAAAACATAACATTGCCGTACAGCAAATCATTACCCTGAATGCTACCATATCACCGTTCTTTTTTGAATAGGTCTTAGAAAATGCTCAGCTTAACGTACCGGCTTGGGTTTTGTTTCATGTCCGTTATCAGTGAATCCAACCGCGAAACGGTACGGTTTAGATTGTTATACAACTCTGGATCGCTGGTTAATTTTCCTACCGTACCATTTGGATTTTCAAGCTTTGAGATCAAGGACTCGGCTTTTACGGAAACATGGTTTAAGTTGTTGTAAAACGTATCGTCCATTAAGAGTTTTCCTAATGTGCCTTCACCTGAATTAAGCGCAACGGAAATGGCGTTAAGATTATCGATAAGGCTTTCAAGTTTTTTTGGAAGCTTATCGTCGGAGATCAATTTTGCCATCAACCCATTTCCTTGATAGAGCCGTGCGGTTGCAATTTCGAGATTTGTAGCCGTTTGAGTTATGCGATCAATAAGCTCGGCGCTATTGACAAGTTTGCCCAGAGTGCCTTCACCCTTGTTAATTTTTTCAAGGGTTTCATTTAGATTAGAAAGGGTAGACATTGCCACATCACTCAGCTGATCAATAGAGGCTTTGTGGACTACGGCAATAAAGTCGCCGTTTTGGGCAATTTCACCATGACCGGGTGTGATATCAACATATTTATCGCCAAGAACACCCAGGGATTTGATGATAGCTTTTGAGTCTTTGGTGACCAGGTCGGCAAATTCTTGCTTAATGTTCAACCTAACAACAACACCCGGCGTATCGTTACGCGTTGTGAATGTCATTGTGGAAACCGTACCGACCTTTTTTCCGGCAACTGCAACAAAGTTGTTTTCAGCCAGGCTTTGGACATCTTCAACAAAAATATAAACATCTTTAACACCGGTTAGAACACTGGTGTTTTTTCCAATAACTGCTGCCAGGATTGCAAACAAGGCTAAACCAAAAACAAAGAGTAAGCCGGTTTTAAGATCCTTCCAAAATATTTGAGATTTACTATCCATGTTAATGTTTAAGAAATTTTCTTTGGCTATTATTTGGTCCTATAATTCTACTTCGTCGCTAGACATAAATGATGAGATAAACGGATGATTGGAAAGTTGGAGGTTACCAGGTTTATCGTCGAATATAATTTTTCCCTGATAAAGGACGGCCACATTATTTGCTACGGCAAAAACATCATCGATGATATGTGTAACAATAACAGCGCCCAAACCATTATCGCGTTGCAAGCGTGTAATTAATTCCAATATGCGTTTTGAACTAACGGGATCAAGCCCGGCGGTAGGCTCATCAAAAAGAACCATGCTCGGATTAAAGATCAGCGCCCGACCTACAGCCACGCGTTTTTTCATACCGCCACTGAGATTTTCAGGCAACGCATTTTCATAACCCTCTAAGCCTGCAAATTCAATTTGATCTTGAATGCGTTGTTGAATTTCAGGCTCGGATAATTTTAAATTTTCACGAAGGAAAAAGCTCAGATTTTCACTTATGGTCATCGAGTCGAACAATGCGTTTCCCTGGAAAACGATCCCCATTTTTTGGCGAATTGGAAATAAATCCACTTCACTCATTTTACTGATTTCAATCCCATCAATAAACACTTCGCCATGTGTCGGACGAATTAAACCCAGCATGAGTTTAATAATTGTACTTTTGCCAACGCCGCTTGGTCCAAGGATTGCTTTGATGCAATTATCCTCGACTTTTAGCGAAACGCCTTTAAGTATTTCTCGTGATCCGTAATTGAGGTATACATCTCGCAATTCTATCATCTAAACTATCTATTCATATTCTCAAGAACCAATTTGGATACATAAAAATTAGCTATAAGTACCATACCTGAAGAAACAACGATTCCTTTAATTGTAGAGCTTCCGACGCCTGAAGTGCCGCCGGTTGCAGAAAATCCATTGAAACAACTGATCAGTGTAATAAGAACGGCAAAAACAGGTGGTTTAAGAAAACCGACCACAAAGTCTTTCCAAATTAACAAGTCAAGCACCCCATTCCAGTAAATACCGGGGTCGAGATGATGATAATATTCTGCCACAAAAGCGCCGCTCATCAATCCCGCAAAATCGGAAAGCGCAGTTAGCGGGGTAAACATGATGAGCGCTGCAACCAAACGCGGCATCACAAGTTTAGCGATCGGATCTGTACCAAATGCGCGCAAGGCATCGATTTGTTCTGAAATTTTCATCGCGCCAAGTTCTGAGCCATTCCTCGCGCCCACTCGTGCTGAAAGCATTAACCCAGTGAGCATCGGGCCCAGTTCACGGATTACAGAAAGCGCTGTTGTGCGACCGGTCATGGTCTTTGCACCAAATTCTTCCAATTGATTACCAACCTCAATGACAAGTAATGACCCAATCGAAATTGAACTAACCAGTATAATCGGGATGGATTCCGTACCCGAAATAAACATCTGATTAAGTATATCTCGCCAATAACGCTTGATTGAGGTAAAGGAGCTTATGCTTCGCAGGGAAAATAGCAAAAATTCCTGCATTGTGAAGATGAACGATTTAAACTTCCAGTTTAAATGTTCAGAATAAGCTTGAGCAATTTTCCACATGGTATTATAATACTAAATCGTAAGCCCCTAAGATAATGAATTTTTCTTCAAATCATTAATGGGGGTATAAATATGTGATTAAATTAACAATGATTTGTTTTAAGGGAGATGCGTTCCATAAATCTCCCTAAAACAATAAAACGTCCTGAAATGGTAAAGTCGGGGAATTAATGATATGGCTAGACTAAGCAATACAAAGCCGAACTTTAATTTTCTCAAGCCAACTGTATTGAATGGTCACCTGACCGAAATTAACTTCATCTTGCTGTCGAGCCCCATGATAGTCTGATCCACCTGAAAACAATAAAAAGTATTCGTTAGCGATTTCTTTGTAATACTGCACTTGATACTCATCATGAGAAGGATGAATAATTTCAATACCGTCTAAACCCAGATCAATCAAATAGCGGAGCATATCATCGGGAATAGAACGTCCCGGATGCGCTAAAAAAGATAAGCCACCGGCATTGGATATCATTTCAATAACTTCAGCAGGCGGTGTTTCAATACTTTTTACATAAGCCGGACTGTGTGCGCCCAGATATTTTCCAAAGGCTTCACTGTAGGTTTTTACATAGCCACGTTCTTGAAGAACGGCAGCAATATGCGGACGACCAACCGATCCGTTTTGCGCTTTCACAAGAATTTGATCCACATTAATATTGACACCCATTTTAGAGAGATTATGAACCATTTTTTCAGCACGTTTTAAACGGAAAATTTTACATCTGTCCAAATACTCGTTTAAGGGTGCATCTTTGGTATTTATGAAATAACCAAGAATGTGAACATCAACGTCATCATAGGTGGCGCTCATTTCTACGCCGGAAACAAGCTCCAATCCCACTGAGTCGGCTTCATCTTTAGCAATGTCTATAGCTTTAATCGTATCATGATCCGTAATACTAATGGCTTGTAAGCCGGCAGATTTAGCCTTTAAAACAATATCTTTAGGTGAAAGCACGCCATCTGAACAGGTCGTATGAATATGTAAATCAACCCTACCACCTTCATTCCCTGCACCAAGTGCGTCATATGGCATGGTAAATGTCAAGTTTTGTATCTAAAATGACAATATCATTTTTGATGAATTTTAGTGAGATTAATTCTAAAAGTTAACTTATCTATGCCACAGAAAAATTCCTAATTCAAAGCTTCAATTTGGTAAGTTTTATCTAAATAATCAGTTGCCACTATTCTGAAAATCAAACCCTCAAAGATTATTTTTTAAAAACGTTTTCAAAAAGCACATCGGTTTCATCATTTTTAGATAACATGTGTTTTTTTCGTTTGATTCGATGGGATATTGCTTTGAATTTTCGACGCGACAGCCTGTATCCAATAATGGATAAAATGGCTGAAATGATTAGCAGTAAAGGGCCGGCTATGAGGTATTCCGGGAGTTGTTCAAGAAAAAATTCCCAAAAAATAGCGGTTAAAATGGTGATCAAAACGCTTGTTACAAACAATACCAAAAAGGCTACTTTCTTAAATGAATTAATTTTTAGGGCAAGCTTGTCTTGCTGGATTTCTTTTTGAAGCCTGGTGTTATCGCGTTCAGTCATAACTTGTGTTGGATTAGGGCAGAAATGATTCCAACCACAATTTAGGGTTTTATTCTTAAGAAACCATTGTTTCCCAATTTTCATACAACTTGTTTAGCTCATCCGATACGTGTTGATAGCGTTGCAGTGTTTTTTGTGGATCGGAGTGACTTTGGTAAAAATCAGATGCGCTAATGGTATTCTCCAGCTCCTTTTTTTCGTCTTCAAGCTCTTGAATTCGTTTTTCAAGCAACGCCAATTTTTTGTCGTTGTTCTTTATAGCGGTTTTGGCTTTGGTTGAATTGGTGGGCTTGGTTACTTTTTTTTGCGCCTGGGGTTGTTGTTTGGCGCTTTCTAAAGAAAGCTGCTTTTCCTTTTTGTGCAAATAGTCGGCGTAAGGCGTTTGATAAATGTTCAGCAAGCCGTCTTTGATTTCAATGACTTTATCGACCAAACTATCAAGGAAGTACCTATCGTGACTGACAATGATTAATGTACCGTTATAATTTTCCAAAGCTTCAATCAGCATGTCTTTTGAGCGCATATCCAAATGGTTGGTCGGCTCATCTAGGATGAGCAAATTTGACGATTGAAGCAGGATTTTTGCTAATGCCACTCTGGACTTTTCACCGCCGGATAATACCGAAATTCGCTTTTCAACGCTATCGCCGCTAAACAGGAAACATCCCAAAATATCCCGAACCCTTTGACGGCGTTCCGAATCTGGTGCAGCATCCATCATTTCTTTAAGGATGGTTTTTTCTCCGGCTAAATTTTCGGTTTGGTGCTGAGAGTAATAGCTTAGTTCCACATTATGACCCAGGGTGAACCGGCCATCGAATTCGGTTTGGCCTGAAAGAATTTTACACAGTGTGGTTTTACCGGCGCCATTTGAGCCGACAATGGCGATTCGTTCGCCTCGCATGACTTCCAAATTAACATCCTGAAAGACCGTTTTTTGGGATCCATTTGCCAAAGGATACGATTTTGAAATCCTTTCAAGATTTAAGACCACTTTACCCGATGGCAAGGCTTTGGGAAAACGGAATGATATTTGGGATAAGTCTTGTTCGGGCGTTTCGAGCTCGGCTTGAAGTTTTTGCATTTCCCGAAGCCGACTCTGAGCCTGCCTGGCTTTTGTGGCTTTATAGCGAAAGCGTTCAACAAACGACTCCAAATGCTGGATTTTTTTCAAATCGTTTTTATACTTCGCCATCGATTGTTCGTAACGTTCAACTTTTGCCGATTCATAAAAGCTATAGTTGCCTTTGTATTCGTGAATTCGTTTGAAACCGATCTCAAAAGTTTTTGTGGTGAGCTTATCCAAAAAAAACCGATCATGCGAAACGATGACAACGCTGTGTTCATAATTCAGCAAATAATTTTCCAGCCAACGCAAGGAATCTATATCAAGGTGGTTTGTCGGCTCATCTAAAAGCAAAAGGGTTGGATTCTGCAACAGCAATTTTGCGATCAACAAACGCATTTGCCATCCTCCCGAAAATGCTTTGACTTTCTTGTGAAAATCCGCTTCGGAAAAACCCAGCCCGGAAAGCACTTTTTCAGAATCCGATTGCATACGGTATCCGCCCAAGCGTTCAAATTTATGAGTGGCTTCTGAAAAATCATGAATGAGCTGATGATAAGCCTCGCTTTCGTGGTCATGCTCAGGGGAAGCCAGTTCTGCTTCCATTTGATCAATCAACTCCGATAACTCGTACAATGTTGAATTGGCTTGCAAGGTATAATGCAACGATGTTTTTTCAAGATCATCTTCGAACGAAATCTCCTGAGGCAAATACCCTAGTGTGGTGCCGGATGATTTTAATATCTCGCCACTAATGCTGTAAGTGTGGGTTGTCTGTTGGTCGCTGATAACCTTAAGCAAGGTTGATTTTCCGGTTCCATTTAATCCAACCAATCCGATGCGATCTTTGTCGCCAATCCGAAACGATGTGTTTATCAATAAATCTTTGGTGCCAACCGAAAGCGAAAAGTTTCTGGCTTCTAACATGAAATACTAAGACTTATAGTGACATTTGCAAGTTTAAATATTTAAAAATAAACGAACAGGTAATGACGTGTTAAACAGAAAGCCATGCTGAACTAATTATTTGGACAGGCCAAATAAAATAAGTTAATGACATAATAAAATCATCCATATAAGGTCATTCCGAACTTGTTTCGGAATCTATTATATCACTGTATCTTTTTTACCCGTTGTCTTGCCTGAGAACATTGTTTTTAGACCCTTAAACCAGTTCAGGGTGACTGTAATAGGAAGCCATTATGTTTTATTAGCGTTTCCATCATTTGCAACTAATTAATGAATATGGGCTGAGAGCGAAAATACAAAGACTTATGAAGAAACAATCAAAGGGAAGCTTTTTTCAACGATTATTTGCCAACAGAAAATTTGATCCAGCCATTGGGGCGGGGTTTAGATATCGGCTTACCATCCAAAGTAATACGAACAGCCTGCGAGCGGCCAATGGTAAGATCATAACCGCCTTTGGCATCATAGTTACGTTGTTGGTTGGGCAACAGTAATGCTTCAGCGCTGATTGTGCCATCACCCGATATAACTTTAATCCAACTGGTATCGGATAAGGCTTTGATCGTCAAACGTTTTGAAGGCGATAATTCGCTGTTGGCAGGGATGGATGGTGAAGCAACTGAAGCTGCTATAATCTTTGATTCGTTGATTTGAGATTGGGTTGCTTTTTTTTCGGATTTTGGCGGTTCTGGTGATTTTGATTTGGCAAGTGATGGATTTGGTTTATCAGGTAGTGCGGGGCTTTGAATGACAACATTTGTTGAAGCTGAGCCCGGCGAGGATTTTACGACAATGGAAGGTCCATCAGATGAGCCTCTGAAAACAAAAAGAATAAGCGCTACTAAAAAGATCAGCCCAAATGCTACACCGCCATAAATTTTCCAATGTTTAAAGGAAATGTGACTTAAATCGAAGTTGAAATGGCCGTTTTCAGCTTGATTTGATTGAACAAAGTCGTGAAGCGCATCATCGGTAAGAATTTCCAATTCCTCCCTGCAATTGGAAATGATTTTTTGATCCACTTCAAGATACTTACCATAGACTTTTAACATCGCATAAACATAAGGCGCGGGAAGGAACTTGAAATCATTTTGCTCAAGCTTTAACAAATACTCCGGTTTAATCCGGGTCTGCCGGCTAATAAAATCAACAGTAATATTCTTTTCTTTTCTAAGAGAGGATAAAGAGGAGGATATGTTTTCGAGGTTAGATGTGTTTTTTTGTTGCGTATCCAACATATTTGGGTTAACCTTTAGCTCAATGTCATAAAATCATGAACACGTTATTGACAAGTAAAAAAAATGATAAATCCTAAAAAAACTTTATTTCTAATGTAAATAAAAGTTTTAATTAATTTCAATGCCTTATGACCTGATTTAGGTTAAAATATTGCAAAATTTGGCAGTAAGGCTCGTTTTTTAATGATTTTTTTTCAAAGATCAACGTGTAATTAGGAAAAAATTATTTTTGCATCGATAGTTTTTTGCAAGATATGGTAATCTCTCACCCGAATGATTGTTTTTCAATAAGCCAAGCCAGGCAAATTTTAGAACGTGTTTTTGGGTATCGAAACTTTAGAGATGGGCAGGAAAAGGTTATAGAGAAAGTACTCAAAGGTACGGATACGTTAGCCATTATGCCTACTGGCAAAGGTAAATCGCTGTGTTTTCAAATCCCGGCATTGCTTTTTGATGGGTTGAGCATTGTGATTTCGCCGTTAATTGCCCTAATGAAGGATCAGGTGGATGCATTAAAGACGATCAATTATCCGGTTCGTGCGTTAAACAACCAGACTTCAACCAATGAGCTATTAGATATTGAAGGAGAAATTCGAAGCAAGCATCTGAAATTGCTGTATATTTCACCCGAACGGCTTGAAAATCAACGGTTTCGAGCAATGCTCGATTCAGCCAAGCTTTCAATGGTTGCCATTGATGAAGCGCATTGCATTTCGGAGTGGGGGCACGATTTCAGGCCACAGTACCGAAAAATCATCGATCATTTAACCCCTTTTTTTAAAGACAATACCCCAATAAAACTTGCATTAACGGCCACGGCTACACCTGAAGTTGTGGGGGATATTCAAACCGCGTTAAAACTCAACGACCCGTTTATTTATATCGGTGGGTTTGATAGAAAAAACCTGAGTTTTTCAGCGTTTAATGTGGAAAATAAACGTCGGAAACTGTATGAAATTCTTCAAGCTGTTGGGGGTTCATCAATTGTTTATACCTCGAGCCGAACGCGCGCCGAAGAGCTTGAACGCTATTTAAACCACAACTTTATTAAGGCTAAGGCTTATCATGCCGGGTTAGACGATTCAGTGAGAACCGGCATTCAAACCGATTATTTCCAAAACAGATTCAGGGTGATATGTGCGACAAACGCATTTGGAATGGGCATTAATAAAACCGATATACGAACCGTTATTCATTATGATGTTCCTGATAATTTGGAAGCTTATTACCAGGAAGCTGGGAGGGCCGGACGAGATGGCAAGCGCAGTTATGCGGTTTTGTTGTATAACATTTCGGATATGCAACGCCAAGACTACATTATTGAAAGCCTTCATCCGGGCAAAGATGAACTTATATTGGGGTATGAACGGATCAAAAGCTATCAAAATGGTAATGCTGCGGAATTGAATCTAAGCAAACAGGCGTTATTGGAATCCTACAACAGGAAATCCTCCAAACCGATTACCGCGTTCAAACTTCAGGCCATACTCAATACTTTGGCACGTGAAGGATTGCTTAGCATTACAAAAACGCTTGATAAAAAACAAGTTGTGTTGAAAGCGCTTGTTGAGCGTTTTGTGTTAAAAGAATGGGTCGGTTCATCGGGCGACCAAAATCAAAAAGCGCTTTTTGAAGGTTTATTAAGAACCTATGGCGAGGGTTGCTTCAACCGTTATGTGGCGTTCAACCATGAGGCATTTGGGAAAAAAAATAATATTGAGAGACAAACATTGGAATCGTTGTTAAATGATTGGTCTCAAAACCACTTGATTGATCTAAAAGATTCGGATGAGATTCATGTTTTGCTGAATGGCGCCTATCACCCTAAAAAAAAGTTACCCATAGATTGGCGTAAATTGGATCGTCGTAAACGTTTGGCCCAAAAAAAATTCAAACAAATGAAATCATATGCGTTTTACACCCGATGCCGTCGGAATTATATCCTGGATTACTTTGGGGAATCCCGATACAATGAGAAATGCAAGATCTGCGATAATTGTACAGGTCGTCACAAACGATCATAACGCGTCTAAATACCCAAGCGAGAGCATTGCCAGCAAAAAGCAGCCTAAAACAATTCTATAAATAATGAATAAATAGGTAGAATGCTTTTTGAGGTAATCCAACAAGAACGCAATTGAAGCATACCCAACAATTCCCGAAACAATTGTAGCGGCAACTAAATTAAGCAGACCTTCCTCGGAAGATTGAAGCTCTGGGAAAACTTTAATAAGCTGGTAAATACCTGCGGCAAATACGGCGGGCAATGAAAGCAAAAAGGAAAACCTTGCGGCGGTTTCACGATTCATTTTTAAGAACAAACCGCCGGTAATGGTTGTACCGGAGCGCGAAGATCCGGGAATTAAAGCAAGGCTTTGAGCAAATCCAACCACGATGGCATCCAACCAACTCAGGTTGTTTAAACGTTTTAAACGCTCACCCCTGGCTTCGGCCTGCTTAATTAAGTATTCAGCGAGCATTAGGATTAATGCTAATAGGATAAGCGAGCTGCTGATGACATAAAGCGACCGCAAGCTGGTTTCAATTTCATCTTTAAATAATAATCCAAACACGACAATGGGTATGGTGCCAAGCGAGATCATCCATCCCATTTTGGAATCCTGTGTTGCAAAGGGAGCGCCTGAAAACAATCCTTTTAAGGTAGCTATGGTGATTCGGTAAATATCTTCATAAAAGTAAATCAAAACCGCGGCCAGTGTTCCAATTTGGATAATTGCTGTAAAAGCTGCGCCGGGATCATCCCAACCAAATAACGCCGGAACAATTCGCAGATGAGCGGAACTGCTGATTGGAAGGAATTCGGTGAGACCTTGAACAATCCCAAGAATAATTGCCTGAAAAAGAGTCATACGAGGTTTTTTTATCACTTAAAAATTTTCACGGAAGATAATAAACCCGCTTAATTTCTGATTAAATATTTCGTATCTATTTAACCAAAGTTATCTATCCCATTTTTTCATTTGTGTGATTATGGCATCATCAAAACGCCGGGTTTTAGGGCCTAAATCAGCCGGCCTTAAAACGCTACCCCTTAAGCAAGGTTCAGTTAACAAAGCATCCTCAGGCAATCACTTTGAACGATTTGAGCATATAGACATGAATCGGGAATTTCAGGAGGCGTTTGACCGAATGGAAAGTAGCATGGAATGCCTGTTTATTACCGGAAAAGCCGGTTCGGGTAAATCAACACTCTTGGAAGTCTTTAAAGCCAAAACCAAAAAAAATGTGGCAATTGTTGCGCCAACGGGTGTAGCTGCCTTAAACGTTGGCGGGCAAACCATCCACTCCTTTTTTAAATTTCCGCCGGGTTTGCTAACCGAGGATCGCATTCATTCGGTGCGTCAAAAAAAATTATATAAAAGCTTGGATACACTGATCATCGATGAAGTTTCGATGGTACGCGCCGACATGATGGATGCCATCGATTGTTTTTTAAGGATCAATGGTAAAGATAAATCTCAGCCTTTTGGCGGCGTTCAGATGATATTTATCGGCGATTTGTTTCAGCTTCCACCGGTTATTTCAACTCAGCCCGAAGCAGAGTACATGGAATCTACGTACGCTAGCCCATATTTTTTTAGCGCTAAAGTGTTTCAGGAGATTGTTTTAGGAACCATAGAGCTGCAAACAGTCTATAGGCAACAAGACGACCATTTCCTTGATATTTTGAATGCTATTCGCAATCAAACGATGACCTATCAGGAATTTGAACATCTGAATTCCAGGTATGATCCACAATTTCAGCCCACCGAAAATGAGTTTTACATCACGCTATGCAGCATCAATAACCTGGCATCGAAAATAAATACATGGTATTTAAAGCAATTGAACACGAAAAGTTACCGGTTTGAGGCTGAAATTGAAGGCGTGTTTAATCAAAGAGTACTGCCGACCGATCAGGAATTGATCTTAAAACAAGGCGCCCAGGTGATGTTTGTTAAAAATGATCCTGATAAACGATGGGTAAACGGAACCTTAGGTAAGATTCTAGAGCTTTCTGAGAAAGGCATTAAAGTTGAGCTTGAAAAAGAGGGCAGGCGAACTACGGTGGATGTCAAAAAAGTCAATTGGGAAATGATGGAATATTATGTGGATAATGAAACAAAAGAAATTTTGGCTGAGCCCATCGGGATTTTCACCCAATACCCTTTAAAATGCGCTTGGGCGATTACCATTCACAAAAGTCAGGGTAAAACGTTTGAGCGTGTAATTATTGATTTAGGGCGAGGCGCATTTGAACATGGACAGGTTTATGTGGCGCTAAGCAGGGCGACTTCACTTTCTGGGATTGTTCTCAAACGGCAGATTTCAGAACGCGATTTGATTTTTGACCATCAAATTATTGAATTTTTCAGATAAGATGAGATATTTTTTAAACCGGAGAAACAACTCAGTTGCATGATTAAGGTAAAAAAGGTTAAATCTTTATTTTCTTTGGCCTTATTTCAGAAAATTTATCCATTTATTAATAAAAATGTTGTAGCTTCTCACCAAAAGAAGCCCCACCTAAGTTTTGAATCACTGGATTTTGGTTTAAGCTAGTTACTAAAAAATCATATTGTGGTTATGATTAAACATAAATATTCAATAAGTGTTTTTTTTCTGTTGATTCTTTTTTCAGCGTCATCTGTTCAAAACACCGAAGTTCATGCAGCCAGCCGAGCAGTTTATAAAGCTCAAAAAAAACTCAGAAAGCTTCAGAAAGAATACAAAAAAATCAAATACAAAATTAAAAAAGATGAGCGGAAAGCGCTTCGAAAACTTTCGCGGCCAAAAAAGAGGAAATATAAAAATCCCGATAATTACCAGAATGCCCTTGAACGTTACACTAAAAAACGTGAAGCAATAATACATCGGTATGAAAGGATAAGCGACCGTCGTTTGAACAAAAAACAACGACAGATTATGGGGATTTTAAATAGGGAATACACTGAAAAAGTAAAGATTTATCTTCGCCATTACGATAATGTAATTGGCGCGTTTCCTGTGAAAGTATATGGAGCAAAAAGATACTTTAAAGCAAAAATCGTTGTTCCTGTTGAACAAGCTGATGAGTTTAAAAAGAATTTTAAAAAGGCAAAATCGTGGGGAACATTTAGAATTGTAGAATCTCGCAGACCCTACTTGGTCGCTGGTAAGACTTTTGTGAAAGGAAAGAAATACAAGGTGGAAGTTCCCTTAGCGTACCATAAATTTTTAACCCACACTTTTCCGGGTGGGAAACCTTCTTTTATTAAAAGCAATAACGACAGGTATTTAGTTATTGCCGGGGGAAGCGCTTTCAAGGGAAGCCGATTGGAAGTATGGGATACGCGAATATGGCGAAATATTTTTACCGTTGAAAGCGATCCCGACGACGAAAAAACGGATTTTTGGGCAAGCAAAGCCACTTTTGATCCCAGTGGGAGATATCTTGTGGCCGGAGGAACCAAACCAAGATTGCGATCTAAACCCATATCAAAGGTTTATAAAATTAGAAATTGGAGTGAAGTGGCTACGGTTGAAGGCAGCCATGCCCAATTTTCTGCCGATAAACAGTATATGATTACAAAATCCCTATACGACAAGAAAAAGGCCTGGGAAACCAAGTCGTGGACAGACATCAGAAAACGATTCACAACCGATTATGAGTTTGAAAATTGGATTGATACGATTCCGAAATGCAATCTATGCGAAGAAGGTTTGCTTTCTAGCAGCCGTTTTGAGATTCAATCCATTAATCGAGATAAAATAGTTTTGGTTGATAATGTAAGCCAAGATGTTGCTGCAGAAATTAAACTTAGAACCAAATACAAAAATCCGCCGGAAGATTTAAAAACCACCAAAGCCATTTTGGTTTCACGCTCAAAGGAATTTTATGATGCCGAAATATTTTCAGGTTTTACACCCGATGGAAAGAATTTAATTCGAGCCTATACGCATACCTACCCTTATGAAGGAGGGCGGGGCTATCAAACTCATATTGAAATATGGCGATTGCTATGGAGTAAAAAGAATTTCAACTAGACTTTTTCCAATGGCGGAAACTCTAATAAAATAACAGGTAAAAAAAGAAAAGATTCCGTGTACATATATAGATTCCGAAACAAGTTCGGAATGACCTTATATGGATTTCCAATGACGCATGAATATCATCTATAACAAGGGTTTGCAACCGCTTGTTTTTGAGCTAAATCCGCCAGCGGATGACACCTCATTACCTGTTTGTCTTTTTGGTGGTAAAAAACAAAGCGCCTTTTGAATTACATCAAAAGGCGTTTTTTTATGGGAGCATTACAAAAAAGTTAAATCAATTTAGTACATAAGCGACCATCTGTTGGGATGGTAAAAAAAAGGATTAATGTCGGAAGCATTATAACGCTGAAAGGATATGCCCATCCAAAGGTTTTTAAAGGGTTGGTATGTCATTGATAAATTCTTTAGATACACTCCTGAAAAGGCATCCGAACCAAAACCATACTGTTTTTGTTCGTTGGAAACCCCAAATGGTTGATGCATCAGCCCAATATCGGCTCTTATCATTAACGGGATATCAAAAGCATAGGTCATCGTATTTACATACTCGCCTACGGTATTATTCAGCAAAGAATTATACTGTAAACTGTAGCTGTGAGACATTCGAAAATGCTCCGGATCCAACAACGCATTAAAAAATGATTTTTGCATAGTCGTTGAAGGTGAGGAAATTAACGACGATGAGGCATCCTGAATACCTTTGCCGGGTAAATCACGTTTTAATTGAGCATGTGATATTGTAGGCGATAGCGCCACAAAAGAAAGCATCAGCGCTAACGTGTAAATAATCTTCATAAGCGAACTTACGGTTAATAATTGTTTTTCTGATTATACGACAAGCTTGCCTGAAAGTCAATACAATGGTGGATATATACGAGATTTCTCGGTAAATGTGGTTTAGAACATTTATGTAGAAAAAAAATGTCCAGCCATTTGATACGACATATTATTTGTTATATTTGCCATGGTAGCAATATTACTATATAGTTACTTTAGTTTGAAGTACACCTCAAATCATTAACTTTAAACAGGACAGACACATGAAAAAATTAACATTTTTATCTACTGTATTCGCACTTCTCGCTGCGCTTTTAGTCTCTACGCCATCTTTTGCGAAAGGCCCTTTATCGGAAGGTAAATTTGGCGTGGGAGCATCGTTTGCATCTAGCTCATTAGTCGATCAAGCGATAAATGACGGCCGCGGCGGAGCTACGCCTTCCTTTGCTCCAAGAGCTCAGTTTTTATATACTCTGAGCGATCAATTACAACTTGATTTAGGAGTAGGATTCCAAACCATCTCAGTTGATCCGCCAGATGAAAGCGCTACGGCATTTGGCATAAATGTTGGCGGTAAGTACTTTTTGAGCACCGTGCCATTTGTTGGCGTTGAATTTTCTTATTCTTCAGCGGACGACTCATACAGTGAAAATTCAGAGACGGACACATTTTTGATGATCAGCGCATTATTAGGCGGTCAAGTGATGATTGAAAATAACTTGGGCGTATATGGCCAGGTAGGTTTTGGCTATGGAAAGTATTCTGATGGAAGAGAAGACGCCGGCGATGTAAGCGTGCTTGGGTTTACTACAGCGGCTGTCGGCGCTTCTTTCTACTTTAATTGATGAACCAAAGAACATTATCAAAGAGACTGTTAATCGGCAGTCTCTTTGAATTTATATTTAAACGCACTCCTGTTTAACCTTTCGTTTTTCCGTTCAATAGATTTCCACCTTCCCTGACAATTATCGACAAGGCATAAGTGGCAAGACATAAGTTAATAATTAAATGAACATAATAAGGCTCAATTAATTTGAGATTCGAGAATATTTTTTATATTTGCCACCTGTAACACTGATAAACATTGTTACGCTGTAGGTTCTAAACATCAAAAAACTAAAAAAACAGGACAAAGACATGAAAAACTTTTTATCGGCATTAGCTGTGGCGTTGCTATTTACTGTGGCTTCTCTTAGCCCAAGTGTTTCAAACGCTCAAGACATTAAATTCCGTGTAAATGGTGAGTTAGCGTTGCCAACGGGTGACTTCGGTGATTTAGCAAGCACAGGATTTGGCGCTACGATTAGCGGTGAAAAAATGATGGATGAAAATATGACCCTTACAGCAACTATTGGTTACTTAATGTGGTCTGGTGAAGAATTTTTTGGTATTACTACCGATGTGAGCGCTATTCCTGTTCAAGCCGGTTTAAAATATTTCTTTATGCCAAAAAGTGATGGTATCCGCGCTTATGGTATGGCCGAAGCCGGTTTTCACTACCTTATGCTTTCTGCTGAAGGAACAATTTTTGGACAAACATTTTCAAATGACGATAGTGAAGTCAGGTTAAGTTTAGCGCCTTCTGTAGGTTTTGAAATGCCTTTAGGTGATTTAACATTAGATGTAGCTGGTCGTTATCAGTTTGTAACTGATGATACAAGCTATATTGGAATTAGAGCCGGCGTGAAATTCTAAATTTCATTTCATATAAAATCAAAAGAGGCTGCGCATGCAGCCTCTTTTGTTATTAAATAATTTTTATACCTGTTTACTTCATTTCGGTTTGAAGCATATTTCCGAGCTTAACGATTAAGCTGTGAATTTTTCCCGGAAGTACGGTTTCCGAAACGCCGACCAAATAAATATCATCCGCAATCGCTCGAATAGCCATAACACCTTGGCTGTATTCTTTGGTTACGGTAAGCAGGTTTTGATAATTAGCCGCTTCACCTTGCTCAATAACCGACTCAATTTCCGCTGATATTTTATCGGCAATATTTTCATAATCCGATCGGCTGGAAGAGGCAAATTGTAACACCTGGCCTTCCCGAGTTTGTAAAAACGCGTGATCTAAACCTTCAAATTCAACCATAGACCAGAGTTGATCTTTATATTTTGCATATTTCTCTGATAATGGCATTTGAGAAGCATTGTTTTCCGACTCTGTCGAAGAAGGCATGTCTTCCGAAATGGCCTCAGTTTGCTTGGAATGCTCCTCCGGTTGTCTCAAAATTTCTTGATCGGAACCGTTTGGCTCGCTTAAAATAGGTTCAGGGGTGAAGGTTTCAGCCTGAATGCCAGTTGTTTTTTCTTCCGGTTCATCCAATTTAGTAGATAAGCACTCCGGTTTTTCGTTGGCTAATGTTTGTAAAAAAGGGATTAGTGATTTAAAAATCCCGGTAATGCGTTCAATGGCGCAATCCGGGCTAACGCGAACGCACATTGAAATTGTGCAGTACCCTAAAGGCTCCTGGCATTTTACCCGTTGCTGGTATTTGGATAACGGTTCGAGTTTTTGAAGTAAATCGGTTTGGTGAAGCTTTGTTGTTGCTTCTTGAGACTGATCAATCAAAAAATCCCAAAAAAAATCCAGTACCTGTTTTAATTCCTTCGCCGTTAGCCTGGTCAGTATAGAAAAAAACGCTTCTTCATTACGAATAGCTTGAAGCAATTCGTGTTTAACAGTAGTATTAATTGATTCAGCGGTTGTGGCCATAATGTTTTAAATAAAGCTAAAAATCATTGCAACACATTAATGAAGAATTGGCTAATTACAATTCAGGGTTGTGCTTAAATAAGCCGCTAATGCCTTTAATGCTAATCCCCTGTGGCTAACTCGATTTTTTTCTTCAATACTAAGTTCAGCGAATGTTTTGCCCAGTGAAGCGACTTTAAAAATTGGGTCATAACCAAAACCGGTGTCGCCAATTTTTTCATGGGTAATCGTACCATTGACTTCCCCTTCAAAGGTTCGTTCAAAATATGAACCCTTAGACTGTTTTCCAAAGTTTAGGTTGCCGATTAATGCAATGGCCGTTCTAAAACGAGCATCCCTGTTGGATTGGTTTGTCATTTCACGAAGCATCTTTTGAACATTATCATTATACGTTGGTTTCGGAGTAATATCGCAGGCATAGCGCGCTGAAAAAACTCCCGGGGCGCCACCCAAAGCCTCAACCTCCAATCCGGTATCGTCTGCCATCACTAATAAATCTTCATCAGGGTGAGATAGCTGTTTAAAAATCACGTGAGCTTTTTTTAAAGCATTGCCTTCCAGCGTGAGTTCGGTTTCTTCTGCAGGCACAAGATCAGGATAATCAATCGCTGAACTGATCATTAAACAATCGGATAAGTCGCCAAGAACCTGACAGATTTCTTTGACTTTATCGGCATTATGAGTTGCCAGAACAAATTTAATTTTAGAACGGTTTTTTGTCATTAATAATGTGTTTTATAAGGATGTGTTTTCCAGGCTGAAAAAACTTCCAAAGCATTTTGCCTTAAACATTGTTCAAACAAAATGGTTCTGTTTTCCTGTTTTCGAGATAGCTCTTCATAAATAAAGGCATCGTTAAACCCGGCTTCGGCAGCATCGTGCCTGGTTGCGGCGTAAAACACTTGTTTAAGACGCACCCAAACACATCGGGCAAGGCTCGCATGTGGCGTATAGATCACAACCCGAAAGATCAAACGTCTGCAACTCTTGACAAGCATTTCTGATACAGGTGATTTCGGCATGAGCCGTTGGATCGTTGGCGGTTGTAACAACATTGCATCCGCTTGCCAAAATGGTATGGTCTTTAACGATAATGGCGGCAAACGGACCGCCATTATTGGATAAAACATTCTTTTTGGCTAAATCGATGGCTTTTTGCATGAAATCATCTCTCTGCATCAGGAGATTTAGTTTAAGAGTTTCAGCATGTCTTTGACGGCCTTTTCCATGCCAAACAATGCCGCGCGCGCAATTAAGGCATGGCCAATGCTAACTTCTTCAATTTCTTTTATGGATTTAATGGCTGGTGTATTTTGGTAATTTAAACCATGACCGGCAACAACCCTTAGATTAAATGTTTTTGCGATATGAGCGGCATTTTGCAATCGCTCTAATTCGGCTTCAATTTCAGTTTCTTTGGTTAAAAGGGAATACTTGCCGGTATGCAGCTCAACAAAATCGGCGCCAAGCTCAGCCGAAACGGTAATGGCCTGGGTTGTGGGTTCAATAAACAAACTTGTGGGAATGCCAGCCTCTTTTAAATCCGAGATAAATCCACGCAGTTCTTGCTGAAATCCCATAACATCCAAACCGCCTTCAGTAGTTAATTCCTCCCGTTTTTCAGGAACAAGAGTTACCAGGTCGGGTTTTGTTTTTATGGCAATCTCCTTCATTTCGTGAGTCATGGCCATTTCAAGATCCAATTTTGTTTTGATGGTTTCGCGCAAAAGTTGTAAATCGCGATCTTTAATGTGCCGCCTATCTTCACGCAAATGGCAAACGATTCCTGAAGCGCCGGCAAGTTCGGCTAAATGTGCAGCTGTTACCGGGTCGGGTTCTTCGGCCAGTCTGGCATTTCTTAAAGTGGCAATGTGGTCAATATTTACAGCAAGTTTCATTACTTCTTAACAGTTAAATTTGGTTAAAAGAGCATATATTATCCAGGCAAATTTTCAAAATCATGCTTCGATAAACGCTTTTTCCAGAGTTATTCGTGCAAATGGGTTTTTAATAAGATTGATAATATAAGATTTTTAATCATTCGCTTTACGTATGGATTTAAACCAAAAATTAGAAATTGATAAGATTGTTGCTTATACCGAGCGATTTTGTATGTCTGAAATGGGCAGAGACGCCTTAAGAGATCAACCCAACATTAATGATTATGATAAGCTCCAGGAAGAATTAAACAAAGTTCAGGATTGCAAAGCGCTTTTGGCGGCAGAAGAAGATTTACCCATCGAAATTTTACCCGATACCCGACCCATCCTTTCAAAACTCAATGTTGAAGCGCATTTTCTTCAACCCAAAGAACTATTGAGCGTTTCAGCCGGATTAAAAGCGGCCAGCCAAATCAAGCGGTTTGTGTTCAACCGTAAAGAGATATATCCGTTTCTGAATTCACTGACCGAAACCATTTGGTTTGAAAAAACGCTTCAGTATGAGATCCGGCAGCTTGTTGAAGATAATGGCGAGATCAAAACAACGGCCAGCGATGCGTTGGCATATATCCGGGGAAAGTTGCAACGAAGCCGCGAGGCCCTGCGCCGTAAAATGGAGTCGCTTCAACGAAAATATGCCGAAGACAATCTTTTAATGGATGACGGCGTAACCATTCGGAACTCTCGTTTGGTTTTGGGATTTCGGGTTGAATACAAATATAAAATCCAGGGATTTATCCACGATATTTCGCAATCCGGTCAAACGGTTTTTATTGAACCATCGGAAACCCTGGCGATCAATAATGAAATACGCGATCTTGAAATCCAGGAAGTCCGGGAAATTGAGCGATTGTTAAGGGAAATGTCGCACGCGCTGCAAAAAGAGCTTCCGAACCTTCGTTTAAATCAGGATATTTTAATGCAGTTTGATGCCATTTATGCCAAAGCAAAATTAGCCCTGGCTATGGATTGTGTGCTTCCGAACATTTCGCGGGAAAACACCCTGAAACTTTATGACGCCTATCATTTATGGCTTTTGATCTCGAACACGAAGCATCACAAGCAAACCATTCCACTAACAGTGGAAATGGATAGCCAAAAACGCGTGCTTGTTATAACCGGGCCAAATGCCGGTGGAAAATCGGTGGCAATGAAAACTCTTGGTCTTTTAGCGGGATTGTTAAAACAGGTTTTTTTGATCCCGTGTCGTGAAGATAGCGTTATACCTTTGTTTGATAATATATATGTTGAAATCGGCGATGAACAATCCATTGAAAATGACCTTTCAACCTTTAGCTCGCATTTAACCAACATCAAACATATTCTGGATGAGGCCTCGGCGCAAAGCCTGGTTTTGATCGATGAGATCTGCTCAGGTACTGATCCCGAAGAAGGTGGTGCGCTGGCAACAGCGATTCTGGAAAGCTTTTTAAAGCGCAAGGCTCTGGTTTGTGTTACCACGCATCAGGGCTCGTTGAAGGCATTTGCTCATGAACGGGAAGGGATTATGAATGGCTCTATGCAATACGATGCCTACGATTTGCGGCCAACTTACCAGTTTATTGCCGGACTTCCCGGAAACAGTTTTGCTCTGGAAATGGCGCGACGCATGCAGTACCCGCCCCAATTGTTAAAACACGCAAAAACATTGATTGGGGAAAACCGGCAAAATTTGGAACAATTAATTTCCGATTTAAGCCGCGAGTTTCAATCGGTTGAAAAAGATCGACTGAACGTTCGGCAATTGATCAAAGAAAATGAGAAACTCAAAGACGAGCTAAAGCAAAAGGTTACTGAAGCTGAAAAACAACGTAAAGAGATCAAGAAGAAAGGCATTCAGGAAAACAAACATGTGCTTGCCCAGGCCGATAAACTGGTAAAAAACCTCTTAGAGGAAATCAAATCCTCCGAAGCCAAGCAGGATACGGCCAAAAAGAGCCGTAAAATCATTGAGAAAAAGCGATTGGAAATGGCCAAAGAAGAATCGAAGCTTTTGGATGAACTTGTGGCTTCTCAGTCAATTTCCCAGTTTGAGCCAGGCGATCAGGTAACATTGCTCGATTCCAGTACGAAGGGCGTCATTAAAGATATTCATGGGGAAGAGGCCAGCGTGGAGTTTGGCCAGTTCAGAATGAAGACGCAATTGAGAAACCTGCGAAAAGTTGGCGGTAAAACTGAGCCGGAATCCCAATCGGCTTCAGTATCGGTTTCGGTTAAGAGAGATGTAGATTACACAACGGTAAGTCATCAGTTGGATTTAAGGGGTCAGACGGGCGATGAAGCCTTGTATGAAATTGATCGTTTTTTTGAAAAAGCATTATCTTGTCACCTAAATCAGGTTGAAATTATTCATGGAAAAGGAACAGGCGCTTTGCGCAAAAAAGTCAATGAAGCTTTGAAGCGAGATGTTAGAGTTGGTTCGTTTCGTTTAGGCAATCTAAATGAAGGCGGCGTTGGAGTAACTATCGTTAATTTAAAGGCTTAAGCGGGGTTTGATATTTTCATTTCGTTTTAAAAAGAATTATGTTACTAAAAAAAATTGCTGATCAAACATGCAAATGACCTTACCCAATCAATTAACCGTATTACGAATTCTCTTAACGCCAGTGTTTGCATGGTTGATTTTGTCTGAAGATCCATACATGATATTATGGGGCGTTATTGTGTTTTTAATCGCCTCATTAACCGATCTCTATGATGGTTATCATGCCAGAAAATATGGCGTCGTGACTCGCTGGGGGGCATTTATGGATCCATTAGCCGATAAAATATTAATTACAACGGCATTTTTGGTTTATGTTTTTCATGGGTATGTTGCCCTTTGGATGGTTTTGGTTATTGCCGCACGTGATTTTTTGGTCACGGTCTTAAGAATCAATGCCGAGCGTAAAAACAAACCCATTATTACCAGTAAGTCTGCAAAGATTAAAACCTTTTTTCAGAATATATTCGCGTATGCCATTTTGCTGTTAATGTTTTTAAAACAAGATGCTTTTTTTGATCCGACATTTTCCATGCTCATGAAAAATGCGTTGGAATCGGTTTGGATAGACTACATGATGTTGGCCTTAACCTTTTTTACATTTTATACTGGCATTTCTTATGTTATTGTTAATTGGCCTGTCATTCGAGACGCCTACCTGAGTTTTCATTCATCACTTAAAGCGATTATATAACATTTAGTATGAAAATATTCCTTGCAAAAGTCTTTGGTACCAGTTTTGGTACCGGCTATATCCCTTTTGCGTCAGGATCGTTCGGTAGCTTGCTGGCAATCCTCATTTATTGGTATGTACCGCATTTTAGCGATCCGTTAATTTTAGCGTCGATGATTGTGTTGTTTTTAATACTCGGTATTTGGGCGAGCACAACACTTGAAGAATTTTACGGCCACGATCCTTCTGAAGTAACCATTGATGAAGTGGTGGGACAGTGGATTGCGCTATTTATGTTACCTAAAACCTTTGCGGCAATATCCATTGCATTTATCAGTTTTCGCGTATTTGATATTTTAAAAATCGAACCGATAAATAAGCTGCAGAAATTACCCAAAGGATTTGGCGTTATGATGGACGATGTTATGGCGGGCATTTATGCGAATCTGTGTTGCCATTTAATTTTTTGGGTAACCAGCAATTACAGTCAGTTCGGGTTTAAACTGATCTAAGCAAACACAGCCAACAGTTATGAAGATTTTCAGATGTAACTGCTAGCGCTGTTTGAATGGCAAGATCAAATCGAAATATCTAAAATGAGAAAGCCGGCATAAACCGGCTTTTTGTTTTGATTAGTCCAAACCAACAAGGTCTTCGGAGTGTGAAAACTCCAGGATTTTTTTGGCTAAACTCGCGGGATCCAATCCAATTTCCTGGTACAATTCTCCTGAACTGCCATGACTAATAAAGCGATCGGGAATGCCCAGTGTGAGAACCTGGTTGCGATATTGTTTGGATTGAATGTATTCAAGCACGCCGCTGCCAAAACCTCCCACAATGGAATTTTCTTCAATAGTTACAATCCTTGGGAAGCGTTCGCAAATGGCATCAATTAGATTGGTATCAAGAGGCTTTACAAAACGCATATTGGCAACCAAAGGATTAGCGCCTTCGGCGTTTAGGATGTCAGCGGCTTGTAATGCGTGGTTGCTCATCACGCCGATAGAAAGAATCGCGATGTCTTCGCCATCCTTTAATATCTCGCCTTTTCCAATATCCATTTTTTCAAAATCCTGGCGAACATCCATTCCCGTAGCGTTGCCTCTGGGGTATCGAATGGCAATTGGCCCGGATTTATAGAGCGAAGCAGTGTAAAGCATGTCCCGAAGTTCCTGTTCGTTCATTGGCGCCATGATGGCGATGTTCGGAATCATTCGAAGATAAGAGAGATCAAACGTGCCGTGATGCGTTGGGCCGTCAGCTCCGGCAAACCCGGCACGATCCAAACAGAAAATTACCGGAAGATTTTGCAAGGCCACATCATGGATGACATGATCAAACGCACGTTGGAGAAAGGATGAGTAAATGGCACAAACCGGATGAAATCCCTGGGTGGCAAGTCCGGCGGCAAATGTAACGGCATGGCCTTCGGCAATGCCAACATCATAAAATTGCTCGGGAAGAGAATCACGAAGCATGCTTAAGGACGTTCCCGACGGCATCGCGGCTGTGATGCCTACCAGATCTTTATTTTTCTGAGCCAGCTCCACCATCGCTTTTCCAAATACATCCTGGTATTTTGGCGGCGAAGATTGTTTTGACTTGGCTGATGCATCACCGGTTACGCGATCAAAAGCGCCACTGGCCGCATGCCATTTGGTTTGATTTTCTTCGGCCGGTTTGAAGCCTTTACCTTTTACGGTACTAACATGAAGAAGCTTTGGATGGGGCAATTGTTTAACTTCGCTTAAAATTTTAGCCAAGTGCTCGGCATCGTGGCCATCTATAGGACCAAAATAGCGGAAGCCAAGCGCTTCAAAAAACGAACCCGGCGTAAGGGCGGCTTTTAAACCGTCTTCAATGCCGCGAACCACTCGCCTGGCCGTAGAGCCGATTTCGTTATCAAAACGCGATAAGGTTTCCCATATGTCGCGGCGAAGTTTGTTGTAAGTGCTGTTCGTTGTAAAGTCTGTTAAGTAATTTCTAAGCCCGCCGACATTCGGATCAATCGACATGCAATTGTCATTCAAAATAATGGTCACATCAGTTTTTAAATGGCCTAAATGATTGAGCCCTTCAAAGGCTAATCCGCCCGTCAAAGAACCGTCGCCAATTACGGCGACTACCTTATAATCTTCGTTGTTCAGATCTCTGGCTACAGCCATTCCCGCAGCAGCCGATATTGAGGTAGACGCATGACCAACGCCAAAGGCATCATAATCGCTTTCGCATCGCTTGGGAAAGCCGGATATTCCTTTGTATTTGCGATTGCTGTGAAAAAGATCGCGCCGGCCGGTCAAAATTTTGTGAATGTAAGCCTGATGGCCCACATCCCAGATGAGTTTATCATAAGGCGTGTTATAGGCATAGTGTAATGCCACGGATAATTCGGCAACACCCAGTGTGGAACCAAAATGCCCGCCATTCTGAGAAATCATATCGATGACAAACTCCCGACATTCTTGAGAAATTTCCTGCAGCTCTGAAGGCTCAAACTTTCGCAGGTCTTCAGGACTATTGATTTTGGGGAGGTATTTACCAAAATTGATTTTGTTATGAGAAGAATTTGAGTTTGATGACATGGTATTCTTTCGTTAAGCGTTTTAATAACAGGAATGCCATTCTTCTATGAAGGCTTAGCCAAATCTAAAGCACATCCGTTTTTTGGTAACCGTTAATCTATCAACATTTATCATGAAATAAAAAGGATTTTGCAAGAAAAAAGCATCTACTGTAAAGGGGATTAAGCACATGATTTTGTATTTTCAAAGTTTCTTTCCGAAGCAATTGGTTAAGAAATCAATCGATTTAAACGGTTAAGACGTTCATACGATTTAGGATTGTAAAACGGAAAGTCAGAAAAAGCAATGATTGAGAGAATTGACATGATAAACGACTAACGGAACGTTATCACGAGTTAATGATAAAAATAGGTATGACGTGTTTTATCCAACGCTAGCGGAGGTGGCTTCGAAAACAAGGGGTTGCAACCCTTTGTTAAAGCTGTACTCGTGCATCATCGCGAGAGCAAATTTTTGGCGTGAATAGTCAAAAAAACAAACAGGCAGTAACAATAATAAAATCGGTCATTGAGCGGAGCCGAAATGCCGATTTTAAATGTTCTGTTCGGCAGTGTTTCGTTAATGCTTCGGCTCCGCTCAGCATACCTCTCAATTAGCGCTCAGGGAACTGTAATTTTCCATGATTGGAAATACTATCTGTAAGTTAAGAATGAAAATGATGCATAGAAAAAGCTTGATAAGTCCCTTATACAAAATTGGGAGCGCTGCAAATTGATTGATTCCTTTAAAAAATTAGTTTTGAAAAGTGATTTGTCTTTAGAGGCTCGCCAAAAGATTCTAACCACGGCTATTCTATTTGTCATGTTTTTGGCAGCCATGGATGGAATGATTACCAGCACCATTATGCCTTCGGTCATTTCATCGGTTGGCGGCTTATCCTTGTTTCCCTGGGTAGGCACTGTTTTTATGCTGGCTTCTACCATTACAACGCCGCTTTATGGAAAGCTCTCCGATTTATATGGCCATAAGCGCTTTATCGTGATTGCTATTGTTGTGTTTTTAATTGGGTCTATGCTATGCGGTATGGCTCAAAGCATGGTGCAGCTTATTATTTTCAGGGGAATTCAGGGCGTGGGCGCCGGTGGGTTGATCACCATGAGCTTTATCATGTTTGGCTTACTATTCACCCCAAAAAAACGTGCGAAAATGCAAAGCGCCCTGAGTGCAGTTTGGGGTATTGCCAGCGTTGCCGGACCAATCATCGGGGCATTTTTTGTAGAGAATCTCTCGTGGCGTTGGGCGTTTTATGTCAATGTACCGCTTGGCTTGTTTTCGCTTTGGTTAATTCTATCAACCCTTGAGTTATCCGATGATAAAAAACAGGAACACAGCATTGACTATAAAGGCGCCGTGCTGTTTTCCTCCGGTGGGATTTTGCTGTTGTTTGCAATGCTTGAAATAAGTCAGGCCAGAATCACATATGTACAATGGGTATCACTTTTGATGGGCATCAGCTTAATTGTTTGGTTGGTTTGGCATGAAAAAAAAGCCGTTGAACCGATTATACCGCTGGCATTGTTTCAGAACAACGTGTTTTATGTATCGGTGTTTTTAGGCTTTTTAGCCGGTGCAACCTTGTTTTCGGTATCAAATCTTATCCCATTGTTTGTTCAAGGCGCTTTAGGTGAGTCAGCCGGTATTTCCGGAAGGGTGGTGACAGGTATCTCGTTTGGATGGGTATCCGGGACAACAATTTGCGGAAAATTGCTTAACAAAGTTGGGTTTAGAACCATATCGGTTTCCGGCGGTTTTGCTATGGTTCTTGGGTTGGTATTAATGAGCCAGATTGATTTACAAACCCCTTGGTGGCAATTGTTTATCAACAATCTTGTCGTTGGTTTAGGGATGGGTTTTATTGCTACCAGTTCATTAATAGCCGTTCAAAGTTCGGTAGCGCAGTCAACCATAGGATCTGCAACCAGCACCGTTCAATTGTTTAGAAGCGTTGGCGGTACAATGGGGTTGTCTGTTTTAGGTGGATTGCAAATCGGACGTTTTCAGAGGGGTTTGGGCGATGTTATGAATGACAACCCTTCGGTGTTTCTTGAAAAACTATACCATGAACCTCACATTATTTTAGACCCCTTAAATCGACTGAATTTACCGGGGATTGAATTAAACATCGTATCCGGTCTTTTGGCGGTTTCCATTCGGGAAGTGTTTTATATTGCACTCTTGATTTCTTGTATCGTTTTTGTGTGGTCTTGGTTTATGCCGAAAGAAAATCCCGAAGAGTTATCCGAGATTTACCATCACAAACCTGAGCAAAAAAATATCAATGTAAATCTGAATTCGTTGGATGAACTGGAAGTTCAGTGAGTAACAAATAGCAAACCTTCGTAAGGCCTTAATCTAACAGTAAGCTTATTTCGAGAGAGATCGAATTGAGGGCTTTTTGTTAATTCCGTACTGATGACATCAACATGCTCGTAACTTGGAATGTCTTGAAAAGCATCGGTCATGAATGTAAGCGTATGATGTTCGGCGCTAAAATTGCCAATCGTAATAAAACGTTTCGATTTTACACCGTTGGTTCGTTCAAATGCAATTACGCTATCAGCCGCATCGCCATTTAACTCTAAAAGCCTGAATTTACCGCGAGTGATGGGTGTAAGCCGCATCACCCTGAACAGTTTTTCATAAAAGAGCTTCAGTTCCTCATTGGTTTCTTCATATTGGCGATTAACCAATTGAACCGGTAATTTAATTTTCCGACCTTCAATTTGTCCGTCATGGATCAGCCGCATACCTAAGCTGGTTAGTGAAACCATTGCGGCTATTTTTTGGAAAGACAACATACTTGTGGCCGCACGTTCTTCATCGTGATTTTCAATAAACCGAACGAGTTTTTCTTGGTAGACAATGTCGGCTTTTAAATGATTGGATAAACTTGAAATATCCACGCGTTTCAAGCGGTCATAAAAACGTTTGTCGTAAGTAAAATCAAATCCAAGTTGTTGTAAATCCCATTCTTTATCCCAATAGGCTTCGGCAATAAAGATAAAATCGGGGTAGTCGTGCTTAATGGTTTTAATCGCGCGATCCCAAAATTCGTTCGTCATTTCACCGGTTGTGCATCCCCAGACCTGGTTATAGATATCCTTTAACATCAGCATGGCCATATCGCAACGAACCCCATGGCATAATTTTGCGATAGACTTTAATTCTTCGATAATGGCTCTTTGCAAATCGGGATTGCCATAGTTCAATTGAAGTGTATCGGTCCAAGGAGGAAAGTAAGGATCGCGGCCATAAGCCAGAAAACTATTGGAAGATACACGGTAATAGTTTTCGGGCACTTGGTCATAAACTTCTTTGGAAATATTCACGTAATAATCCGGGCGCTCGGTTACCCAGGCATGATCCAGCGCGGTATGATTCGGAACAAAGTCCAGGATTAATTTAATGTCATATTCCAGAAGCTGTTGTTTAAATTTTTCAAGCCCGTTTAGCGTTCCGATTTCAGGGTTAATTTCATAGCATTGAATGGCGAAAGGCGAAGATAAAATATCTTCAGGTTTCCAATTCGGATTTGCAGAAGCATAGTCTTTGATTAATCCTTCGTGCTGTTGGGCGATTTGGCGACCTTTTGAACCAACAGACCAAATTCCCATTAACCAAACCGCGTTAAAGTTGTAATTGGCCCATTTTTGAACTTCAGAGATCGGGATGCTGGAAAGGTTAATCGTGGTTTGGTATTTATCGGATAATTCTTTGAGCCAAACTCTGGTATTGATTTCATAAATCAGAGGGTATTTAACAGCGTGGCTCATGGAAGGTGGTTTTTAATGTAAAAGTTGCTGATAATAAACGCTTTTCAGATCAGGTTTTTAAATGTAAATCATTTGCATTTAAGGTTCTATCAACCTTATGAATATAAAAGGGTTTGTATTAAATTAAAACCTTAATATGATGTTTATAACGTTTTAACTGCTTTGATAGAGTTATGGGGCATAATCACGATTCACATCACCATCACCATCACCACCATCATCATCATTTGGAGGATCGCACTGAAAAAAATTTGATTGTGGCCTTTTTACTCAATTTCTCATTTACGATTATTGAATTTATTGGCGGACTGTTAACCAATTCGGTTGCCATTTTATCGGATGCGATTCACGATTTAGGGGATTCGCTAGTTATCGGACTTTCATATGTGTTTCAGCGGTTCTCCAAAAAAGATCGTGATGAGCTTTATTCCTACGGGTACAAGCGGTTTGCATTAATTTCAGCTTTAATTAATTCGATAGTGCTTTTAGCCGGTTCGTCTATTATCATCTATCAATCCGCTTTGCGCCTTTTCAACCCGGAAGAAGTCCATGCCGAAGGTATGATTTATATTGCAATCTTCGGCGTTTTGGTTAATGGCATTGCCGTATTGCGATTGCAGCATGGTCATAGCGCCAACGAGCGCGTTGTTATGTTGCATCTGTTGGAAGATGTGCTGGGTTGGGTGGCTGTTTTGTTCGGCGCGATTGTGATTTATTTCTGGGAGCTTTACATTCTTGATCCTTTACTTTCCATAGGAATATCTGGATTTATTTTGTGGAATGTTTATAAGAATCTCTATGGCTTTTTAAGTACATTTCTGCAGGGTGTGCCAAAAGATGTTGATGTAAATTTACTTTTGGAAGAGATGAAAAATCTGGATCATGTGGTCTCCGTTCATGATACCCATGTTTGGTCTATGGATGGTAATTACAATGTAGGTTCATTTCATGTGGTGATAGATGAAGGATTAAGTATCGATGATTTCAAAGCGATTAAAAAACAGATTAAAGCCACCATTAAAAAACATGGGGTTGATCACGAAACGGTGGAACTTGAGTTCAGGTCGGAAAGTTGTGAATATGTTGATTGCAAATGATCAGTCCAGATCAAATTGCAATTCGGAAAGCATACGATACAGGCCGTTTTCTTTTTCCAGCAGTTCAAGGTGCGTACCGCTTTCATAGACTTCACCATCCTTGATAACCACGATTTTGTCGCAATTTTTTATTGTTGATAATCGATGGGCAATGATAAACGATGTTCGTCCCTCCATTAAATGCTCAATAGCGTCCTGAACTAACCTTTCCGATTCGGAATCCAATGAACTGGTGGCTTCATCCAAAAGCAGGATGGCCGGATCACTTAATATCGCTCTGGCGATGGCTATTCTTTGGCGCTGACCGCCTGAAAGTTTAATCCCACGCTCGCCGACCAATGTTTTGTACTCTTCGGGAAACTTGGTGATAAATTCGTGCGCATGGGCCTGGATTGCTGCAGATTGTATCTCTTCAAAATCAGCGCCTGGATTTCCGTATGCAATATTTTCTTCAATGGATCCACCGAATAACAAAATATCTTGGGGTACAATTGCCATTTGTTTTCGTAAAGCGCTCAACGGGTAATCATCAATACTTTTTCCGTCAATCAATATGTTGCCATTTTGAATCGTGTAGAAGCGTTGCAACACATTAAGCAACGTTGATTTCCCTGAACCGCTCGGCCCAACCAGTGCAATACGCTCACCGCTTCTAACATCAAATGTTATGTTTTTTAAAACGAGGTTTTTGCGACCCGGATAGCGAAAATTTACTTCTTCAAAAGAGACTTGGCCATTTAGAGGACGTTTATTTCGTTTGGGCTGTTTTATGGGTTGTAAGTTAAGTGAGAGCGTTTCAGGGTTTTGATTTAGAATCTCAAAAATTCGCTCGGTTGCCCCCAGCGCTTTTTGAACCTGGCTGAATAAATCGGCAAAGCTGCCCATAGCCGCACCAATAAAAGTGGTATAAAGCAAAAATGCGGTTAAATCGCCAATGCTGATTTCATTTTGTTGAACCAATTTTGAGCCGTACCAAAGGACCAATACTATAGCCCCAAACAAGCCAAAAATTATGAATGAAACAAAGACGCCTCGGTATTTGGCAACCTTTACAACAGAATGTACATAGTGATGGATTTTATCGTTAAAGCGATTGATTTCAAAGCCTTCATTGGCAAAGGCCTTAACATTTAAAATGCCCTGAAGGGTTTCTTCAACAATGGTATTGCTATCGGCCAATATATCCTGAGCTTTGCGCGACATTTGGCGAATTTTTTTCCCAATGAAAATTGCCAGTAGAATCAGCACGGGGAACGAGGAAATCATCACCAAGGTGAGCTTTAAGGACATGGTTGCGATAAGTGCAATGCCACCGATCATTGTGGCCAGTTGTCGAAGAAGTTGAGAAAGAGATGTGTTTAAGGTATCCTGAATTTGGCCAAGATCGGCAGAAATTCGGCTGTTTAATTCTCCGACACGCCGGGTAGAAAAGAATGACATGGGCAATTGGATCAGACGCGCGTATGTATCTTTCCGCAAATCGGATAATGTGCGTTCGCCAACTTCAACAAACCAAACGGATTGAAAAAAAGAAAATACCGATTGCAAACCAATGGCTAAAATTAAAGTTAGCGCGATGGTATCGATACTACCAAACCATCCGCTCGAAGAGCCTTGAAGCGCAGAATCAACCAACTGGCCGGTTACATAAGGGAAAACAAGCCCGAGAAGACTGGCGACGGTCATAGCTATGAGCGCAGAAATAAATTTTCCTTTATAGGGCGCTAGATAGCCTAATAATTTTTTTGCTTGACCCAGAGACTCTTGAGTTAGTTTTTGCGGGGGTAAATCATTGGTATTCTTATTAGGATGAGGCATGAACGAACTTAATTTAATTTGATACTACCTGGAGCATGCATTGTAAGTAATGTAAAAACACTCTAAAAAGTTGAAAAGTCCAACTGGGGTTTTATTAAATCCGAAATCTTAATACGAGTGATTGATGTCGTCTGATGATTCAATCATCATAAAACATTGGGGTTGGGCTGGTTTTAGATGGTCATCGCTCAGGATGGATGCATGAACTTTAACCCATATCAAGTTACCTGTTTTATGAATAAATCGTTTAGACATTTCATAGTCTTGCTCTGATTGATCAAATAAGTTGTGAATTAGCTTACTTTCAGTTTCAGCATCTTCTTTAGCGCTTATACTGAGAACTGTTTTTCCAAGCAGCTCCTGATTATCGTACCCTAACATTGAGCACAACTTGGGATTTACTTTAGTAATTTTTCCGTTGCTATCAATAATCATCAGGCCGGTGAGTGCATGGTTAAAAAGATGATCGAACTTAAGCTTATGCTCCAAAAAGGATTCGTTTTGCTTTTTTAATTCGGTGACATCGTGGCAAATAACGGAAATCGTGTTGATTTTCCCATCGGACGATTTGTTGGGAATGGTATGAACCAACCAGTGCCGATTTTGATAAAACGTTTGAAACGACCGACGTTCGCCTTTGAATGAGGCTTTGTATTGCTCTTCAAAAAACAGGGCTAATTCCTTAGGGTGAACATTCGAAAGGGTTTTACCTTCGGTGTTTGGGCGGTCGGCACCCAGCTTTTTAAACGCATCGCCGGCAGCAAGCACGCATCTCATATTTTGGTCGATGATCAAAGCTGCGGCATGAGGGAAGTTTTCCGCTAAGGTTTTGTAGCGTTCTTCACTTTCGCGAAGGGTGTCTTCCAACGCTTTGCGTGTCGTAATATCGGTGACTAAAATATGAATACCTGAGGAGCGATTGTCTTCATCATAGATGAGTGTGGGAGAAAGTATTGCCCAAAGGAAGTAGCCATCCTGTCGAACCAGTTTAAGATCAACGCGTTTGAATTGCCCCGGATTGTTTTTCATAAACATGCGTTTGCCAATATCCATGTCTTCGGGATAGATGTAATCAAAGAAGGATGTATCGCGCATGCTGTCGGCAGTAAAGCCAAGCATCGAAGCCAATTGAGGGTTTACATAAACGGTTTTGGCATTATGATCTAAAATCCAGATACCTTCACCCGTATTTTCAATGATCTGGCGGTATTTTCGCTGGCTTTCACGCAGTGCATGTTCAATTTCGTTTCGCCCGGTAACATCATGGCATATGCTTAAAATGGCTTTTTGACCACCATATTCGATGATGGAAGAATTAATTTCAACAAAGATTTCTCTGCCATCTTTATGCAGATGAACATTTTCATAACCGGTTAAAAAACCTTTTTCAAGCGTTTCCTTTATGTGAAAATTTCCCCGGGCAGGATATTTACAAATCGAAGATGGTGGGAGAGATTTAAGTTCATCTTTGGTATACCCATAATTATTACACGCTTGAAAGTTAGCATCAATTATGGTTTTGAATGCGGTATCATAAACAAAAATAGCATCATGAGCATATTCAAAAATGCTTTGATAGTCTTTTTTTGATTCAATAATGGCTTGCGCTTCTTTTTTCTGCGGGGTGATGTTTTGCGCAATAAAGGTAATGGTTTCGATGGTTTGAGTTAAACTGACATTCGGAACGGTTTGAATTAACCAACACCGATCGGCGATCTCGTACTCAAAGTGTTGTTCCTTTCCTTCAAACGTTTCATCGATGGCATTGTTAATAATTTTTGCATGCGCTTCGGGTAGAATCTCTTCAACCAGTTTTCCTTCATACGTCAGTATCTCCGGGAAATCTTCAATCAGGTCTTTAGCATGCAAGAGTAAAACCCTATGAGATTTATCAAACAGGCATATGGCGCCGTTTGGGTAATTTTTCGACAATGTTTCGTATTGTGTGCGGCTTTCTTTAAGGTCATTAAGCGCTAAATATCTGCCAAAAGCGTTTCCGATAGTACTGGAAGCTGTTTGCAACAAATTAATATCATGCTCTTCCCATGCCCGTTCGGATGTGCAATCATCAAATCCGATTAATCCGTAAAATTCGTCATGAACCATTAAAGGAAATACAATACAAGACTTAACCTGAAAATACTCATAAATAGCTCTCTGATCCTCTTTTAAAAGACGGGCAATCATTTGAAAATGTTGTCCGTTTTTAAGCTGTTTCATAATTCCGTTAAATGCTTTCATGAATCGATTGGCTTGCTCTTTAATACTTTCAGGATTAGAAAGCATAAACGATTTATAACTTTTTACACCGGTCGCAGTGTAATCGACCAACAATGTTAGAGGTTCATTCGGGTTCGACTTGTTAGACTTGCGAGAAAGAAGATAAGCGCGATCAGTTCCGATAACATTTGAAAGTATTTTCAACGCATTGTTTAACGATGCTGAAAAATCATAACAATCTATAAAAACACGCGATACCTCTGCTAATGCTTCAAGTCTTAAGTTTTGCAATTTAAGCGAATGCATTAACGATTTTTGTTCGGAAATATTTAAAAATTGCGCAAAGTAGACCAACGGTTTCTTAGGGTTCTTTATGATGAATCCAAGCGTTGCTTTTACCCAAATGCTATCGCCGGTCTTTGAAAGTAAGCGAATTTCAATTTTCTGATGTTCCGACTTCTTATTTAATGACTTTAGAGCAAGGCAGAATTTTTCATAATCGTCGGGAGGTAAAAAATCATTGCAATGAAGGCGTTCAACATCGTTACCAGTTAGCGATAACAAGTTTTTAAATTTCGAGTTTACCGTTATTACTTGCAATGAAGAATCTATGACGATTCCGCTAACCGGCGATTCTTCAAACAGTAATCTTAATTTTTCTTTATGTAGGGAAAGTTCATCAACCCGAGTTTCCTTAGAAGCATGTTTGAATTTATCAGGACCTGGTTTAATACTATGGATAGGTATGTTTTCTAAAACCTTTTCAATTCTGAGCGAGCCGTTTTGTTTTTCCAACACGGTGTCGGTTTCACGAACCCAAATTGGATTGGCATGTTTCAAAACCAATCGCATTTCATGAGATAACGGCTTAGTGCGTTTTTTTACTTTTTCTATAAAAGTATTATAGGATTGAAGATCATCCGGGTGAACTAAATTCGAAAGATCAATTTTTTCATCTTTTTCAGGTTGATTATATGACACCAGATCCAAAAAATCCTGATTCATAAATTCCGTTGTCACATTTCCGTTTTTATGATAATTCAGAATACATCGTGCATTCATGTGTTCAAAAGGTTTACGCTTCGAACGTTCATGAACCGGCTTTGATTTTGAAAGTTCTTCAAATATGGCAAGTTTTATTTGGGCGGAGTTAGATTTAGGTATTACATTTGAAGCACCGCTTTTCATGCATGAAACAGCAAGCGCAATGTTACTTTCTTGAACTAAAGCAATAATTGGTATTGACTCAAAATCTTCTTTACATGCCGTAATAACTGAACTGATATCAACACCCTGAGCTTGTTCTTCAATTACGATCAGTTTCGGTTTTTCAGTTTGAATGATTTGAGCCCTTTGATTAAAGGATTCAATTGTAATGCCTTTCAAGGAAATAGACTTTTTAGCTAAATCCTCTGAAATTGTACTTAGGAGACTCGAAGAAAAGCCTACATAAATGATTTTAGCAAGTTCAGGCATGTTGGGGTGAAATGACAAAAAAATTTTTGAAAAACCGTTATATCAATGCACTTAAGTTTGAATCATAAATTTAAGCATCACTACATTTAAATGATAATAATCTTTATGATTTAAGTCAAATGAAAGGCCGAAAAATCTTTTTAAGGAATTACCATTGAACACATTACTAGATAAGCTAAATCCTGAGCAAAAAAAAGCCGTTACCACAACACATGGCCCGTTAATGATCATTGCCGGCGCCGGTTCCGGAAAAACCCGCGTAATCACATATCGAATTGCATATCTTATACACCGGAATCTTTGCTCCCCGGAACAAATTCTTGCGCTAACCTTCACCAATAAAGCCGCCCAGGAAATGCGCGAGCGTATTGAATCGTTGCTTGGCGAAGGTTCAACGCGGGGGCTTTGGATCGGGACGTTTCACTCAAATTTTGCCCGGTTATTAAGAAATCATGCATCAAAAATCGATTTTGATTCCAACTTTTCCATTTACGATGCCGATGATAGTAAAAAGATCATCAAGGAAGTGATGGCCGAGTTAGGCCTTGCAACCGATTTAATATCGCCGAATGCGGTGCATTCAATGATCAGTCAAGCCAAGAATAAATTTGTTTTACCGGCCCGGTTCGCCGAAACCGCTTCGGACTTTGTTTCCGAAAAAGTCTCGGAAGTCTATTTAAAATATGATGAGGTTTTGAGGAAAAACAACGCGATGGATTTTGATGATTTGCTGATCAAGCCGATTCAGTTGTTTAACTACCACCCGGATGTATTGAATGCTTACCAGGAACGGTTTCAATTTTTGATGATTGATGAATACCAGGATACCAACCGTGCGCAATATGTGGTATCAAAACAAATGGCGGCCAGGCATCAAAATATTTGTGTGGTTGGCGATGATGCACAGTCCATTTATTCCTGGCGCGGGGCAGATATTACCAACATTTTGGGATTCCGGAAAGACTACCCAAGCGCAACGGTATGCCGTTTGCAGCAGAATTATCGCAGTACCCGGACCATTTTACAAGTGGCCAATGCGGTGATCAGAAATAATAAAAATCAGCTTGAAAAAACCATTTTCACCGAGAACGAAGTCGGTGATCCGGTTGTATTGTTTGAATCGCAGGATGAGCGTCGTGAAGCTGAAAAAGTTGCCTTAACTATTCGTGATTTAAAGCTCTCAAGGGGAATGGGTAATGATCAGTTTGCGGTGTTTTATCGAACCAACGCCCAGTCGCGCGCGCTTGAAGACGCCCTTCGTTATCATGGATTGGCCTACCAGGTGTTTGGGAGCGTATCGTTTTACAAACGCAAAGAAATCAAAGATATTGTTGCGTATCTGCGATTTATTGTCAATCAGCTTGATGAAGAATCATTGTTTCGAATTTTGAACGTGCCTACCCGCGGGATTGGCGATGTGAGCATAAAAAAAATCAAAGCGATAGCAGAAGAGGGCCATCGGTCGGCGTTTGAAATTATTTCGCAACCGCTACAACACGATATATCGCCACGATTAATTTCAGCCTTGAATGATTTCAGATTTTTAATCGAGCATCTCCAGGATATGTCTTCTAAAGAATCAGCTTATGAAGTTGTTGCTGAATTGCTCAGAAAAACCCGAATGCTTGAGCTGCTTAAAGAAGAAAACACAACCGAGGCCAATACCCGTTACGATAACCTGCAGGAGTTTTTATCCCTGGCTCGTGATTTTTCGGATCATAACCCGGAGGATAACAGCCTGAGCGCATTTTTGCAAAATGTTTCTCTTTCAACCGATCAGGATAATGTGGATGAAAACGAAAGTAAAGTGACCCTGATGACGGTGCATTCTGCCAAAGGATTGGAATTTCCGGTAGTGTTTGTAACCGGTTTGGAAGAAAAACTTTTCCCATTGAATCCCGAGGACAGTTCCGAACTTGAAGAAGAACGCCGACTCTTTTATGTGGCTTTAACCCGTGCTGAAAAAAAGCTTTACCTGAGCTATGCCAAAAACCGCTATCGGTTCGGGCAATTGCTCGTATCCATCAAATCAAGGTTTTTGGATGAACTCGATGAAAGCGTTGTGGTAACCGAGAGCGGTGTCAAGTTATGGGAAAAGCGTGAAAAAGAAACCGAGCGGTCTCGATATGATTACAGTTCATACCAGGATGAAGCGCAACCTTCCGTATTTTCAAAATCGTGGCGGTCAAAACCAAAAACCGCCAAACCCAAATCAAAGCCGGTTGTTAATGCCAATGACGCTATGGATGATGGTTTGAGAATCGGTATGAAAGTTCAGCATAAACTGTTTGGAACAGGAAAAATATTGGCATTGCAAGGATCAGGAGATGCCAGAAAAGCCAAAGTATTTTTTGAGCGTGTTGGTGAAAAAACACTGGTGTTAAAATTTGCAAATCTCTTGCCGTTGTAAGCGCCTTACAAATTGATTGTGTGATGTCTTAATTTTTTTTTTAATTTAACATAGGCAACTTTAAAGTTTAACCTTAACGCTCAGAGTTTAAGCTGATAAACAATTCTAACAAAAGCATGCCCTTTTGGGTTAATTAAGGGTCGTTGAATTTAAAAAACAACCATCATGTCAAAGCCCAACAAAGCTCTTGCCGCAGTTCAAACCTTCATTAAGGAAAAGATCATCCGCAAAATTTGGTTTACAGCTCTTTTGGTAGCGCCGGTATTGGTGTTACTCTCGTATGGTATATCGGCGATCGGAATATTTACGAATGTTGAATTAGAGCTCTTGGATAATAAGTTTAACTATCGGGGTGCGGTGGAAACCTTGAAAGATGAATCCGAAGTTGTCATTATTGCCATTGATGATCAATCGCAGAATACCGTAGGTGAATACCCATGGCCGCGATCCTTTTACGCAAGAATGGTTCGGAACTTGATGCAAGCAGGCGCAAGCGTGGTGGCGTTTGACTTGTTGTTTTCCGATTATTCCGAAAATCCGCAGGAAGACCAGGTTTTGGCTGATGCTATTCAAACCTACAATCGTGTTGTACTTTCAGGCCGTACAGAAACCACGCTAACCGATGATGAAAATATTACTTACAAATCCGTTGATGAGCTTGACCTGCAAAACGTCTTTGATGGCATTCCAGGTTCAATAACCGGTATCGTATATGTAAGGAACGATGCCGATGGGGTGTATCGACGATATCATCCCTATAGCGTGGAAATGAAAAAACAATTACTCTCGTTTGGTTATGCCACATTAAAAACACATTTGTCGTCGCCCGATTCAATCAGCATTTCAAACAATCAGTTTAATTTTGCAGGAAAAACGTTTCCGAGTTTTGATGGTCAGTCGGTGCTGCTCAACTACTATGGGCCAAACAAAACATTTCCAACGATATCAGCCAGTGAAATTCTGGATACCCGAGATTTTATGACAAATGACGAGCGAATGATATTTCGTGAGTTAATGACTGACATGCAGATGGATTCATTATCCTTAGCTGCAGATGAAGAAATGCGATCGGCTTGGGCATTGGATGTCTTTGACGATCCACTTTCGGGGATTAGAGAAAAAGTAAAAGGGAAGATATGCATTATCGGGCCGATGTTCCCTGAATCCAAAGATTTGTTCCCCATTCCCATGTACCCAGGTGATCGTGAGGATGAAAACCAAATGTACGGGGTGGAAATTCACGCAACGGCCATTCAAAATTTTATTGATCAGAATTTCATCACCACAATTGATCCGATGTTTCGTTTGGTTACGCTGCTGTTTTTGAGTTACATCATTTTTGGTGTTTCAGTTTCCTTGAAACGTCTAAAAATCAAAAATCAAACCTTGCTTATAATCCTTTCGAGCATTGCATCATTTACTGTATTTGGTATCGTATTTTGGTTATTATTTTCTATTGCGGGTTTAACGGATTCGGGACCGGTTACATTTTTCCTGGAACAAAATCTGAGGATACAGCTTACGCTGGGAGCTACCCTTTTAATCCTGGCGTTTGCATTGAGCTATTATTTTAAACGATCAGGCTCGATGGCTGAATTTATTACGGAAATCGGTGCAATACTAATCACTGGGGTCACGTTTTACCTGGTCTATGAATACACAAATTCAATTTTTATTAATGATCTGGTCTTGGCGCCCGTAATGCCGTTTGCATCAACCATCATAATGTCGTATGCCGGTAGCATTGTGTATCAGTATTTTACGGAATCGAGGCAGAAAAAATTAATACGAGGTTTCTTTAATGTTTATGTCAACAGTCAGCTTGTTGATCGGTTGATTGATAACCCCGATCAATTCCGTCTTGGGGGTGAAAAACGCGAGCTGTCTATTTTGTTTAGCGATGTTAAAGGATTTACCAACATTTCTGAGGCGCTAGAGCCTGAAGAACTGGTTATCTTGCTTAATGAATATCTTGGCGCCATGACAGAAATTGTCTTTAAGTACGGCGGCACATTAGATAAATACATTGGCGATGCCGTGATGGCGTTTTGGGGCGCACCGGTGCCTCAGGAAGATCATGCCAAGCGAGCGTGTTGGGCAGCTCTTGAAATGCAGGAAAAGCTTGTTGAAATGCGTGAAGAATGGAAAAGTAAAGGTAAACCGGAACTGTACATTCGAATTGGAATTAATTCAGGCGATGTGATTGTTGGAAACATGGGATCGGAATCTCGATTTAATTATACGGTTATGGGCGACTCGGTAAACCTGGCGGCTCGTTTAGAGCCTGCGAACAAGTCTTTTGATACATCCATCATTATTTCTGAGTTTACCAATGACCAAATACAGGATTTTTGTCGTACACGTGAATTAGCGACGATTACGGTTCAGGGAAAATCAAAACCGGTTAAAATTTTTGAATTGGTTGAGAAAAAGCTGCCGGGAGTTTATTATGAACCGTTGCCGCCGGCGCCGACAGCAGGCAAGGATATTCTTGCAATTAAGAAGTAGTTTTTGTGCAGCTCTGGCTTTTTAACATTGCAGCAATTTTCGTGCGGTTGTTGACGGAAGATTATAAGTTTTTGAAACGAGTTGATGACTATTTTTGAGCCAGATGTTTCATCGTAATTATGAAAATGCCTTATCGCCTGAACTTATTATTCATGGCTATCACATAGGGATATTTCCTATGGCCGATTCAGCTCATGGCAAAGTGCGTTGGTATTTACCTAAAATGCGCGCTATTATTCCCCTCGATAATTTTCACATCTCACGATCCTTAAGACAGGTTATCTCAAAAAAAACATTCGACATTCGATTTAATTCCGATTTCAGATCGGTTATCATGAACTGCGCTTACCCTCGGGATAAATGCGGTGAAACATGGATTTCAAAAGATATTATTTTCGCGTACTATAAACTTCATGAATTGGGATATGCGCATAGTGTAGAAGCCTACCAGGCCGATAATTTGGTTGGCGGTCTCTATGGCGTTTCCATTGGCGGCGCGTTTTTCGGCGAATCCATGTTTTATAAAGTCAGCAATGCATCCAAAGTGGCGCTGTTTGCCTTAGTTACTCATCTGAAAGAGCGAGAGTTTAAACTTTTGGACTCACAGTTTATGAATGAAAATGTACAACGATTCGGAGCGATTGAAATCCCACATTCTGAATACATAAGCAGGTTAAACGAAGCTATCGAGGCGCCCACAAGTTTTATCTGATTATGTTTTATGGGTCTATCCAAAAAACAGAATTATTTTAATGGTACCGGCTCGCTAATGTTAAAAATTATTTGAAGTCTGCGTCTTAGATCGTATTATACCAAACTTCAATAGTAGTGAAAAGGGAATGTTTTTAATAAATACTAACCTCATCGTTTTGAGTTTATCTATTGTCTTATGAAGTCAGCTCCACTTAATAGTAATTTGGAAGATACGCATGAAATTCCAAGAATACTGATTTACTCCGGTAAAGGCGGTACAGGAAAAACGACCGTATCTTCTTCAACGGCAGTTTCGCTTGCACGTCAAGGAAAGCGGGTTTTAATTATGTCTTCAGATCCGGCGCATTCGCTTTCTGATGTCTTCGGAACCTCGTTAAGTCGAACTGAGCCTGTAAAAATTGAAGAAAACCTCTATGGTCTTGAAGTTGATACGATCTACGAGTTAAAGAAAAACATGTCGGGTTTTCAAAAGTTCGTTGCGGATTCCTATAAAAATCAAGGCGTCGATTCGGGCATGGCTTCAGAACTGACAACGCAGCCCGGATTGGATGAAATTTTTGCCTTGAACCGCTTATTGGATGAAGCGTATTCCGGCAATTGGGATGCGTTGGTTTTGGATACGTCGCCAACCGGAAATACCCTGCGTTTGCTTGCTTATCCTGAGATTATTATCGGTGGAAACATGGGAAAGCAGTTTTTTAAGCTGTATAAAAACATGTCGGCAATAGCCAAGCCGTTCAACAGCAATAGCATTCCCGATCAGGAATTTTTTAATGAGATCAATATGCTCTTGAAGCAAATGGAGGATATCAACAAGTTTATCCTTCGCCCTGAAGTCAGTTTCAGGCTGGTTTTAAATCCTGAAAAGCTATCCATTCTTGAAACTAAGCGAGCATTTACGTTTATCCATTTATATGGTTTAAACATCGATAGCATTGTGATTAATAAAATTCTGCCTACCAGCAACACCGTCGGGGATTATTTTGAATTTTGGTCCGATTTGCATCGAAAATATTTAATGGAAATTGACAACTCATTTTATCCCACGCCAATTTTCAGATGCGAGCTTCAACGAACCGAGCCAATAGGGCCGGAAGAGTTATTTAATATCAGTAAGATCATATTTAAAGAAGACAGCCCGGATAAGCTTTTCTTTACAGGTAAGAATTTCTGGATTGAAAGTCAAAAAGACGAAGATAAGCAAAACAAAGAAGAGACGCTTTGCATTAACGTTCCGTTTTTAAAAGATGCTGAAAATGTGAAAGTTGTTCGTTTGGGAACAGATATCGTGGTAACAATTGATAGAATTCAACGCATTATTACCTTGCCGAGGGCATTGTATAATTTGGAAATGAAAAAATTCCATTGTGATAACGATACCTTGAAAGTAATATTTACGGAATCCAGTGTTGAGACAGGCTCTTTAGAGCTTAAAGTGGATAAAGGGATATTAAATAAGTTAAGAGAGTCGCGAAAATTAAAAGCCTAAGTTAGTTTTAATGGTTAAGAATGATGGATTAAAAGCTGATTTGAGAACACATCACACGAAGCGAAAAAAAATTGTTTATCGAAGACTGGCGATTCAGACTTCAGTTATATTGGTTCATGTGTTGCTTATCAAAGTTGCTATCCCGAATCTTTTATGGGCAATTTTAGGGCTGGTGTTTTGGGGCGGATTGATCATTGCCGCCATGAAAAGCGGGCGCTGGGTTTGCGCATCGTTTTGTTGGTTGGGCGGAATTCAGGATTTGATGTATCGATGGGCAAAAAAGCGGGTGCATTTTTCACCAATGATCACCCAATCCATTATTTTAGCCATTGCCGTGCTCTGGGTGCCGATTGCTTGGTTACTTGTGGATAATACCGTGATGTCTGATAAAGGAAATCCAATCAACAATCCTTTTAATGCGGAAGAAAATATTTGGGTTCAGGGCGGTCATTTTATGATACTTATGCTTGTTGGCTTAACCGTAACTGTTTTTGGCCCAAGGGGTGGTTGCCATTATTTATGCCCGTTCGGAATGATTGTTACTACAGCCAGGCGTCATAAACTCAATATTCAAAACAAAAAAGCCGAAGTTCTTACCCCAAAACCTGGCTTTAAAATTTAAATTCTAAAGTTTTTTATGAATATGGTTTCTTTTGATTAGTTCATCTATTATCTTTAGCGCTTAAAGTAAAAAACCATTGTATAAGAATAAAGACTGAAATTAAAGGTATGTTTGAAAGAGAAAGTTATGATCTTCTGAAAGGCAAAAAAGGCATTATATTCGGACCGTTTGATGAAAGTAGTATCGGATGGCAAATAGCCGAAGCTGCATATCTTGAGGGCGCAGAGTTTGCAATCTCAAACATTTCGGCAGCATTGCGTTTTGGGAAACCTGCTGAACTATGTAAACTTTGTGGCGATGCACCGTTTATTGCCTGTGATGCGAGTATTAATGAGGATGTTGAAAAGTGCTTTGATGAAGTAAAAGAAAAGTTTGGTTCCATTGATTTTATCGTTCACTCGATTGGAATGTCGCCAAATATTCGTAAAAACCGTCCCTATGAAGATATTAATTACGATTGGTACATGAAAACAATGGACGTGTCGGCGGTCTCTTTGCATCGAATTATTAGCACGGCTTGGAGGAAAGACATCATCAATGAAGGTGGAAGCATTGTTGCGCTTTCTTATATCGCTGCACAACGAAATTATTGGACATATTCCGATATGGGTGACGCAAAAGCATTATTGGAGTCTATTGTTAGAAGTTACGGGCCAAGATTGGCCAAAAAAGGGATTCGTGTAAATACAGTCTCTCAAAGTCCTACGCATACAAAAGCCGGAAGCGGTATCACCGACTTTGATAAAATGTACGAATTTAGTAATCTAACAGCGCCTTTGGGTAATGCAACAGCTGAGGAATGTGCAGAATTTGTTTTAACTCTGCTTAGTGACTTGACTAGAAAATTAACCATGCAGAACTTATTTCATGATGGTGGATACAGTTCTATGGGCACCACGCTTCCAATGATCCGCTTGGTTCATGAGGCATTGAAAGATGATGATCTTGTCAAGAATGCAGGTTTTGATGAATTTGCACCACCGGATTTAAACCCCAAATCCAGTACAAATTCCCGTTAAAAGTTGTTGTTCTTTGCTACTACCACTTACGAAAAGATTAATTCAAATAATTAATAAACTTATTTGGGTAATTGCGCCAATTAAGGATGAAACAAACCTGAGCATGGGTTCAGGTTTAAAATTATAAACGTTCATTTAACATTAAATGCAATTGAAGCAATCAATTGCGTTGCAAAACTTTAGAAGCTAAAGCAACTTTATCATTAAAAAAACAATTGACTATGACAAACAACACGAAAATAATTTGGACGGAAGTTGATGAAGCGCCAGCGCTGGCAACATTTTCTCTTCTTCCTATTGTAAACGCTTTTACCGGCGTAGCAGGCGTACCTGTTGAAAAACGCGACATTTCACTTTCGGGTCGTGTTATTGCTTACCTAAGCGAGTATCTGAAACCCGAGCAACGAATTGACGACGAGCTGGCTAAATTAGGCGAGCTTGTTCATCAACCCGAAGCAAATATTATTAAACTACCTAATATTTCAGCTTCAATACCTCAGTTAAAAGCAACCATTAAAGAGCTTCAGGATAAAGGTTACGATTTACCTGAATTCCCGGAAGACCCAAAAACAGATGAAGAGAAAAAAATCAGAGCGCTTTATGCCAAAGCTTTGGGTTCAGCTGTAAATCCGGTTTTAAGGGAAGGTAACTCCGATAGACGAGCGCCAATGGCCGTAAAAAATTACGCCAAACAATTCCCTCACAGAATGGGCGAGTGGAAAAACGACTCCAAATCGCATGTGGCAACCATGGGCGTAAATGATTTCAGATCCAATGAAGTTTCTACAACACTAACAAAAGATACGGTTGTTAAAATTGTTCATGTGGCAAAAGACGGTACCGAAACTTGCATGAAGGATAATGAAAAACTATCTGCAGGAGAAATTGTTGATGCTACTTTCATGAGCGCTAAAGCTTTGGATGCATTTTTGGAAGCGCAAATTCAGGACGCCAAAGCAAAAGGCATTTTGTTCTCATTGCATATGAAAGCAACCATGATGAAAGTTTCTGATCCGATTATCTTCGGTCACTGCGTGAAAGTGTTTTTCAAAGATGCCATTGCTAAAAATGAAGCAAAGCTTAAAGAATTGGGTGTGAACTTTAATAACGGTCTTGGCGATCTTTATGCGAAAGCCGGTAACGATTCTGCCTTGATTGCCGATTTTGAAGCATGCTATGCCAATAGACCCGATCTTGCTATGGTTGACTCCGATCGTGGTATCACAAACCTGCATGTTCCTAGTGACGTCATTATTGATGCATCTATGCCGGCTGCAATTCGCGGTGGCGGTAAAATGTGGAACAAAGACGGCAACGAGCAGGATGCCAAATTCACTATTCCCGATAGCACTTATGCTGCATTGTATGATGAAACCGTTAAGAACTGTATTAAACATGGCAAATTAGATCCAACTTCAATTGGAAGCGTTCCAAATGTAGGACTCATGGCTAAGAAGGCCGAAGAGTATGGTTCTCATCCAACAACATTTGAAGCGCCTGCCGATGGTCAAATGAAAGTGATTGATGGAGACGGCAACGTGATTCATTGCCAGAACGTTGAAAAAGATGACATTTGGCGAATGGTTAAAGTTAAGGATGAATCTGTCAGAGATTGGGTGAAACTTGCGGTTAACCGAGCCAAAGCTACGGGTTGGAAAGCCGTGTTCTGGTTGGATTCGGATCGCGCTCATCACATTGAGTTAAGAAAAAAAGTGGATGCGTATCTTAAAGATCACGATACTTCAGGATTGGATATTGAGATTTTAAGCGTCAGAGAAGCTGCCAAGCTTTCGGTTGAACGCATGCGCGCCGGTGAAAATACCATTTCAGTTACCGGTAATGTACTTAGGGATTACAACACCGATTTGTTCCCGATTCTTGAGCTGGGTACTTCGGCGAAAATGCTCTCAATTGTGCCGTTAATGAACGGCGGCGGGTTGTTTGAAACCGGGGCCGGTGGTTCGGCGCCGAAACATGTTCAGCAGCTCCAAAAAGAGAACTATCTGCGTTGGGATTCACTTGGCGAGTTCCTGGCGTTGATTCCTTCTTTAGAGCATATTGCCAATTCTACCGGCAACAAAAGAGCGCAAATCTTGGCGGATGGTTTGGATAAGGCGGTTGAAAAACTGCTTCAAAACAATAAGTCGCCGCAGCGTAAACTTGGCACCATTGATAATCGAGGTTCACATTTCTACTTAGGCATGTACTGGGCTCAAGCATTAGCGGAGCAAACAGAAGATGCGGAACTTCAGGCTAAATTTTCCAAGATGGCTCAAGAGTTGGAAGCAAATGAAGCCAAGATCAATGAAGAGCTGCTAGCCGTTCAAGGCAATCCAACTGATACAGGCGGCTATTACCGTCCTGATCCGGAAAAAACAACCGATGTGATGCGCCCAAGCGCCACATTGAATGCCATTATTGACGCCGTATAATTAAGCGTTAGCATTCATAGTTGATTTACAACAAAGGCGGCCAAGTGGCCGCCTCTATTAATTAGTCGTCGCTGAAAAAGTAAGATATCAGGGAAGAAATTGTAAAAAGAGAAGAAGCTCTTATTGAAAAACGAGTGTTTTTTCCATGAACAAACC
>JANQGG010000005.1 GCA_028277445.1 Chloroherpetonaceae bacterium | reverse complement strand
TCGGCCATCGGGTGAATAGGCCACGGAATTAACAGTATATGAATGCCCGCTCAAAGTGAGGAGAGCTTTCCCGGAGTGTGCCTCCCAAATCTTGATGGTTTTATCATAAGAGCCTGAAGCGATATGTCGGCCATCGGGTGAATAGGCCACGGAAGAAACAGAAGATGAATGCCCGCTTAAAGTGAGGAGAGCTGTACCGGAGTGGGCCTCCCAAATCTTGATGGTTTTATCATAAGAGCCTGAAGCGATATGTCGGCCATCCGGGGAATAGGCCACGGAAGAAACAGAAGATGAATGCCCGCTCAAAATGAGGAGAGCTTTCCCGGAGTGGGCCTCCCAAATCTTGATGGTTTCATCATCAGAGCCTGAAGCGATATGGCGGCCATCGGGTGAATAGGCCACGGAATTAACAGTATATGAATGCCCGCTCAAAGTGAGGAGAGCTTTCCCGGAGTAGGCCTCCCAAATCTTGATGCTGTTATCTGATGAGCCTGAAGCGATATGTCGGCCATCGGGTGAATAGGCCACGGAATAAACAGTAGATGAATGCCCCAATCCGGTTTTACAGGTATTTAGCCGGGTTTTAATTTTTGTTTTTTCAAACTGATCTTTCAACAAATCTATACTGTTTTTTAGCAGCCTGCGTTTGTAAGCATATTTAAACTGTTCAATAGCGGCATCGGTACGGTCTAAAATGATGTTCTCCAAAACACAGTCATACGCTTGAAACCCCTCGGTTTTGGCATGGGTTAAATTCACATTTTTCCACCGGCTGCCTTCAAGCGTGGCGTTTTCGAGATTGATATAGGTTAAATCTTTCATCTGCCGGCTTTTTATACCTATGTTTTTTAAAGCCGCCTTTTGAAGGTTAATCTTTTGGTTATTGGGCAAATCCAACTTAAGCCAAATCTCAAATAAAATTTCGTTGATCCCGTGGCGGTATTCTTCCAGCCATAGCAGCAGATTGCGTTCAAGCGTGTTTTTCTCCGTATCAATTTCCCAAAGCGCATAAAAGAAATGCATGATTTCCCGGTTGGGATTTAAATTTCCCCAAACCTCTTTATGATTATTCTTAAGCGACTCTATCATTTGTCGGGCTACAAAAAATTCATGTAAGGAACTATGGGCAAAACTGAAATCCGCCTCGCCAAAACGCACCAGAAAACTTGCCGTTCTAATGTCGTCGCTCAGGAAATCGGTATTGCTTTCAATTTTATCAGTATATAAATGGTGTAGCTGGTTATGTTTGAGATACCAATTATCCAGCCATGTTTCTAACTTAGCTATGGGATAAGTTCTCTTGCTTTCTTTCCACATATCCGTAGCCAGGTCATTTAAGAGAATTTCTTTATGGCGGGTTAAAAGTTGGTGTTTGGTGTCGTCGCGCTTGTACCACAATTCAACAAACAAGTTATAAATACTTGCCAAATTCAGTTGCTCATTCTCCTTGATTCGGGGCAACACATCGCAAATTAAGGAGAGCAAATAAGGCCGTTTGGCAAGGTCGGAGATACTTGGGTTGTTTTCAATACGGGTTAAAATTTTATGTCTTTTTTGCTCGTCGTTGGGAAATCTTTTTTCCAGGAATTCATTGATTTGCTCCGGCTCAAGCATTAAAATTTTCATACCGGTGAAACTACTTTCGCCAAGCTCGCCGCGCTGCTCGCCGCTGAAAAAATTGTTTTGTTCGATAACGGTTTTAAAGTAATGGGAGCGGCAGGTAAAGAGCAATCGGCATTTTTTTCGTTCTTCCATTTTGGCCGGCATAATGGTCATGAGTTCGCTAAAAAATTGCTGAGCCTCGGCATCCGTCATATACACGGTTTTTTCATCCAATCCATCAAAAATCACAATAATTTCCCCGGCCCGAAATCTTTGAACAATATCATTGACTTCTACATCCTGAATTTCAGCCTTATCTAAGGTGGGTTGTAAAATATCTTTGAGTTTAGGGATTTTGTTTTTTTGGGATTTAGGCGCCCAACGCAAGTCGCAGTAAAACGTCGGTTTATAATTTTTATCTGTTTTTGCTTTATGAGTCAGCATTCGGGTGGTGAAGGTTTTTCCGGTACCAAAATCACCCAGAAGCGCAAAAACCGGCGGTCGTTTTTCATCCGACTGCCAGGCTTTCAGTTCATCCAAAACTATATTTCGGGATTTTGTAGGGGGGGCTTCAGAGGGCGATTTTAGATGCTTATAACCAAAACCTGTGTTTTCGCCATGTATGTAATGATATTTTTGATGATCATATCCTTCTTCATTGGCAAAATCGTGATTCGCTGTTTTTTTTCCTATTCGCTTTTTTTCATCTATATCTTTTTTAATCCGGTTCAGGATATGTTTTTTTAATTTATTGAGAAAAGGATTACGCGTATCTTGGCATGTATCTTCATAAAACATAGTTTTTGTACCACTAAATGTAAATACTTGGTTATCCTCAATTCCAATTTTTTTTAACTCGTTGAAATCTGTGTTCTTCAATCCCACAGGAAGTAAACCTTTTCTTATTAGAACAGGAATTTCAACATCTTTAATAAAATCACTTTCCAAAAAATGAGGGCTGATTAAGAGCAATCCATAATGGCACTGATTTAAAGCTGCATCAATCTTTGTTTTAAAGTTCTCTCCAATCAGTATGTCTTTATCCTGCCAAAAAACAAAGTTATATTCCTGATCTGTAAGGACGGTCTTAAGGTCTTTTATAAAATTATACCGTTGGTTTTCATCTTTATGAGCATAGGAAATAAATAAGCGTATCGTGTTCTTTTTACTTTCATTTGTGTCGCTTTCGTGAATATCAACGGCTGTATTTTCCATGTATTCTTTGGGATCGTAATTCGGGTTATCGCGAATGGTATCAATCGCAGAATCCATGAGTGAAGAACCGGCGTTTATCCATAAAATCCGGTTTTGATTTCCGCTTTTTCTATTGGCTGAAACCTGCACTTCGTATTCAACGCCGGCCAGTTTAGAGGCTTCCTTTATTCTTTTCCTAAACGCCCTGATATTATTTTCAGCTTTTTTCGGATCGGTGTTTGGGTATAAAACATTAAGCGCTTCCGAATAAGAAATTTCACCTTTTTCATCTAAAGCAGCGACAAGGTTTCTTAACTTCTCAGAGTCGGAGCTACCAAGCTCACGTTTTTCAATAAACTCTTTAGTAATACGTCTGCATAGTTTTAAGGTCGGGATTTTACTTTTATTAGGCATCATCATAAGCTCCGTTATTGTTGTCAATTTTAAGTAATATAACGTCAAATAACGTTTATGTCAAATTATATAACGATAAAACAATGGTTAAATATTTGGGAATGCAATAATGTGTCGCGGAATATTTAATAGAAATAAGGTTATTGAACGACTGTTAATAAAGTGTCGGGATACAAAAGTTAGGCGCTAATCTGATAAGCGAAGATAATGGAATTTTTAACTATTTCACCTGTTATCTTTTTGGATACAAAAAAGCCGCTTGTTTGAAAAGCGGCTTTTTATGATAGCCTGTGTTAGTCTTCATTGCTAAACAAATTAATGTATTCTCTGAAAAATAAATCTTACCTTTTTTTCCGCATGTTACTTCATGAATAATTCTTAAGTTTTCTATTTTCCTTACCGGAAATAAAGTTTAGCATACGTTTTACCTGTTTAACAAATTAAAGGCATGCCTTATTTAAGAAATCTTGATTATTGTTAATTAGCAGAAAGGTTAAAGAATACAAACTGTGGCAAAACGGGATAGATATTAGGGTATGTACAGGAATTACTCGGTCATGTTTCATTGAAAACGTCTGTAATTTATACGCAGATGACAGTTATAGCTAAGTCTAAAATAAAGAGCCCATTAGATATCTTAATCTAGTATATTCATATTAAGAAAATGGAAGTGTTTAAATTGTCTTATGAAAAAAAGCGAGTATAAACTGGATAAAACTCATATAGAAATTGGAACAGCATCTGATTTTGATGATGAGGTAACTGATATTTTGTATTGGCAATCAAAAACACCCTTGGAGAGACTGCAAGCCCTGGAGTTTCTAAGGCAAGCCATGTACAATTATGATCCTGTTTCCGAAAGAGTTCAGAGAGTTTTTGAGACTTTTAAACGTTAATCAAGTTAACTATTTAATTGTTGGTGGCTATGCTTTAGGATTTCATGGGTATGTTAGGGCCACCGGTGACTGAAAAACTGATGAAAACTAAAGACTTCAAGAAATAATATTATTAGGATAAAGAAGAAATGATAAAAAAGCCGCCTGTTTGAAAAGCGGCTTTTTTAATTGCATTAACGTTTGTCCAACGATACAAAACTGCGTTTGGCAGGGCCAACATAATTTTGTCTTGGGCGGCCGATGACGCGCTTGGGATCGCGGATCATTTCCTGCCACTGCGCCATCCAGCCGATCATGCGTCCCAGTGAAAAGATCACTGTAAACATACTGGTTGGAATATTTAAGGCTTTGTAGATAATGCCGGAATAAAAATCCACATTGGGGTAGAGCTTCTTTTCAATGAAGTACTCATCGGTGAGTGCAATTTCTTCCAGTTTTAAGGCAATTTCAAACAACGGATCATTGCCTTCCAGTTTTTCAACGATCTCTTTGGCAAAATTGCGGATAATTTTGGCGCGCGGGTCATAGTTTTTATACACGCGGTGTCCGAAGCCCATCAAGCGGAACGGATCGTCTTTATCTTTGGCTTTATTAATGTATTTAGGAATATTATCGGGCGTTTTAATTTCTTCAAGCATTTTTATTACCGCTTCATTAGCACCGCCATGCGCAGGACCCCACAAACACCCGATACCAGCCGAAGCAGCCGCAAACGGATTTGCGCCCGATGAGCCGGCCAAACGAACGGTTGAAGTCGATGCGTTTTGCTCGTGATCGGCATGCAAGAGCAAGGTGACATCCAAGGCTTTAGCGTGCAGCGGATCGATTTCATACTCTTCAGCCGGTACGGCATACATCATATGTAAAAAGTTTTCGGCATAAGAAAGATCGTTGCGAGGATAAATAAACGGCTGGCCATGAGTATGTTTATATGCCATTGCTGCCAGCGTTGGTAATTTCGCCAGCAGCCGGTGCACTGAAATTTCTTGATGGAGCGGATCGGTAATATCCAAAGAATCGTGATAAAACGAACTCATGGCGCCAACCATACCCACAAGAATAGACATGGGGTGGGCATCGCGCCGGAAGCCGTTAACAAAGTTTTTAAATCCTTCATGCACCATCGAGTGGTGCTTTATGGTAAAGGTGAATTTATCGTACTCATCCTGGTTAGGCAATTCGCCATACATGATGAGGTAAGAGACTTCAAGGAAGTTGCTGTGTTCGGAGAGCTCTTCAATAGGATAGCCGCGGTATAATAAAATGCCTTTATCCCCATCAATGTAGGTGATTCGGCTTTCGCAACTTGCCGTTGACTTGTAACCGGGGTCATAAGTAAACAGACCCATTGTTTTGTATAGTTGTTGGATGTCAAAAACATCAGGACCGTGTGTGCCTTTTAGAAGTGGAAATTCGTGGCTTTCACCCGTAGAATTGTTGGTAATGGTGACAGTGTTGTTGCCCATATTCTAAATCTCCTAAAAATTATAATGTTATGAGTTTTTTCAGTTGTATTCATGATCGGACGTCATGCAATACTTTTATACCCTATTGCGCTATGGGTTTGGCAATGTGTAAAGCTAAACATTATTTTTTAATCAAACGATACCATTAAGTTAAAAATTGCAATCTATGCTGCGCAAATTGATGAATTAAATCAAGAAAATCGCCAAATTACTTCACAATGCAAAAAAACCCGGTTGAATTGATTTTAAAAAAACGCAACGGTGAAATTTTAACCCAAAGCGACATTGAGTGGTTTTTTTCATTGTATCATCAGGGCAATCTTCCGGAGTATCAAATGTCGGCCATGTTGATGGCCATGTATTTCAATCCCTTAAATGCCGAAGAACTTGCCGCGTTGTGCCATACCATGATCTATAGCGGCGAGGTTGTTGATCTTCGCACCATTTCAAAGCCTAAAATTGATAAACACTCCACGGGTGGCATAGGCGATAAAACCTCGTTAATTCTTGCGCCCATTGTAGCGAGCCTCGGTATTGCCGTGCCTATGATATCAGGAAGGGGATTGGGCCATACCGGAGGTACACTCGATAAACTGGAATCCATACCGGGATTCAATGTGAATTTGTCATTGAATGAATTTAAGGGACAATTGCAGACGGTTGGGTGTGGATTGATCGGCCAAACCAAAGAGATTGCGCCTTTGGACAAATCCCTTTACGCTTTGCGAGACGTCACCGCCACCGTTGAATCTATTCCGCTGATCGCTGCCAGTATCATGTCGAAAAAAATTGCCTCAGGCCTCGATGGGTTGGTGTTGGATGTCAAAACAGGGTCGGGCGCATTTATGAAAGACCTTCATCAGGCCAGAAGCCTTGCAAAAACATTGATCTCGATAGCGAAATCCTATGAGAAATCGTGCAGCGTGTTTATTACCGACATGAATGAGCCGTTGGGCTATGCTGTTGGGAACTGGTTGGAGGTTCAGGAATGCATTGCGTGTTTGCAGGGAAAGCCTGTACCTGACTTGATGGAAGTCTCCTTAACCTTATCGGGTGCAATGGTGCAACTTTCGGGCAAGTGTGAAACACTGGAGGAAGGCGTTGCGCTTTCCAGAGAACAAATTAAAAATGGAGAGGCCTGGGAGAAATTCCTGGAAATTGTTCAAAGTCAAGGTGGTGATACCGCAATGTTACAATCCCCTCAAAATTATCCTCAGTCCAAACATCGTTTGGATATACCCGCTTCCGAAACTGGATTCATCCAAACCATCGATGCGCAAACCGTTGGATTTTGTGCCATGCAGCTTGGCGCTGGCAGGCAAACCATTCAGGATAAGATCGATCCTAAAGCAGGAATCGTTTTCCATAAAAAATGTGGCGATGAGGTGGTAAAGGGTGAAAAAATCTTAACCGTTCATACCGGAAAATCAGATGTTGTGGAACAGGTTACAAAACGAATGGAATCGGCTTTAGTGATATCTCCGAAAAAAGTAGAGGCTGTTTCCAAAATTATTGAGAAAATTCCAATGAATAATGAAAAATAATGGCATTTTCAGAAGAAAAAAGGCCAATGTCTTTTCATTTTTGATGCAAAAGTTCCTAATTTTATCAAATTATTTTTAATCCCTAACAACACAAATGGGTCATAGAAGGTGAAAGCTTACTTACATTTTCTTCAAACCTTAAAATCTCTTTTGTATTACTATCGTAATTGTTTTTCAAAAAACTAAATGGGAGCGATCATGAAAAAAACCAATCTAACATTTCTGTTTGCATTTCTTGTAATTATTGGCAGCATAAATGTAACATTCGCTGCAGGGTTTAAACTTAGTGAGCATGGCGCCAAAGCGTCAGGTATGATGAATGCTTTTACCGCTCAAGCTGACAGGCCATCAGCGATGCACTACAACCCGGCCGGTATTGTTCAATTGGATGGCATTCAGGCTCAAGCAGGTTTTGGGTATTTTATCCCTTCTGTAGCTTTTGAAAGTGGTGGTACAGCCCCATTATTTGGGACTGAAGGTGAAAAAACAGATATGGAGAACAATACATTTTTAGTGCCTTATCTCTATGTGACATATAAAATCAATGACCAATGGAGCATTGGGTTCAGCGAAAACACGCCATTTGGGCTTGGCACGGAATGGAAAGGGGATTGGGAAGGCCGATATATTGTTGGCGGTACAAAAGCTGAAGTTAAAACGATCAACTTACAAACAACAATTGCTTATCGTCCATTACCAAATGTAGCTTTTGCCTTTAGCCCGCAATATCAATTTTTTGATGTTGAGCTTAGAAATAAAGTGCCTAATGGAGTGCCACCAACACCAGCCACTGACTTGGATTTAAAATTAAAAGGGGATACATGGAACTTTGGATGGAATATTTCTACCATGATCTGGCTAAGCGAAAATTTAAAACTTGGAGCCTACTATCAAAGCGCAATTGATCATGATGACATAGAAGGTAAAATTGATCTTGGCCCAAATACATTTGATGCGACAGCCGCCATTGAATTGCCGCCTTCAGCTGTATTGGCATTGGCTTGGATTGATAAGGATTTCACAGTTGAATTAGATCTTTTGTGGGAGGGATGGTCAACGTACGATCAACTTACCGCAGATTCCCCAACATTTGAAGGTGCAACCGGTCAGAAAATAGCACAAGAAAAAAACTGGGAAGATAGCTGGACGTATAGTTTAGGTGCAAGTTATAAGCTAAATCCTATGTATGAATTGAGAGCAGGTATCAGAAAGATGAACGGATGTATACCTGAATCCAAAGTTGATCCGCTGGTTCCTTCTCAGGATCGTTGGTATTTCTCTTTAGGTGGGGGTGTGGAGTTTGAAAAACTTGCTATTGATGCATCATTCATCTATCTAACTGATGATGTAAAAGAGCTTGGTTCTGAGGTTGGGGATTACGCCAATGATTTTGGTAATCCTGCTTTAGGTAAAGTAAGCGGTGAATTTACGGAGGTAAGCACAGTTATTTTCAATATTGATGTTGCATACAAGTTTTAAGCGTTTATGATTTTGGATTTAAAACACAAGAGCCTGCAATTGCAGGCTCTAACTTTTTCCTCCGCGGACTACCAATTCTCGCCAAGTATCTCAAAATAAGATTGAGGTTTTAAACAAGCCGGGCAAACTTTCGGCGCATCTTCGTCTTCATGCAGGTATCCGCAGTTAATGCAACGCCAGACAATTTTACCATTTCGTTTAAACACCATGCCTTCTTTAAGATTTTTTTCCAAGTCGCGGTAGCGTTTGCCATGTTGTTTTTCCGCTATACAAATTGCTTCAAAAGCACGTGCAACCGGTTCAAAGCCTTCTTCGCGTGCCACTTTAGCAAATTCAGGATATAGCGTTTCCCACTCTTCTTCTTCTCCTGAAGCTGCAGCATCCAGATTTTCGAGCGTTGATCCAACTTTTCCGGCCGGATACATCGCCTGAATTTCCAGGTCGCCGCCATCGAGAAAGCTGAAAAATCGTTTGGCATGTTCACGCTCCTGATCGGCAGTTTCCTGAAAAATATCCGCAATTTGCATCAAGCCTTCTTCACGGGCTTTTTCTGCAAAAAACGTATAGCGATTGCGGGCTTGCGACTCGCCGGCAAAGGCTTTTAAAAGGTTTTGCTCGGTTTTTGTTCCTTTGACACTCTTAGCCATTATGTTCTCCTTTTTAAAATGGTTTGTTAATGTTTAAATGTGAGTAACGTTTGTATGTTCGCTAATATCTCGTGAATTTGTCACAAGATCGGATACATCTATATCATGAATGCTGGATTTCCCAAGAATCCTGACATAGTCTTCTAATTCGGATTTATAGACTGTAAACAGATTTGCAAGCATTTGCGCCGATTGATCTACATCGAACCGTTTACGCAATACTGCATCCTGCGTGGTTATGCCCATCGGACAAGTCCCTTTATGGCATACCCGGTATTGCTGACAACCGATACCAATCAGCGCTGTAGTGCCTAAAGCCACCGCATCGGCACCCATAGCCAGGCACTTGGCAATATCGGCGCTGGTACGAATGCCGCCGGTTATGATAAGCGTAATATTTTGAATTTGCCGATCGTTAAAATATTTTTTTGCCTGATAGGTCGCATATGGAGCTTCAATACCGAAATTGTCTTTTACATGCGTTGGCGCAGCGCCTGTGGAGCCACCTCGGCAATCGATGGTAATGAAATCGGGTTGGGCATAAGTGGCGATTTCCAGATCGTCTTCAATATTGCCGGCAACAAATTTTATCCCTATAGGAGCGCCTTTGGAGAGAGCGCGCAACCAATTGACTTTTTTGCGCAAATCATTTTCATTTTTAATATCATCATGGTTTTCGGGGCTAATGACATCCTTAAATGGTTCAACGCCGCGCGCGCGGGCGATTTCTTCAGTGACTTTTTCAGCCAATAAATGTCCGCCAAGACCGGCTTTGGCCGCTTGCCCGATTTTAATTTCTATCGCATCGGCTTTTTTCATCACGTCTTCCGTAGCGCCAAAACGAGCCGTGGAATACTCAAAAATGTATTTATAAGCAGCCCGATACTCATCTTCCAACATGCCGCCTTCGCCACTGCACATAGCAACTTTTGCCATTGCCGAACCTTTAGCCAGAGCCAGTTTGGCTTCTTTTGATAGTGAGCCAAACGACATGTGGGAAACAAAAAACGGCAAATCCATTTCAAGAGGTCGTTTGGATGTTCTACCAATAACGGTTTTAAGATCAATTGTTTTTTCACGTTCTCTTAACGGGCGTTTAGCCAGCTGCGCCGGTAAAAAGAAGATATCTTCAAAATAATTGATATGTTTTTTGGTGCGCATGGCGCTGTATTGCTGTTTGCCGGTTACAGCTTTCAGGAAAATGGATCGCATTTCGGGTTCCACCTCATCATGCTCGCGCTCCAGCCTGCCAAAGTAACTTTGCAGGTTTTCCTGGGGATGATCGGCTTCATCTGCAGGGATTTCTTCCTGCAACTCAAACATATCTTTTGTCGCGCCACATACCGGGCAAACCCAATCATCAGGGATATCTTCGAAGGGCGTTCCAGGCGCTATACCGCAGTCGGGATCGCCAACGGATTCATCATAGACCCAATCACAAACCTTGCAAACGTATTTAAGTGACATGTGAAAACAGAATTTATAATCCTTAAAACTTAAAGATAATTATTACCCACCAGGAATAGAGTATCCAAATAAAAAAAGCTTGGATGTAACCTTACATGTGAAAAATATTCAGAACCCGACAAGTAACTGTTACAAATCTCACAAAAGTATCACAATTTTGAAAAAATATTAAATCCAATGATTTGTTTTTGGGAATTACTGTTTATCTTGACCCCCGGAGAAGTACATTAAACGCCAATAGGCGTTGTTCTTACATGAGTCTATGTAAGTTTCACACATAACAGGAGACATACTATGAACAAAAGGATCACGCGGCGCCAGTTCTTGAAGGCGGCGAGTGTTCTGGGAGGTATGGCTTTGTTGCGCCCGGTTTGGGATTTAGGCGACGAGGCTGCCACAGTCCAGGCACAAGCCGTAACTGGAGAAGTAACCTGGGTGCCGAGCATTTGTAATTTCTGCTCCTCATTTTGCGACATTAACGTAGCCGTTAAGGAAGTTGATGGCAGCAAACGAGCAGTTAAGATTGAAGGAAATCCCCACAGCCCTCTAAACCGCGGAAAAATTTGTGCCAGAGGCCAGGCCGGTTTAAAACAGGTTTATGACCCCGATCGCATTAAAGAGCCTTTGATCCGTGTAAAAGGCAGCCGGCGCGGTGAATGGAATTTTCGGGTAGCCACCTGGGAAGAAGCCTACGATTTAATCGCTTCAAAATTTAAAGCTGTAAATCCCTGGGAGATCAGTCTGGTGGGCGGATGGACGGCTTGTGTGTCTTACATGCATTTTAGTCTGCCTTTTGTCAGAACCCTTGATATCCCCAACATTATTGCTTCACCGCTTCAGCATTGTGTAACCGCAGGCCATTTGGGTACAGACCTTGTAACAGGCAATTTCAATGTTCATGATGAGATCCTTGCCGACTTTGAAAATGCCCGCTACATACTTTTCAGCCAAAACAACGCTTCAGTAGCAGCAATTTCCACAGCCCGTGCTGTTCGTTTTGGGCAGGCCAAGAAAAACGGGGCAAAGGTGGTGTGTTTAGACCCACGCCAGAGTGAACTGGCCTCCAAAGCTGACGAATGGCTGCCGGTGAAACCCGGAACCGATCATGCCTTTTTCCTGAGCATGATCCATACCATGCTTCGCGAAGAATTGTATGATGAAGAATTTTTGATCAACCATACCAACTCGCCATTCCTGGCTTATAAAGATGCCAAAGGCAATGTTCATCTGGCGATGGATATGGGCAGCGATGGTAAGCCATCGGCTTATTATGTGTATGATGAAGTCCGCCGCAAGGCTGTTGCCGTGCCGACCTTTACCAACACCAATGAATTTGCAAAAAATAAAAACCGGATCGTTCCGGCATTAAAAGCCTCATCCAGAGTTCGCTGGCGGGGCAAAACGGTGAAAACCGTTTTTGATTTCTTTGTGGAAGAATCCGAGCCATACACCACTGAATGGGCGTCGGAGATCACCGAAATCCCTGCCGAGACCATTGAACGCATTGCTATAGAGTTTGGTCAGGCCAGGCCGGCTATGGTTGATCCGGGCTGGATGGGTGCGCGTTACCATCACGTGATCGGTCAGCGCCGTTTGCAAGCCATCATCCAAACCCTAGTGGGAGGTGTGGATGTTAAAGGCGGATGGCTGATGAACGGCGAATACCGCCATAAAACCGAGAATATGTGGCATCAGGCACAGCATGGCGGCGGACATGGCCGCCACGAGGTGCCGCCTGTCATGAAACCCGGTATGGGATTCGCCCAAGGGTTGTTGGATGTTTTTGGTAATCCGAAAGCGTGGTCGCACGGCAAACCAGCGCTTTCCTTTGCCTGGGCGCAAGAGATGCAAAAACAAGGCAAGCCATCGACATTCTTGCCGGCGATGGCCGACACCGGATTGCTAGAAGCTACAAAAGGCGAAATGACCTACAACGGTGAGCCTTATGACATGAAGGTCTTCTTCATGAACGCGGCAAACCCGATTCGCCACTACTTCCCGGCCAAACGATGGGAAGAAATCCTTTCCAATGAGAATGTGGAATTGGTGGTGGCTGTGGATGTGTTGCCTTCCGACACCACACTTTACGCCGATGTAATCCTTCCGAATCACACGTATTTGGAGCGTAACGAACCGCTTCTGTATCCATTAGGTCCCGATACCAATCTGGGTTTTGCCACACGGCTCAGGGCGATTGAGCCATTGTACAACACCCGAGATGCTGCGGATATCTTCCTTGAAATTGCTGATCGCATGGGCAAATTTGAGCCATATCTCAAAGGTATTGCCGAGTATGCCGGACTGGACTTTGAAGTCTTGAAAAAAGAGATCGCCAAAGCTAAATCCGAGAAAAAGCCTTACAACGAAGCGTTTTTGAAAACCGCTTACAAGGCCATGGGGCATTTATCGGAGCATGTTTCCGGTAAAAAACTTTCAGCCGAAGAGGTTGAAAAAAACATTCAAGACAAAGGATTAATTGTGCTGAAATCTGCTGATGAACTGCTGGAAGAAGCCAGCATGCCTCGCAAAATTCCGGTGCCAACCATGTCGGGACGCCTGGAGCTCTACAGCCCGATCCTGGCTTCATTTACCCGGGCTGCCGGACCGCATCCGCTCTGGAACCCGGTTCTGAGCTACCTGCCACCGATGTATAGCAACAATCCGCAAAAGCAGGAGCTTGAGCAGGATGAGTTCTACTTTACCTATGGCAAAGTGCCGGTGGTTTCGCATGCGTCTACCAATAATAATAATGCCTTATTGGCCGCAGTAACCAAACCTAAAGAAGGCGCATTTATGGGCTTGTGGATGAACAGACGCAAAGCCAGCGCGCTGAATTTGAAAAACGGCCAGATGGTTGAGCTGGAAAATGTGCGTTATGGTAAAAAAGTTGCCGCAAAATTATTTGTCACCGAAATGATCCGCCCCGATACGGTATTTTTGCCATCGGCTTACGGCAGCAAAAATCCGAAATTAAGCGTGGCTGGCGGAAAAGGTACGGCGCTTAACGAATTGATGCCTTACAGTATTGAACCCATTGCGGCCTCGTTCATGTCGCAGGAGTTTACCGTAAAGGTACGACCAACCCAAGAAAAGGAGGTGGCGTAACATGGCACGATATGCAATGGTAATGGATATGAGGGCATGTGTGGGTTGCCAGGCCTGTATGGTGGCTTGCTCAACCGAAAATCAGACCCCGTATTGGAGCGGGAAATTTCGCACCCATGTCGAAGAGAATGAACTGGGCCAGTTTCCCGATGTTCGCCGCGAGCTTTTGCCGCGTTTGTGCATGCATTGCGATAACACCCCATGTCTCTCGGCGTGTCCGACAGGATCGACCTATAAAACTAAAGACGGGATCATTAGGGTGAATTATGATCGGTGTATCGGGTGCTATGCCTGTGTGATCGCCTGCCCATACGATGCGAGGTATCCATATAACAGCGATGATGTGGAAACCGCCTACAACATGTATGGCAGTGATAACTCGCACGATCAGCCCCATGTGGATAAATGCAGTTTTTGTGAACATCGCGTATTGGAAGGTCGTGAGCCGGGTTGCGTGAGCACCTGCCCAACCAACGCGCGCGTGTTTGGCGATTTGGATGATCCGAATTCCGAGGTTCATAAGCTTACCAGCAGGGGCGATGCCCGGCCACTTCGACCCGAACTTGGCACATCACCGAAAGTATTCTATATCCCAATTTAGAAAGGAGAATTTAAACTTATGTCTTTTGTACATCAGGATGTGTGGCACTGGCAAATTGCAGCCTACCTGTTTTTAGGTGGGCTTGGCGGCGCCACGTTTGCCATTGGCGCTATGATGCACCTGTTTGAAGGATGCGACCGGAAAGTTCTGTCCATTGCAATTTTATCTGCGGTTGGATTTATGGGCATTGGAACCATATTTCTCCTGGCCGATATGCTTCAACCCATGAAAGCCATCTACGCCTTAACCAATCCCAGTTCCTGGATTTTCTGGGGCGTTATATTTATTAATGTCTATTTCATTGCAGCGATCGTGTATGTGATACCACTTCTTGAAAGCTGGCCAAAATTAAAGCCCATCATTAAAAAAATTCCAGAGCCAATTTTAGGCTTAATGGAAAAATTTAACCGGGCAGCCGCCCTGGGCGGGGCAACCTCTGGATTTTTGGTGGCTATTTACACCGGTTTGTTGATCTCGGCCGCTCCGGCCATATCCTTCTGGAACACGCCGGCATTGCCGCTTTTGTTCGTGATTTCGGCCTTTTCTACCGGGGCTGCATTTCTTTTGCTGCTCTCAACTTTTTCCAAGGAAGAAAAATCTCATGAAATTGCCTCAAAACTTGAGCAATTGGATGCAGGCTTAATTGTAACCGAGTTGATCATTCTTGGGGCTTACTTCAATTTTGCGTTCTTCCTGCCAACCGGTGCCAGGGAATCGGCGGCCATTTTGTTTGATACACCAATGTTTGTGATAGGATTTCTGGTTATGGGATTGATCATTCCATTGATGATTGAAACCTACAGCATCTTTTTTGCTAAAAAGTCGCATGGATCGGCCAAACTGCTTTTAACAGCCAGTGTGCTTGTACTGACAGGTGGCTTTTTGCTCCGTTATTATGTGCTTCATGCCGGATTGTACCAGTATCCCTGGTAAGCTATTTAAATATTTCATCAGGCCTGATGAGTATAATGCATCAGGTCCTTTTTATTTATTATATGACTGCAAATTTAAATCAAGCCCATATCTTTCGGTTCTTAAGTTTATGCTTTGCGTATCCAAACAAGGGTTTTATTAAGAATTTGGAGCATAAGCTTCAGGATATTGAAGGAGATCAAACAGAGTTATTGACCCTTATCAAGCTGTTTAAGGCAGAAGACCTCGAAACGCTGCAAGGCGAATACACCCGGCTGTTTATTACAGGCTATCCCAAAACGCCTTGCCCTCCTTATGAGTCCGTTCAGCTAGAGGGGCGCATTATGGGGAAAGCAGCCGATGCCGTTGAAAAAATATACAAGGAATGGGGCATGAGGGTTGAACCGGGCATTTTAGACCACATTTCAACTGAACTTGAATTTTGTGCTTTTCTTCTCTCGGCCTCTACCCTTGAAGAAGACACTGCATTGGATGCGCAAGAGGCATATGATGCGTTTAAGCAAAACCATCTCTGCGTTTGGCTTCCTGAGTTTTTAAAGAAACTTCACGCCAATACTAATTTTCAAGTTTACCGGCAATTAGCTGCGCTGCTACAACAGGTTGTGTGTTAAGATTGTCGTGTTGAAGGTTTGGGTTTTGAGCAGGCAATTCGTGAATTGCAGCTGCATCTCGGGAGATTTTGAGAGGTTTTGGAAGCCATTCCACAAGATACTCTAATGAGATGGCTTTTTGGTCGGATTTTATAAAAAGTGTCGGAAAGATTCTAACAGAAACCATGCTGCAAGGAACTGTTTTGCGAAAAACCTTCAATATTGTATTAATAAGACATAATAACCTTTATTATTTAATTAAAATGTACAAATATGTTAAAAATTTTAAATTTTATTTGCTTTTTACTTTTGAATGCTATATTTTTGAGTCAATTTTGAAAAACGATCAATTCAAACACCGATTTGTTAAATAAATTAGGGTTATACAATCAAATGTCTAAAATATTTCGGTTTATTTTTATTTTGTTCTTTAATAATTTAAATATCTTTAATTTAACTTCAACTAACAAACAGGACTAAAATGAAAAAAACACTAGTTATTCTGTTACTTGCACTTTCCATTATTGGATTCACAGAAAAAACAACTGCTGAAGAAAAAGCTGAAAATACCAGCTTAAACATTGCTGGTGAATTGGATGCCTACTTTGGGTACAATTTCAATGGATTGTACAATAATTCAATAAATACCAGCTTTACCAATAATGTCAACTCGTTTGAGCTTGGTATGGGTAATGTTGTATTCTCTCAAGAAGTTGGTAAAGTTGGAATGGTTGCTGATTTTGTTTTTGGCCCAAGAGGCACTGCTGCAACCGGAGCTAATACTGATCATATCAAACAATTATTTGTTACTTATGGCTTATCTGACAAAGTTACTTTAACAGGTGGTTTTATGAGCACTTTTGTGGGTTATGAACTCATTGAAGCCAGCGGTAATTTTAACTACAGCACTTCATACTTGTTCTCAGCCGGTCCTTTTAACCACGGTGGTGTTAAAATTGATTTTGCATTAGCCGATGGCGTTGGTTTAATGGTTGGCGCTTTTAACGACAGTGGTTTAAAAACTGATGCTGCGGGTGGTATCGATGATTTTGGCGCCCAGTTGTCTTTAACGCCAAATGATGAGCTTGCTGCTTATATCAATGTTTTTCATCAAGGTCTTGGTAATGGCGAAACCTCAACAGAGTTTGATTTAACAGGCACTTTCCAGGCTTCAAAAGAAATGATGTTGGGATTAAATGTCGCTTACACATCCTTAAGTCAAAATGATGGCCAGTCATGGATGGGCGCCGCTGTATATCTTAACTACATGTTAAGCGACGATCTGGGACTTGGCGTTCGTGGTGAGTACTTTGATGATGGAGACGATATCTATTTTGGCTCAGGATTTGCCGATGGTCAGAGCGTTATTGCTTTAACTGCTTCAGCTAACATCAAATCAGGTCCATTGACATTTATTCCTGAACTGCGCTTCGATTCTGCCAGTGAAGATGTCTTTATTGACAGTGATGGTGAAGCAACCGGTTCATCAGTTATGGCTCTCATTGCAGCAGTCTATAAGTTCTAACACGATGTAATAAAAAAAGGGAAGAGCAACCGCCATTGCTTTTCCCTTAAAATTCACAATCAACAAATGTATTAATTATGAACAGAAATGTAATTAAAAAAATAACGACATCAAAGCGCATGTTGTTTCTTTTAGCGCTGGCTTTGTTTGGATGGAGCTTGCCGCTAAGCGCTGAAGAAACGACGGCCATGGCGCCAAACCCTTTGGATGCCTATGCAATTGATAACTTTTTCTTGTTTATTGCTGCCGTCTTAGTCCTGTTTATGCAGGCAGGATTTGCAATGGTTGAATCGGGGTTAAATGCCGCAAAAAACTCCGTCAATATCTTGTTTAAAAACTTAATGGATTTAAGCGTTGGCGCAATTTTGTTTTATCTGGTCGGATACAGCATGATGTATGGCGCACCGGTAATTGGCGGTTACTTTGGATTTAATGGATTTGGAATCAGTTCTGCCGCTCCCGACGCTCCCGGCAGCGGCGTTCTTAATCCCCAGGTTGATTGGCTCTTTCAGGTTGCCTTTGCCGCTACAGCTGCTACAATTGTTTCAGGTGCAGTTGCCGGTAGACTTCAGTTCAGAGCATATCTGATTTATTCAGCGATCTTAACCGGTTTAATTTACCCAATCAGTGGTTACTGGAAATGGGGTGGCGGATGGTTAGACCAAATGGGCTTCTACGATTTTGCAGGATCTTTGGTCGTTCATGCCGTTGGTGGCTTTGCAGGACTTGCCGGCGCTATGGTATTAGGCGCCCGTACAGGACGTTTCACCAAAGAAGGCTTGCCAAAAGCCATGCCTGGTCACAATCTTCCTATTGCTGCATTAGGCGTCTTTATTCTTTGGATCGGTTGGTATGGATTTAATCCCGGAAGTCAGTTAGCCATTTCAGGCGCTGATAATACTAACGCAGTTATGTTAATAGCTACAAACACCACACTTGCGGCTGCAGCAGGCGCCGTTGCTGCAATGATCCTGGCTTGGGTACTCTTCAAGAAACCGGATATTACGATGGCGTTGAACGGTGTATTAGGCGGTTTAGTTGGTATCACAGCAAACTGCGACTCTGTCACCAACAATGAAGCGCTGGTTATTGGTATCGTAGCTGGTATCCTTGTAGTGCTCAGCATTAAGCTTTTGGATATGATCAAAGTTGATGATCCTGTTGGTGCATTCCCGGTACATGGCGTTTGCGGTGTATGGGGTGGCCTCGCAACAGGTATTTTCGGCGGTCATCCAATGGTTGCCCAGATTGTTGGTTCTTTAGTGATTCCTTTATGGGCATTTGTAACGATGTTTATCCTGTTCAGTATTTTGAAAGCCGTTGGAATGTTAAGAGTTTCAGAAGAAGATGAATTAAAAGGCCTGGATATTACTGAGCATAAAGAAGAAGGTTATGCAGGTTTCCAATTTTTCAGTGTTGAATAACGCCAAACTAAATAATGGAGGAAAATATACATGAAGTATATCATCGCAATGGTTCAGCCGCATAAACTACCCGATGTGAAACAGGCGCTTTTCGATGCTGAAATTCGAAAAATGACTGTAACAAATGTCCTTGGCTGCGGACAACAAAGCGGGTATGAAGAAACATATAGAGGTGTACCTGCCGAAATTAACTTGATCAAAAAAGTTAAAATTGAAATCGGCGTCAATGATGAATATGTTGATAAAGCCGTAGAGGCGATTATCAAAGGCGCTAAAACAGGGAACATCGGTGATGGGAAGATTTTTGTTCTGGATCTTCCGCAATGTACGCGTATCCGAACCGGTGAAACGGGCGATATCGCGATTGGTTAAATATTTGGTTTCATGGTCCTAATGTCCTGTTAGGTGAAAGGAAAGCCTCGGTAAATTAAGTTTTACCTTGGCTTTTCTTTTTTTATGTAATAAACCTCTTTTTTTAACCTATTGTTATAATTTGTAAAACAACAAGCAACGCTAGAAACTTACCGAACTTAAAAATTTAATGATAAAAGAAAGCTTTATTAAACAATTGATTAGTATAAAAATTAGCGTTATTATGAAAAAGCATTAACCCAAAAGGATATGACTAAGCTGAAAACAACAGAAATACGATTTGAAATACCTGAAGAGATTTTAAATTCGTTGAATCAAGATATAACTGAATTTATCAAAGAGTCTATGTTATATACAGCAATGCAATTTTATAAAAATCATAAGCTTTCATTTGGAAAAGCAGCAGAATTAGCTGGGCTTTCAAAAGATGCGTTTTTGAAGGAATTAGATAAAAACGATATTGATTTTATTAACTATTCCCCTTCTGAATTGGAGAATGAAATTAATCGTTTTGAGAGATGATTATTGTTTCGGATTCATCCCCATTGATCTCATTTGCGATTTTAAACAAGTTATCATTACTAGAAAAAATTTTTGATAATTTATATATTCCCCAGTCTGTTTTCAATGAAATAACCAGTCAAAAAAAACCCTTCACACAAAAATTACAAAGTTTTACTGAACATCGTGTTAGGCAAGTTAAGAATGATTTTGCTGTTGAATTACTATTAAAGGATTTAGATGTTGGAGAAGCAGAAGCAATTGTGTTGGCAAAAGAAAACAACATTAGGGATATTCTTATTGATGAGTACAAAGGAAGAAAGATAGCTTTTACGGAAGGGCTTTTTCCAATAGGCACAGTTGGCGTTTTAATTCAGGCAAAGAAAAAAGGGTTTATTAATGCATTAAAACCTGAGTTAGATAAACTGGTGGTAAATCATCGAAGAATTTCCAAAGAATTATATACCAAAGCCCTTAATCTGGCAGGAGAAAAATGATGGATTCAAAAGTATAATGCGACACAAATTCATCAAACGTGGTAGTCAAAGGTTTAAAATTTCAGATTACCCCATCATTTTTATAAACTAAAGATTGTAATCAAAACGGAACCCTACCGTTTAAATTTAGCAAGTTCAATTGAACGTTATAAATGATAATTCTATGGATGATTTAAAACTATTGATGACATTTACAAAATCACCCGTACCTGCTTTTTTTAAAACCTTGTCGCATGAAGAGCAAAAAGAATTACGGGAGTATGTTGAAACTGTCATTTCAACCAAAACCGATGGTTTGGAAGAGTTGTATTACACGATTGGCGTGGTTATAAAATTTATCCCGAATTTTGTTTTAATTCCTCTAACCCTTCAATACATCAAACCCACTATAGCAGCTGGGGTTTGTGAAAAATTAAAACTGGATCAAGCTGTAAGTTTGGCAAACGACCTTCCCCCGGAATATATTGGTGAAATTGCCATGCATACCAGTAGCAAGCGTTCGGCACAAATTCTTGAGCAATTAAGGGCATCGCTTGCCGAAAAATGTATTAAATATGAAGGCGAACATCACCCCATCAAAGCGTTGGAAATTGGCAAACATGTCAGTCCAAGAATCTTAAAGCTTTGTTCAAAATATTTGTATTTATTGGAGAATTTAGATGATTCGGTATTGGCGCTCTATGATGATTTAATTGAAAAAATTCGTACACATGCCTGAATTCGGATATTTTTTCTAATTGTAAAAAAACACGTGACTCAAAGACCGTTAACTTTATTTTTTTTATTTTTTTTGATAAACTGTTTCAAAGAAAAGTTTTAATCATAAATCATAGTCTTTTCACAAATTAACGGTTTTGGTTTAATGAAGAGTTTAGAAGAAACGCTTGCATGGACGAATTTGCCCGTGCCGGAAGTATTGTATGAACTACACCCTAATCAACAACAAAAAATTATAACATACCTTAAAGGTTTGGTATCCCACAAAACGGATGGATTGGATGATTTATATAATGCCATTAGCAAAATTGTGAAATATATCCCCAATATTGTTGTTATTCCGCTAATGACAGAGCACATTCGTCCAAACATTGCCGCTGCAGTATGTGAAAGAATGTCAATTGCGCAAGCTACAGGTTATGCAAACGATCTCCCAGCAGATTATTTTACAGAGGTTGCATTTCATTTGGAACCGGAAATAATGGCTGAGATATTAGATAGAATGAAACGCGATCGTGCGGAGCGATACATTTTAAATACTTTAAAAACTCATCCTGGATTTATGTTGGAAATAGCTCAGTATCTCAATGATAGGCTGCTAAAAATGATGGCACAATTTGTTGTGCTTCCGGAAGATCAGGATGAAATTGAAGCTAGTCCATATGGAGGTGTGATCGAAAAGTTAAAAGCATTTATGTGAAGTTTTGAATCATGTATTAGGCAATTAAAAGACGATATTTTATTAATTCACCAACTTTTAATTCAACGTTCGGTAACCTTTAAACAGAAAGGACGCCAGAATGACTAAAAAAAAGGCAAGTCGAAAATCTGCTGCTAATTCAGGCCCATCCAATGGCGAAGTCCTCCATCATGAGCTTGAGCCAAAATTCAAAGATCCAAAACACATCAATAAAGAACTCTACGAAAAGGAACTTACGAAACTCCATCACGAGTTGGTTAAGCTTCAGGAATGGGTGAAGTACAAAAAATTGAAAGTTGTTATTATTTTTGAGGGACGCGATGCTGCAGGAAAAGGCGGCGTGATTAAACGCATTACGGAATGCCTTAACCCCAGGGTTTGCCGGGTGATAGCGCTGGCTACCCCAACCGAGCGTGAAAAAACCCAATGGTATTTTCAACGATATGTTCCACATTTACCCGCAGGCGGCGAAATGGTACTCTTCGATAGAAGTTGGTACAACCGTGCCGGGGTAGAGCGGGTGATGGGATTTTGTAACGATGACGAGTACTATGAATTTTTACGATCAGCCCCTGAGTTTGAACGAATGTTGGTGCGAGCCGGTATTGTGCTCATAAAGTATTGGTTCAGCGTATCGGATGAAGAGCAGGAAAGACGGTTTCGGGAACGCATCGATATGCCTACCAAACGATGGAAGCTTAGCCCGATGGATTTGGAATCACGATCGCGTTGGGTGGAGTATTCCAAAGCTAAGGATGAAATGTTCAAATACACCGATATCAAACAAGCGCCTTGGTATGTGGTTCCGGCTGATGATAAACGCCGCGCACGGCTGAATTGCATCAGCCATTTATTATCCATGATCCCTTATGAGGATTTAACGCCCGATTCAATTGTACTGCCTGCCAGGCAAGACGATCATGGGTATGTTAGGCCGCCAATATGCGATCAAACATTTGTGCCTGAAGTGTATTAAGTTCTTTATTACAAAAAAGAACTTAATTTCAATGTGCCCCAAATGGTCAATAAGGCAATTATAAAAAGGCCCAAATTTCGTGGAAGTATTAATCTTTTTTCATAACAGATTTTTACCATCACAATAAAATAGAGGTAATACCCAAAGGCCGGGGTGTAGAAAATCCATGAAGGTAATAGTTCAATCTTTAAAGGTTGCACCACATAAATAAATGGAATTGTAATCACGCTTGAGGTGATAAACCATCCGGCATAATTCATTATGGGAATCCCGGAATAGCTTCCTTTTTCCTCCCAAATCCAAAATTTATCATCGGCAGCAATAGGGTCGCCAAGTAAATCCACAAAAGTTATTAATAAAGGGGTTAGAATAAAAAGAAAAGTATCGGAAAATAATGAGCCTGATTTTGGATTATAAAGTAATGCAATTGCAGTCCAAAGTCCGATATAGGAGAGAATTGACCACATTAATGGAATATAAAACGGAAGAATGCCAAACAGTTTTGGTTTAATTTTATCGGTATAGTAAAACTTACCCAGGCAACCGGTTTTTAGAAAAATAACCTCGGCAACAGTACCAATAACAGCGCTATATACCAGATAAATAAGCGTATGTATAACGCCTATAGTAATTGCACCATGAAGAAATAAAATGAGTAGAGTTAAAACGGCTTGTACGTATTGATAGTCTTTTATGAATTTTTGTTTCGGTAGATTAAAATAGGTGCTTTTTCCCCTGTTAAGAACCTCAATTATTGGTTTTACGATAAATGAAGTGATTACAATAATGTATAATAATTTAAAAGTTGTAATCATTTTTATGGTTTTTCAAAAACAATGATTTGATAACTAAATGAAGGATGAGAGCAGATTAAATAAAATTCTAAAAGAAAACCAATGATCATGGCAAATGATTTTATGCCGTAATGGTGGTATAATTTACCGGCTTTTTTTATACAAAATTTGATCCAAACCGGCAATGTGTTCCTCACTTGCTTCGAAATATCCCTGACTTGTTTAATTTCCAGGCCGGCTTCACTGGCCGATAAGCGATATAAATCCACATCGAATAAATTCGGCGAACCAATGCCTCCCTGTATTACTCTTGTTAGCCATTTATTTTTTGCACGATGATCTTTTAAAATATCTGCAAGAACTAATTTCCCGCCAGATTTTAATACCCGGCATGCTTCATGGATGAATTGGTTTTTATTTTCATAATGAAAGGCGCTTTCTACGCTAAAAAGTCTGTCGAATGTGTCATCTTCAAATGGCATATCCATTGAGTTGCCGAACAGAATTTTAACATTAGTTGAAGATTGCCTATCTGAGGCCTGCTCGATATGATATTTGAACACATCGATGCCTGTAACATGAGATTGGAAAGACGTGGCAATGAAAGCCGCCGCACCGCCGAAACCACAACCCACATCGAGGATTGCTTGATTGGGTTTAAAATCGCCTGTTCTGGCAACCTCCAAGACCAATTGTTTTTGAGCTTGGATCGGATGTCTAAACGTTTGATTTGAGTTCTGAAAGCCCAGATTAAGAAATTGAGTGTTGTCGAAAACGCGATAAAAAAACTCGCCGAATTCTAAATAATAATCCCGATTCTTTTTAAGCGAAGGATCAATCGGTTCATGATTCATAAACGAAATAACTAAAAAGTGTCATGAAATAACCTTTTTCAATACGATAATAAAAGATACCTGATAAATTCTTGAAATGAAAAATGGCGGGTATCCCAGGCCGCGAATATGTGAGTAGAACAGTGAACCGGAAAAGTATTTGGACGATGTTGAAAGTTGGTTATACAACGCCAATTTGATTGATACCCAGCTGAATGCATTTCGACCTGAGTTTTTGAGGCAATGTTTTGGAATAGTCGGTTTGATAGTCTACAAATGAGAGCCTGTCTGAAAAATCCAGCATTAACCGGCCTATTGCAATTGTTTTCATAAGATCGTGATCGGAATACGAGGTGTTTAAGTCGAAGAAGACATGGGTTATAGCGTGAGACCGATCATCGAACTCGCGAATTCTGGAGAGATGTTCAATCTTGGCTTCATCGGAAAATGAAAGCGGCAGCCATGCACTGCTTTTAATGCTGACTTTGGAAAGCATCATCATCACGCTAAAAACTTCATCAATGGTGGAAAGATCGTTCTCCGCACAATTGATGACACCCGGCACATAAGAAATACCGGTTGAAGAAATCTCATGGCACAGCTCCAATACCCGACAGTCTTGCTTTTTGGCCAAGCTCATGAGTTGCGTTGGCGAGAGCGCCGAAACATTGACATGTTTAGAAACCTGACGAATGACGCTCAAAATATCTTCAAACGATAAATTTGGCGAAAAATCCAGGTAGATAATTTCAGCATGGGTTTTTGAGATTCGCTCCAGAAGATCGCTGGTTTCGGGATTTGATATTTTAAATGGCGGGCAGTAAAACTCTATTAAATCAGGTTTATTCAACGTAACTTTTTGAGCGGTTTCAAAAAAACGCTCGGCGTCTTTTCCGCCAAAAAGCTTACTGGATTGGGATATCAAATGCCGGGCTTCGTCCAGTCCTAAACGCTCACCGTTTTCCAGGGCAAAGAGAATTTCTTCAAGTCTGGTTTTTTCCGCAGCCATATTAGAAATTTTCTTGGTAAATGGCGTATTCCTTATAAGGTTCAGCGCCAATGGCTTTTGCCACTTTCATCATGGGTTCATTGATCTTAAGAACCCAGCTCATTTCACTGGCAAAAATTCCTTTTTCGTTCGCAACATCAATAATTTCAGCATTCATAATGCTATCCAGACCTTTATTGCGGTACTCAGGCACTACGCCCATGGTTATAGTTCGCACCATCGTAATTTTGCGTTTGTACCATAAAAACTTTGCTAAACCCCAAGGTGTAAATGGGTTGCCATTGACATGTTTGAACGGCACATTCATATCTGGCAAGCTAAGCGAAAAGGCTACCGGTTTCTTGTCGGCATCTTCAATAATGTAGATCAAATCCGGATCAGCGACCTGGCTAAAGCCTTCGGCCAGGGTATCGAACTCTTTATCGGTCATGGGTACAAAACCCCAGTTTTTTTCCCAGGCTGCATTGTAGATTTCTTTGATGCGCTTGATTTCATTGGTGAAATCTTTCATATTGATGTGTCTTAGCTTGACTTTTTCACGTTTTAAAACCAAGTTGGCAATGCGGCGAAGTCGGTCTTTATCAATTAAGTTTTGATCAATATACCAGGCCACCAATTCCTGTTCCAAATAATGGCCATAGTTCAGCGTTAGATCGTTGTAGTAAGGTGGATTGTAAAGCATGAGAAATACCGGTGGGGAGTCGAAGCCTTTGGTAAGCATGCCACATTGATCGTTTAACGATGGGCTGATCGGGCCGCGCATCGCCTCCAGACCTTTTTGCTTCAACCACGATTTTGCTTTATCGAACAACGCATTGGCAACCTCCTGATCGTTGATGCATTCAAAAAATCCCCAAAATCCAACTTTGTCTTCATGGATCATATTGTGGCGGCGATTTTCAATCGCAGCAATCGTACCGACCATCTTACCGTTTTTCCATGCCGTAAAAAGGGCTCGATCAGCATGCTCCCATAAAGGATACTTCTCTGGATTAAGCGTTTTCTCGTAATCCGAAATTAACGGGGGCACCCAATATTTATTTAATTCGGAATCGGTGCGATAGATTTGCCAAGGAAATTTTATAAATGATTTAACGTCCTTTTTGGTTTTTGCTTCACGAATTTCAATGCTCATTTTTCTTGATTTTTTCCGTAACAGAGATTTGTGATACCGTTTCTAGCGGAAAGGTAGATTTTAAAAGGGTTATGCTTAAAAAACGCTTTTAAAACAAAATCACGTCATTCGGTTTAGCTGACTTTCTGCTTCGAGGCGCTTAATTTCTGAAATCCTTCTTTTAAAATACGGTCGGTAGTTTCCCAACTAATGCATTCGTCTGTGATTGAAACGCCGTATTTTAGGTCTCTTAAATCATCGGGAATTTTTTGATTGCCTTCATTAAGATTACTTTCAATCATGACGCCCATTAATTGAGGATTTCCCGCTTCATATTGATCAATTAGATGCTGCCAAACCGGTTCTTGGCGCTCATGTTTTTTTCCTGAATTGGCGTGACTGCAATCGACCATAACAACGGAAGGAAGTCCGGATTTAGTAAGCAAATCGGCGGCAGCCTGAATGCTTTCCGGGTCGTAATTAGGTTTAGATGCGCCGCCGCGAAGCACAACATGGCAGGAACTGTTACCAGCAGTTTGAATAATACTGGTTTTTCCTTCCTGATCAATTCCCAGGAAATTATGTGGATGCATCGATGAACGCATGGCATCAATGGCTACTTGCATTCGTCCATCGGTGCTGTTTTTAAATCCAACCGGCATGGAAAGACCGCTAGCCATTTCGCGATGGGTTTGCGACTCCACAGTTCTTGCGCCAATAGCAGCCCATGAAATCAAATCAGAAAAATATTGAGGCGTAATGGGGTCTAAAAACTCAGTGCCAGCGGGCAAGCCCATGTTGTTGATTTCCAAAAGCAACTGCCTTGCCGAACGCAATCCGAACTCCATATCATAAGAATCATCAAGATGAGGGTCGTTGATATAGCCTTTCCAGCCAATTGTTGTTCGAGGTTTTTCGAAGTAAACCCGCATAATAATATACAGATGATCCTGAAGCTCGTTCCTTAACTTGGCTAGTTTTTCAGAGTATTCATAGGCGGCGCGTGTATCATGAATAGAGCATGGGCCAACGACAACCATTAATCTGTTGTCGCGACGGGTAATAATGTCTTCTATGGTTTTTCGTGCATCAACAACCGTTTGATTGGATGCATTCGTCATCGGTAATTCTTGCTTTAGAGCCCGGGGTGAAATTAAACGCAGCGTCCCTTTGACTCTTAAATCAAACGTCGGTTTCATATCTAAGTAATAATTATTTCTCTTTTGACTTAATGATCATCGTGATTGTACAAAATCTCGCAATCAATTTACTAGAATCCGTAAGATACCATTTTTTTATCTAAGTCTTTATTTTAACGAAAAAAACTAGTCGGATATGTTTGAGAGTTTTACGCAAATGGCCGTGGTATCATCATGTTGTTGATCGGGCTGAGCAAAATCATTGAGTCGGTTGATCAATTGATCCAGTGTCTCTCCTGATGAGTTATCCATGTTGGAAAGAAGAAGTTCTATAAGACGCTCTTCGCCAAACTCTTCACGTTTGTGATTCATCGTTTCGGTAATGCCATCGGTATAGAGAAGAAGCAAATCGCCATTTTCCAGGTGATGGGATTCATAATCGTAAGCATGACGCGTTGGCACAACCCCAAGCACAATGCCGCCATGAGTCAATGTGCAAATTTCGCCTGAGGCTTTGATTAATATTGGGGGATTATGCCCGGCATTAACCGATTGAATTGTGCGAGTGGATTTTTCGATAACAGCGCAAAAAAACGATATAAACTTGTCGGAAGACGTGTTTTCAAAGATAATGTTATTGATTTTGCCGACCATTTCAAACAAACTCATCTTTTTTAGCCGAATCAGTTCAATATAGGCTTTAATTAACGCCTGAAGGTTCGACATCAACAACGACGCCGGTATGCCTTTGCCTGTGACATCGGCAATGGCCAGAAATATATGGTCGTGATCAATTTCAAAACTATCGTAATAATCGCCGCCAACCTGGCGCGACGGCTTGTAATAGGTGGCGATATCGAAATTGTCGTCGGAAGGGATGTTTTTTGGAAATAGTTTGGTTTGAATATCAAAAGCCACATCCAATTCTTTTTCAAGCGCTTTTCGTTTCAGGGCTTCATCGAAAAAACGAAACTGCTCCAAGGCTACAGCTAAATGGTTTGCGGCTAAGTATAAAAATTCCAAATCCGGGTCGCTGAACGAGTAATCCGGGTTTCTTGAACCGCATAGCACAATTCCGAACGTGACGTTTGTTTTCAGGGGAATACATACTTGAAATCCACGTTGAGCTAAAAGAGAGTAAGCGGTTTTATCGAGCCTAATGGGTTGCTTGATGTTGAGCAGTGTTTCGGATGCTTCAAGCAAGCGGCTATCGGGCTCAATATTTTTAGCGTATTCCATCTGGGATGCTGTTGAATGCTTGCTGATGACCAGCAATTGCGCAATGTTTAATTGCGATTCCAAACTATTGAAAAGTGGATCGAACACTTCACGGCGGCTTTTATGAAGTTTTAACTCGTTGGATAATTGAAACAGCGTACCCAATTGATTGATTTTTTGTTCAAGGGTTTGATTGAGCTGATGAAGTTTTCGAAAATAAACTGCATTTTCAATAGCAGATGCCGCAAGTGAAGCTAGAGAATCCAGAAACGAAATTTCGGATGATGAAAAGTTGTCGTTATTAAATTTTTGCCCCAAGCAAAGATAGCCGACAAGCGTTTCATTGGATTTAATGGGCGTGATATGGCATAGCTCAAATTGAGATTTAAACTGTTCCAACGCCTTGATTTTAATCGGAGCATCTTTTAGGCCTCGGTGCGAAGCCAGTTCAAACGAATTACTTCCTTCCTCACAAGTGATGATACAGGCTCTAAAAATTAAAAGCTTACCCATCACCGTTCTCAAAATATGCGATAAAATGAAATCCAAATCCTGAGAGGCGTTTAAAATTTTGCTGGTTTCGATCAGGGCGTTTAAATCCAGCGCAATTCCACGGTTTTTTGCTTTTTTGGAATGCGACATAAAAAAAGGTATAGGTAATAAATCAAAAAAACAGATGTCGAAAGTTACGAATTTGAAAGATGCTCAGGAAGGAATTTTGTAAGGCTTAAACGATTTTTATTTTCAGTGTGGTTGTAATCAATTTCATCAATTAAATGTCGGATGATTTTAATGCCTAGTCCCCCGGGTTTAGGTTCATTGATGTATTCTTTATCGGAAGGAACTTTGTGAAATCTAAGATCATACATTAACCCATCATCTTCAATATGAATTAAAAACCGATTTTCTTTAAGTTCAATATCAATTTTTATGAAATTAGACGGGTCGTGTTTGTAACCATGTCGGATGATATTTGAGCAGGCTTCGTCGGCGGCTAAAACAATTTTCCAAATATCATTTTCATCGAATCCAATTTTTTTAGCACCATCTTTGATAAAACCTCGGATGGCTTCAAGGTACTCACAATTGCTTGGTACAGTTAAATGTTCAGCTAAAACTTTGATCATGCTAAATTTTTACAAGTTTTGCGTGTTTGGATCACTTAAAAATTTATCCATAGCCTCCTGTTCATGGTTATAAATTTCAAAAAGGTGTGGAAATCCCAACAAATCAAATACCTCAAAAATTTTATCCGAAAGGTTTGAAAACTTCAGATCGCCGTTTTTTGATCGAATATCATCGATACATCCCATAAAAACACCCAGACCAGCGCTGGATATGTACTTTAATTCGGAAAAATTAAGAATAATTTTTGTTTGGCCCTGATTGATCAAATCTAAAAGTTCTTTTTCCAGAATTAACGATGTGTGTGCGTCGAGCTCTCCGATCAGATCAATAATTTGCAATGAATTGTGCTTACGCACACGAGATTCAAACTTACTCATAAAAAAACGATTAACGAATTGAAGCGAAATGAGTAATTATCTATGTATTGTTACGGCAATAAATAGCTAAGGATGCTAAAAAATTCAAATACGGAAAAGTGGTCAAATATATCATTTTTATAAAACCTTTAAAACCAAAATGGTTAAATCATCGCGGTTCGATTCACCAGCTTTGGCAAATGTATTAACCGCGTCAAAAATTGTGTTTTTTATGTCTTCAGCCGATAAGGATCGATTTTCCGAAAGTGTATTTTTCAAACGTTCGTAGCCAAATTCTTCTTTCTCTTCGTTTGTGGCTTCAATAACCCCGTCGGTATAAAAAACCATCACATCGCCGGAGTTAAGCTGAAAGCGTTTCATAGATAGAACGGAATTGAAAATGTCGCCTTTGCGAAGGCCAAGCGCCAAACCATCCATTTTTATTAATTGCGTGGATTGGTTCATTACTGTTGCTACAGGGCAATGCCCGGCATTGACAAGCGTTACGTTTTTGGTTGTTGCATTTACCAACGCAAACACGAGACTGATAAATACATGTTTATCCAGGCTATTGACTAAAGTTTCGTTGGCTCGTCGAATAAGCTCGGCCGGGTCGTGGGCATAAACACTCGAAAGAGATTGAATAATGCCTTTAAGTTCGGCCATGTAAAAAGCGGCAAACGTCCCTTTACCTGAAACATCGGCAACAATAATGGCAAAATGTTTCTGGCCATTCAGGGTTTGGATTTCAAAAAAATCGTAATAATCACCGCCAACTTCATAGGCCGGGTAAAACAAGCTAGCCAGTTCAAAACCTTCAACATTCAAAGGATTTTGGGGAAGCAAGCGCTCCTGAAAGTTTTCGGCAATTAAAAGCTCTTGTTTTAAGCGTTCTTTTTCGATAAGCTGTTTAAAAAGTCTGGAATTGTCTATGGCAACCGCCGCCTGATCGGCAAACGTGACGATAAGCTCCAGATCGTCGTTAACAAATCCGTATTCAACATCTTTTACAATATGTACAATCCCGATCAATCGTGTCCGCGATAAAAGAGGAACTGAGACCATCGATGAAATCTGATAACCATCGCGGTGGCGGATACGCCGAAAACGTCGCCAAAGGTTATGTAAAGGCTTTTTTTGACCGATAATCCTTGGTTCATTAGATACATCGTCAATTTTAATGACTTCTTTTTGAGTGGCAATATCTTTCCATATGAACCCGGCTTTTTCAGCAAATTCATCAATCATAGGCGCTTTGATCATATGACGATGCACAGTATTGAATCGGGCTTGTTTAAATGATGAATTCAGGTCGCAGGTTAAGGTCTCGGTATTGAGTTTGGATTGTTTTTTTAGATCGTCCAGAGATTCAATTCGATAAATATCCAACCAACCTTTGGCGGAATTACCGATAGAACTGCAGATATATTGCAGCAGTGAAGCATAGATTTTTTCTTCATCAAACACATCGGTGATGAATTTGCTCATGGCATACAGATTTCTGATTTCAGTTGTTTTCCGCTCATAATCTCGAGATGAAGGCAGATAAATCAGGATGCCAAAAAAAGACACAACCAAATAAAACACCAGATATAAACTTAACATCAAGAGGATATGGCCGCTCATGCTGCTATACCAAATAAAATGGTGATGAAAATCGAACCACTTATACAAGATGAAAAGCGTACCGCTTAAAAGCAGGATAAACCCACTGAATTTCCACTTGTCAGATCGGCTGAGCGGTAAAATCCATGATATTCGAAACGAGTTGACTGTGATCAGAATGATGCTTAAAATGCCAAACGTTACGGATTGAAGCGTAAATGTCTCATCGGGGGTTTTCCCAGACATGGTAAAGCCAAAAATCAGGATCATGACAATCGAACCTGCAAAATTTGAAGCCGTGTGTTTAGAGCGTTTATAAAGAATGAACCGTTCCAAAGCCACTAAGCCGATCAACAGCATGATCCCAATTGTGAGGGTGAAGATATGAGTTTTAATGATGGTCAATAAACTTTCAGGAACGATAAAATCGTATGTGGAATTTGGGGCATTTATGTAATTTGACTGGGGCAAACTTTGATCAACGACAAAGAAAAATCCTAATGTGAAGATCAAAACAACAGAACCCGAACGCATGATGCCAACTTCATTAAACCATAAGGTGTCGTTGCTATCGGAATTCTCGATGAAGCGCTTTCTGATTAACACATAAATAGATATGAAGATACCGGCGCTTAACACATCTTTTAGGTATGAAACCCCCAAAGGCAGTATATAGGCATGGGCTTTAAACGCATAATACATGCCGAAATCTACAATTAGAAGCAATGCTTCAAAAAGAACAATGAGAACAAGAAGTATGTAGACGATTCGTCTTGACTTCATCATAATTGAAAATCAAAAAAATAGGGAAATACACCTAATTAATGTAACATGAATGAAATGCTAATGGACATAACCATACACAGCAACCAGTCAATAATTTAGTGATAAAACTAACAACCGGAAATTTACCGTTAAAAAATATGTGGTTATAACCGTTTTATTTAATTTAACCGATTAGTCTCATGCTTCAATTGCTTAAAGTTAAAAAAGAGGGTAGTGATCATTTGGTATTTACCTGGAATGATGGTCTTATGACAACCATAACCCTGAAAAGTTTAAGACAAGAGTGCCCGTGTGCCGAATGTCAGGGGGAAAGCGTTTTATTTGAAAGCGTGCCACCACAAAAGCCTGAAGTTATAACTCAGGAAATGGCAACCGTGAAAGGCATGGAAATCGTCGGCAATTATTCCTTGCAACCCGTTTGGGGAGATGGTCACCAAACCGGATTATACACTTGGGAATACCTTAGGAAAATTACAACGACTGTTGAACAGAGTTCCTGCCAGGGAGGCTCATGCCAGTGTAATCATGATGACCACTGACTGCTGATCTGTAATGAAAAATTTTTACTTAACATTTAAAAACATAAAAAACCAAAACTTATGAAAGTTCTCATCACGGATAACATTAATCCCGGTTGTGGCGAAATATTGAGTAAAAACGGGTATAAGATCACTGAGAAAGCCAAACTTTCGAAAGATGAGTTGAAATCAATTATTTCGGAATACGACATATTAATTGTCAGAAGCGCTACAAAAGTCACGTCGGATATTATAGATATGGCCGCCAATATGAAACTTATTGGCCGGGCCGGCGCTGGCGTCGATAACATAGATATTGAGGCGGCCACCCGAAAAGGCATTATTGTGATGAATACACCCGGTGGAAATACCGTTTCCGCTGCAGAGCATGCTTGTGGGATGATACTGGCTTCGGCGCGAAATATTCCGCAAGCCCACGGCGAAATGAAACAAGGAATCTGGGACAAGAAAAAGTGGATGGGCGTTGAGCTGGAAGGTAAAACATTATCCATAATCGGGGTTGGTAAGATCGGGCGTGAAGTTGCCAAACGGATGCAGGCATTTGGCATGCGAACGATCGGTTACGACCCAATGCTTCCCGATGAATTTGCCACCAAATTGGATATTGAGCTGTTAACCCTCAGCGAAAATTTCAAACAAGCTGATTTTATCACTGTGCACTCTTCGCTGAATGAATCGACAAAAAACCTGATTTGCAAGGAAACCATAGATTTAATGAAGCCTGACGTTCGTATCATCAATTGTGCTCGAGGCGGTATTATTAATGAATATGATATGGCACAGGCTGTAAAGGATGGTAAAATGGCTTCGGCTGCAATGGATGTGTTTGCTGAAGAACCAATCAACGAAAACAATCCCTTAAGCGAACTTCAAAATGTCATTATGACTCCGCACATTGCCGCTTCTACGGTTGAAGCGCAGATCAAGGTGGCCAAACAAATTGCTGAGCAGATTGTGGAGTGGAATAAATCCAAGCAACTTATTGGCGCTGTGAATGCTTCAGCTATCGAGCTGGCTCAGGCGCCGGAGGTAAAATCGTTCTTAACCTTGGCAGAAAAACTCGGCCAGATGGTTGCCCAGGTCGTGGATACAAAACCCAAGCATTTAACGGTATGGGTTTCCGGAGATTTTCTGCGCAAGTATAGCGAAGTTATTACTGCAGCGGCATTAAAAGGTTTTCTGGATATTGCCCACCAAGGTGATATCAATTACATCAATGCTACGGCAATGGCCAATGAAATGGGCGTTGATGTAGAGTTGCGCTATGAAAAAGAAAATTTAGATTACACCAATTTGATTCGGGTAGAACTGGAAAACGGAAAAACCAAACGTATGATCGGCGGCGCGGTGTTTGCCGCCAAAGAAATCCGTGTGGTTATGGTGGATCAATTTCTCTGCGAATTCAAACCCGAAGGCAACATCCTGATATATAACAACGAAGATAAACCTGGCGTCTTGGCACGCGTTGGTATGATTTTGCTGCGCAATGAACTAAATATTGCCAATGTGGCGCTCTCCAGGGATGAATCCAAAAAAGAAGCCTTAACGGTAATATCTGTTGATGACGATCTTGATCAAAAGATCCTTAAAGATATCGACCAGGTTGATGGCGTCTTCGATGCACATTTGATTAAACTTTCATCGTAAGATCACAACCCATATTCAAAGTATTGGAGTTTTACAGATCATTTAGAGGTCTGTAAAGCTCCGTTTTTATTTTGGCGACCTAATAACCTTTTACTTGATAATTTATGCCTATTGAGCTTTCAAAAGAAACACGGCAGCAGTTATGTGAATCCATAAAACGCTATTTTGAAGACGAAATGGATGAGCCCATTGGCGATTTAAAAGCTGTGCTTTTATTGGATTATTGTTTGGCTGAAATCGGCCCGAGCATATACAACAAAGCCATCCGCGATGCCCAAGCCTACATGCAGGAAAAAACTTCAGACATGGATAGCGTGTGTTATGAACCTGAACTGGGGTATTGGAAGGATAAGGGGTGAATGATTTTAAAACACAGTTTATTTGATGTTATACAAAATTAGTGAATGAGGGATAATGATTAGAACACTATTAATATTCTCTAAAGAAGTTATTAAACCCATTTTCTCTTAACCGGTTTTTGAGTTTTTTATCCCCAGTCCAGATGGGTATTTTTAAATCAATCGAAAGGGCAACAAATGGTGTATCCGTGATATCTATATTTTTGCATAAATTATATGCTTTTTGTTTGCTTTCAATACCAATAAAATCAATTGGAACAAATGTTATACGTTCAACAACTCCATTAAAATAAAGGTAAAACTCCGATTCATCCAATTTTGAATATTTAATTAGTTTGTCCTTGTTTTTGTAAATCTCGCTAATCAAAAAGTTTGGTGAATAAAACGCAATGTTTCTCTGAAATAGTATTTCTCTAATTCTTGAAGCCTTAGGGATTAATGCAGAGAAAATCAGGTTGGTATCTACAACAGCTGAATTAGAAATCATTTTTTGATTCCTTTTAGAAACTTCTCGCTATTGTTTTCCCACCAGTCTTTATTGATTTGTTCAGCAAGTGATAAGATGTTGGCGCTGAACTCCGATTTGTGGGCTAAAGCCTCAATTTCCAATCGGTTAACTAAAGAAATCAAATAAGATTCATCGTAACTTTTTTTGTTTATTTTTAGAATCATTTGATCACCTTTATTTTCAATCACTAAATTTTTCATAGTAATCTTATTTATTAACGTTAAATCTTTTCGAATAAACCTCTTTTTGAGTTCATTTTACGATTTTTAAGCTATACAAAAAAATCATCGTTTGGTTTCCTAAATCTATAGATAGGTTTGTGAAAAAAGTAAAAAGAGTTCTTTAGACTTTGGGATCAGTGAAACTAGATTTAACGACGTGCATTTAAAAGTAGTGTTATAATACGTCTTAAGGAAAATTTAATGCACTTAACCCTTCTGTAATTCCTCCACTTTCCAACATGCGGCGAAATGCTCTTCTTCAAAAGGCTCTAACGAAGGTTCATTTTGCCAACAATGGTCATCGGCATAGGGGCAACGGGTGCAGAAATTGCAGCCTTTCGGGAAATCGGTTGAAGCCGGAACATTTCCTGAGATCACATTAAGCCGCTCAATTTTTTCACCCATTCGTGGTATGGATTTTAGCAAGCCCTGGGTGTAGGGATGCAGGGGATTATCAAAAATTTGCTTAACCGACCCAAACTCCACGATTTTCGAAGCATACATCACGGCAACACGATCACTGATTTCAGCAATCACGCCCAGGTCATGGGTAATGAAGATCACGCCCATGCCCAGTTCATCCTGAAGTCGTTTTATAAGGCTTAAAATTTGTGCTTGAACCGTAACATCCAAAGCGGTTGTTGGCTCATCGGCAATCAGGAACGCCGGATTGCATGAAAGCGCCATGGCGATCATAATGCGCTGGCGCATACCGCCCGAAAGCAAATGCGGGTAATCGTTATAGCGTTGCTCGGGCGAAGGGATTCCTACCAATTTCAGCATTTCAATGGCGCGATCTTTGGCATCTTTTTTCGATAGATTTTGATGGAGTTCTATCGCTTCGGAAATTTGTGAGCCGCAGGTATAAACCGGGTTTAAAGATGTCATGGGCTCCTGGAAAATCATGGAGATATGATTGCCGCGAATTTTTTGCATGTTTTCCTCGGAGAGCTCTAAAAGATTTTGTGCTTCAAAAAGAATAGAGCCGCCAGCATAAAAACCGGGCGGTTTTGGTATGAGTTGCATAATGGAAAGCGCCGTCACCGATTTACCGCATCCGGACTCGCCAACAAGGCCCAACGTTTCGTTTTTATCGATACTATAACTGACGCCGTCAACAGCTTTAGCAATACCCGTATCGGTATTGAAGTATGTTTTTAAGTTGTTGATTTCAAGTAATTTTGCCATAACGCCTTTAATTAATTCATGGTTATGGTTTTTGGTCAGCCAAAGCTGTATCCAGCCAAACGGTTTTCAGGTCGCGCCGATCCATGGCATTAATGGGATAGTCACGAATTGATTTTTTTAGCAATCGTTCATCCAGATCATAAAAAATCATCATCATTGGCGCCTCATTAATGGCGCGCTGCTCTGCCTGATGATAAAGAGAATAGCGTCTGCGGTCATTGGTTGTTGATAGCGCCTTTTGATAAAGCCGATTAAAACCATCATTATTGTATCGGGTGGTATTCGGATAACTGCGGTCATCTAATGATCCAGGTACCAATTTCCCGTAAATCAAATTCAGAAAGTTTTCCGGCTCCGGGTAGTCGGCAATCCAGCCCATACGGAAAAACGCCGCTTTGCTGCGTTCAACGGATTCCAAATGCTGTGACCACTCCACGATACTTAAATTCACCCTAATGTTCAAGTTTTCTTTAAGCATGGCCTGGATAGCTTCGGCAACCTGCAGATTCCTGCCGCCGCCGCTGTTGAGTTGTAAAGTGGTTTCGGGAAAGCCTTGGCCATTTGGGTAACCGGCCTCTGTGAGAAGCGCTTGCGCTTTTTGGGGATCAAAATCATACCCCTTGATTTTATTTGATTGATAACCGGGCATTGAGGGAGGCACCAAGCCATAAATGCCTTTTTCAGCCACACCGCCTTTTAACACATAAGATTTGATTTTAGAGCGATCAATGGCATAGTTAAACGCCTGCCTGATTTTTGGATCATCGAACGGTTTCAGACGGGTATTAAATCCGTAGTATTGAACCGATAATGCCGGAATGCTTTGAAGCGTGAATTTTGCTTGTCGGGTTTCCAAAAGATTGCCTTCCTGATCGATCCATGTTGGGCGAAGCTCTTCGGGAAGTCTATAACATTCGGATAACTTACCGCTTTCAAGCTCCATCAATTGCGTGGTAAGGTCGCGGATAAACGACACTTTGATCTCATCCAAAAACGGCAGACGATTGCCTGATTGATCAAATTGCCAATACCTTGGATTTTTTTTAAGAATAAGATGCTGGCCTTCTTTGTGCTCAGCAAAAACAAACGGGCCGGTTCCAATCGGTTGCATTCTAAAGTTTGAGCCATAATACATCACCGCTTCTATTGGGACAACGTAGCAAAACGAAGTGGTGAGGGTTTTAAGAAACGGCGCAAAGGGTTTTTTGAGCAATATTTTAAAGGTTGAGTCGTTTACGACTTTTAACCCTTTGATTTCGTCAATCTTGGGCTCCGTGCTGTTTTTCATGGCACGGAGCTTATCTTCAAAATAAGCGTTGGCGCCTATCACCTTATCCTTAAAAACCCAGTATCCTTTGGTTTGAGTTCTCGGATCGCAGGCGCGCTCAAATGAAAATTTCACATCCTGGGCGCTTAAACGCTTGCCTTGTCGCTGACTAAAACATGGCGCGTCGTGAAAATACACATCTGAGCGCAGGGTAAAGGTATAGCTCAATCCGTCCGGCGAAATCTCCCATCGAGTGGCCAGTTCAGGTTCTATTTCAAGCGTTTTTTGGTTCAAATCAACCAAAAGTTCATAAATTTGATGCGCAATATGGTGCGAGGCCACATCGCCAATCTGAACGGGGTCTAGCGTGGGTAAATCCGAGGTTTCATTAAACACATACTGCCCCCCATAAACCTTGCCGCCTTTGGCAGCTTTAAAGGTAAAGGTTGATTCGGTTTTTTCATTTTTGGCCGAGCATGCGCTAAAAAGAATTAAAGGGATTAAACAAACCAGCAACTGTTTCATAAATTTTTGGAATCATTTTGCAATTGAAAGCAATATTTGATGATTGCTAGTGTATGAATTTCGAGACTAAAATTCAAATCTGTTAGGGTAAGTATGTTGAAAAGGAAATGGTTTTGCAAGGCAAGCAAATCTTAGAGTTCAACATGAGAGATTTGATCTTCGGGGTTGCGAATTTTGTTTTTATACTCCTGCAGAAAATCCAGACGAGGTTTTACTTTTTCAATCGGGACAATTAATTGTGATTTGTCCATAATCGCGCCATTTCTTGTATCATAAGTAATATCGTACTCATCGCTCATCACAATGGCTTCTTCGGGGCATACTTCTTCGCAGTACCCGCAATAAATACAGCGAAGCATGTTGATTTCAAATGTCAAAGGATGGCGCTCTTGTTCAAGCTCGGTTTCTTCGGCCTGCATGCTGATGGCAAGCGGCGGGCATACCCTGGCGCACAACCCGCAGGCAACACAGCGTTCGCCAAGTTTATCTTCGCGCTCAACCAAAACCGGCCTGCCTCGAAAAACACCGGTCGGTTCCCATTTTTCTTCAGGGTATTCCTGGGTAAATGTCGGTTTGAAGATTTGTTTAAACGAATAAGCCATTCCTTTAAAAACTTCGGGAAGGTATAACTTTTCAAGAAAACTTAGCGTTGAGGGTTTAAATTTTGAATTCTTGGAAATCATACGGTATGAAATGTCGGTTAAGGAATTTCCGGCGCTTAGATAATAAGTGATAAACCATTACATTCACACTTATTTTCATTATAAACGACACCCGTTTTAACGATATTAAGATATTAAAAATTTATTGGGTTTAAACGGAATAAAAATATTACAGGACCAAACAAGGAGTTATGTCGGAGATTGAATCAAATCACCAGGAGCTTATACATTTAGACGTAAAATCGTTACGATTAACGGAGTTGGTGGATCAAATCACACACTATCCCGAAATACGTGCGCTCATCACTAGTTTAAAAGACGGAAAAAACTGCAAGATTTCGGGGAATATTGGCTCGCTCTCAACCGTTATTATTTCACAGTTGCATTCAGAGCTCAACCAACCGATTTTAATTGTCTGCAATGATGAAACGTACGATTTGTTTGAGTACGATCTGTTGCGTCTCGTGCAAAAATCCAGCGTCTTTAATTATGTCTATGAACCCTCATTAACGCTTGCAAATTTATTAAGCCAAACGGAAGGCATTGTGATTTCAACCGCTATGGAATTGCAAAAGCGGGTTGTCACAAAAGCCGAAGCCCGAAAAAGAGTTATTGAGCTTACTAAGGATCAGACGCTGAGCTACGAAGACTTGATCGGGTTTTTAAAATCCAATGAATTTGAGCTGAAAGATTTTGTCGAGCAAGAAGGTGACTATGCGCTTCGAGGTTCAATTGTGGATGTCTATGCATTTGGTTTAGCGCATCCGCTAAGACTTGAGTTTTTTGGCGATAGCATTGAATCAATCCGCTATTTTGATCTGAATTCACAGCTGTCTTTGGAAGCGCTTACCGAGGTTCGAATTATTGCCAACTTGGAATATGAGAATCAGGAGGATGAGGCCCAAAAAGAACAATCGGCCACATTGTTTGACTACCTGCCAAAAAACACCCTGGTTATTTTAGACGACGCCGATAGCTTGAAATTTGAAGATGAAACTGAGAATTATGAAAATGAACGTCTGATCAAAGAAACCTTTGAGCGCTTTCAGCTTTTAAAACTATCTGAAACCGATCAGGTTGATCTTGCCTTAAGCGCCGCTGCGATTCCAAAGTTTAACTCCAACTTCAACGAATTTGCCAATTTTGTTCAGCAATCTGCCGGTAAAAACCAAAAGCTTGTTTTTGCATCGCGATCAAAAAAAGAATTGAATGAATTGGTGGAATTTGTTCAGAACGCGCCTTCGAACGACAAGCGTCCCAAATCCGATCTTGCCGAATCAATCAGCCTTTTATCGGTTTATGAAAATCTGTATCAAGGCTTTGAGTATGGCGGTCTGGTTGTTTTAACCGAATCGGATGTTTTCGGAAAGTTGCACAGTCATAAACTGCATCGCCGGAGAAAGAATCGGAAAATTTCGTTACGCGAGCTGCGGGCGTTAAAAGTTGGCGATTACATTGTCCATGAAGATTATGGAATAGGCGTGTTTCAGGGCATGGAAAAAACCAAGGTTGGCGGCTCTCAACAGGAATGCGTGCTGATTCATTACGAAAAAGGGGATCGTTTATTTGTTAATGTTCAAAACATTCATCTGCTCTCCAAATACTCATCGGCGGAAGGCAAACCGCCAACCCTTTCAAAACTTGGAAGCGGTAAGTGGGAAGCCAGCAAAGAAAAAGCCAAAAAGCGATTAAAAGACTTAGCCAGAAATTTGATTTCACTCTACGCCAAACGAAAAATGACAAAAGGCTTTGCCTTTCATGAAGATACGGTTTGGCACCGGGAATTTGAATCGGCCTTTATTTTTGATGAAACGCCCGATCAAATTTCGGCCATAGAAGCCATCAGAGAAGATATGCAATGCGAAGCGCCGATGGACAGGCTGGTTTGCGGCGATGCAGGATTTGGCAAAACCGAAGTGGCAATGCGCGCGGCGTTTAAGGCGGTTGAAGCCGGGAAACAGGTGGCGGTACTTGTGCCAACAACAATTTTAGCGCATCAGCATTTCAGCACGTTTAAAACGCGCTTTCAAAATTTTCCGGTACAAATTGAAGCGCTGAGCCGGTTTATACCGAAAAAAGAGCAGAAAAAAATTGTAAAAGACATTGGTGAAGGAAAGGTTGATATTACCATTGGCACCCATCGACTTGTATCCAAAGATGTCAGGTTCAAGGATCTGGGGTTGTTTATTATTGATGAAGAACAGCATTTTGGGGTTGGCGCCAAAGAAAAGTTGCGCGAGGAGTTTCCAAATGTTGATACCATTGTTTTAACTGCAACGCCAATTCCGCGCACGTTGCAATTTTCAATGATGGGCGCAAGGGATTTGTCCATAATTTCCTCGCCGCCCAAAAACCGACAGCCGGTTGAAACCATTATTCACGAGTATGATGAAGAGGTTATCAAACAAGCCATTAGCCGTGAATTGGGGCGACATGGACAGGTTTTCTTTCTGCACAACAGGGTTAAAACCATCATCGATCTTTATGAGGTCATCAAGCAGATGTTTCCAAAAGCGCGAATCGGAGTGGCGCACGGCCAGATGCCGACCAAGGAATTGGAAACGGTGATGATGGATTTTATGCAAAAAGAGCTGGATATTTTGGTTTCAACGGCAATCGTTGGTTCTGGGTTGGATATATCCAATGCCAACACCATGATCATCAACCGCGCTGAAATGTTTGGCCTCGCTGATTTGTATCAGCTTCGAGGCCGCGTTGGACGGAGTGAACGAAAAGCTTTTGCTTATTTTTTAACACCGCCGCTTTCCAAGTTGAAACAAGACGCCATGCAACGTTTGGCCGTGATTGAAGCTTATACCGAGCTTGGCTCGGGATTCAGCGTGGCGATGCGGGATTTGGATATACGCGGGGCTGGCAATTTGCTTGGCGCCGAGCAATCCGGCTTTATTTTTGATCTGGGATTTGACATGTATCAAAAGATTTTGGAAGAAGCCGTTACGGAACTTAAATCAACGGAATTTCGGAACATCTTTAAAGAAGCTGAAGCCCAAAAACAATTGCCGCATAAGCCCTGCGAAGTGGCGTTCTTTTTTGATGCGCATATTCCGGCATATTATGTGGAATCGTCCTCTGAGCGTTTTGCCATTTATGAGCGAATTTCAAATGCAAAATCATTTAAAGCTCTGGAATCGCTAAAATCAGAATTGCATGATCGGTTTGGCAAATTACCCGAAGAATGTTTGCAGCTTCTGGCGTCATCCGAAATACGTTTAAAAGCAACGGAATTTTGGTTGCAACGATTAGAAATTTCACCGTTAAAGTGCACGTTGATTTTGCCGGATGCGGAGTTAAAATCGTTTTACGAAGGACCGATTTTTGATGCAATTCTGCAAAGCGTACAATCGGATGCCTTAGCCAAGTTTAAACCGCAATTCAACAACGATAAGAAGTTAAAAGTGGTGATATCATTTGATGAGAGTTTGAAAAAATCACCAGAAAAAGCCATTCGGCATACATGTTTTGTATTGGATGAAATAAAAAATCAAATAAACATGATGGATCAAACTTTGGAGGAAACTTAGTTAACCAATTATTAACCTTCTGGGGAATCAAAGGTTAATAAAATTTAAAATTATTCTGCGTAACTTGTTTTACACTTGTAATTATTTCTAGTGCGTTTACAGACACTCAATGAAATATTAAACACTTATGAAGTATGATAAAGTTAGTCATTAATGATGTTGAAGCTGAAGCAGAGCTTAATGAAACGCTTCTGGAAGTTGCGCGCCGTCAAAAATCGCATATTGGTTATACTTGTGGTGGAAATGGCGCTTGCCAGACTTGTGAAGTAATTGTTAGTGAAGGTATGGATGCCTTATCGGAAATCAACGATATTGAAAAGTCATGGCTCACGCCGATTAAGCAAGATGAAGGTCATAGATTGGCTTGTCAGGCAACAATAATTAAGGACGATATCCCAATTGAACTCACATCAAGAGTTCAGGTTTTATTGAATATTTTTAACCACACATTTAACGAATCGGCTGAAAAGTCAGGGCTAAAACCCAATCCAATGGCATTAAAAGACCTTGTGGAGTATGTTGGCAAAGAAACGGTTTCTCATTTAGCAACCACGCCTGCTGCCGTTACAAACTCTATGTTCAGAATTTTTGAAGGCAATTATAAGCCCGAAATGATCTATGAAACTTTAAAAGCATGGCGCGAGCAAACCCAGGATATAAAACCCGATGTAGAGCTTTTGAAAGAAAAATTGACAAACCTTGCAGAAAATAAACCACAATTGCCAAATCTGCCGGAACTGTTTGCTCCAATAATAGACAAGTCTAAACCAATTTTTAAACAAGTTAATGAAGCGGTTACGAATATTATCGAATCTCAAATGATGAGTTCGTCAAAAAATATCGGGACAAGTCAGGTTCAACGAATAGAAATTGAAAAAAAAGAGAAGAAGCATGAAATGAAAGATAAATGAAACCAAGAATTAATGCATTGTGTTCAAAACAGTTAGATCGTAATACGCATTAATTTTTTATTATTATTAATTTATCTCAGCATTATCATGCCAAAAGTTATTGTTAATGGAAAAGAAGAGCAAGCGTTTGTTGAAGAAACTTTGCTTGCGGTAGGCAGAAAACACAAAGCTCACATTGGTTATGCATGTGGCGGAAACGGGTTATGCCAAACCTGTGATGTTGTTATTGACGAAGGCTCTGAATTTCTTTCCGAGCCTAACGATGTAGAACGCGCCTGGACACCGGAAAGAAAATTGAAGAAAGGCCATCGCTTGGCTTGTCAAGCTAAAGTTATGAAAGAAGGAACAGTAAGTCTGACAACCCGACCTGAAAAAGCGTTAGTAATTTATAATAAAGCTTTTGGATCCGAAGCTTCCACAGGTAACCGATTTTCGGGAGTTGCAGAATTATTTGCTTTTTTAGGCATTGAAACTATTGAGCATGTTGCTGCAATGCCGTTTGTTTTGATTAATGCAGTGAAGCGAATGTCGGATGGACGTTTAACCGATCAGTCAGCAACAGATGTAACCGAAGCTTGGTCGGAACGAAAGGATGAACTTCAAGACATAACCAGTAAAATGACATTTGGATTATCAGAATCCATAAAACCATTATTAACTTCATTGCAATCATTGCTTCAAACGTTACCTTCTACTTTATCAAGTATGTTTCCCGGAGGCAGATCAACTCAGTCTTCGGGTTCAACAAATGAACAATCAGGAGGGGGCGTAAAAGTTGAAAATCTTCCTATTGAATTGGTTAAAAAAGCATAATTAACATTGAAAAAAACCATCATATGCAGTTAGAGGTAACCATCAAGCGGTTTAATCCGGAAACGGATCAACAGCCGGTTTATAAAACCTACAGCATTGAAGCTCAGGAAAACGACCGTGTGTTGGATGTTTTAAATACCATTAAGTGGCAAGAAGACGGTACATTAACCTACCGAAAATCTTGTGCTCATGGCGTATGCGGAAGTGATGCCATTTTAATCAACAATGAAAATAAATTGGCCTGTTCAACCCTGGTTAAAGACATTAAGGGGACAAAGCTAAAAATTGAACCGCTTCCTGGTGCCTCGGTTGTTAAAGATTTGGTGGTTGATATGGACGGGTTTTGGGGAAAATATAAACTCATTAAACCATATTTGGTTAATGATGATCCCGTTCCTGAAAATGAACGATATCAAAGTCCCGAAGCCCAGTTCAAAATTGAAGAATCCACACGTTGTATTCTGTGCGGCGCTTGTACATTTTCTTGCCCATCATCTTGGGGCGATGATGAGTATTTAGGACCTGCGGCAATGTTAAAAGCATACCGGTTTATTTTTGATAGCCGGGATCACTCGCGTGATGAAAGGCTGCAAATATTGGACAACAACAAAGGGCTCTGGAAATGCTATACCATTTTCAATTGCGTTCAGGCTTGTCCTAAGGAAATTGATATAACCAAACACATTTCGTTATTAAAGCGAGAAGTGGTTGGGGAAAAAAGTTAATGGTGTAGTTAAGCCGTTAAGGTTTTAATTACTCCAGCAGCATTGGTAGTTAACGTTATTAAACCTCTATGAGCTATACTAGTGATTTTGGTAATCTCGATTTCGATATCGGCATAGAAACGCTCGAACGGGTAATTATCAAATCAGAAAAACGCATGCACATCGATTTGGGTGTTCCCAGGGAGAATACCAGAGATGAAATGCGAGTCTCCCTTGCACCTTCCGGTGTGAAAATCATGGTTGAGCAAGGTCATAGTGTTTGTGTTGAAAAAGACGCCGGTTTGCATTGTAATTTTTCAAACGAAAATTACGCCAATGCCGGCGCTACAATTGTTGATTCCACCGATGAAGTCTTTCAGAGATCCAATGTTATTGTAAAAGTTGCGCCGCCACTTCCGAAAGAGTACGATTCCCTCCAACGCAATCAGGTTCTTATTTCTGCATTGCATCTTGGTTCAATTCGTAGCGACCTTATTGAAATTTTGTTGAAGCGTTCCATAACAGGACTTGCGTTTGAATTTATTGAAACCCGTGACGGTGAATTTCCAATTGTAAGGTCTTTAAGTGAAATTGCCGGAGCGCTGGCCATTCAAATCGCCGCAAAATATCTTGAAACCGGCAATGGAGGCCGGGGCATTTTATTGGGAGGTATTGCGGGCGTTCCGCCGGCCAATGTTGTGATTATCGGCGCGGGCACGGTTGGCCAATATGCGGCTCAAGCTGCGCTTGGATTAGGCGCTCATGTTACGGTAATTGATAAAGAACTAAACCGGCTCAGAAAATTTGAAACCATTTTCAATCGTAGAATTACATCTGCTATTGCTAACGATCATTACATCGCAAAAGCCGCAAAAATTGCTGATGTGATGATTGGCGCGCTCAATCCCAGGGCAAAGATCATGAAGCCATTGGTGAAGGAAGAATTGATCTTGGGTATGAGGAAAGGCGCTGTTATTATTGATGTATCTATTGATCAAACAACTTGCTTTGAAACCAGTTGTAAAACATCCCACACAAATCCGGTTTATGTAAAGCATGGCATCACGCATTATTGTGTGCCAAACATTCCCTCTGCCGTTGCACGAACGGCCTCTTACGCTTTAACCAACGCCCTGATTCCGTTTTTAACCAAACTAGGCGAATACGCCAATATTTCGGATGCGCTTTGGAAAAGCACCAGCCTGAGAAATGGCACTTATGCGTATAAAGGCTACCTGACAAAAAAAATCTTGTCGGATATATCCGGTCTTTCTTATCGTGAAGTCCAAATGCTTTTAGCGACGGATATTTAAGGGGTTCTAAAATTGGTTATTCCGAACAGTCTGGCTGTATGGGGAGTGGCGGATTCTGAGTGACTTTCTTATCCTGCTACCGCTAAAATTGTTTAAAAATACAAACATTCAATTTGCCACTACAGCCGCTATTGCTTATATATACACTTTGTTGGGAGTTTCTTTTTCGGGTTGAACAGGCACGCTCTTTGGTTGGCTTTGGTATGTGCTTAAGGTTTGGTCGCTAACCAATGTGTAGCTGTAGGACTTGATTTATTGGAAAAAGTTCATAAGGTTTAAACATGATAAAGACCGTGCAATTTCCTGTTTTTGACAACTGATGAAATCCAAAAAACAAATAAAGGACTATTTTATATTGTTCATCATGCTTTTGGGTATGATGCACAATGCTTTTCCGCATGTACATCATCAACATGATGAAGGTGATGCGGTTGTTTCAGGCGGGGGATTTCATCATCACGAACATCATGGAGACCATCACCATCATCCGGGTGTGGGTGATCAGGATCATGAACAAAATGGTTTCCTTGACTTCCTATTTGAAAATCATTCACACTCAAAACACTCGCACCAATACACGCCTGCTACCCTTGAGCAGGTAAAAGCGGTTAAACAGCTTGGCTTCGGGTTGTATGTCAACAGTGTAAATTGGAGTTTAGACGTTAATCGCGTTGATACAGGGTTGCGCAGCTATATTCTCTTTGAAGATCTTGCACCCAAACATTCGTATTTACCACCCCATCCACATCGCGGCCCCCCTTCTTTGGGATAATCATTTCAGGCAGGAAAGCTTCTGCCATTCGTGCATACATGCGTATGCCAACAATTATTTGATAAATCCCAAAGATCATTTCATATGTATAAAATATTTGTTTTCGCCCTGTGCGGATGCTTGGCGTCGTTTGGTGCATTGGCGCAATCGACTACTATCGACAGCATACTCACGCAGGTAGAACAAAACAACAAAGAGTTGAAGGCTCTGTCAGAATATTTTGAGAGCAAACGACTTGAGTTGAAATCCGGTAACAATCTACCCGACCCGCAATTAGGGGCTTACTATCTTCCTTTTGGCAAGCATAGTACGGGGGATTATACCGAGTTTGAAATTAGCCAGTCTTTTGAGTTCCCTACGGTTTACAGTTCCCGAGGTAGTCTCATTGAACACCAGACCGCTCAATTAGAGTTGGACTATCAAGTGAAAAGACAGGAAATACTGGCTCAGGCCAAAGAATATTGCATTAACCTGATCTTCCTGAAAAAACGACTTGATACTGAATTCCTTCGTGCGGGTCAAGCTAAGAGGGTGTTTGACCAAGTGCAAGAGCTTTATGAAAAACAGCAGGTTGGAATCCTTGAATTGAATAAGGCTAAAGTGGCTTGGATGCAGGAGCAGTTCAAGATACGACAAATTAAAAGCGACTTGAAAAACGTAACGCTCCTGCTCACCAATGTGAATGGAGGAACTGAAATACGTTTTTCATCCAGTGAATATGGAGCTTCCCTGATTTTGGCTGAAAAGGACAGTGTATGGCAGGAAAGGCAAATTAAAGACCCTGAATTGGCGCAACTCAAACAACAGGAGACTATTGCTCAGCAGTCTTTGAGATTGGCTAAAAACAAGTCGCTACCCAATTTAACCGTTGGATTTAATAGTCAAGGCGTATTTGGGGAACGGTTTTCAGGCGTATATGCTGGCGTCACAATTCCCTTATGGAGTAATCGCAATAAAGTAAAAGCTGCTGAGTCTGAGGTTGATTTTCAGCGGACATTTACTTCTTCAAGGACTTTGCAAGTGTATGCTTCATTTGAGAAGCAATACAATGATTACCAAATCATGCTTTCAAAGTTTAAGGCGTATGAAGTTACACTTTCAGGTTTAAATAGTGATGAACTGTTGTTTCAAGCTTATCGCTTGGGTGAGTTGTCGTTCCTTGAATACTACTTGGAATTACAGTTTTACCGGCAGGCGTATGATGCCATGCTGGAAATACAATATCAACTCCATATATCGAAAACTCAACTTTTAAAACATCAATTGTAAAATCTTAAAAACGAATTATCATGAAAATTTCAAATATCCTTATCGTACTAACTTTTGTTTTCGCTATTGCCTGTTCAGGTAAAAAATATGACGGAGAGCATGTCCATTCGCATGATAAAACTGCTGAAGATCATGGGCATAGCCATCACGAAGGGGAACATGGTCATTCTCACGCACATGATGAACATCACAAACAAGAAGAATTCACCATTTCAGGGGATTCTGTTAAAGCAGTTCCTGATTCTACTCATCATACTCATGAAGATGGGAGTACACATCACAATCATTAATCTTTAAACCGAATGGCGATATGCGATATATAATAGTATTGCTTTCGTTGATTGTGTTTTCGTGTCAGTCAACGGAAGATCATGTCCACAGTCATGATGAGGCTGGCGGTCATCCTCATGGCAATGAAGGCAAGCCTGTAGCAGATTTCACGGTTTGGACGGATAAGACCGAATTGTTTGTGGAGTTTCCTGTTTTGGTAGTGGGTGAAACCAGTCGTTTTGCTGCTCACTTTACAGTACTCAACGGTCATCAGCCTGTCCGAGAGGGAAGCGTTACAGTGAGCTTGATCAAAGGGGATAAAGGTATTCGCCACACGGTGGATGCACCTTCTTCTCCAGGAATCTTCGGGCCATCCTTGCAGCCTAAGCGGGCAGATATTTATCAACTGGTTTTTGATCTCAAAACGCCTGCTTATTCGGATAGAATTGTACTGAATGATATTAAGGTTTTTGCTACTTCGGAAGAAGCGGAAAAGGCTTTAGGAGACGAAGAAGAAAATGATAATGCCATCACCTTTCTGAAAGAGCAAGCGTGGAAGATGGAGTTTCAAACTGCTCCGATACTGAAAAAGGAGGTTTATCAAACTATACCAACATCGGGAATCTGGAAATTAGCTCCGTCGGATTATCAAACACTTGTAGCGCCTGCCACAGGTCGAGTGGGTTTTGGCTCTAGTGTATTGACAGAAGGGAGTTCTGTAAAGAAAGGTCAACTATTGATGAGTATTAACAGTTCAGGGCTTACTTCCAATAACTTGGGCGCCGAGATTCGAAAAGCAAAGGCTAATTACGAACAAGCCAGGTCTGAGTATGAGCGAAAAAAGGAGTTGCATGAATCTAAGATTGTCCCAAAAGCGGAGTTTGAACAAGTAAAACAAAAATACCGGGTAGCTAAAACCAATTATGAGACGTTGAGCAGCGGATACGATGCAGGTGGTAAGCAGGTTGTTGCTCCGATAGATGGGTACATCAAGTCTATTCAGGCCATCAATGGCGGGTTTGTTGAACAGGGAGATGCCTTGGTGACTGTTACAAATCATAAGAGTAGTTTGCTCGAAGTGCATGTGAGTCCCAAGTACGGTGCGGCGCTTCAACACATCCAAAACCTGTGGTACCAACCCAAAACAGGCTTTTGGTCGAGTCTGAAAGAAAAAGGCGGAAAAATCCTTTCGGTGGGAAAGGAAATAGCGCCGGATCAACCGCTGATCTCTGTTTTTGCCGAAGTAAATGAAGGCGTGGAAATGCCGGAAGGCAGTTTCACAGAAGCGCTGTTGGCGGTTGGTAAACCTACCCAATGTCTGGTGGTGCCTGTTTCTTGTCTCATGGAAGATTATGGCAACTACTCTGTAATTGTACAGCTATCGGGTGAAAGCTTTGAACGAAGAAATGTAACGCTTGGCAAGCGGAATGGCAGCGAAGTAGAGATTGTCAATGGCTTGTCTTTGGGAGAAGTTGTGGTAACTAAAGGCGCTTATCAGGTAAAAATGGCTTCCATGTCGGGTCGGGCTCCAGCTCACGGTCATGAGCATTAGTGAATGATGAATAACCACGAGTTGTATCAATTCAAAATTCATCATTTGACATTCAAAATTGAAAAAGAAAAATGCTGAATAAAATATTAGAAATATCTCTGAAAAACAGGCTGCTTGTGCTACTCTGTGCCGTAATGCTGACGGTTGCGGGCATTTTTGTTTTTCGCAATATGAACGTGGATGTATTTCCCGATTTAACAGCTCCAACAGTGACCATTTTGACGGAAGCTCACGGTATGGAATCCGAAGAGGTTGAAAAATTAGTGACCTACCAATTGGAAACCGCCATGAACGGCTCGCCCAATGTGCGTAGAATCCGCTCTTCATCTGCTGCAGGAATCTCCATTGTGTGGGTAGAATTTGAATGGGGAACGGATATTTACCGAGCAAGGCAAATCGTGAGTGAACGCATCCCAATGGTGCGTGAGAATCTGCCATCTGGTACAGGTATGCCTACTATGGCGCCAATTTCATCCATTATGGGTGAAGTGATGCTGTTGGGGGTACGGTCAGATAGTTTGCCACCCATGGAACTGCGGACGCTTGCAGATTGGACGATCAGCCCAAGAATCAAATCCATTGGCGGTATTGCCAATGTAATTGTGATTGGCGGGGATTATAAGCAGTATCAGGTATTGGCCAATCCTGAAAAACTGAAATACTATGATGTAAGCCTTGGTGAACTCTTGGAAAAAGTACAGGAAAGCAATGTGAATGCTCCGGGTAGATTTTTAAATGAGTATGGCAATCAATACATCATCAAAGGAAACGGTCGGGCTTATTCGGTGGAACAATTGGAAGAAGCTGTATTAAAGAATGTCAATGGACAAACGATTAAGATCAAGGATGTGGCAAATGTTCAAATTGGCGCTGCCGATAAGATTGGCGATGGTTCGCTCAATGCTGCACCTGCGGTGATATTGACTGTCTCTAAGCAACCTGATGTCAATACGATGGAACTGACCGAACGACTGGATGAGGCCATTGCCGATCTGAACGCCACTTTACCGGGTAGTGTGGAGATCAAAAGCCATATTTTTCGGCAGTCTAATTTCATAAAAGCATCGATCGATAACCTGAACCAAACGTTACTCGAAGGCGCTTTCTTTGTGGTGATCGTCCTTTTCATCTTTCTGATGAATTGGCGTACTACAGTTATTTCGTTGCTTGCCATTCCCATTTCCTTGTTGGTGTCGATCATTGTTTTAAAGCTTTTGGGCTATACCATCAATACCATGAGTTTGGGAGGTATGGCCATTTCCATTGGGGCGTTGGTAGATGATGCCATTATTGATGTGGAGAACGTTTTCAAGCGGTTGAGAGAGAACGTCAGAAAACCGCAATCGGATCGGCTACAGGTGCTAACCGTGGTGAAAGATGCTTCGATAGAGATCAGGAGCTCTATCATTATTGCCACATTGATCATTATCGTGTCATTTGTTTCCCTGTTTTTCCTGAGTGGTATGGAAGGCCGGTTGCTGCAACCTTTGGGCATTGCCTTTATCACTTCGGTGCTGACTTCCCTGGTTGTGGCCATTACGGTTACTCCCGTATTGTGCTCTTACTTGCTCAAAAGCGAAAAAGTACTCACCAGGCAAGCGAAGGGAACGAGGGTAGAATGCTTGCTACAGGCCCGGTATGCAAAGGTTTTGGAACAGGTTTTGAAATTCCCAAAAGCGGTTATTGGTCTTACAGTAGGCGCTTTTATCGTCAGTTTAGTTTTGCTCGCACAATTGGGAAGAAACTTTTTGCCTGAGTTTAATGAAGGTTCGCTGGTAATCAGTGCAGTGGGTGTGCCGGGGATGTCTCTGGAAGAAAGCAACAAAAATGGTCAGTTGATTGAAAAGCTGCTTCTGGAAATGCCTGAAGTTGAGGTAGTCACCCGAAGAACAGGAAGGGCCGAAATGGATGAACATGCCCAGGGTGTGAATGCTGCTGAGATTGATGTTCCCTTTACGCTCGATGGAAAATCAAAGGAGCAATTTTTTGAAGAAGTGCGAACAAAGTTGAGCGTAGTGCCGGGAGTAAACGTCGCCTTGGGGCAACCGATAGCCCACCGGATTGACCACATGTTGTCGGGAACACGGGCGAATATCGCTATCAAGATTTTTGGGGACGATTTGCAACGATTGTTTGAGTTGGGTAAAAGTGTGGAAACCAATATCAAGTCCATTGAGGGAATAGCGGATGTGGCAGTCGATCAACAAATAGAAGTGCCACAAATCCGTATTACTCCAAAACGACAAATGTTGGCAGCTTATGGCATGACCGTGGGTGATTTGATGGAGCAAATGGATATTGCTTTTGCGGGTGAAAAAGCAGGTGAAATCTATGAAGGTCAGCAATACTTTGATTTGATTGTTCGCTTTCTAAAGCAATCCAGAAATAGCATGGAAGCCATTAGATCTGCATTGGTTTCGCTACCGAATGGCGGATACATCACCTTGGATCAATTAGCGGATGTTGGTTCTGTAAGCAGTCCGAGTACGATCTCTAGGGAAAATGTAAAGCGTAAAATTGTGGTAGCCGCCAACGTGCAAGAGCGTGATCTACGTGGTGTGGTGAATGAAATCCAACAAATTGTCGCATCAAATATTGAGCTGCCAGAAGGATACCGGGTAGAGTATGGCGGACAGTTTGAAAGCGAATCAAAAGCTTCTCAACTGCTTTTGATTACAGCCGCAATAGCGATTCTGATCATATTTCTTTTGCTCTATTTTGAGTTTAAGGATATGAAATTGTCACTCATTGTACTGATCAACCTGCCCTTGGCCTTGATCGGTGGTATCCTGATCGTTTATTTCACTTCGGGTATTATCAGTATTGCCGCTACCATTGGTTTTATCAGCTTATTTGGTATCGCCACCCGAAACGGGATTTTGCTAGTATCTCGTTATGAGGATTTGAGGAAAGAAGGAATGCAAGGATTTGAATTACTCAAAACCGGAGCGCTGGATAGGTTGAACCCTATATTAATGACGGCTTTTACTACTGAGCTTGCTTTGATTCCATTGGCTTTGAAAGGTGGCGAACCGGGTAATGAAATCCAAAGCCCAATGGCAGTAGTGATTTTAGGTGGTTTGCTTTCTGCCACCTTACTCAATTTGGTGGTGATACCTTGTGTGTATGAGTTGGTGAGGTCAAAGAATTACAAATAGTTTTGGGGTGAAGCGTGATCTGGCTCTTTTGCAATTTTTGGATTCTGTGTTGGCTTGTGTGATTTGCAAATGTGTTAAATCTTCTTAATCAATCTCTAAGCATGAAATGTTGGTAATAGTCTTTGTTAGCTGCGGGCTTTTTTTATTTCTTTTCTATCTGTCCGTTTTCTATAATTCGATACTCGACTTTCCCTGTTGTCATTTTCATGCTTCCTTCGACAATATCAGTTTTATCTTCATTAAAGTCCCAACGTTTTAACGTATCAAGAACCGTAATTGTCCTGTCAGCATTAAAAGTCACGAGTTCTATTGCTTCATATCCCATGTCTTGACCGCTCTTATCGTAAAATCCTGTCGAGTCAATTTTATTTCCTTTTAAGTCATAAGTAGTCAAGAAGGGTACAAGTCCCCAATCGCCAATTCCGCAGTCAATAATCCCAATTGTTTTTTCGTCTTTGTAATAGATGCCTAAAGGTTGACTTGTCCATGTGTGTTTATACTTCTCAAATATGTTCTTGTCGAAGTTCTTTGAGATCACTGGGAGTTGTCCTCGAGGATTTGCTTCTAAAGGAAGTGGAATCTGATCAAGTGTTGAAATGTATTTTTCAAAGTCTGATCTGGTTTGCTCAGTGATTTTATCAGAATCAGTCGAGTATTCTTTTTTAGTCGGATTATTACAACTCCATAAAACGGATAGAAATATTGTCAATATGATTATTTGTCGCATTGTCATTTTTTCAGCTTGCAGGTAACGTCGGGATAACCGAAATTTCGTTTATTGAGGATTTTTATGGGTTAAAAAGTAACAAAAGGGTAATTGGAAACTTTACTCAAGGGTCTATGAACATATAATGATATCCACCAAAAATGAAGATTCAGTTGCAATTAAAAAAAAACTCAAAACATTATTGAAAAAGTAGCATTTACTTTATAAGCTCCCGTTGTTTGGCTTTTATTATTATAAGTTCTTTATACTCATTTTTCATTCGGGTATTGATAAAGCTTTGATCAATAAAGGCAACCCATTTCGGAAACAGCTTTTTAAATTTTGTGAAAATAGTCTCTATTACTTTTGGGGTTAATCCGGCGCCCAGAATGGTCGTTTAAAAATCTAGTATTGATCATAACAAAGATTTTGTTTCAAGACACTAAAACAGCCAATTAAAATTTATAAATACCTAAACCGTTTATTGAAAATTTTTAAAACAATATCGGCGCACGATATCCCCGAATAGGTTACGGCAATAACCCCCTGCCCTGGAAAGCAGCTATCACCCACATGAAATAAATTTTTGTATGGCGTTCTATTTTGAGGCTTTTCCAGCACATACTGTCCTTTTCTAAAAAGAGGACCATATGTTCCCTGAACTCTGTTTAAATATCGTTCATGGGTCAAAGGTGAAGCCGAAAGCTTAAAATCTATTTTTTCGGAAACGCCTGGCAATATTCGTTCAATTTTTTTAATCAGTTTATTTGCCAACGCTTCTTTTTGCGCAAGATATTTCGGGTCTTTTGGGTTTGGTTTTTTCCAATCCGAAGCGTTGCTGGTTGTAAAGAGATGCAACATGTGTTTACCTTCGGGAACAATGGTTCGATCCAATACGGATGGACAAGAGAAATACACCGTACCGCCTTCGGTTTTATAGGTGTTCCAATCATCAACGATGATATGATGAACGTTAAAGCCTTCGGGAATGGCATCGGATTCCACGCCCAAATACAGTTGAAACCAACTCGGTGCACGATCAAAACTGTACGCCTGTGAGTCGAAGTTTGAGTTTGGCAAAAGTCTCTGAAATGTATCCCAAACCGTTGCATTGCTGACTACAGATTTGGCAAAAATTTCTTTTCCGTTTTGGAGTTTAACACCCGTAACCGTTTTTCCTTCCGAAAGAATTTTTTCAACGCTTACGCCAAATACAACATCGCCCCCAAACTTCCGAATGCCTTCTACAAGCTTCTCGCCTATTGTTCCCGAACCGCCAATCGGGTAATGGATGCCGCCATGATGACGATCTGCTAAGCATATACCTGCATTAACAAATGGTGTGGACTCTGCATCGCGAACCGCCCAAGCATAAGCTTCAATATCTATAAATTTTAGTAACTCTTCATTTTTAATATACTTCCGGGCAGTTTCACCCATATTCTTAAACGTTTGAACAATGAGTTTGAAAACTTTTGATGGATAGCGCTGACCAATCCAGAGTAAATGAGAAAGATTTTCAAGTGAACCGGCTGGAAATGACCCAATGACTGAATAAACCTCATCAAGCTCGGAATAAAATTGCCTGATTCCTGTTGCTTCATCAGGGAAACGTTTTATGAGCTCATCAAGAAACTTTTTTTGATCATAATGAGTACAAACATTAAAGTTGTTTGGTAAATGGTAATTAATTTGAATTGGGTCGTGAATGGTTTTGAATGAAATCCCTAAACGGTCAAACAAACGGCTATGCAAGTTTAGAGTGCCGCCATGTTCTTTGTCACCGAATCCATAAAATAAAGATGCGCCGGCATCAAAAGTGTAGCCTTTCTTTTTAAAATTAGAACAACTTCCTCCTGGTTTGGAATGTTGTTCAATGGTTAGCGTTTTCAAACCACTTTCCTGAAGTAATGCGGCAGTAGTTAAACCGCCTATACCAGCTCCTATAATGATAACATCATAATTTACAGACATTGAAAAAATATTCTGATTTGTTTTGTTTTTAATAGTAATAATTATTAGTATCTATTAAATTTAGTTTTTAACAATCATTTAGCGCCACATTTTTTTGGCGAGACTACAAAGGAGTGAGTTATGAGAATCAAATCGCCTCATTTGCTAAGTACTGAATCAGATCAGTTTCAAATAAATCGAAAAACCCACATTGGAATGGAGGAAGATATGAAATTCGACAAGATTATTGATCAAGAAGCCCAGAAGGATAGCTATTACGAAATAAATTTGAATGAGGTAACAGAAACAATGATTGAAGAGCATGATGTTGATGTAGATCAGATAACTGAAAAAAACGCTAAGGATGAAAATCCATCTGCTTATGAGATTCAAAAACAGATGGATTTTCAAACCGAAGCTATGATTCATATTGATTCACTGTATAACTTTGCTGTGAGAATGACGGGTGATAGTGAAGATGCTAATGACTTGGTTCAAGAAACATATATGAAAGCTTACCGGTTTTTTGAATCCTTTGAGAAAGGAACGAACTGCAAAGCGTGGTTGTTCCGAATTTTGAAGAACAGCTATATCAATAGGTATCGCAAAGAGTCAAAGCAACCCGATAAGGTTGATTACGACGACATCAAAGAATTCTACCATACAATCAAACACAGTTCTCTCGATTCAACTGATTTGCAAGAGAAAATGTTTGGTGAGTTGCTCAGTGAAAAAGTTTCCCGGGCATTGAACTCATTACCCGAAGATTTCAGAGAAGTTGTTCAACTTTGTGATATTGAAGGATTTACTTACGAAGAAATTGCAAACATGGTAGATTGTCCCATTGGAACGGTTAGATCAAGATTGCATCGAGGAAGGAAAATACTCCGAGATAAATTATTAACATACGCACTTGATCACGGTTATAATGTTGACAATGAATCCTAAATTGATTAGTCTTGTTCTTTGATTTTTTAGGTTCATCATTCAACAAAATAAGGAGCATTTTTCGTGGATTGCAATGAAGCATTAAGTTTAATTAGTGCCGCAGTTGATGGCGAACTTGAAGAAACAAATAGGGATGCATTTTTTGATCACATACAATCCTGTGATTATTGCAGAAAAGAGTATGAAGATCAGAAGGCGATTAAAAATTTGCTCCGTAGTAAACTCAGTAAACACAAAGCGCCTAGAAGCTTAGTTAGTGAAATTAAGCGCCAAACCTCTCAGGAACTTTATCAGGGTGCAGACGATCTATCGGCAACACATGCTGAGCAATTACTTAAAGACAGTCCAAAGTGTAAAAAGTCTGGAAAGCTGTGGAAACAGAAACTTTCCAGGCTTTTTTTTATTGAGCCATATGAAAGTAAGGTAAATCATTTTTTTGCACTTGTTTTGGCAGGTTGCGTTTTAGCAATGCTGGTTTTTGCGGGATTTGTCAAAAAAAGCAATCTTAGCTTTGCAGAGCTTCAAAAGCAAATAATTTTTAATAACAACAATCAAGCTAAAAATTTAATTGATTGGACAAGCTCGTCATTACAATCGCATGATAATGCAGCCTCAAAATTTTCTGTATCATCAAATAAAACAGACAAGTTTGTATCCCAAGAATTGCTTATTAATAGCAATAAAATTCCCTTAGTTTCAAATTTCTATGTGTCTTCGATTCATTCGCTGAACATTTATGATATTTCTACCGTCCTCATCACATATTTGCATCATCAGAACTCAGATTATGTTATTAAGGTATTTGTTTATAGGATAAGTGATTTAAATCCAGATTTGATTGAGCCTGAAATACTCCATTCTATACTTGAAAGTAAATGTCATGTTGTAAGTTTTTCAGAAAAACCCGACATTTTGTTTTGGAAGAAAGAAAATTATATCTATTCTGCAATTACAAATCATTCCGACACAAACCTAGAGTCCGTCTTTGTTGAGTAAGCCGGATGCAAGAACTATAGACCCAACATCTTTGTTATTTTATAGCTATTTAGTTATATAACAATCGGATCATTTACACAAATCATATAACCCACTAAGATTTATATCAGATATGCTATGAGCAATATTAAGAAAAATTCAAGCATGCCCATAATAGGAAGCAATATGCCGGATGATATGATTGTTTCAATTGCATACCGGTTTAAAATTCTTTCCGAACCCATGCGATTAAAAATCTTGCGTGCAATATGTGGTGGTGAAAAAACAGTTCAAGAAATCGTTAATGAAGCACAAGCCAGCCAGGCAAATATTTCCAAGCATCTTTCAATGATGTATGAAAGTGGTTTAGTGGAACGACGAAAAGATGGTTTGAAGTGTTATTACCGGCTTGCTGATGACAATGTGTTTAAAGTATGCGGTCTTATCTCAAAAAGTATTGAAAATAATATGAAGCATCGGCTAAAATGGATTAATAATAAGAACGATTCATTAACACAATAAGCCTTTTCTTTAAATAACTGCTTTGTAATCCCTCAGCAATTTTCCTGAGCCGTCAGCGCTGAATAAAAAATTGGTTTAAAATATTTGGTATAGCTTAGCCTATATATAAGTTTTATTGGGTTGAATGTCATGTATGACATTTTGACACAATCACACCTGTCCTACTACCTGTAAATCTGATCGCATAATACAGACATTGAGATGAAAAAAACGTCAGAGTTTTCAATGTTGGTGTAATTTTTTGATGAAATGCAGGTAAACAAAGGGATTGCGGTTTTGGCACGGAAATTGTAATTATATAAGTGATTTTAAACTATGTTTTTAAGCACTTATAAAAATTTAATCATGGTATTTGTAACACGTAAACCTTATTGTTTTAAGAAGGGAGATGATCGTATGTTAGTAAAATTCAATCGTGATCCTTTTACACGAATTAATCGATTGTTTGATGATGTGTGGACTTCTTCAACACCGTCAAATGCATTTACTTCACCGGAGTTAAGCGGCGCTTTCAGGTCGGATATTTCGGAAGATGAAAAAGCAATTTACATTGAAGCCGAACTTCCCGGTGTAAAAAAGGAAGAGATCAAATTAAATCTTGATGACGATGTACTGACCATTAGCGGAGAACGGAAACAAGAAACTGAAGAAAAAAAGGTAAATTATCATCGTGTTGAGAGAATATTTGGTAATTTCTCAAGAAGCTTTAGATTAGGCGATAATATTGATAAGGAAAATATTGACGCAACATATGATAATGGAGTTCTTAAGCTCATGTTGCCTAAGTTAGAAATGCCTAAATCAAGCAAACAGATTGAAGTAAAGTAAATGAAGAGACTAAAAAAGAGAACCTACGAAAGGTTCTCTTTTTTGTAAGAGTAAGTAAAAAGTAAAAATCTCAAGTTTTTTTGGAACTTTGTCAGCGAAAAGCCAGTTAAAAGTGATAGTTCATAGTTATTCTCCTTTTTTCTAGTGCTTTCGCAGTTATGGTTCATCTGTGAAAGCACTTTTTTTATACCACAATCGCTACGTTGAATCATTGTTCCGGCATGTTTTTTTAACCAATAATTAATAAAAAGGAAATTAATAATGGGTAAGATTATAGGAATAGACTTAGGTACTACGAACTCTTGTGTAGCGGTTATGCAGGGTAAGGAGCCTGAAGTTATTGCAAACTCTGAAGGGTATCGTACAACGCCTTCAATGGTTGCGTTCAGCAAATCGGGGGAGCGACTGGTTGGAAATGCCGCAAAACGTCAAGCGATTACAAATGCCACCAACACAATTTTTTCAATTAAGCGATTCATGGGGCGATCATTGGATGAAGTTCCGGAGGAAGTTAAAATCGTATCCTATGGCGTTGCTAATGAAAACAACCAGATTAGAGTCAACATTAATGATAAAAGTTATTCGCCGCAGGAAATCTCAGCGATGATCCTTCAAAAAATGAAACAAACTGCTGAAGAGTTTCTGGGTGAAACCGTTACGGAAGCTGTAATTACCGTCCCTGCATACTTTAATGACGCTCAGCGTCAGGCAACTAAAGACGCCGGTAAAATTGCTGGCTTGGATGTAAAACGTATCATTAACGAGCCAACAGCAGCCGCTTTGGCTTATGGTTTGGATAAGAAAAAAGAAAATGAAAAAGTAGCGGTGTTCGACCTTGGTGGCGGTACATTTGATATTTCCATTCTTGAATTAGGCGATGGCGTTTTTGAAGTACGTTCAACCGATGGCGACACGCACCTTGGTGGTGATAACTTTGATCAGGTCTTGATCAATTACCTGGCAGAGGACTTTAAAAAGCAAGAAGGGGTTGATTTAAGAAAAGATCCGATTGCGCTGCAACGTTTAAAAGAAGCCGCCGAAAAAGCAAAAATTGAGCTTTCTTCACGAAATGAAACCGAAGTTAATTTGCCGTTCATTACGGCTACTCAGGATGGTCCGAAGCATCTTGTGCTTACGATTTCAAGAGCTCGTTTTGAAGGACTGTGCTCAGAGCTTTTTGATCGAGTTTTAGAGCCATGTAAACGTGCATTGAAAAATTCAAAACTAAACGTTGGCGAAATTGATGAAATCGTTCTTGTTGGCGGTTCAACACGAATTCCAAAAATTCAGGAACTGGTTAAAGACTTTTTTGGCAAAGAACCCAACAAGTCGGTAAATCCTGATGAGGTTGTTGCGGTTGGCGCTGCTATACAGGGCGGCGTATTGCAAGGCGATGTTACCGATGTGTTATTGTTGGATGTTACGCCGCTTTCGCTTGGTATTGAAACTCTGGGTGGTGTAATGACGAAACTGATTGAAGCCAACACAACCATTCCGACCCGGAAAAATGAAGTGTTCTCAACGGCTGCAGATAATCAAACATCCGTTGAAATTCATGTGCTTCAGGGTGAAAGGCCAATGGCTGGTGATAATAAAACGTTGGGTAAGTTCTTCCTGGCCGATATACCGCCGGCGCCTCGTGGGGTTCCACAGATTGAAGTAACATTTGATATTGATGCCAATGGTATCTTGCATGTTTCGGCTAAAGATAAAGCTACAGGCAAAGAGCAAAGCATTAGAATTGAAGCAAGTGGTAAGCTTACCGATGCTGAAATCGAAAAAATGAAAGAAGATGCCAAAGCCCACTCTGAGGAAGATCAGAAGAAGAAGGAAGAAATTGAAGTTCGTAATTCTGCCGATGCGTTGATCTTCTCAACCGAAAAGCAAATCAAGGAAATTGGCGATAAATTACCTGCCGAATCTCTTTCTAAAGTCCAAGGCGCTTTGGATCGGTTGAAAGAAGCCCATAAAACCGGAAATGTATCAACCATCAAGCCGGCTATGGATGAGCTAACCAAAGAGTGGAACGAAGCCGCCACCAAAATGTACGGTACCGGCGATCAAGCTCAACCGGGAGCAGAGCCTCAAGGAGCGCCCGGAGCTGATGGTGCGAAAAGCAAAGATCAGGATGGAGAAGTTAAAAATGCTGATTTTGAAGTCGTCGACGATAAATAATTCTTATCTCCGGTTAAGAATATCGATAAAAAAAGGGTTGCTGATTGGGCAACCCTTTTTTATTTAAAAATCGTTTTATAACTTGAAGCAAACTTTGAAAGTGGTGCTATCGGAGGACATTTTCTTTTAACTAAAACCATATTTAACAATGTCGATATGGAGAACAGGAAACGCCGTTCATAAGGTTGATAAATATTTTATTACCAATACTGAGCGTGATGAACTTGGGCAGCTTAAATTAACCATTTCTTCAGCTGGTGGTTACGGACAGCTAACCAACACCAACCAGATTCTTGATTTAATAAAGAGTAAAGAAATTAATTTGTTTGTGTTAACAACCAACCCAAACATTGCCGTTGATGTTGAAGGCGCCGTTAAATCAAATGAAGAACGCTATGTTACAGATTTTGATGATCGAGGTGTAAGATGCACGGTCAGAGAAATGCCAATATTTATCAATCCAAATACGGAAGACCTTTCGATTGAATTTGACGGGCAAATCATGTCGTTAGACAGGTTTTTTAAATAAAAAAACGACATTTACATTTAACCGGAAAGAAGTCAGAATTTTTTAAAAGAGCTACCGAGAGCGTAGCTCTTTTGCGTTATAATGAACGTTTTATCTCCAAAAGCAAAAAAGCCATCTCAAATATTAAATCATGAGATGGCTTTTTTTGTTAATTGCACTTTGGTATTAATATCTACTTTTGATTGTAGTTTTAAGATAGCGAATGATTTCACGCGACTCTTTTTTAGTGAAACCCGAGTTTGGATATTTCCTCATTCGTTCAACAACCGAAGTAATATTTCTTGGCGTGAATTTCGACTCAACTGCGCGGTATGTATGGCATCTGTTGCATTTTCGTTTGATTAATGCCTTGCGACGGTAAGCAATCTTTTTAGCTTTTGATACGGTCTTCTTTTTAACTATTGCCGCATTTTGTTTCATCAATTCTACAGCTTTATCGGCTTTCCAAAGGTTAATCATCATATCATCCCCGGCTGATGCAATCAAATTACCTGAAGGGTTATAAGCAACGCTGCGAACCCAGCTTGTATGACCTTCAATTTCGTAGATTTCTTTACCGGTTTTTAAATTCCAAAACTTAAGCTTGTTGTCGTCCCCACCACTGGCTAAAATGTCGCCATTTGGAGAAAAAGTTAGCGAGCGTACATAGTCTTTATGACCAAGAAAGCGTCTTAATTCCAATGCAGTGTCTTGTTTAGCAGCAAGATCCCAAAGACTGATCGTCTCATCAGAACCGCCACTGGCCAAAATGCTGCCATTGACATTTAATCCAATTGACATGATCCATCCTGAGTGACCGGTAATTTGATGAATAACCGTACCATGAGCAATCGACCAGAATTTAATGGTTTCGTCTTTACTGCTGCTAATTAACGTTTTACCATCTTTAGCAAAGGCAACATCCAAAATGGCTGAATTATGGCCTTTGAAGGTTTTGACGCATTTACCGGTTTGTGCGTCCCAAATTTTAACATTATTATCCCAACCACCTGAAGCGATATACCGTCCATTAGGGCTAAAAGCAATTGTATTTATCCAGTTTTTGTGGGCTTGATTGATAGTTAAGACTGGAAAAATTTTATAATTGTTAGCATTCAATGAGCCAGACTTGGAAGTGGTAGATGCATAATAGTTGTTTTGAGAAGCATCGATGTTATTAACATTCATCATTTCATTTTTAATCTCCCAAATTCGAATACTGCTATCTAAGCTTGTGCTGGCTAAGAGATGGCGCTTTGGGTGAAAGGCTAATGATGTAATACCGCCGGTATGTGCATTTAAATCAAAGATCAATTTTTTGCTTTGAACATCCCAAACTTTAACAGAGTTATCCCAACCGCCACTGGCAAGCATTTTACCATCGTGGCTGAAACACATTGTTGATACACTGGCAGAATGACCCTTAAATGTAAAAACCAAATCGTCCTTATCTGAACCTGATGATGAATTATAGGATGATGAAGAATATTCTTTTGATGGCTTTGCTTGAGCGCCTGAAATAAATCCATGCTTAATTAGGCTTGACGTTTGGTCCGAAACCCTTGAAAAAATTGAGGAAACCTTTAAACCAGATTTTGACGTGTAGGCATCCATTGGTGAGCTTGCAGAACATGAAGAACTCTGGTTAAAATTGATATTGGACATCAGAAAGAATACAAGCCCAAATAAACTGGTAAGAAAAAGTTTTTTCATGGTATCATTGTGGTTTAATAATTGATAAGGAGCCTAGACTCCTTTTCTAAATTGAAAAAACCTATGAAACTATGTATAAAGAGTTGATAAACCGTTGATAATGAATTGATAAACAGAGAAAAAATGTGGGGTAAATATCAATTATCTTTTCGTTGGGTAAACTTTTTAGATAGTTCTTCAGGAAATGGCAGGTTGAATTCCTTTTCAAAAAAATCTTTGCATTTTTGATAGACGCGGTAAGCTTCACTTATGCGATTTGATTTCAGATAAGCGTCAATTAATAACTCGTATCCTTTGATTGAAGTGTTGTCTGCTTCTAAAATCATCCGGGAGTAGTTAATGGACGCTTGAATGTTGTTGCTTTCCAATTGATGAATGGATAAAGATTGTAAGGCATGCAAGTACTCATCTTTTAATTTTTGACGGGGATAAAACGTCCAATCTTCATAAAGCTCATTGAGAAATAAGTCTGCTTTATAAACGGAAATTGCATTGGCAAAGTTTGTAATGGGATCAAGCCCTTCAATTGCCGAATTATAAAAGTATTCAAAATCTTCAACATCGTAATAATAGTCATTTCCAAACTCACCCAAATTAAGTTCGTAACCTTTTTCTACAGTTTTAAGGTATTTGGAATCACGAGCATGTTTTAAATCCGGTTCAAGAAAATAACGAATGGTTGAAATTGCAGAGTATAGCATGACTTCTGCACTCCGTCGTTGGGCATCGGGCCATAGCTTGTCAATAAATGTATCGATAAGGATTGAAGACTTATGGTTAATCAGAAGCAATCTGAAAACAGAGCTGGTTTTATGGCTTGGCCAATCCGAAACAGTGATTTTCCTATCGGTTACTTTCAATAGAAGATTGCCAAACGCACAAATTTCTATGGTTGGGTTTTTTTGATCTGTAACACAAGCTCTTGATTTTGTTGAGCTAGCGTCTGATTTATTTTGATTTGATTTTCTAAAAAAGCGTGATTCGGCATTTTTAACCGCTTTAAGAAATTCGGCTTTATTAAATGGTTTGTTTAAAAAGTCCGATGCGCCTTCTCGCATGGCTCTGATCACGAGTTCCATGTTGCCGAATCCGGAAAACAAAACGATTTCCGGGACGTCGCTATTGGACTTAATGTATTTCAGAACATCAAAACCTTCAATATCGGGTAGAAAAATATCGATGAAAATGATATCATATGGATTTTGTTGAAACAGTTTAATGGCATCTTCGCCATTAGCAACAGTATCAACCTCGTAGCCTTCTTCATCAAGAATATCTTTGCAGATGGAACAAATTTCCTGATCGTCATCGATTAGGAGGATTTTTATAGCAGTATATTCCGCTGTTTCAGTCATTAAGAAAATTTGTTTAACAACTTACGCCGGTTAGCGTACATGGTATCAAAAATTTGGATGTTATAATGATTTTGCTATTCTATTAAACCACCTGTTAAACAAACATCTTCTATAGCTAATGATGGTGAATCCTGTAAATGCTAGCAAAAAAATTGACAGATCAAATGAACTAGAAATTTAATCATTTCAATGGCTAAAATAAAAATTTATTAACACATGCCTGAGAAAATATATGAGTTGGTGATTGATAGTAAGCTTGAAGAAATCCGGCGTGTCGAACAGTTTATCAAAGATATTGCTAATTTGCATCAATTTTCGGAGTCATTCCTATACGATTTAATGCTTGTAGTTACCGAAGCCATCAATAATGCGGTTATTCATGGAAATTGCCAAGATCATTCAAAACAGGCGTTTTTAAAATGCATTGTTCGCAAACGTGTTAAACATGATGATTTGATTGTTGAGGTTAAAGATCAAGGCGCAGGTTTCGATGTAGATAAACTTCCGAATCCATTATCAAAAGAAAATCTTTTAAAACCTTCAGGTCGGGGTGTGTTTCTAATGAAGCAATTTGCCAAAGTGAATTTTGTTTTTTCAGAAAACGGAACCACCGTAAAGCTTTTTTTAAAGCGAGAGCATTAAATAATTGTTTTAGTTTATACGTATTTCATATCTGCGTTTAAATTTGAGAAAATCATTCAACAGCACAATTGAAAAATCCATGCCCAATCCAATCAGTTTGCCTGTCTGGCAAGAATTGCATCAACATTATCAACAGATCAAAGACATTCATTTAAACGACTGGTTTAAATCCGATAGCGAAAGGTTCAACAAATTTTCTGTGGAATTTGGTGATATTCTGCTTGACTATTCCAAAAACAGAATCACTGAAAAAACACTTGAACTTTTGGTTGAACTGGCCACTCAAGCCGGTCTTAAACAATGGACCGAGAAAATGTTTTCCGGTGATGCGATTAACCACACTGAAAAACGAGCCGTATTGCATGTGGCGCTAAGAAATCGAGCCAATGCGCCAATTTATGTTGATGGCCAAAATGTGATGCCTAACGTCAATGCCGTACTTGGAAAAATGAGGGCATTTACCGAAAAAGTCAGGAGCGGCGAGTGGAAAGGCGCAACCGGAAAATCGATTACGGATATTGTAAATCTCGGGATCGGCGGTTCAGATTTAGGGCCATATATGGTTTGTGAAGCGCTAATGCCTTACGGAAAAACCGGTTTGAATGTTCATTTTGTTTCTAATGTGGATGGTACGCATTTGGCAGAGACTTTAAAAAAAGTCAAAGCCGAAACAACATTGTTTGTTATTGCTTCGAAATCATTCACCACGCATGAAACCATCGCCAATGCAAAATCAGCCAAAAAATGGTTTTTAAATCATATCAACGATGAATCGGCTGTCGCTAAGCATTTTGTGGCAGTTTCAACAAATACTCCGGCGGTGACTTCCTTTGGCATAGATCCGAAAAATATGTTCGAATTTTGGGATTGGGTTGGCGGCCGGTATTCGTTATGGTCAGCCATTGGGTTATCCATTGCGCTGTTTATTGGTATGGACAATTACGAGGAACTCTTGCAAGGCGCTTTTGAAATGGACACGCATTTTAACTCGGTGCCTTTCCATAAGAATATCCCCGTGATTTTGGCTTTACTGGGGATTTGGTACAACAATTTTTTTGGCGCCGAATCCTATACCATTTTACCTTACGATCAATATCTGCATCGATTTTCAGCATATCTTCAACAAGGCGATATGGAAAGTAACGGTAAATCGGTCAGTAAAGACAATCAACCGATTGATTATCAAACCGGCCCAATTATTTGGGGAGAACCGGGCACCAATGGCCAGCATGCCTTTTACCAACTCATTCATCAGGGCACAAAGCTGATTCCATCGGACTTTCTTGCGCCAATTCTTTCTCACAATCCAATGGATGATCAGCATCAAATGCTCTTATCGAATTTTTTTGCTCAAACCGAAGCTTTAATGAAAGGTAAAACCATTGAGGAAGCCAGGGCTGAGCTTGAAGCATCCGGTATGAGCGCTGAAGAAATTAAAACGCTTCTCCCGCACAAAGTTTTCCCGGGCAACAAACCCACTAACTCTATTATGTATAAACGTTTAACGCCAAAAACCTTGGGGTCTTTGATCGCGATGTATGAACATAAAATATTTGTGCAAGGCGTCATCTGGAATGTAAACTCATTTGATCAATGGGGCGTTGAATTGGGTAAGCAACTGGCTAAAAAGATTTTGCCGGAACTTGAAACACCGGATCAAATTACAACGCACGATTCTTCAACAAATGGCCTGATCAACTTTTATAAAGCTCATAACAAATAATTCATGAAAATTGTTGTTGATCCTAAAGAAAAGTCACCGAAAGAGTTTTATAAATTATTAATAGGTTCAATCTTGCCTAGGCCAATTGCCTGGGTATCTACCATAAGTCAATCTGGGCAAACAAATCTTGCCCCGTTTTCATTTTTTACCGTTGCCAGCGCTAGGCCGCCTATTTTATGCTTTTCACCATCGTTCAAGCCAGATGAAGACGGCAAGCCTGCGCCAAAAGATACCTTGGTCAATATTCTTCAAACAAAAGACTTTGTTGTAAACATCGTTGGCGAAGATACTATGGATCAAATGAATCAAACCAGTTTAGAGTATCCTCATGGTGTTAGCGAGTTTGATAAAGCAGGCTTGTCTATCCAGGAATCCAGCTTAGTGAAGTCGCCATGTGTGGCTGAAAGCCTCGTTAATTATGAATGCACATTGCGCGACATTTTGGAGCTGGGAAGTGAGCCGATGGGTGGGAGTTTGATTTTAGGTGATATAGTAAAAGTTCATCTTTCCGATACGGTATTTAAAGATGGCAAAATCGATCCGGAGGTGTTGAAACCAATTGGTCGTATGGGCGGGTTGTGGTATAGCACAACAAGAGATCGTTTTCAAGTACCCCGTCCAAAATTTTAAAACATTCTACTTTGGCTTCGAAAAGCTATTATTGATTTCATTTCCCCGCCTCAATACTAACAGGTGCAAATAACTATTTTAAATACCTTTTAGGTATCTGCCCATTCCGTTTTTCACATCAATGCTTCCAATGACGAATTAGCAAACGAATTAATATAAGGATATAGTGTGTTTTCCACCTCCGGCTTCTTCGAAGCCACCTCCGCCAGCGGAGGATAGTTTATTGAAGTCATAAATTCTAATACCGAATTGTGTTTTATTGTCCCTCTCTCTGAGAGGGTGGCCGATAGGCCGGGAGAGGAAAATTCATCATTCTCCGTTTATGTTTTTGGCTTTCTTTACCAAAAATTCACCCTCAGCATGACTGGATATGTAACGCGTCATTACCTGTGTGTTTATTGCTAAACATGAAAACTTATGATGACAGTCATAAAGGATTTGTCGAATTAATAAATAATTGGTCGAAAACTAATGACGAAAAGCGCTCCGTTCTTTGAGATGGTTGCCGAAGGTCAAGTGAGGAAAACAACCTCCAACAGTGTTAGACAAAATGCACCATTCACCGGTTGTTTTTGTCAATAAAATGCAAACAAAGGATCATAAAATGAATTTTTTTTGACTTAAAAATGATTCGATCTACCTAACACTCCAATTAGTATTCAATTAAAACACGGGTAAACGTTCAACGTTTTATTGCTTGAATGGAGACGGGACTTATAAAATAGTTAGCAGTTAATTGAGGATTAGTTAGGGATAATTAACCCCGTATTTAGTAGTCTCTAAGAGCATGCTTAGTTCATGACTGTATTCTTGTTCTGACGATTTGGATACAAGAATAATTAAAACATTAGTCATGAAAAAAGTCGTAAGTATATGTATCGCGCTGGTATTTACAATGATATGCAATAGTTATGGAAAGCCAGCTTACGACAACCCTATACCCTGGAACCGAACGCAAACATTTCTATCTTCGGTAACACCACAAGAAGTGGTTGTCGTATATAACACAGCATTAGCCATATCGGATTCTGTTAAAAATTACTACATCGAAAAAAGAAACATCCCTTCAAGCAATGTCATTGGAATTGATCTTCCGGATAATACTTCTGAATACGGAGCTACATATGATAGTCGAACTGGCCAGATTTCAGGACCGGCAAACAACAAATCGATTTGGAAATTTTATGAGAAGTACATTGAAACGCCTCTTATGAATGAAATGGATTCAAGAACAATTGATGGTGAGAAATTAAGAAATAAAGCACGGTTTATCGTTGTTGTCAGAGGTATTCCACAAACCCTGAATGCTACCGGATCATATAGCGATCAATATCATTACAATGCAGCCGTAGATGCGTTACTGTGTTTATTATTTCAAGATTTCATGGATTTATATGGCACGCACTACCGGACGCAGTTTAATGCATATTACGCTACGGATATGAACTACACATTTGACTACCGTTTTAAAAGCAACCATTTTAGCAACGGGAGATTTCATTTGAGTTATTTGGTTTCTCGCTTGGATGGAGGGGTATATCCTAACAACTTTGAAATTATCAAGCAAGCGATTGATAACGGATGTTCACCTGATAAAAGTGGATCGCATCTGTTTGTTTTGGATGATAAAGACTCATACAATCGCTATTTGGATTTAAAAGGCGCCAATCTGTATTTAACAAACAAAAACTTCCAAACAGAGTTTAATACTAACAGCCAGCATGTAACCACCCATGCAGAAAATATTATGGGATATTCTTCTCATGGAATTCATGCCGGTTTGCCTCAGGATTATGTGATAAACCAGTTAAACTTTTCATATGCAAAAGGCGCAGTGTTCAATACGGCTGAAAGTTTCAACGGTTGGACATTTAATCAACGCGAAGCTAAAAATCAAGGTTTGCTGGCCGATTTTATTGGCATGGGTGGAACCGGAGGTATTGCCAATGTTCAAGAGCCTTATTCGGGAAGTATTGCAAGAACATCCATATTTTTTACCGCTTATGCCATGGGATATTCATTGGTGGAAGCAGCTTACATGAGCATTCCATATTTGGGATGGGTGCAAACCGTTATCGGCGATCCATTTACCACAATTGCGCAAGCCAAAGATGGTATTACCCAAGATACATTCTGGGAGCAGGATTTGATGGTAACTGGCGATGTTTATTTAACGCAGGGTAATACTTTGACTGTTTCAAGCGGCAATACAATTACTTTCATGGGTTCATCGAAGTTGTATGTGCAGCCGGGTGCAAACTTGATATTGGAAGAAGGCGCAATCTTAAAAACATTGATAGAGAATCCAAGTCAGAATGAACCGGTTAATTTTGTTTCGGGCACACAAAATGAATTGGGTCAAATTAACTTTTCTCAAATCGATCAATCCAGCGAAGTTGCAATTCAATCTATTGCCAATAGCTTGCCTTCGAACGTGCAGACAGAAAAAGTACTGCATCGTTATTACAATATTGAAGTAGAAGACAATAATTTTCAGGCCAAAGTTGTGCTGCCCTACGATGAGTCTGATATCAAGTCAGATGCAATTAAAGAGAAAAATCTAACTTTAATGTTTAACGATGGTTACAATTGGGTTGAAATTGGCGGAGAACTTGATACGCTAAACAATACCATAACCTATGATGGCGTTACCAATGCCGGCGTATGGGCAATCTACGATCCTTCCCAAGATTACATTTTACCGGTAAGTCTTTTAAGCTTTAACGCAGCAAAAGTTCAGCATGGCGTTAAACTGAATTGGTCGACGTCTTCTGAAACGGACAATGAAGGATTTATCGTGCTAAGAGATGGTAAAGAATTGGCTCATTATAACTACAACCATCAACTTAAAGGTAATGGCACAGCCACTTCACAAAATGATTACACCTTTACCGATTACAATGCCTATGAAGGCAATACTTACGAATACAGAATTAGAAGTGTCGATTATTCCGGCGAGATACATGATTATGAGTTTAGTGTAACCATAAATCTTAATGATATTTCTGAAAAAGAAACACAGAAAAATGTATATTCGTATAAACTGAATCAGAACTACCCAAATCCCTTTAACCCGACAACTCAGATTCCTTTTTCTCTGGATAAGGTTTCTCATGTCAGATTAGATGTATATGATCTGCTTGGTCGTTTAGTTAAAACCCTAGTCAATGAAGAAGTGCAGCCTGGAAACCATACGATTAATTTTGATGCCAGGCATTTATCATCAGGAACTTACATTTATCGATTGCATTCACTTAATCGAGTCAAAACACAAAAAATGGTTCTGATCAAGTAAGAAGATGATTGTCAGAAATTTAATTGGGTTAAAAAATGTCTCAACAAAAGACGATTCTATTGGTTGAAGATGAAGTGCGGTTGCGTCAAATTCTGAAGAAAATCCTAACTGCGTTCAATTTTCAAGTCTTTGAAGCCGGTAATGGTCATGAAGCCCTCAAAATCATAGAAACCTCAGAAGATACGATTGATCTTGTCATTTCCGACATTAATATGCCAAAAATGAATGGTTCGGAATTGTATGAAAACCTAAAATTGTTAAATCCTCAAATAAAATGTCTGATGACAACAGGACATTTGGAAAAGGATGAGCAAAGCAGGCTTGAAAGCAGAGGGGTGCATGGATTTATATTTAAACCTTATCAAATTCAGGATGTGTTAGCAATGATAAAAACGACAATATCGGTTTAAAGAATCTCTAAACAGCAAATCACTAAATTTTAATTCGCTTAAAAATGTAATCGACATTTTTACGAATACCTTTTAATATCTCTTCTGATGTAAAGGCTTTTTCAACTTCAGCTTTACCAAGAATTTTCATAATATCGCCATCCTGCAGAATAAGGTCTAAAAGTGGGATTTTTTCTTTCCAACATTTCATGGCATTTCGCTGAACCAATTGATAGGCCACTTCGCGAGTTAGGCCTTTACTGGTTAATTTTAATAAAATGGTTTGCGAAGACGTCAGTCCATAAGACGCATTAAAGTTATCAACCATTTGATCAGGATAAACCAAAAGTTTATCAATCGCATCCGTAAATTGACGCAACATATAGCATGTGGCAATGGTAGAATCCGGCATAATGATTCGCTCTACCGAAGAGTGAGAAATATCGCGCTCGTGCCATAGCGGCATGTTTTCCATGCCCGCAATTCCATTGCTACGAATAATGCGCGCCATTCCACTTAAACGCTCAAATGTGATCGGATTGCGTTTGTGAGGCATTGCAGAGCTACCTTTTTGCCCCGAAGAAAAATACTCCTCGGTTTCCAGAACCTCGGTGCGTTGCAAATGCCTGCATTCTACGGAGAATTTCTCGATGGATGAGGCAATAATGGCCAGCGTTGTTAAATATTCAGCGTGACGGTCTCGCTGTAAAACCTGAGTTGAAACCGGTGCGGGTTTTAAACCTAATTTCTTGCAAACGCTTTCTTCAACCGATGGTGGAAGGTGTTGGTAGGTGCCTGCAGCGCCGGAAACTTTTCCAACAGAAACAACTTTTATGGCACGTTTCAACCGTTTAATGTTGCGTTGCATTTCTTCGTACCATAGCGCCAGTTTTAAGCCGAATGTAATAGGCTCGGCATGAACGCCATGAGTGCGGCCAATTTGTAAGGTATATTTAAACTCATTAGCCCTTCTGGCCAAAACCTTTAAAAGTTTCTCAATGTCTTTTTCAATGATTTTGCCTGCATCGCGCATTTGCATGGCAAGTGCAGTATCCAGAACGTCCGAAGATGTCATCCCTTGATGAATATGGCGCGACTCCTTACCCACATTCTCGGCAACATTGGTCAAAAACGCAATAACATCATGTTTGGTGGTTTTTTCAATCTCCAGAACTCGTTTAACATTAAACTTGGCTTTACGACGAATGATATCGTAATCCTTCTTGGGGACTTCACCGAGCTTAACACGGGCTTCTACAGCCGCAAGTTCAACTTTTAGCCAACGCTCCAATCTGGCTTGGTCAGACCAGATGGCGGCTATATCGGAAGGTGAGTATCGAGCGATCAAAACTACTGTGGTTTGGTTTTAGGGTATCGTATGTTACGATACTGTTAAGGTTAATAAATATAAAATACTTTTGCTCTCCTGCAAATCAAACCCTTACAAAACGATGATATTAGAGGCATTTGCAAAAAATCAGCCATTAGGATCGCTCATATAATTTTTTATGCAAACGATTGATGCCGAAAAAATCAATTATTAATTGGTAAGGCCTACCAAAAATTAAAGAAATGATGAACCGGCCCATGGCCTTTCCCTAATTGGATGTCTTTAGCCGCTTCAATTGAGAGCGAAATGTAATTTTTTGCTTTTGTTACGGCATCTTTAAGCGATTGGCCTTTTCCAAGGTACGAGGCAATCGCTGAAGAAAGCGTGCAACCGGTTCCATGTGTGTTTTTTGATGATATTCGGGGCGATTCTAGCCAATGGATATGATCATCCGTTGTAAGCAAACAATCCGTGCTGGTATCACTCGTAGCATGCCCTCCTTTAATCAGTACGGCTTGCGCTCCAAGGTGCTTAAGATCGAAAGCAGCCTTTTCCATATCTTTCAGCGATTCAATACTGTGTTCCAATAAAACTTCAGCTTCAGGAATGTTTGGTGTGATTATTGAAGCTATGGGTATCAGGGTTTCTTTCAAGGCATTGATTGCCGATCGTTTTAACAGTGGATCGCCGCTTTTGGAGATCATAACAGGATCCAAAACAATGTTTTTAGCCGCGTGCATCATTAAACATTCGGAAACGGTTAGAATAATATCAGATGTGTTTAACATCCCGATTTTCACAGCATCAGCGCCAAGGTCATCAAAAACCATATCAATTTGGGCTTTGACAAATTCGGCAGGAACTTGAAACACACCCTCAATTGCCATAGTGTTTTGTGCGGTTAGCGCCGTAATGGCCGACATGCCATAACACTCTAACGCTGAAAAGGTTTTTAAATCGGCTTGAATGCCTGCGCCGCCGCCGCTATCCGAGCCGGCTATTGTTAAGATTTTGGTGAAGGTTTTACTCATGTGTTGGGTGATTGGTTAATGATACCTGTCTATCTCAAAGATTTTAAATTTATAGCCCATTTCATAACTTTCCGATGATTTTTACTTGATTTTTGGGGTACCGGAGACTGCAATATGAGTTGATGGATCAAAGAAATGAAAGAAATATGATTCTGATTGAACAAAGATTGCCGACCGTTTCTGAATATCAGTCTATAAGAAACTCAGTAGGCTGGCATTTGGTAGATGAACAAAGCATTGAAACAGCCTTAAATGGGTCATTGTTTTCAGTGATCGCGTTAGAAAATGGGCGAATAAAAGCATGCGCCCGGATTGTTGGCGATGGTGGCCTGTACTTTTATATCCAGGATGTGATGGTTCATCCCGATCATCAAAAAAAAGGGTTGGGTAAAAAGCTCATGCATGAATTGATGGCTTTCATCCATACGAATGCAAAACCCGGCGCATTTGTTGGACTCATGGCAGCCAAAGGTCTCGGACCATATTATGAGACCTTTGGGTTCAAGACGCGTGATAAGAATGCTCCCGGTATGTTTCAAATCGTCCAATAAAGCCAATCCGGTATTCGGATCCAGGAAACATCATTTAGCCGAAAGCGCTCATAACCTCAAGAAACGCTCGCGTTTCATGCTCAGGATTTTCAGCGCTGCAAATTGCAGAAACAACGGCAACACTATCTGCGCCTGCGTTTAATACATCGCTGACGTTTTGTTTGGTAATTCCACCGATAGCCATAACCGGGATCGGGATCGTGGTTTTAACCGCAGTAATCATCTCCAAACCAAGAGCCGGCATCGGTTTGTGTTTGGTTGATGTTGGAAAAATATGCCCGAATCCAATATAGGAAGCGCCATCTTCATAAGCTTGTTTAGCCTCCTGAAGTGATGAAGCCGATGCCCCGATCACTTTATTAGGGCCAAAGCATTTTCGCGCGGTTTGAATGGGCATATCACCCTGACCTAAATGTACGCCGTAGGCATTGCATTGAAGCGCAATTTTTACTCGGTCGTTGATAATCAGTTTGGCATCGTAAGTCTGGCACAATGCTCTGAGTTCTTTTGCAATGCGAAGAAATTGGGAATCATCAAGCTGTTTATCGCGAAACTGGATAAGTTTTGCGCCTGCCTTAAGCGTGGCATTGGCAAGTTCAATATGCGAAAAACGGGATTGGATGGCGGTATCCGTAATCACGCATAAGGGTGAAATGGCTGGATTCATCTGGGCTAAAAATTTTTGTAAAAGTTGCGAACAGTTTTATGTAAGTCGTCTGCTAACATCAGCGCTCCGATGGCAGCCAATCCATAAGCCCCGGCATTGAGGCATTCTTTAGCATTTTCGGGCGTTAAGCCGCCAACGGCAAATACCGGGCAACTGACATGTTGGCAAAGTTCTTTTAGCTTTTCAAGACCTTGCGGCGCGCCAAATGGTCGTTTGGAAGGCGTATCGAAGATCGGGCCAAATAAGATATAATCAGCGCCTTGGTTGGATGCTTCAATACCGGCTTGAATGGAATGAACGCTTTTACCGACATATTTTCTGTTTAACCAATGTTTTGCAACCTGGATAGGAATACCCGATTCGGGCAGGTGCACCCCATCAGCTTCGGTCATCAATGCAATATCTACCCGGTCGTTTATGATGAGCGTTGATCCATATGTGTGATTGATCGCCCTGAGTTGATTGGCTAAGTCAAAAAGCTCTTTTGCGGATAGATGTTTTTCGCGAAGCTGAACCAAGCCAATACTGGCTGAGCATGCTTTTGCAACTCGCTCGCTCAAAGGCTCATCACATTGATTGCTATCGGTGATGAGCATGAGACGAGGTAAGCCTTGTTTTTTCATGGTTAATCAACCTTTGAGCCGATGATGCCTTCCAATGGGCTTGAAGCGGTGGCATACAATTTTTTGGGAATGCGCCCGGCGCCATAAGCCAATCGACCTGCTTTTGCCGCATAATTAATGGCGCGGGCCATTTCTACCGGATGCTCAGCCTGAGCAACAGCAGTATTGAGCAAAATCCCATCCACACCAAGCTCAAATGCAATCGCAACATCAGAGGCCGTGCCTACGCCGGCATCCACAATTAGCGGTATATCGACAAGCTCACGGATAATTTGCAGGTTGTACGGATTCCGAATACCCATACCCGAACCGATGGGCGCACCAAGAGGCATTACGGCAGCACAGCCCATATCGGCAAGTTTTTTACAGGTGATAGGGTCGTCGTTGGTATAAGGAAGTACCACAAAACCTTTGTTTAAAAGGATTTCAGTCGCCTTTAAAAGTTCGGGAATATCGGGAAACAGGGTTTCATCATCACCGATAACTTCCAGCTTAATCCAGTTTGTTCCTAATGCTTCGCGGGCAAGCTCGGCCGTTAAAACAGCATCTTTTGCAGTGTAACATCCGGCTGTGTTTGGCAAGAGCTTATAATTTTTTTTGTTCAGAAATCTAAGCATGTTTTCTTCGGAGTTTTTAGATAAATCCACACGGCGTATGGCTACCGTCACCAGTTCGGTTTCACTGGCCTCCAACGCTTCCATCATCACTTGTGGGTTTGGGTAACGTGAGCTTCCCATAATCAAGCGAGAAGTAAAGTGCTCTCCGGCAATTGTTAAGTGGTCCATAAAAATATTAGGTTAAAGTTAACCGCCTTGTACAGCGTGAATAATTTCAATCCGGTCGCCGGATTGGATTTTTGTTGTTGGCCAATTCGCTTTAGAAACCACTTCGCCGTTTCTGGCAATGGCAATACCGGCTTGGCTCAGATTTTTCTGTTGAACAAGCTCAGCTAATGTTTTAGCGTTTTCCAGGGTTTCCTCGCGACCGTTTAGTGTAATTTTCATCATAGTTTATTCTGAAGTGGTTTCAATACCTCACAGCTTGCTGCGAATAGACAATCTAAAACAGGTCAGAATCTTAGTGAAAGAGCAAAGATTATCCTTCAGGATGCCGGATCAAGTCCGGCATGACTTCTTATACCCCGAGGCTTGCCACGGGGTAGTTTATTATGCTTTTACCAAAAAGCGATTTGGCGAAAATGGTTGCAACAGCTCCGATGGTAATCCTTTCAAAAGTTTGATGATTTCATAAGCCGTAATTGGCGCTAAGAGAATCCCATGACGGTAATGACCGGTTGCATAAATTAGATTTTCTAATTTGGTTTTTCCGATAATTGGTGCGTGATCGCGGCTACCGGGACGCAAACCGGCAATGAATTCTTCAATCTCCAGATCGTAGATTGAAGGCACCGCCCGCCAGGCTTCATCTAAAATGTCGCGGAAAACGCCAATGGTAGGGATGGTATGAAAACCTTTTTCTTCGGTTGATGCCCCGATGCTTAAGCGTCCGTTCAGCTTAGGTGCAAGGTAGATTCTGGGTGATCGGATCATGCATTCAAGCGGGCAGCTTTCATCGCGGCGGGCGGTCATAACCTGGCCTTTTACGGGACGAACCGGGGGGCGCAATACTTCGGGAATGCCTGGGATTTCACGCGACCAGCTTCCAGCAGCTAAAATTATTGTTTGGCTTTCAATTTGGTCTTGCGCTGTTTTTACGCCATACGCCTTGCCATCCTTAACTAAAATTTCGGTGACTTCGCACTGTTCCAACAGTCTGCCACCTTTGTTTAAAAAAGCGGTGCGAAGCGCAGTCAGTAATTCGCGATTTTCAATTTGAGCGTCTTTAGGCAGCCACATTGCCGAAACAACTTTTGGCGATAGTGAGGGCTCTTTTTCACGCGCTTCAGAGCCCGACATCCATTCCAATGGAAAGCCCAAATGCTCCCGAAAATCGTAAAGACGGCGAAGCCAAAGCGTATCATCGCGATCAAGCCCGACAATCAACGTGCCTCGTTGATCCAATACCACATCGGTTCCGGTATCTTCTTTGAGTTCGTCTAAAAATTGTGGGTAAGCTTCAAGGCTGGCGTGATCGAGCTTTAAGAGGTCCATGTCTTCAAAACCGGCTTCGGCATGTGGCGCAATCATACCGGCTGAAGCCCAGCTTGCGGAGTGTCCGGCTGTATCGCGTTCCAAAATGGTTACCTCAAACCCTTGCCGCAGAAGCTGCCAGCCGATGGAAAGGCCGATGATGCCACCGCCAACAATCAGGATAGGTTTTTCAGATGCAGTCATAGTAATTTGGAAAAATGGTTAACAAAAAAACCGTTTTCTATGGGGCGAGTGGCCTTGGCATAGAAAACGGTTAAACTTGAATTTGCTAACCATTTCCCGTTTCCCTTCGCTCGCATGGCGCATGGCGCGTGTCGAGATCAGGTTCCAAGAGTATAATCTCAGACTGTTCAAAAATTGAACAGACACCCCTAACGGAATCTTCTTGGAAGATAATCAACCGAGTGAATTTTGCAAATACCAATCAATTGTCTTTGGCTGAAAATTTCATTGATTTTGAAGTTACCAATGAAAATTTATTGAAGCGCTAAGCATAAATGCGCTGGATTTTACCGTTAGCAGCGCTATGGATATTTTTTGCTGAACCTTGCTGATGATATGAGGAAATGTTAAAGTGGGGTAATCAAATTTTTAAGGAATTAAGAATTCTGGTTTTCACTATCCTTTTTTTGAGTTTTTTTCCCATAAATGAATATTGTAGCCAAGCTGACGATCGTTGAACCTCCAATTACACCAGCTACTGTATCATGGCCGTTCAAACCTAATATTAAGCTCGTACATAAGCTGAATACAGAGATTATTAGAGCAAATAACTGACCGCGTTGGCTTTCTTTGATTTGCGAGGAAACAACAAGTTGTTCAAGTCCTATTCGATGTTTTGATTGATTCTCAGCCATTTGCATGATGCGATCAGCTCCATTAGGTATAATATCATTATAGAATTTTAATTGTTCAGGACTTGGAAGCGGGCCGCTGTGGCTTTCAATTGAAACGCTAAATCTTTGTGAAACTTGGGAGCGCTCTTTTTCAGGAAGATTATCAAATAAGTTTTCAAGTAGCTCAGCTTTCTTATTGGCTGGAAACGTTTCTACAATTTGTTTAATCTCTTTTGGTGTAAGATCGCTGGGGTTGGGGGATTTTAAATCACTCATCAAACTTTAATTCAAGCTGTCTGTTACTTTGATGTTCTTTAAATGATTCTAAAGCCTTATTTAAATCATGACCTACGATTACCCAATCCGAAGCAAGCGCTTTAGAATCATCCTGTTCGAATGCGAAGTCAGAAAAATAATTACCAGGTAAACTGAAAACACTGGCAATACCTGACAAAATGGGACGATTCAAAAATGGATGATTTTTAGCCATGGGATAAATTTCTTTGTTATCATTTCAAATATAATCAACAAAAGTACAAACTAAAATGTTACAGTGAATTTTATAATTCCTTTTTCAACCTAAATGAAAACACTTTAGGCATTGTGCTTTTTGAATGTGGGTCGTGCCAATCTTTCACATCTTGAAGTTTGAACCCTGCATGTTCTGCGGATAGTTGGTAATCGGCCAAAGTATGCACAAATGCTGAAATCTTCTTTTCGGATTTCTTATCATCATCATAAAATTTTGCTGATTTTCCCAAAGCTTGCCTTTCTGGATGGTATTCACAAATAAACATAAAGCCATTGTTCTTAAGCGCTCGGTAGCTTTCTTGAAAAATTGGGAGGAGTTCTTCTATATGCTCTAGAACAAGCATCATGGAAATTGCGTGAAAGTATTGATCCTTAAAAGGCCAGGGATCAAGAATATTATGTTGAACCAGCCAAGCATGAGTCGGGAGTGGTTTTTGTTTGGCTTTTTCAAGCATTTGTGTTGAGAAATCCATCCCGGTAACGGATCGGGCTGTTTTTGAAAGCGTTTCCAGGTTTGTTCCAGTTCCGCATCCAACATCTAAAACATCAGCATTTTTGAACAGATCCAAATGCGAAATAAGTGCCTGATGAGCCAGATCACGTGTCGTATTTTCTTGGGTATCGTACCCGGGTGCCCATTGATTGTATGATTCTTGAATAGATTTGTGTTTAAGCATTTTTAATCAATCCATGAAAAGTTTCTTCATCAATAATTTTAATGCCGAGCTTTTGCGCTTTTTCAAGCTTACTCCCGGCAGATTCACCGGCAACAACCAGCGTGGTTTTTTTGCTCACCGACCCGGTTACTTTTCCGCCGCGAGCTTCCACCAACTCTTTGGCTTCATCACGACCTAAGCTTTCCAGTGAACCGGTAAACACCACAATTTCATCTTTGAAAGTTTGCGAAACAGTAGATTTCACAATGTTTGCATGAAACTGAAGCCCGGCGCTTTCCAATTTTTTAAGCGTATCGATGGCATAAGGTTTTACGAAGTACTCGGAAATACTGTGCGCAATGGTTTCACCGATATCTTCGGTTTCGCTAAGCTCTTCAATTGTCGCTGATTTCAAAGCACCCAATGATGGAAATTCCCGAGAAAGCGTTCGTGCTGTTGATAGGCCAACATGACGAATACCCAGCGCAAAAATCACACGATCGTAGGATCGGGACTTGCTTTGATCAATGGCGTCAATGAGGTTTTGAGCGGATTTTTCCGCAAACCGTTCAAGCGGAGTCAAATCATCTTTCCTGAGTTTATAAAGATCGCCAGGGTCATGGATAAGTTTTTCCGTAATCAATTGCTCAATAATGGCTTCTCCAAGATGATCAATAGCCATGGCATTTCGAGCAGCAAAATGAACCAACCGTCCTTTGATTTGCGCCGGACATTCGGCCTCATTGGGGCAGTATAAATTGACTTCATTTTCTGGACGAATAAGCGTTGTACCGCATGAGGGGCAGGTTTTCGGAGCTTCAATCGGCGCGGCATTTTCAGGGCGTTTTTCAACAAAAACCGACACGACTTTGGGGATTACATCACCGGATTTTTCAATCGTCACCGTGTCGCCAATACGAACATCCAGGCGATGAATTTCATCCAGATTGTGAAGCGTTGACCGTGAAACGGTTGAGCCGGAAAGTTTAACCGGCTCTAACTCGGCAACCGGTGTAATCGTGCCAATTCGCCCAACCTGAAAGATGACATTATTGAGCACAGTTTCGGTGCGCCGTGCCGCAAATTTGTAAGCAATGGCCCAACGCGGACTTTTGCTGGTTGCCCCAAGCAACCGTTGATGCCGAACATTATTGAGTTTTATCACTGCGCCATCAATTTCATACGGCAGACTGTCGCGATCTTGTTCCCATTGTGCCAGGTAGAAAAAAATCTCGTCATGGGTTTGGCATAACCGTGTGGCCTTGCCGGTATGAAAACCCAGTTTAGCCAGCATGCCCAGCCGCTCAAAATGGGTTGAGTCGCCCAATGAATCACCATCCAGATAATAAGCTACCATGGTGAGCCGGCGACGGGCTACTTCACGGGAGTCCTGCTGCTTTAGTGTGCCGGCTGTGGCATTGCGCGGGTTTTGGAACTGTTCGTCTTCGTCGCGTTCGCTATTGAGTTTTTCAAAGTCATCTTTTGTCATGAACACTTCACCCCGGACTTCAAATTCGGCATGGTTCAAACGTTCTGATAGCGGATCATTTTCTGTATGTCGAATGCGTAACGGGATGGTTGGGATGGTTTTTAAGTTAGCTGTAATGTCATCGCCTTGCGCGCCGTCGCCTCGGGTTGCGCCTTGAACCAGCATGCCGTTTTTATAGATTAAACTGACCGCAATGCCATCGTATTTTAATTCAGCTACATAACCACTGCTTTCAATGCCTTCTGATGAAAGACCTTTTTCGACGCGTGATAAAAAATCCTGAAGCTCCTTTTGGGAATAGGTGTTGGAAAGGCTCATCATACGTGAGCGGTGTTGAACTGTTGGGAACTGCTTGGTGATCTCGCCACCCACGCGCTGTGAGGGGCTATCGGGCGTGATGAGATCGGGGAACGCTTTTTCAAGCTCAATCAGCTCGTTGAGCAAGATATCAAAGTCGTAATCCGAAATAGTAGGTTTTGCCAAGACGTAATACTTGTAATTGTGCTCGTTGATCTCTTCACGGAGCTTAAGAATTTTGGCTTCAGCTTCGGCTTTGGTCATTTTTAAAAGCTATATCTATTTATGATATTGAACCATATGAACATTAACAAAGCACTAAAGATATGCAAACGGCAACGGTGTCTCCAAAATTTCAAGTTGTCTCCCAAAAGAAATTAGAAATCAATTAGAGCTAAAACCAGTCAAAAACTTTAAATTTTAATTGAAACAATCGTATTCAAGTGATCCCTAAATTGATGATTAAATCTTAAAATCTAATTGGTTAAAAAATCATAAGATTCTATTTAAAAAGAAATAAATATTAATTGAATGAAATTGATCAATTGGAGTATTGATAAGAATAAGATATTGAAAGAAACAAGGGGAATCTCTTTTGAAGAAATTGTATTGATGATAGAGTCAGGACAGATCATAGGGATTGAAGAAAATCCAAATTACTCTAATCAAAAAATGTATATATTGAATTCTAATAACTATGCGATTGTTGTTCCGTATGTTGAAAATGAACACGAAATTTATCTAAAAACAGCATTTCCAAGCCGCAAATACACCAAAAAGTATGGTTTAGAGGAGTAAATAGTATGAAAAGCATCGACAAAAAAGCATTTGAACCCATAGACCAAGAAGAGAAAAAACTTTTGGAATCCATTGAGCGAGGGGAGTGGCGTTCTGTAAAAAATCTTAAAGAAGAAAAAGAAAAAGCCAGAAAGGCAGCTCAAAATACTTTGAGAGAGAAACAAAGTCTTAAGATTTCGTTATCGCGAGAAGATTATGAAAACATAAAGTCCAGAGCCAATAAAGAAGGACTTTCTTCTCAGGCATTAATTTCCAGACTTGTACATAATTATTTAAATGGATCCTTAGTTAATAAGGAATGATTAAAATGAATCGTATCAACCCCCAAAAATTATCGACGCAAATCCATTCGACTTGAAGGTTACGATTATTCACAACCCGGCGCTTATTTCATTACTTTGGTTACTGAGAATCGTATCAGCTGGTTTGGAGAAATCCAAAATGATAGAATGCATCTTAATGATTGTGGAATAGGCTTTTGTAAAATTTGGCAAAACATTCCCAAACGCTTCCCAAATATCATATTATATGAATTCATTCTGATGCCCAATCATCTACATGGGATTATTTGGATAAAAGATTCGGGACAGGAAAGTCTTGAAACTGATCCAATGCTTGATGACGAAACAAAACTTGAAGGCGTGGCGACCCTCGTGGTTGCCCAGAGAGAAGCGTCAGGCACGAGACCTGACTCAACCAGGCCTAACACAACGGATCCAACGATTGGCGATATCGTAGGCGCATATAAATCGTTATCTACGAATTATTATATCAAAGGCGTTAAAGAAAAAGGATGGCCGAGGTTTAAGAAGCGGTTTTGGCAGGCAAATTATTATGAACGCATCATCAGAAATGAGAAAGGATTGAATAATATCCGAAAATACATACAACATAATCCTATGAAATGGGCTTTAGATCATGAATCCCAAAATGCTTCTCACCAAGAAAGTCAATTGTTTCTTAAGAGGCGATAATCAATAACATCCCCTTCGTCAATTTCCTGCAACTGCAAAGTATCTACCTCAAGAATGTACGTTAGGTAAACGATTTCATTTACGGGATTTCCATCGCTATCGAATTGAACATTGACATCAATTTCATTGCCATCTACAAAAACAAAGCCGTTTTCTGCAAAAAGCTGTCCGCCGGCAATATTAACTTGTTCATAAACATAGGCGCTATTTTCATAGATATGAAGGCGAGCCTGAACAGCATCCTGTTCCCAGTCCATAACACTAGCCAGATTGTCAGGAACAGTATTTACTTTAACCGATTGAAAAACCCAAGTATCAACCATTTCGGCCGGAGGTTTACCATCGCCATTTTGATCAGACGGATTATCATCATCATCAGAGTCGCAACTGATCAACAAAAGCAAACAAAGGCTTACGATGAGTAGATTTAATTTTTGAAGCATTAATCACCTCCTTGGGTTTCATGTGAAGTACAGCCCAAAATCAAAGAAAAATCATAAAATGCACACACAGGATTTTGGTATTATAGTATTTTAGAATAAAAAAATAGTAATCTTTATCATTACAAGCAAAACAACCTCCAGTGAAATGGGCAAAAATCAAAAGCGATCCAATATTGCCAAAATCAACCTCTGATAATTCCTAACAATCACTAACCAAATCTAAACCTTCATTTATGTTTGGGCGTTGAATTTCTTAACTTTAGTTAAATCAGGTTTTACCTGCATTTGAGTTAAGAGTTTTTATAACCGTTTTTAGTTCAAGACATTCATGAAGTCATCCGATATACGCCAATCATTTTTTGATTTTTTTAAACAAAAAGGGCATGAAATTGTTCGCTCGGCGCCCGTCATACCTGCTGAAGACCCAACCTTGCTATTTACCAATGCAGGCATGAACCAGTTTAAAGACGTGTTTTTAGGAACTGGCTCGCGTCCATACACGCGTGCTGCCGACACCCAAAAATGCATACGTGCTTCCGGCAAGCATAACGACCTGGAAGATGTTGGTCGCGATACCTATCACCACACATTTTTTGAAATGCTTGGCAACTGGTCGTTTGGCGATTATTACAAAAAAGAGGCCATCATGTGGGCGTGGGAACTGCTCACAGATGTCTGGATGCTTCCTAAAGACCGACTCTACGCCACCGTATTTGAGGATGATGATGAAGCGTTCGAGATATGGCGACATCACACCGATATCGATCCTGATCATATTCAGCGACACGGCGCAAAAGATAACTTTTGGGAAATGGGCGAAACCGGCCCGTGCGGCCCGTGCTCGGAAATTCATATCGATTTAACCACCGATAAATCCGGCGCGGGGTTTGTTAATGCCGATAACCCGCTTGTCATAGAAATTTGGAATCTGGTCTTCATTCAATACAACCGCAAGCAGGATGGCGAGCTTGAACTCTTGCCAAACAAGCATGTGGATACCGGGATGGGGTTTGAACGCGTAACAGCCGTTTTGCAGGGAAAAACTTCCAATTATGATTCGGACATTTTCACCCCGATTCTGGATGAGATCGGCAAAATTACCGGAACAACCTATACCGGTAAGATGGATAGCGAATCCGATATGGCCATGCGCGTGATTGCCGATCACATTCGAACTTTGGCGTTTGCCATTGCCGATGGCGGCACGCCGAGCAATGAAGGGCGCGGGTATGTTTTGCGACGAATTTTGCGCCGTGGGGTGAGATACGTCAGGAAGCTTGGCAAAAACGAACCTGTCATATACAAGCTTACAGGCGTGCTTTGTGAAACGTTGGGCGAGGTGTTCCCGGAACTGGTTCAACAGAAAGAGCTGATTGAACGGATCATTAAATCGGAAGAAGCCAGCTTTTTAGCAACGCTGGATCGCGGCGTAGAGATATTTTCGGAAGTGGTTGAGTTGCAAAAGAAAAAGGGTAAAACGGAAATTGAGGGCGCCGATGCCTTTAAGCTTTATGATACGTATGGTTTCCCTTTGGACTTAACGCGTTTAATGGCTACTGAAATTGGTTTCAGCGTGGATGAAGCGGGTTTTGAAACGCATATGCAGGAGCAGCAAAATCGTGCCCGGCAAGATCGTAAGGAAAAAACAGCATCAGTGCATGAAAATAGTACTTGGGACGTGCTTTCGGAAGGCCCGGAGTCGGAATTTCTGGGGTATAAACAGTTAATCTCCAAATCGGTGGTGCGTAAGGCCAAGCACGGTGAAAAAAGTATTCTTTTGGTATTGGACCGTACCCCGTTTTATGCCGAAAGCGGCGGTCAGGTGGGTGATAAAGGTCAATTGGAAAACGAGAATTATCGCTTAACAGTTAGCGATACCCAAAAAGATGGCGAACAGATCGTTCATGTTGTTACCGCCATTGAAAATAAACGAACCGGCGCCAAGGTTGATCTCAGCTCGTTCAAGTTCACTGAGCTTTCCGGAATTATGGATGCTTCAGTAGAAAAAAACCTTCGGGCCGATACCGCTAGAAACCACACCGCCACGCACTTGCTTCATGAAGCCTTAAGAAAGGTTTTGGGTGATCATGTCCAGCAAAAAGGCTCATTGGTTGGCCCGGATCGTTTGCGGTTTGATTTCAGCCATTTTGAGCGGCTCACCGATGAGGATATCTCCAGAATTGAAGAAATGGTCAATGCAGAGGTTCGGCTTGCTAAAGCGGTTACCAAGCATGAAGATGTAGCGTTTGAAGACGCAAAAAAAATGGGCGCGTTGGCATTTTTTGGCGATAAATATGGCGACCGCGTTCGCGTGGTTGAAGTGCCGGGTTATTCGGTTGAATTTTGCGGCGGTACGCATCTGGATAACATTGGCCAGATCGGTATGCTAAAAATCATCAGTGAATCGTCCATAGCCTCGGGTATCCGGCGTGTGGAAGCTATCACCGGTGATGCAGCCGAAGCGATGTTTCGAGAGGAGCATCTGCAATTAAAAGCCATGCGCGAGATGCTCAATGCGCAATCCGAGATGCAGGTGAAAGAAAAAGTTCAAAAGTTGTTGGATGATCGCAAAGACCTTGAAAAAGAGCTTGAAAAGCTGAAAATGCAGCTGGCCGCTTCAAAAATGGATGATCTTTTAAAGGAAGCAGAAGAGATTAATGGCATTAAAGTTCTGGCTAAAGTGATGCAAGCTTCCAGCGCTGATGAGTTGAAACAACTCGGCGAGGCCTTAAACAGCAAGCTTAAAAACGGGGCGGCATTATTAGGAGCGGTGGTTGGTGAAAAAGTCTCCCTCGTAGCTATGGTGTCTGATGATCTGACCAAACAGTTGCAGGCCGGTAAGCTTGTCGGTGAAGTGGCCAAAACCGTAAAAGGTGGCGGTGGCGGTCGCCCCAATTTTGCCACTGCTGGTGGGAAGGATCCTTCCAAGCTTGAAGAGGCGATGACGTTATTCAAACAAATCATTCATGAAAAATTGTCGTAAGTATCTGTATTTCATGTAATTTTTATCTGGGAGATAAATATGGGTATCACACAAGTTACCGTAGCGGTTTGCAATCCGGCTGATCCTGAAAAGCGATGGGAAGGTTTATTTTTAGTAGATACAGGGGCAACAGAATGTCTTGTGCCGGGAAATCAATTACAAAAAATTGGAATAGCGCCGAAAGGTAAAAGGCAATATGAATTAGCTGACGGGTCTAAAATTGACATGGATATTGCAGTAGCCCAAGTAGAATTTATGGGTGAAATGGTTGGAACAACGGTTATTTTTGGCAAAGATGATGTTGAACCCATTTTAGGCGTAACGGCATTAGAGTCGGTTGGTATTGAAATTGATCCGAAAAACCAACGCTTGAAACGCTTGCCGGCGGTGAGGTTGAAATGATTTTACAGTATATGTCTATGCTAGCTTACCATCAACAAATCTGGCCGGGGTTAATGAACCGCCCGATTGAGCCTGTCCCGAACTTGATTCGAGAATACTCGAATTTACGTTAGTGTGAGAGGTGTACTGGCGGTCGTCCGTCCGTCAGCCGTTTACTCGATTATAGACAGTTATTATCAAGAGAACATTTCTCTAAAATGTAGAATTATTGTTTCCTATGCTACCTCCTGTTATCAAGACCAAAAACCTTGAAAAGAGGTCAATGGGCTGAATGGCATCCCAATGTTCTACTAGTTTTCCATTTTCCAGTCTAAAGGTATCCGTAATAATAAATCCTTTTTTCTCATTACCCCTGTGTTTAGCTATCATAGTAGTATGACTATGTAATATGACATAATCGCCATCGGCAAATATCATTTTTACATCAAATGAATATTCTGGAAATCTCTTAGTTAAGATCCTTACATAACCAACAAGACCTGTGATTTCATTTGGGATTGCCCTGTTGTGCTGAGTATATGAACCTCCAGCATGATTTTGAAGCGTATATTCGAAATTATGTTCATTCATTAAATGTTGAAAAAAGTCCACTACTACTTTTACATTTTCTGTTTCCTGCTTTGTCCAATTTTCCTGTAAGTGATTTTTAACATTAATTTTTGGTCGTTTTGCTTTATTCATCATTATTATTTTTTAAAAGTGATTGTTTGTATTTGTTATAATTTTCAGTAATCAGCTTGAATGCCTCTTTTTTGTTTGCTTCTGCCCATTCTAATTTTTCATCTAAGTTCAAACCGGGGTTAAACTCAACAATATGTTGTTTGCTCCAAAACGTGAGTTCCATTAGAACAGGCACGAGCGATAATCCCTTAACAGTTAAGGTATAAATGTTGGTTTTTCTATTTGTAGGCAGTTTTTGCTTTTCAATTATTCCAAAATCCTCTAACATTTTCAATCTTGTAGACAGTATGTTGGTAGCAATTGATTCTGTACTTTCAGTAAAATCCTTAAATGTGCTTTTCCCTTCAAAAAGTATTTGTTTAATCACAACCAAAGACCATTTATCTCCGAGAATATCTAGAGCTGAGGTAATTGGACATTTACACCGAAAAGTATTTTTCATATTTCTATAATTATTACTTGCAAAACAAAAGTAATATATTTATTTTTACTTGCAAAATAAAAGTAATAGGTTTAATAGGTTAATTATAATCAGATGAAAAAAGTACTATTAACAGGGGTATCAGGGTATATTGGTTTGCATTGTGCGGTTGAACTGCTAAAACAGGGTTATGCTGTTAAAGGCTCCATAAGAAGTTTGTCAAAAGCTGAAAAACTAACCAACACAATTAAAAAGTTCATCAATCCAAAAGGAAGTTTAGAATTCTGTGAGTTGGACTTATTAAAAGACGATGGTTGGGAAGAGGCTGTATCAGATTGTGATTTTGTGATGCACGTTGCATCTCCGTTTTTTTCTAGAATACCTAAAGACGAAAATGAACTTATCAAGCCAGCGGTTGAAGGAACCATGAAAGCTTTGAAAGCTGCACACAAAGCAGGAATTAAGCGTGTAGTGCTGACTTCTTCCATGGTGGCAATGTTAGGAGATATTATAGGTGATGAAAATATCAACCAAGAGAGTTGGACAAATGTGAATGCGAAAAATGCTACAGCTTACATAAAAAGTAAAACATTAGCTGAAAAAAGCGCCTGGGAGTTTGTTAAAGACAAAGAATTAGAATTGGTTACAGTGCATCCCGGGCCTGTTTACGGCCCAACACTTTCCAATGATTTATCCGGAGAATCTATGACTTTATTTAAACGGATAATTACCGCTGAACTTAAGCAAATGATTCATGCAAGTATCAATATGTCAGATGTGAGAGATGTGGCTAAAATTCATGTGATGGCTTTAGAAAACATGCAAGTGAATGCTAAACGTATTATAGTTGCAACCGAAAAAGCTCATTCTTATCAGGAGATAACAGAGCTGTTAAAAGCTAATGGATATGAAAAAGTAAGCACCAAAGTAGCTCCAAATTTTATGGTTAAATTATTAGCCAATTTCAATAGTGAAATGAAAGGAATGTTGCCATATGTAGGTAAAAAGTATAAAGCTGATGTAATTGAAACAAAAAACATTTTTAACTGGGAACCAATTCCATTTGAAAAAATGATTTTGGATACCGCTGCGTCTGTAAAGAGTATTTTGAGCGCTTAAATTCTAAATTAAAACTGACTATTATAGGCGCTATTTCATTTACATAAGCTTATGAAATAGTGTTGCTATTTGAATGGCAGTTTTTTTAATTGGCTACAACGGTTCGGGCTATGAGCAGTGGCGTTTTTTATTCTTTTATTTTCAGTTATTTCAGATTTTTGTTGAGAGTGAGAAATGTACCTCATCTTAACCAACTAAAGCAATTACTTATAGCCATTGTTGGGTCAGTGTTTTTCATTCCCACCATCCAAAATTGTCTGAAATGATGATTTCATTCTTTTGAATGTGATGAGTGGTTTTCATTGGTATTATCCTAAAGTCAAGATTATATTTTTTGGCTAGTCCCCTGATTTCATCAGTGTCATCATAAGTAAGCATGAACTTCCCTTTAAGTTCTGCCGTCAGAGCAAATAACGCGTCATGGTCTATTTCAAAATGAGTATAAAGTCGTTTTCCTGCAATCGTGTAAGGAGGGTCAATGAATGAATATGCATTTACATCATTCTTGATTTTCTCTAATTCAGTAAATGCGTCACCAGTTATGAATTTCATATTTTTCTTAACATGGTAAACAGCTTTAATCCTGTCTCGTAGAGTTTTGGGATACCATCGAGACTTTATTCCCTTTCCATTTTCACCATTTTTGATTAGTCCTGATCCTTTGGTAATAATTCCCCCATGAAAGATTCTGTTTTTAAGAATGGTACTAAAAGCTTGTTCCTTTATCGTTTTATCTTCTTTTTGAAGAATCAAGTTTGCATTTTCAGGGGTAAGGTCAAACGAATAGATTTTATCTGCCAACCAGTCATGATCACCATTGACGATTACTTCCCAGACGGCAGCTACTTCAGGGTCTAGTTCAACCATTACAATTTTGTCAGCTAAATGCTCAAATGCAGTGGTAAGGCTAACAATTCCCCCACCTGCAAAAGGTTCGATTAACGTTTTGCTACATTTTGATTGTTTCAGCCATTTTCTCACAACAGGAATTAGCCATGTCTTTCCACCTGGATACCTGAATGGACTTCTCTGTGGAACTGAAGCCACATTTACAACCTTTGGCGTTTCTTTTTTCTGTTTGGTTTCGAATATTGATAATTGTTCGTCCATGCTTAACTGCTTATTATGTCTTCCAATGACGGGGCATCTGGTGGGTTTTTGTCCAAATGCTCGTCAAGACGGGTTTGTAAAATATTGATCAAGTCAAACATGTCGCCTGGTTCAGGAGTTGTGACCCTTAATAGTGCAGGTTCAAATTCAGTGTAAACTGTTTCAGTTAGTACGAGATTGTTTTGCTTTGACTCCTTATCGTATGCAAGATCGTATAGAAACCAAGCAATGTCAGCCTTTGATTTAGTGGTTGCAGGAAGCGAAGGAAGAGTTTCAAAAAATGATTTTTGAAGAGCTACAGTTTGTTTCTTATTCCATGATTGAAAAATTCCACCCTTGTACAGCATTTGGGGAATAAGTCGTTTACGTGATGATGACAGGTAATCTGGTTTAGGGTAGTTATATCCTGATGACCATTCAAAGTTTTTAGAAGGCTTTTTAATATATGCTTCAAATGGATTTCTAAGATTACCCGAAATATATACTCCTTGAACTTCTAACGAAGCAAAGTCAATCAGTTGACCCTTATCGTTGTAACGTACGAGAACAAAGTCTATGTTGCCCGCAGATTGTCCATTTTTGTCAACAAGTTTAATTTCAGACAAGGATGTCCAGGTAGTTTTTTTGCCAAATGCAAATTCAGCAGCCTGTTCAATAAGCCAATCTTCTCTAAATCTGGTTGGACATGTTATTACAGATGTTCCATTGTGCCAAACACTGCAAACTCCTAGTGGATTGTTTGCTTTGTCCTTCGTGCAGTTTGGAACTTTGTTGTTGTAAGGACAAAGTTTCTGCTTTCGATACCGTTGTGCTTTTGAGCTGTCATTTTCAATAGGAAAGCCAAAAACTTCAACAAGAGGGCTTTTATTTAATGCTTTTTTTGCCATGCTCAAATTTATTCAAATTCTCTCACAACTGCGAGAGAATTGCAATGCTCTTTTTCAAATAAATGCTAACGGTTTGGCTATGTGGAGTGGCGGATTCAGAGTGACTTTCCGTCCGCAAGGACGAAAAAAGTCAGCGTGAATCCGTCACGAAGGCATGCACAATCACTGCCATAGCCTATAGCCCTACCGTTGGCTGTAGTTTAATATTTTAATTTTTGGGTTTAGGTGCTTTTGGCGGCTCACTACCTTCCCTTATTAACCTTGGTGGTGGTGGAGTCGGTGGTGGTGGTGGAGTCGGCTTTTGCTGATTCTTTTCTTTGTCGCTCATAATTTTCATTTTTTTGAGTGTTATCTAGATTATTAATTATAATTGATTTTTTTGGCAAATTAATTATCTCAACTTTTTGAATATTTTCAATTTCTTTATTTAACCAATAATGAATAGTAAAAGGTATAGCACAAAGTATTATTGAAATAATACAAACTAAAAGAAACTTTTTTGCTAAATGAAGGTACCATGATTTTGTGTCATTATTTTCAATATTTCTATTAAGATATTCAGATATCATTAACAAAAATTGTTTCTCATATAATGAGTTAGCTGTTGTTTTATCATCCAATAATTCTTTGTTTTTAATTACATAAGCTTCCAATTTTTCATATTGTTCATTCAATTCAGTTGGAAATGGAATGGCTTTATACTCATAATTATTAAATAGATTATTATAAGACTTAAACAAGAAGTAAACTACTATGAACCACAAAAAAATAGATAAAATAATTAATACTATGAATGAAAACTCTAATAAATAATTAGTTTCTTTTGAAAATGAGAAACTAGTAAACATATAAAACATTAAAGCAAAGATACCTGTTAGTATTCCAATAGGAATATTTAGTGAGTTATTTAGAGAATTCTGCCTTTCATTCTCTTTATGATACCAATCTATTATATAATCAAGTCTATCCATTTATTTTTTTAATAATTAAAATAAAGGCGTAATAAAAAATTGAAATAGCACATTTTTTTCAATATAAGTACAGTTCATAATGTAATACAATTGATTGAATGAGAAATCAATTCTGGAAGAATACTTTTTTAAATCACAGCCAACATCGGGATAAACGAAATTGCATTTATCGGGAAAATATGCTATACCAAAAATTTGTTTATCACGAAAAAATAGCGGTTAATGTCTGAAAAAGAATTGTGTCATTTTTGATTTATCGGAGCAATTCTCTTCAAAAATATATGAATTAAATCTTTTGAATACGCTTTATTCAGTTCGGGGCTGTCACATGATTTGCTTTCCAGCCGCATTCGATTCCGTTATCCGAAAAGGAAAAGAGGGGATTGTTTTGCGCCTTTAACCCGTCTCCACATCCCGAAATCCTAACAAGTACAAAATGCCATCCAGGCCAAGGGTTGAAATGGAGTGTTCGGCGGTTTCTTTGACGATAGGCTTGGCGCGGAAGGCAATGCCGAGACCGGCAACACTGAGCATGGGCAGGTCGTTTGCGCCGTCCCCAACGGCAATGACTTGTTCCAAACGAATGCCTTCGGCTTTTGCGATTTCTTTCAAAAGTTCGGCTTTGCGCTGGCCGTCCACAATTTGGCCTTTCACTTCACCAGTAACTTTGCCCTTCGCAATATCTAGCTCGTTGGCATGAATGGTTGAAACACCAAGCTTTTTTTGTAAATGGCGCGCAAAGTATGTAAAACCGCCCGACAAAATGGCGGTCTTAAAGCCCAGAGAGTTCAATGTGGCAAAAAGCCGTTCGGCGCCTTCGGTAATCGGTAATCTTTCGGCAATGCCTTCCAAAACGGATTCATCAAGGCCTTTTAGGAGCCCTACCCTGCGGCGGAAACTTTCGTTAAAATCAATTTCGCCACGCATGGCCGATTCGGTGATTTTAGCGACCTCCTCGCCAACGCCGGCTGCTTTGGCCAGTTCATCTATGACTTCCACTTCAATCAGGGTTGAGTCCATATCAAAACAGACCATCCTGCGGAAACGGCGGAAAATGGTATCCTCCTGGAACGCAATATCCAGGCCCAACTCATCGGTTAGTTCCAGGAACTTGCCGCGCATGTTTACCGGATCCGTTGGCTTGCCGCGCGCAGAAAGTTCAATGCACGCACGTGTTGGATTTAACGTTTCTTCCAGCGGTATACGACCGGTCAAGCGGCTGATTTGCTCAATATTAAGATCGTTTTCAAACAAAATCCTGGAGACTCGCGCCACATGTTCGGAGGTCATTTTCCGGGCAAGCAAGGTAATGATATAGCGCGGTTTGCCCTGTTGATCTACCCATGCTTCATAGTCGTTGTTTTCAATGGGGTAGAATTTTGCATGAATACCCAATTCATGAGCCCGAAACAGAACATCTTTTAAAATCGGGGCCGACTCATACTCTTTGGGGATATGCGCCAACATCCCAAGCGACAGTGAATTTTGGATCACGGCCTGGCCGATATCCAAAATATCAATATGGTACTTCACAAAAACTTCGGTCAGAGAAGAGGTTAATCCCTTTTTATCTTCTCCGGTAAATACAAAGAGAATAATATCTTTCATTATGGTTTTTTACTCCCACTCGATGGTTGCAGGTGGTTTTGAGGATATATCCAGAGTTACGCGATTGATGCCCCGAACTTCATTGATGATGCGGTTGGAAACATGATTGAGGAAATCGTAGGGAAGTTTCGACCAGTCGGCGGTCATCCCGTCCATGGAATTTACGGCTCGCAATGCTACAGCATTTTCGTAAGTGCGGTTATCGCCCATGACGCCTACGGTTTGAACCGGCAGAAGCACCGTAAAAGCTTGCCAAACCTTGTTGTAGAGGTCATGTTTTTTGAGTTCTTCAATATAGATCGCATCGGCTTCCCTGAGAATATCAAGCCGATCTTTGCTGACCGAGCCTAAGATTCGTACCGCCAAACCCGGTCCGGGGAACGGATGCCGCCCCAGAATTTCATCGGGGATATCCAACAGTTTACCCACTTTGCGCACTTCATCCTTAAAGAGTTCTTTGAGCGGTTCAATCAGTTTGAGCTTCATGCGCTTTGGCAGGCCGCCAACATTGTGGTGGGTTTTAATGGTTTGAGACGGGCCTTTAACGCTCACACTTTCAATAACATCAGGATACAGTGTACCCTGAACCAAAAACTTTTCCTGATGAATGTGTTCTTCAAACACCTTAATAAAGGCGCGTCCAATGATTTTGCGTTTCTTTTCCGGGGAAACCACATGCTTTAAACGGCTTAAAAACAGATCCTGGGAGTGGGCTACGGTGAGTTGAAGGTTCAAGGATTTCAGCTTTTCTTCAACAATTTTGGCTTCATTTTTTCGTAAGAGCCCATTATCCACAAACACGCAATGCAGGTTTTTGCCAATGGCCCGGCTTACCAATACGGCTGCAACGGTTGAGTCGACCCCGCCGCTGAGAGCACAAATGGCGGTTTGATCGCCAAGCTCTTCTTTCAAACGCTGCACTTCGGTTTCTACAAAACTTTCCGGCGACCAGTTGGGTTCTATTCCGGCAATATTAATGACAAAGTTGGAAAGAATTTTGGCGCCAAATTCACTATGGTGAACTTCCGGGTGAAACTGAACCCCGAAAATTTTGGGCATTGAATTAGACAGAGAGACCTCTACGGCACATAACTCGGAATTATCCGTGTTAGCCGTAACATGAAAACTCTCCGGTAAATGATGAACTTTATCGCTGTGGCTCATCCAAACCACCGAATCCGGGACATCTTCAAACAGGCAACTTGTCGGCCTCTGAGAGTTCGCATCCTTATAAATGTTGATATGGGCTCGACCGAATTCACGCTTTGGCGCCGAATCCACTTTTCCGCCAAAATGTTTAGCGATCACCTGAAGCCCGTAACAGATTCCGAGAATCGGGATATTCAGCGAAAAGATAGCCTCATCAGGCATTGGAGCGAACTGGTCATAAACGCTGGTTGGGCCGCCTGAAAGCAGGATTGCTTTGGGCTGATGCGATTTAATGTCTTCAAGAGAGGCGCTAAATGGAACGATTTCGGTATAGACGCCGATTTCCCGAATTCGACGGGCAATGAGCTGGGTGTATTGAGAACCGAAATCAAGAACTAAAACTGAATTCATGAATGTAAAAAAGTTAAAAAGTCGTGTTGATGGTTAAAACTGGCCTTCGCCGCGCTTGGGTTTTCTCGGGCCGATATTTAAAGCGCTAGGCCGTCTTCGTCCGCTTAAAGTATCAAGCCTGTTAAATTGTTTGAATTCACCTATTGAATTTTGGTAATTTAGCCATCCTTTTCGTGTAAAGTACTCCACATAAGAATCCTGATCACCGGCAGCGGCTGGTAAGTTTGAGCTTTTGGAGATCGGAACGCCGCGAACAGAGGATGGTTTTTGAAAATATCGGGATTTAAGTTTTAGCACAGGATCATCATAACAATACTTCATATACTTGGCCCAAATAGGCAGGGATGCACGGGCGCCTTGACCATACTTCATGGACGTGTAAGCAATGCGCTCGTCATCAAACCCTGTCCAGCAAACTGCTGCAAGTTGCGGCGTAAATCCCGCAAACCAGGCGTCTTTATTGTTTTGTGTTGTCCCGGTTTTGCCGCCAGCTTCTTCATGAAATTTGTATCGGGTGCGCGATGCCAAACCGGTACCGCCATTAATGACGCCTTTTAACATCGAAACCATAACATAGTTGGAACTCGGATCCAACGCTTTGTTCTGTTCGGGTTTATATTCCACAATGGGCTGGCCGAACTTATCTTCAATCCGAATAATGCTGATCGGTTCAACATGAACGCCATTGTTGGCAAATGTGCCATATGCCGAACACAGTTCCAATGGAGTAACTACTGACGTTCCCAATGCAATTGAGAAATTTTCATCTAATGGTGATTTGATCCCCATTCGCCGGGCGTATTCAATAATTTTAGACGGGGTGATGGATTCATTGACCAATCGTATGGTAACCTGATTAAGCGACTTTTTAATGGCATCGCGCAAGGTTGTCATACCACCGGAAGCTTTATCGGAGTTTTCCGGCGTCCATACCCGATCTTTGGTTTTAATCACCAAAGGTTGATTTAAGAGCTGATAGTTTGTAGGAATGCCTTCATCAATGGCAGCCGTATATACAAACGGTTTGAAGGTTGAGCCTGGCTGGCGTTTGGCTTGCCAAACATGATCGAACTGGTACTTGTAATCTTCCGGTTTGAAATCTTTTCCACCCACCCAGGCTTTGATGTGGCCGGTTGAAGGTTCGATGGCAACAAAACCTACTTCAACCCTGGATTTTTCATAAAGCAACTTTTCCAACCAGTCTTTATCCGATTTCAGGGTTTTCAGCGCCTCTTTTTCCGTGACGCCCTCTTTACGAAGTTTTTTAAATCGCGCCGACTCACGAATGATAGCACGTTTCAATTCCCATGGCCAGCGCCAATCGTCGTCAAACTGTTCTTGAACCCATGGCAGGTGTTCGGATACGGCCTTTTCGGCATAAGCCTGCATGCGCGTGTCAAGCGTGGTGTAGATCGTTAGCCCGTCTTTATAAATATCAAAGCCATACTTTTCGGACTCAGCTTTCAGTTTTCGGCGAATGTATTCGGTAAAATAAGGGGCATCGCCAATATCGGTTACAGAAGTAAACTGAAGGGTGATCTCTTTTTCCGAAAATGCCTTGGCTTCATCAGGTGAGATGAAATTGGCTTTAGCCATTAGACGAAGAATAAGGTTGCGTCGGGATTTGGCATTTTTCGGATTTTTGATCGGGTCGTAATCACGGGGGCTTTTCAGGAGCGCAATCATGAGTGCGCTTTCTTCGGCTGTCAGGTTGATGGCGGGTTTATCAAAATACGTCCATGCGGCGGCTTCAATTCCCCAGGCGCCATTTCCAAAATAGACGGTGTTAAGATACAGCCACAAAATTTCATCTTTGGTGTAGCGACGCTCAATTTGTATGGCTGTTAAAAGCTCTCGGATTTTTCGGGTAACCGTTCTATCCAAAGAAAGATAAAGATTTCGGGCAAGCTGTTGAGTGATTGTGCTGGCTCCATGCCAGTGCTTGCGCATGGTAATCACGTTTTCAATCATGGCTAGAATAAACCGGCGGGTGTTGAACCCCCAGTGATCATAAAACTCAACATCCTCGGTCGCAATCAATGCTTTGACAACAGTGGGTGAAATGGAATCCAAAGGGACGCTTGTGCGGTTTTTGAGAAAATACTTAGAAAGCAGTTTCCCATCCGCCGAATAGACCGTTGTGGCTAGTTCCGGTTTTGGATTTTCAAGTTGCTCCAGGCTGGGCAGTGTTTGAGAAAGGTAGATCATAATCCCCAAACCGGTAATTATACCGATGCCCAAGATACCCATAAAGGTTGCGTAGAGTCGCTGCATCCAAAGCCGTTGTTTGGAGAGTTTTTTTCGAAAAGATGGATCGTTAAAGTATGCTTCTCGTGATTTGGAAGAATACGATGATTCGGATGACTTATCAGAATTCGGTTCTATGGACATATCAAACTTAACTTAACCAAATATAAATGTTAGCGGTGTATTTATAAATTTAGTGTTACTTAACAAAGTCCTAAAGTAGTAAACAATAGTTTAAAAACATTAACCCAAAATTCGCTCATGCAAACCCGGATTAAGCGCCGGTAGGCTTTAACTCGCTTACCGATTCCATACTTTTGTTAAAATGCTCGTGCAGCGCTTTTGAAAACTCATCGGTAACTTCAAGCATGGGTAAATGCCCGATGTTATCATACTGGATCAGTTTTGTTTCAAGCGATTCATGCTGACAGCGTTTTTCATACAAGGTAACCATGCCTTCAGGCGGAATGGTCTGATCATCTTTTCCAACACACAGCAATACCGGCGATTGAATGGCAACGGCTTGGGCTGTATAGACATCCAGCGCATGTTTGTCTAACGATAATGTTCCAACTTGTGAAGCGGCTTCGGAATTGGTGTTCAAAAAGTCCTCTACAATAATATCGGCATATTTTGGATCTATGGGTTGGGTGGTGGCTTTTTCAATCAGCCCATCTTTAAACGGCCCCAGATTAAAAATCCATTTGAAGTTCATGGATGTTTCCACAAACCAACTTAAAATTTGCATTTGGATCCAGTTATAGTCAAAAATACCACAGGCGATGATGGTTACAGATGCTGTGGCTTCGGGGTATCGATGTTGTATTTCTGTTGTTACCATGCTTCCCATCGAATGGCCGACAACATGCATGCGTTTATCTTGGTTTAACTTTAAATGCTCAATGACCGAGGAAACTTCATCGGCAAAGTAAGGTATGGTGTAATCGTGAAGCGAAGAGATCAATTTTGTCCTGCCCGTCCCGCTTTGATCCAGCGTTACGCATCGAAAATCCGGGGTGAGTTTTTCTATAACCGGCGTCCAATATCGTGAAGAAAGCGCCCAGCCATTCATAAACAATACAACCGGTTTGTCAAAAACCTCCGGAAATTGTTCAGCCGAATCTTCATAGTAAACTTCGCTTTTGGATGTTTTCAAATAACCCATAATTAAATCGTGTTAAATTTTTATCGTTTGATAAAAAACGTGTGATTTTATATAACAAAAAATTTACGGAATGAATATGGGTTTGCCAATGAAATGCTAACTTAAAATACCCGGGCAACACTTGCTAAGTTGAGAAATGATTGTATATTTACGTTTTTATCCTGTTGTGAGTTCAATACCCCGTCTGCTTGCAGCGAGTCAGTTCATTGATCTTCGGCGTGTGGCGCAGCCCGGTAGCGCACTACCTTGGGGTGGTAGGGGTCGTGGGTTCAAATCCCGCCACGCCGACCCTTATTCATGATAAATCATACTATTCAGAGTATAAACTCAATATCATAACTTCGCGTTATTGCCGAGTTGCAAAACACGATCAGTTCGGTCATGAACCCCCTAAATTCTGTGATATGAATCTGACGCCAAAAACTGATTTTTTCGGGTTTTTCCACCCATCCTAACATGATATTTTCGTCTTCTTTTTGCTCCAGCGACTTAAGTTCATTGGTAAGCAATTCGGTTAGTTGATTAAGCATGGCGTTCGGTAAAATGGCTTCGTCCCAACTATCCAAGCCATTATTGGTTTCGGAAATAAATGGCAATGCATTTAAGCGTTCAATAATGCCATAGTGAAACAGTGCAGCATAATTGTGAGCGGAAATAGCAAGGCTGGCATAAGTGATATGAGATTCATCCTGAATATTTATGTGGTTAATTGTCCCTTCGCGATAGATAGATAATTCCCGATGAAGCCTTTTGCTATCATCAAGTTGGATTTTTTTATAAACAGATTTTTGAGGCATAAGTGTGCGGATTTATAAGAAAGATCATATTGTCGTTTTTCTTTCTTGGAAACCTTAGTAGATTTAAGCGTCTTGAAACTCGTCAAATTGATTTTAAAAACCATGCAATTAAAGTATTCAACATTTATCGGTAAACATATTACTCTTTTTTTGTTTTGCTGCTTTTTTTTAATGCAAACCGGTTATGCGAAAGATGATTCGGAGAATAAAAATACTTCTTCGGAAAGCTTTTCAATTTACCAGGAAAATCCAACCGTAAATGCATTCACAAGTGGTTTGGGCATTACGGTTTTTGATGATGAAGTTTATTACAATGTTTATTTAGCGCCTGAACTTGTTTTTGGTAAAGTCGGCGTAGGTTTGGATGTTAATCTTCGCATTGATACCGACGGCGAGCTGCGCGATGAAGATTGGGATGATGGCGCATCAAGCTTTTTAAGGCTGATTCGTTATGTCAGGTACGGGCAAAAATACGACAGTGTGTATGCGCGTTTAGGCCAGTTGGAAAATACCAAGTTAGGGCATGGTTCAATTGTGTATTTGTATCGTAACAATGGAAGCTATGATACGCGCAAGTTGGGTTTGGAATTCGATCTTGATTTCGGGCAATATGGTTTTGAATCCATGATTAACGACATCTCAGGATTTCATATTCTGGCTGTCAGGCCTTATGCCAGACCCTTGTTAAAAACGCAATTGCCATTGCTGAAGAATTTGGAAGTTGGCTTTACTTGGGTCAGGGATTTCCGGGATAATACCAATCTTGTAGCAACGCCTGCCAGTCTAGGTTTGATTGAAGAAAATGGCCAGATTGCCTTCAACCCGGCGTTGGCAACTCGGGAAAACGGACTGACGGTATGGGGTTTTGATTTGGGTTTACCGATTCTTAAAACCCGTTTTCTGGATATTTTAACCTATGTGGATTTTGTGAAGATCCAGGATTTTGGTTCAGGAGGACTTTTAGGCGTAAGCGCCAATGTTAAAAACTTAAGTCAGCTTTTTACCTTATCGGCTAAACTTGAGCATCGGGTGTTAGGCGATCAGTTCCAGTTTTCTTATTTCGATGCGCTTTACGAACAAGACAGGTTTCAAACGGTTGTGAGCGGACAAAATGATTTTGTCTTAACCAGGGCCAATGAACTGGCAAATCACACCTCTCCCGGCCCGGGCATTTATGGCGATTTGGGCGCATCGGTGTTGAATGTGGTTAAAGTATTTGGCAGCTATCAACGCTTATACAAAACTGAGCGAGGTGGTTTGTTGCATCTGAGCGCGGGATTAAAAGAATTAATTCCCAAGGTTATGTTCAAAGCCGATTATTATAAGCGAGATATTACTGCGGAGTCCGATCTATTTAAATTAGACGACAGAAGTTTATCGATTATCGAATTTGGCTATTATCCGCAACCGTATATGTTATTATCTATCGTATATCAATGGACCTATTTGCCATTAAGAGATAGTAATGATGATATTATCGGTTATTCACCGATCAGGCGTGTAGAGCCGCGAGTGGCAATTAACTTTCAGTTTTAACTGAGTTATGAACGCGTGTTGTAAATGCATCATTCTTGTATTATACTCATATCATGAACGTGATTATAGATGTGAGCGTTACCCGAAAAATTGATGAAGAACACAAATCTAATGTAAAGACATGGAATGAATTGGGGATACCAAACAGTTAATTAATTATCAGATACGCAAAAAACTTATTCACTGGGTTATAAGTCCAAAATTAATATGGAAGGAAATTTTTCAAATCGAGTTCAGGATGTCATCAGGTACAGTCGTGAAGAAGCTTTACGCCTCGGGCACGACTACATTGGCACTGAACATTTACTTTTAGGAATTATTCGTGAAGGTGAAGGAATTGCCGTTAGAATTCTTAAAAATCTGGGTTGTGATCTTTACAAGTTGAAACGCTCCATTGAGGATGCGGTAAGATCAACCGGAGGGACTCTAACCCTGGGCAATGTTCCCTTAACCAAACAAGCTGAAAAGGTTTTAAAAATAACCTATTTGGAAGCAAAGATTTGCAAATCCGATATCATCGGAACCGAACATCTTTTGCTTTCATTATTAAAGGATGAAGAAAACATTGCAGCACAAATCTTATCGCAATACGGCATTAGATATGATACTGTTCGGGAAGAACTTGAAAACATCATGAGCGGCAAATCAGGAACTACAGTCGCCTCTGATGCGCCCGAACAACAAGGTGGCAGTGGGCAATATCAACAACAATATGAATCTCGAAAGATGGAAAAAACGAAAACGCCGGTACTGGATAACTTTGGACGAGATTTAACCAAGCTCGCCATGGAAGATAAACTCGATCCGATTATTGGTCGGGAAAAAGAAATTGAGCGCGTAGCCCAAGTTCTTAGTCGCAGAAAGAAAAACAATCCGGTTTTAATCGGCGAGCCGGGCGTGGGCAAAACCGCTATTGCGGAAGGCTTGGCATTAAGAATCGTTCAACGAAAAGTTTCTCGTGTATTGTACGATAAACGGGTTGTTGCCCTTGATTTGGCGGCGCTTGTTGCCGGAACCAAATATCGCGGTCAGTTCGAAGAACGCATGAAAGCCGTGATGAACGAGCTTGAAAAGTCCAAAGATGTCATTTTGTTCATCGATGAACTTCATACCATTGTTGGCGCAGGCGGCGCTTCGGGCTCTTTGGATGCCAGCAATATTTTCAAACCTGCTCTGGCTCGGGGAGATCTTCAATGCATTGGCGCAACCACACTCGATGAGTACCGCCAGTACATCGAAAAAGATGGGGCGTTGGATCGCAGGTTCCAAAAAATTATGATTGAACCGACCACGGTTGAAGAAACCATCAGCATTTTAAATAACATCAAGGAAAAATACGAAAGCCATCACAATGTGCTTTATACGCCGGAAGCTATTGATAGCTCCGTAAAGCTTTCCGATCGGTACATCACAGACCGTCACTTGCCCGATAAAGCCATTGATGTTTTGGATGAAGCCGGCGCCAGGGTGCATTTGTCCAATATCCATGTACCAAAAGAAATTCTGGATTTGGAAGGAAAGATCGAAGAAATAAAGGTTGAAAAAAATCAGGTGGTTAAATCCCAGAATTTTGAAGAAGCCGCCCGGTTAAGAGATCAGGAAAAGAAACTGTTTGAAACGCTTGAAAAAGCTAAACAGGATTGGGAAAAAACAACGGCAGAAATGGTTTATGATGTCAATGAACCCGATGTCGCTTCCGTGGTTTCTATGATGACGGGCATTCCGGTCCTAAAGGTTGCGCAGTCCGAATCCGAAAAACTCTTAAAGATGGATGAAGCGCTTAAGAACGAAGTTATCGGTCAGGATGAAGCCGTATTAAAAGTAACCAAGGCCATTCAGCGAACACGTGCGGGATTGAAAGATCCGAACCGCCCGATTGGTTCGTTTATTTTCTTGGGCCCGACGGGTGTTGGAAAAACAGAGCTGGCTAAAGCGCTTACGCGTTATTTGTTTGATACGGAAGAAAGCCTGATCCGGGTTGATATGAGTGAATACATGGAGAAATTCTCTGTGAGCAGATTGGTTGGCGCGCCTCCGGGATATGTGGGGTATGAAGAAGGCGGCCAGCTTACGGAAAAAGTGCGCCGCAAACCTTATTCGGTTGTATTGTTGGATGAAATTGAAAAAGCGCATCCCGATGTATTCAACATCTTACTGCAAGTTCTGGATGACGGCATCCTAACGGATGGTTTGGGACGCAGGGTGGATTTCAGAAATACCGTCATTATCATGACTTCCAACATTGGCGCCCGCGATATTAAAAACATGGGTACGGGCATGGGATTCACAACGGCTTCCGATCACAAGAGCAAGTACGATACCATGAAGTCAACCATTGAAGACGCCCTGAAACGCGTGTTCAATCCTGAATTTTTGAATCGTATTGATGATGTTGTGGTGTTCCATCAGTTGGAGAAAGACGATATTTACAAGATTATCGATATCTCAGCCGAACGCTTGTTTAAGCGAATTCGCGATATGGGCATCCATATTGAAATTCTCAAACGCGCCAAAGACTTCCTTGTCGATAAAGGGTACGATCAACAGTTTGGCGCCAGACCGCTTCGCAGGGCGTTGCAACGCTATGTTGAAGAACCGCTTGCCGAGGAAGTGCTGAAAGGGCAGTTTGGCGAAGGCAGCGCCGTCAAAATCAAGTACGATAAGAAGTCGGATTCCTTGGTTTTTGAGGATGCAAAGGCTGATAAAACTGAAAAATCTCAAAACCAGGACGATCAGCCTGAGAAACCCACCGATGAAACGGTTGAAGATCAGAAATAAAACGGTCGTTTAAAATCCTAAAATAAAAGAGGGGCGCAAACCAGCGTCCCTTGTTTTTTGTTGCTTTAGGGTTCATATCCTTCAGCTTGCTCAGGAATCTTCATTCCGGCGCAGTCCGGAAACCATTAATGGTTAAAGCGTTATGATTCCGGATGCCGGATCAAGTCCGGCATGACTTCTGATACCCTTAGTTAGACGCGGCGGGGTAGTTCATTCATCCAAAGAATTTATCCGTAGCATCCTTTAATCCTTTTCATCCGTGATTCTGATTTAAGAAGTTTGGATTTTACTAATCCATCAAAAGGGAGATTAGAATTATTTTCACTAAACCATAAAAAAGAGTGGGTGTCAAGTAATAATTTCATTACATGTATTCTTTAAAATCGTCTAATGGTTCATCAAAATCCGGACTCATTTCAATTTTACCTTTTAGAAAACCAGCTTTCCTGGTTTTTTTTTCTGACAATTTTTTCTTTGAAATCAGAAAATCAATAAAGTCATTAACCTCAACTTTCAGACTTTCAGGCAATGAATTTATTTTTGTAAATAGTGAAGCGCTAGCCATGGTAACAATTCTTTAATGTGAAAATTGTATGAGCAATAAATGGTTAACTTACTGTTGTACAACGATCCAACCAAATTTTTTCAAAATACCGAAACCTCACCCCTATCAATTGTTACATTGAATTTTTTTAGTAATTCCAAAGTTTTCGGAGGGACGGCTCTGTATTGTAGCATCTGAATTGCTCCTTAGGGATATTAAAAAAAGTGTGGCAAAAGTTTAGCGTTTTTTTATCTAAATAGCGTATTTGAAGGGCTTCATGTTGGATTTTAAATCCATAATACCGTTTCAGTTCCAACCAATCCTCCCAGTTGCCGCGAGTTAAAACTCGTCCAATCACAAACCGGGCATGCTTTTCATAATCAATCGTTTGGTAATCTATTTCCCAAAAAAGGGCTTTATTTAATTTTGGGTTCAATTTTTTCATATTTTTTGTGAAAGATATTGAAAACAACGAAAACCAAAAAAGTGGTCGTCGCATAAGTATATTTGGTGAGGCGCTTTTTTACATTGGAACTTATTTGGCTAACTGATATGGTGCCGCTAATGACGAATTGGTAAATGAGCATATGCTTTATATGAAGTCATTGCGAACGAAGTGAAGCAATCCAGACGCATTTTCTGGATCGCCGCACGCCTTACAGGCGTTGCTAATGACGAGTCTACTTTTTAGGTCACCCTGAATTTATTTCAGGGTCTAAGATACTTTGAGAATTATTTGAGATGCTGAAACGAGTTCAGCATGACCCGTTTTTATTAATCGTCTTTATCAATTTGTGTTTTGGTCGTCAAAAAAATGGTCTCGCGATGACCTATTAAAAAGTAGTTCGTCATTGCCTGTTTATCTTTTTGGGTATCCACCCAAAAATTTCCGATTGCTAATGACGCATAAGTATACTTATAACAAGGGGTTGCAACCACTTGTTATCGAGCCCGCCGAAACACAGCCGAACAGAACATTTAAAATCGGTGTTTCGGCTACGCTTCTTTACACACGAAATTCTTATGTCGTTATCATGCTTTTTGGGTGCGGCATTTGCCTAATTGCATGAGGCAAATACAAAATTTTTGGTTGGCTTTTGCCCTGATTAAATTTTTATAGGTTAAGGTAGGAAAAAGAGGAATACTGAGTACCGAAGGCGGGACTCGAACCCGCACGTCCAAAAATGAACACAGGATTTTAAGTCCTGTGCGTCTACCAATTCCGCCACTTCGGCAAATCGCAAGAGTAAAGCACAAAATTTAACATATACGAAAAAAAAATCAAAGGTATTAAGCGGTTAATTTTATTTTTATTTCAGGAAAATCGCCATTAATTTTATGCTATGAACCATTTGGTTTTTGGGAGAACGATTCAAAACCGTGTTATCGTTTAATAGTTAATTAATACAGGTGAAATCAAATTTGAATTTATGACGAGGGAGAAACAATTGAGCCCAAGATGGGCAAGGCTGGTGAAAGTAGAAGAAATTGAAACAGAGGATTATTTTATCGATGCTTACTGCAGCAGCATTCCTACCGATGAATTAATTGCCGACCATTTGGATGAAAATCCTATCATGTACGCGTTTGCAGTTTTTGATAAAAACAATAGTTATATGTTAAGCTATGCCCTCGAGATCAGGGAAGCCTATACATTAAATGATGAGGGAGAAGATATCCCTTACACCGGTTTTTTCCTGGAGACCTTTTGCCCGAACTTCCAGTTTAGTTGCAAAAGCTTCAAAGAAACCGAGCCGTCGTTTGATATGGTAAAAAACACAATTAAAACTTACATCACCGAATACGACGCGGTTAATAAAATGCTGAATTACGATAAAGAAGTCGTTGAACATTCAGATGAGGATAGTCCCTCATTTGATATCGATATTTGCGAGGATATCAATCCCGATCATCATAAATAGCTTGATTTAGGCTAGTTTTCTTCACCCCAAATATCTTCTTCGTCTGCTAAGTCTTCATCATCTTTATGGGGAATAAAGTGTTGGAATCCGGTGAGTTTTTCCAAATCAATGGTTTTACCAAACATATCTGCCAGTTTGATCCCTTCATCTTCCGGTTTGATTTGGCCAATAATCGTAAGATCGTCTTTTTCTTCAATCTTTTTGAGATCATTTGGTGATACGGTAAACAGAATTTCGTAGTCTTCGCCGCCAAATAACGCATACGAGATCACATCATCCTTGAATTCATCGGCAATTTCTCGTGCGTGGCTCATGATGGGAATTTTATTTTCAAACAGCACCGCACCGGTTTTGGATTGTCGGCAGATATGTTTTGTTTCGGAAGCCAATCCATCCGAAACATCAATCATTGCTGTGGGCACAATATCCAGTTGAGCTAATTTCTTGACAACATCCAATCGGGCTTTAGGCAATAAATGTCTGGAAACCGCATCTTTATAATCTTCCAGGTTGGTTTGAAAGTCGCTTTGGTTTTGCTCGTCGTGCATATGATCCAACATGAGCTGCTTTTCACGCATAAGCGCCAGAAGTCCGGCATTTGAGCCGCCCAATTCTCCTGAAATGCAAATGAAGTCGCCGGGTTTTGCAGTATTTCGTTTAACGAGTTTTTGTTGAGAAACCTCACCTACCACTGTTACCGAAATCATTAAGCCTGAAGTCGAAGCCGATGTATCGCCGCCGGCAATTGCAACGCCATATTGCATGGCCGCATTTTTCATGCCGGTGTAAAAGGCTTCTATCATTTCAACGGATATGGAATTGGGAATGGCAATTGAGACAACCGCGTATAACGGCGTTGCATTCATGGCGCAGATGTCCGAAACATTTACGCTTAAGGATTTTCCGCCCAAATGTTCCATTGGGGTGGTTAGCAGATCAAAATGGACATGCTCAATTAAAAGATCGGTGGTGATAACTTCGTAGGTGTTCTTATCACGCACATAAACCGCGCAGTCGTCGCCAATACCGCTTGAAAGTAGCGGCGTTTGCTGTGCTGTTTCAGAAACAATGGTAGAAATTTTATCAATAAGACCAAATTCGCCGATTTCGGAAATTTTGGTAAATGACATTACTCAAAGAAGTTTTATATTCAGGCAAAATTGCAACAAAGCTAAACGCTTAAGCTACAATTTTACATATAAGAAAAAAATTTTTTAATCCTCTAGATCTGGCTTAAATGGGATTTTTTGACAAATTAAAGCTTTCACGCCTTAAAGAAGGACTCAGCAAAACCCGTGAAAACCTCACCACAAAAATTAACAAGCTTGTTAAAGGCAAAACGACCATCGACGATGATTTTCTCGAGGAACTGGAGCATATTTTAATTGCCGCCGACGTTGGCGTTCACCCCACGCTGGATATTGTTGAAAAAATTTCCGAACGCGCTAAAAAAGAACGCTACAGTTCTGAAGAAGAACTCAACAACATGTTAATTGATGAGATTCAAAACATGTTGGCCGATGCCAGAGAATCGCATGTTGTGGATTTTGAAGAATCTCTGCCAGAAAAACCTTATGTCATTTTGATTGTAGGCGTCAATGGGGTTGGTAAAACTACCAGCATTGGCAAAATGGCCTATAATTACAAAGAAGCCGGCAAGAAGGTGTTGATTGCCGCCGCCGATACGTTTCGTGCCGCTGCTACCGAACAATTGGAAATTTGGGCCGAGCGCGCGGGCGTGCCGATGATCAGCCAGGGCCAGGGCGCCGATCCGGCATCGGTTGTGTTTGATTCGGTAAGTTCTGCGATAGCCAAAGATATGGATGTGGTTTTGGTTGATACGGCCGGAAGGCTTCACAACAAATCGCATTTAATGGATGAGCTCTCAAAAATCATGCGCGTTGCAAAAAAGAAAGTCCCGGATGCCCCGCATGAAGTCCTGTTGGTTTTGGACGCTTCAACCGGACAGAATGCCATTAACCAGGCCAAAGAGTTTTTAAAAGCAGTCAATGTGACCGGGTTAATTTTAACCAAGCTGGATGGAACAGCCAAAGGCGGCGTAGTGATCGGAATTTCAAAAGAGCTGAATATTCCGGTTAAATACATTGGCGTAGGCGAAAAAATAGATGATCTGCAAATTTTTGATCGCAAGAAGTTTCTTGAAGCCTTGTTGAATTAACCTCATAAGCTGAAGCGCAATTCTGATTTATGGACTTTTCAAAGTATTTTGATCATACCTTATTAAAACCCGATGCCGGAATCGGCGATATCCAAACGCTTTGCCGCCAAGCTTTGCAATACAACTTTGCCAGCGTGTGCGTTCATCCGTATTACGTTTCCAAATGTGCTAAGGTTTTAAACGCATCGCAGGTCTTGGTTTGTACGGTAGTGGGTTTTCCGTTTGGCGCCAATCTTACGCCAGTTAAGGTTAAAGAAACCGAACTTGCTTGCCAGGAAGGCGCCGGTGAAATTGATATGGTGATTAATATTGGGGCGTTAAAATCGGGCCAAAACGATGTGGTTTTAAATGATATCAAGGAAGTGGCAAGGGTTTCGCATTCATTTGAAGCCAAAGTTAAATGCATATTGGAAACCGGGTTATTAACGCAAGAGGAAAAAGTTTTGGCGGCACAACTAGCTATGGAAGCCGGCGCCGATTTTGTGAAAACTTCAACAGGATTTTTGGCCAGCGGAGCAACCCCGGAAGATGTGGCTTTGCTCAGGCAAACCGTTGGTGATAAACTGGGGGTAAAAGCTTCCGGTGGTATTCGGGATTTAAAAACAGCGATGCTAATGATAGAGCATGGCGCAACAAGAATCGGAGCCAGCGCATCGGTGAAAATTATTGAGGAAGCAATGGCTAAAAAACCACTTTAATCTAAACACACAGCATTTTGAGAATCAAAGTTGAAGGCATAACAAAAACGATAGGGGGTAAAACGGTTTTAAACGATGTTAGTTTTAGCTGTCACGATGGCGAGTTTTTTTCCATTTTAGGCGAAGCGGGGAGCGGTAAAACCACCTTATTGAGGATAATTGCCGGATTGGAAAAACCCGATAAAGGAAAGATTTTTTTTAATGAGCAAGATATCGATGTTCTCCCGGCGCATCAACGGTTTGCCGTAATGGTCTTTGAAAACCGCGCGCTTTTTCCACATTTAAATGTGGTTGAAAATGTGGCTTATGGATTGCGCGAGCAAAAAATCCCGGAAAAAGAAATTCGCGAAAAGGTATTGGATATGTTAAAGACCTTGACTATTGATGAGGTGATGTTTCGTGAGATTTCTGAGCTGACATTGGATCAGCAGCAACGTGTGGCTATTGCACGGGCATTGGTTGTAAAAGCCCGTGTGGTGATGTTTGATGAGCCGTTCGCCAATATGGATACGCAGCTTCGAAAAGACCTTCAAAAAGAGATTCGGGCAATTCAAAAGCAAACCAAACGAACATTTATTTTTGTTACCCCGGATCAGGAAGAGGCCTTAATGCTATCGGATAAATTGATGATTTTAAATCAGGGAGAAGTTTGCGAACTGGGCTCTCCGATACAAGTGTATGAATTTCCAAAAACCCGCTATGGGGCTAGCTTTTTAGGCCATGCCAATGTTTTAAGCGCCCAGCGATTGGATAAGCAATTGATCAAAACAGATCACGGTTTGCTTTTGCAGCATGATGAAGAGTTGCAAGGCAAATATTTTGAAGTTGTCATTCGCCCTGAGCATATCGCTCCGGCGCAAAAAACGACCACGGGGAATGTGTTTAAAGCTAAAGTTGTAGAGCGATTTTTTAAAGGCAACACCTTTGAATATGTTCTGGATATTGAAGGCGCGCAATTAAAAATGTATGCGCCGGAAGACCTGGGTACCGAAGCCCTTGTGGTTATCAAAAAATATTCATTGTTCAAGAAGACTTAAGCAAACCAAACTCATCTGAAATTGGCAATTCGCGGCTCGCTTTATATAGATGGCGGCGGTTCGTCTCTTAAAGCGTTTACAATAGACTCTAACCATCGGTGCAAACAATTTCTCGTGAAAATTGATGGTAATTTTAATGTGCAATCGGGTTGCCGAGAGCTGCTGTTTGCATCTTTAAAGGAGATTTTAAGTCGATATCCGTTTGAATACATTTACCTTGGTCTTGCCGGTCTGGTTTCGGAGAATGACAAAATCACCCTAAAAGAGACAATTTTAAACGCTGACCTTCCTGAAAAACCACAACATGTGTTTATTGGGAGCGATCTTGATCTTGTCTTTCAATTGTATTTTTCGAACCAAAATGGCATTGTGGCAATTTTAGGCACCGGGTCGGTATTTGCCGCAAAAATCATGGATGAAATCATCAAAGTCGGTGGATATGGCAAAGCGTTGCTTGATCCGGGAAGCGGCTACGCGATTGGACATAAAGCGGTATTGGCATTGCTCAAGCACATGGATTGTGTGGTTGAGGATCATGAATTTGCCGGTTCATTTCATGAGATTTTCAAGTCGAAAAACGATGTGATCCATAAAGTCTACCAGGAAGGCTACCCCTTGCAAACACTAACTTACCCGGTGTTTGAGTTGGCAGATCGCGGCAATGATACGGCGCGGAGAATCCTGAAGAATGAGGCGCATGAAGTAAAACACTATGTGGAAGCTTTAAAAGAAAAACTTCCGCATGATCATAATTGTAAAATCCAATTTTATGGCGGTTTGGTGGATTGCGAGTCGTTTTACAAAACAGAGCTTCTAAAACAAATTCGTTAAGTTATTTTCTGCTACGCCGACGCTTTTGTCCTTCGGTTTCCAGTTCCGACTCTTCTTTGACCGGAGACTTTGCTTTTCTCCCTCGTTTGCTAACCAATGGCAATTCCAACGATGTGTCGTCGTTCGGAAACACTTCACCGGTTGACGAGTAAATTTCAATCATGTTGCCGTCGGGGTCCATAATAAAAAATGCTCGTCCATCGCGGCGTTTTGCCGGGGATGTGAGCAAATGAACATGTTTTTCCCGAAGCTTAATGGCTGCTTCGTCAACTTCTTCATCGGTTTCTAATTTTAGGCCAAAATGGTCTACTCGGATGTCCCTGGCTTCATTTGGACTTGGGGTTTCTGCTCGAACGAGAACCAACATATCGTCTTCGGCAACCAAATAGGTCATGTTAATGCCAAGACGATGGTGAAGCTTAAATCCCAAAAGGTTCATGTAAAACTCCTCAGAAACTCGCAAATCATTTACACGAAGCGTGATTTGATTGATTCCTGTTAATTTGAGCATAATAAGGGTTTTTTGAGTTGTAATGTTTTATTGACGACGACGAACGGAAGATTCCTGGTATTTGAACTCAAAATCATCATCTTTAAGCTCTTCCAATGCGATTCGTGTGGGTTTTGGCATTTGCTCGTATTTCACCGTAATCGCAACTTGTTCGGGAAACACTTTATCGGCTTCTCCTTCGGAAGGATTTTTGATTTTCAATTGAAATGGCGCCAACTTTTCTTCAAGCTCGCTTCTTAATTCCTCATTGATCTGTTTTGAGCGAAGCGAAAGCGCGGCGGTAATTTCATAAATATTGCTGGAGTCTTTGTTGATCTGTTCAAAACTTACAGGTTCTATAGACATAATTGCTTCAAGTTAAGCGTTAAGATTTAAGAATTGATAAATTAAACTTTTTATTGTGGATATAGCAACAGTTATATCATCATTTATAACAATTTCATCATATTGATCGGCAAAAGACATTTCGTATTCGGCTCGTTTCAATCGATGTGCAATTTGCTGTTCGGAGTCGGTGGCGCGTTTTAACAAGCGCTCTTTTAAAATCTCCAGGCTTGGAGGTTTTATAAAAATAAGTAACGATGCATTCTTGTAAATTTTCTTGACATTTAGCGCGCCTTTAACATCCAAATCCATTAACAGGTTGTCTCCGCTATAGAGCGCTTCATTGGTTTTTTCTTTTAGAGTGCCATAATAATTGCCAAAAAAGCTTTCGTATTCAATAAAGCTGCTGGCTTCGATCTTTTCTTTAAAATCAACTTCGGATAAAAAATAATACTCCCGACCATCAATTTCACCCTCGCGAATGTTTCGGGTGGTTGCCGATGTAGAAAATCTTAAATTAGGTATTTCTTCAAGCATAGCGTTTGCAATCGTACTTTTGCCAGTGCCCGATGGCGCCGAAAGAACAATAAGTTTTCCTTTTGCAGCATGTTTTTCGGAAGTCGCAATCATGAATGGTTGGGTTTATTGGACATTTTGGACTTGTTCACGCAATTTTTCCAACTCTTCTTTTATGAGAACAATTTTTTGAGAGATATCCGAATGTTGCGATTTCGATGCAATGGTATTGGCTTCACGTACTTGCTCTTGCAGCAAAAAATTAAGCTTTTTCCCGATATCGGGTTCATCATTTTCCAAAGCATCCAAAAAGTACTTGTTGTGGCTTCGAAACCTGACACATTCTTCAGTAATATCCAACTTATCGGCAATCAACACCACTTCCATTTCCAAGCGCTCACGGCTTAGTTTAGACTCGTCTTCCAAAACTTCACGAACTTTCTGCCGGAGCTTGTCTTTTGTTTCTTCTATACTGTTTATGGAAAGTTCCTGAATTTCGGTAAGCAAATGATTAATGGTGGCAATCCGCGACTGAAAGTCATGAAACAGTTCAAGGCCTTCTTTGCAACGCATTTCTCGCAACGAATCTAACGCCGAATCCAAAGCTTGGGTTATAATTTGCCACTCCTTTTCAAGCTCATCGGATTCATTGATGATCGGTTCAAAGATATCTGAAAATTTCAAGAGATGCTCCAGTTTGACCTGCTCTTGAATGCCTGAAAGCTCGCGAATTTTAGAGAGTAAATTTGAATAAGCTTTTACCATATCTTCTTTTACCCGAATAGGCGCCTGAGTTTCAATGCCGCGTTCCAACTGAATTTGAACGGTTATTTTACCGCGCTTTATTTTTTTCCGAATCAGCTCTTTTGCATCCAGCTCTTTTGTGGTGAATTGCCTGGGTAGTTTAATGGATATTTCGGTAAATCGGTTGTTAACAGACCTGACTTCAGCCGTTGCTCTGAAACCTTCTTCAGAGCATTCCCCGGAACCAAATCCTGTCATGCTTTCTATCATAGTGCTTCAGAAAATCTATGCTTAATTTAAGAAGGGCTCTTTTTGAAAATCTTTCAATATAATGAATTTTATATGATAAGACTACCCGAAGGTCTTTTTTTTATGCATTCATTTACCGTTTGAAATTCAATTGACTAATTAAATTTGTATATTACAGGCTATTGTATTTTAAAAGAAACTTCAATGGCGTTATGGATGAAAAGCAATCGGTTCATTTATCAACGAATATGATCCGTATCGAACAGGATGAGTTTCGGGAGTTTATCGGTGAGGCGCAAATTCAAAAGCGTGTTCGGGAATTGGGTACAGAAATTGAGCAGGATTATTTGGGGAGTCATCCGATTTTCATTGGCATTCTGAATGGGTCGTTTGTTTTTCTTTCCGATTTAATTCGAGCAATAGAGGCCATAGACCTGGAAGTTGATTTCTACAAACTTTCCAGTTATGGTAATGAAAAGATATCTTCGGGACAGATCAGATTGCTTAAATCCATTGATGCCAATATTGAAAATCGCGATGTACTGGTCGTTGAAGATATTGTTGATTCTGGGCTTTCTTTGCACTACATCCGAAAAGAAATTTTAAAGCACAATCCGAAAAGTCTGCGATTTTGCACATTATTACTAAAAGAAGAGGTCGCAAATTTGGAGTTTGAGTTGGACTATGTCGGCTTTAGGATTCCGAAACAATTTGTAATAGGTTATGGTTTAGATTACAAGCAACTCAAACGCAACTTAAAAAGCATTTACAGTCTAAATCAGGAGTTGTAATTAGAAAACATTAATGGATTGAGATTAACTTATATGTCAGATCACGAAAAGCAAAAACAAGTTACCCAAACACCAAACAAGAAAAAGCAGGATTTAAGAAACCGGTTTAAGCCTGTCCAGGACGAGGATTTTAATTCGGGAGGTTTTGGAACGGGCGGCGGCGCTCAAAACGACGGGTTCAAGCGGATCATAAGAATCCTACTGTTTAGCATGATGTTTTTGGTGATCTTTGTCATGCTGCAAAAAGTGTTTAAGTCCGATTTAGAGCCCGAAATCACATACAACGAATTTATTCGTTTATTGGCTACCAATAATATTGCTGAATGTGTGGTTGAAGTCAGTGGCGAAGGTTCCAGCGTATTATACGGCGAGCTAAAGCGATACGAAAAAATTGAGCTTACCGATAAAAGTGTTAAAAACCAGCTTCGGTTTATGGTTCGTTTGCCGGAGTTTAATACCGCTATTGCCGATGAGCTTGTTAAAAAAGGCGTTCGTTTTGAAGTAAAGCCGGCCAGTGATGGATGGATCAACTTATTGATCATGCTAGGGCCCTGGATATTGCTTGGCTTCATCTATTATTTTGTGGTTCGGCGCGTTTCAAATCAAAATGGCCCGGCAAAGAACATTTTTAATTTTGGCCGCAGCCGCGCCAAAATGATCTCCGAGTTCGATATTAAAACCACATTTAAAGATGTCGCCGGTGTTAATGAAGCCAAAGAAGAGCTTGGCGAAGTTGTTGAGTTTTTAAAAGAACCCGAAAAATTCCAGCGTTTGGGTGGAAAAGTCCCAAAAGGCGTGTTGCTTCTAGGCCCTCCGGGAACCGGTAAAACCTTGCTGGCCAAAGCGGTAGCCGGCGAAGCCGGCGTGCCTTATTTTTCAATGTCCGGCGCTGATTTTGTGGAAATGTTTGTCGGGGTTGGCGCTTCGCGCGTGCGAGACCTTTTTGAACAAGCCAAACGCCACTCGCCATGTATTATTTTTATTGATGAAATTGACGCCGTTGGCCGCCAGCGTGGCGCCGGCTTAGGCGGCGGCCATGATGAGCGTGAGCAAACCCTCAACCAGCTCTTGGTTGAAATGGATGGCTTTAGCACGAATGATAATGTCATTTTGATTGCGGCAACCAACAGGCCCGATGTGTTAGATTCAGCGATTTTAAGGCCAGGTCGTTTTGATCGCCAGGTTGTGGTCGATAAGCCCGATATTATTGGCCGAGAAGAAATCCTAAAAATACATACAAAAAAAGTGCCGCTGGATAGCAATGTTGATCTTTCCACCATAGCTAAAAGCACACCGGGATTTGTTGGCGCAGACCTGGCCAATCTGGTTAATGAAGCCAGCATTTTGGCCTCGCGTAAATCGCAAAAAACGGTGACTATCGATAATTTTGAAGAGGCTCGCGATAAAGTTTTAATGGGGCCGGAACGCAAAAGCATTTATATCACCCCAAAACAAAAAGAGATTACGGCCTATCATGAATCCGGTCATGTGTTGGTGGCAAAGCATACCGAAGGTTCCGATCCGGTGCATAAAGTAACCATCATACCCAGAGGCCGTTCACTGGGCGTTACATCGTATTTACCATTGGAAGACAGGTACACCTACGATAAAAAGTACCTTATTGCCATGATTACCTATGCAATGGGTGGGCGGGCAGCCGAAGAAATTATTTTCAAGGAGATCAGTTCGGGCGCCGGTAACGACATTGAGCGCGCTACGGAACTGGCACGGAAAATGGTTTGTGAATGGGGAATGAGCGACAAGCTAGGGCCGGTCAATTATGGCCATGCCGGGCATGAAGTGTTTTTGGGGCGCGAAATGAGTCAGGGCCGCGATTATAGCGAAGAAACCGCAACGCAGATAGATATCGAAATACGTCACATCGTTACGCAATGCATGACAAATGCAAAAAACATTCTCATTGAGAATATTGATGTCTTGCATCGGATGTCTAAGGCCTTGGTTGAGCGCGAAGTTTTGGATTCGGAAGAGATTGAAAAATTAATCAAAGGCGAAACGCTAACAGCCGTCTAACTCATGGATATAACAATTTTGTGGGTGTTGATCATAGGCCTTGCCGCCGGAGTTCTTTCCGGTTTATTTGGTGTTGGCGGCGGTCTTATTATCATTCCCGGATTGCTTTTTCTTGGATTTACTCAACACGAAGCCAGCGGCACTTCGCTGGTTGCATTGCTTTTGCCCGTAGGGATTCTTGGCGCTATGGAGTATTATTTATCCGGTAAGATTGCAGTTGATCATGTCCGATATGGGCTCTTAATAGCGTTAGGATTGTTTTTTGGCGCGTTTTTGGGCTCCAAGATTTCCGTTTCTATTCCCAGCCTTGTTTTAAAGAAAAGCTTTGGGGTGCTTTTATTTGTGGTTTCTCTTAAAATTCTTTTTTTTGAGAAATAACTGAAAATGCTATCTTTAAGCTTATAATATGTAAGTGATTGATTTAAAACTATTTATTGTGTATGTTTTATCAATTGATTTACACGTAATTCTTTCGAACTTTTAATTCATTGAACCGTGACTAAGGCAGATATTGTCAGTATCATTGCTTCAAGAACCGGCCTAACCAAACAGGAAACAGAAACGGTAGTTGATGGTTTTATTGAATCGGTGATAGAGGCTTTAAAAGCAGGTGAACGTATTGAAATTAGAGGTTTCGGCACATATAATGTCCGGAAAAAAAATAAACGTTTGGCTCGAAATCCAAGAACTGGCGAAAAAGTAACCATCAAAGAGAAGTTCGTTCCTACATTTAAAATCTCCAAAGAATTTAAAACAGCCGTTAGTGAAAGTTACAAGCCCGATACGTTGAACTTGGAAGACTAAATATCTATTCCATAAGTAGATTAAGCTTTCGTTCGAGGCCGTTCCACCACTTATCATTTCCGGGTACTTTCAAAAAGTGCGTGTTGCCTGGGGAGTCGTTGGCGCCTAATCCGTTATGGGGTATTGAAACATCGGTGTGGTTTTGAATAGAACAGACCAATTTGGTTTCCAATGGTGTTTCAGATCGCAGAGCATAAACCCGGTTTATAATGCATTCCTTACATTCCAGAAGGTAATCTATATTCCAAAACAAGTTTTTTGTAGAAAAGGCTAGATTTTCTTTTCCTAAACCACACCCTAACAAATCTTCCTGAAGCCGACTTAATATGGGCTGATCACACCCATGCTCCGAACGCTTGGCATGCCGAATAATTCTACGATAAAGGGGATAGCGGGCATAACTACCCATAGCTGAGCCGATATAAATGTATTGGCCTTTTTCGAACAAAAGTTTTTGGCCGTTTTTAAAACGGCCGATGGAAAGAAAAATTGGCGTTGTGATTTCAATACAAAGGATATAGCTACCGGATTGATGCGCTGAACCAAAAACAACAAAATGGGGGACCAGAAGCCGTTTAGACATAACCGGTTAAATTTTGTCCGGTAGATTTTCGGTTGCGTCTTTAATGAGCAAAATTTTAAACGATTCAAATAGTTTATCAAAGAACCCATCCGGCTCATTAAGGTCATCATCGTTTAAATGAGTGGTTTCAAAACCGATGGTGGTAAAATAAATGGCTTTATCAAAAAAGTAATTAATGCGTTGGGAAAAGTCCATAGCACGGTTTAAATCCACGGCATCGCTTATCATACCTTGAGACGTCAAATACTTCCATAATTCAACCCTGGCTAGAATGGTTGCGTAAATAACTTCACTGAGTTTAAAATTCTCTTTACTTAATTTTCGGGCGTTTGCAACAAAATACTCGCATATTTCTTTCAGCAAATGCTCATCCTTGGTTATCCAATGCCCCAGCTTTTTATAAACATCATAAACGATATTGTGCAGTTCTGCATCAGTTAATTTGGCGTAATTTTGAGTGCCAGAATTTGATTTGATCTCTTTAATCCAATTTTTGGTTAAAGAGTCAGCATGATTTTCAATTATTCGGATAAAACGATTATAAAGCATGATAAATACCATTTTGAATGTTAAAAAACCGAATGCCTATTTAAATCTACTCTATTCGTTATGGATTTCAAACAAATTGCATGTAAGATTTATCGACAAAAAGCGATCTATTTTTCTTTCTAAGCCCTCTTTATTGAGAAAGTTTCAAATTTTATAACGAAAGGCGAATCAGTGGGAACTGGGTGATATTGGTTAAAGCGTAAGGTGTAAAAGGCCGCACAAACTTGCGCCTGAAATAATCAGCCATGAAAAAATATCTTTAAATCCGTTGTTTTTGTGTTTTAAAAACAAAAGATGCAAACCAAAATGAACGATCAGAAAGTAACTGACGGCATGGGCGAAGTCACCGACGTTGGTTAGTAAAAGACCATAAAGGATAAAAACTAATAGCGGAAGATGGGCCGCCACAAAAACAATATATCCCGTTTTATCATCCAGAAGAGATAATCCCGGAAACATTTTCCATTCTTTGCAACGTATGGCGTCCATTTCATGAACAAGGAGCAATGAGAGGCCAAGAATAAAGAAAAGGTGATCGGTCATACTTTTATTTGTTAGCGTTTGAAGCTTTAAGTTTGGCTTTGACTTTCAATCCATTTATTAACTTTTGGTGATTGGTACCCCGCCATTTTTTCAAGAAGGCCTTCGGGCGTCTGATCAATCAATAACATATCCAGGTTTATCGGTTTCAAAAATTGCTCGCCAACCATGTGATGTAAAAATGAAATCAGATGATTGTAATACCCGTTGATATTCAATAGGCCACAAGGTTTAATATGCAATCCAAGTTGCCCCCAAGTATAGACTTCAAACAGCTCTTCCAAAGTGCCAATGCCACCGGGCAATGCAATAAATCCATCCGAAAGTTCAGCCATTAAGGCTTTACGTTCGTGCATAGAATCAACAATATGAAGGTGAGTTACATTGGTTTGCGCCAATTCTTTTTCTGCAAGAAATTTTGGGATAATACCGATAACCTGACCACCTTGCTGAAGAACCGCTTCGGAGATCGCGCCCATTAACCCGATGCTACCGCCGCCATAAACAAGCTTGATGTTGCGCCCGGCAAGGTAGCGTGCTAATTGAATGGCCGCTTCTTTGTAGATGGAATTTGAACCGGAATTAGAGCCACAAAACACACAAATACTTTTCATGTAAGTGATAATGATTTAATACGTTATAAAGCGATAGCCCGAAAATTTCTTCAAGGCTATCCTGAAATAAAATAACCGGAAAATTTCTAATAACCTTAAAGCAAGAATCGGGGGATAGGCTTGCGCATCAAAAAAATTAGGCGGCTTTTTGAACATAAGGTTCTTTTAATCCGGTCATTTCCAGGCTAAGCTCCCAAAGCCGTTTTGCAATAGCCTTATCGTAACTTTCGCTTGACGAACGAAGGGCTTTCATGTTATCAAAATACTTACCGTTAATACCAACAACCTCCTCCGAAGTGGCTAAATAAATTGATGTCTTGGAGCCTTCTTCCGGAGATATTGAAAAAAGGTTCATGGCGTTTCTTAAAAGCGATCCCATAAAACCATTATTGGCTGCAAATTTTGTGGCTACAATTCCAGGGTGCAATGCGTTGGTTGAAATTGAAGTCTGTTCAAGCTTTCCGGCCAAAAGTACATTGGCAAGCTTGGATTGAGCATAGGCTGCCCAACCATTATAAAATCGGCGCTGTTGAATATCATCAAAATTAATGCGACCGCTCATGTGCGCCATCGAAGAAACATTGATAATCCGGCTGTGCGTATCTTGGGGCATTAATGGCAGCATCAAATGAGTAAGCAAAAAGTAGTTTAAATGATTAAGCGCAAAAGTCATTTCAATGCCATCATGACTTTCCTTTCTGGAGGTGAATAGCGCTCCGGCATTGTTTATGAGAACATCGCAAACCGAATGTCGCGATTTGTAGGCCTCAGCTAAGTTGTAAATGTTTTCCTGAATGGACAAATCCGCAATGAAATAATCCACCGCTTCATTATTGGAAAGCATTCGTATTTCATCGGTTACCTGCTTGGTTTTATCGGGATTTCGCCCGATCAGCGTTACTTTGGCGCCTAATTTAGCGATTTCTAATGCGGTGACTTTCCCAATACCATCCGTTGCGCCAGATATCAAAAATGTAGTCTCTTGTATGGGTTTTGTTTTCAGTTGTGATTTTGTCATCGTTGCAGTCACGTTGAATTAAAAGATATATGGACTTAAAAACGGCACAGTTAAAAAAATCGTTTTTTATCGTTGGTTGTTTTTAAAATGAAAAACAATAAGTTGTGACAAAAATCACAACGTGTTGATTGAATATTTTCGACCTTGGTTAAGTACTAAATGTGATGTTCTTTCGTGAGATATGCAGGAAAAAATTCGTTTAGAATTTAAAAGCTACCGGTTAAACCCCGGTAGCTTTTTTTATTCTGTTTAGGGTTCAATATCGCGCAGCTTATTAGTGAATCGTCATTAGCAATCGGAAATTTTTGGCGTCAATAACCAAAAACATATGTATTAGTCATGCTGAGGGTGAATTTTTGGCAATGGAAGCCAAAAACACAAAAAAGAAATGACGAAGTCATTCATTTAAAGTTCATCAACCAACCAGGTCATACCTGCGCACGCAGGTATCCATAGGCTCCTGCTTTCGCAGGAGCGACAAAAACAAAACCTCATCATTAGCAGTTAATTATTTGGACAAGCCAAATACAAATAGGTAATGACAAGTTTTGTCCGCCACAGAAAGTGGCCTCGAAAACAACAGGCTATTCCCATGTTGTCTGATATCCCAGTGGCTGGCAGCGGCGTAGTTTATTTGATGATGGCCAGTTTGCCGAATTTTTCCTCGTCGTTCGAACTTTTGATCCGGTAGATATAAATCCCCGTTGCTAACTTTTTTCCATCTTTCGCATTGGCATTCCATTGAGCCCCACCGTTTTTCGTGTTGTAGATAATGCGTTGGATATGCTTGCCGCTGAGGGTATAAATATCAATCGTTCCCGATTGAGTGAGATTGGCAAACACGATATCGGCAGAGTTTCCCGATATACGATAAGGATTCGGATATACGAAAGCATTCTTAAGATTCTCTTTAACCTGATCAAAAGAAATAATGTTGCCGCCGTTTTGAGAGTCTATGGTTGAGCCGTCCTCACTCAATAACTGTTGAATTTCAAGAGTTTGTGAAAAACCCAAACCACCAAGTTCTACCCCGGAAATGGTAAGCGTGAGGGTTTTATTGGCATTACTTAATTGAGCGCCGGTAACTTCTCCAAAAGGAGAGAGTTGGTAATTGGAAAAGTTTTCGGCTGATGAGGCTAAAACCGGTTTATTGAACTCAATGCTCAGTTTCTGCTTCGATACGATGTTGCTGCCAACGATATAGAATAAGGAAGTAGAACGTTCCTCAACGCTAAAGGGAAGCGAGCGGTAGAGTGTATCAAGCTTTCCCTGGTAAATATCCACAAGCGAATGTGCTTCAACGGTATAGTCGCCAGGCGCTAAGGGCAAAGATTTAAACGACGCAATCATACCCAAACCGCCTTTGGCCAAGGTAAGGCTTGCCGGTGAGAGGCTTAGGCCTGATTGATGTTTGACAACAATATTGGATGCATTAAGTTCAAATGGGGAAATAGGTTCTGAAAAACCTAGGCGTAAAAAAGCATGATCTTCATAGTTAGCAGTTACTAACCTGGGTTGCAAGTGCGGTTTAACCATGAAGTAATTGCCGGTGTCGCTTTCCATCGATGCGTTTTGCGCGGTTATGGCATAAATATAAAGCCGGTCGTTTAAGCCAGACACCGTGCTATCTAAAAAGGATGTAGCCGATGTTTGCGCCAACAGTGTTGTTGGGGTTTTATTCTCACTTGAGTAAATATCGCGGTAGATGTTATAAGCTGTTGCCCCTTCAACCGGAAGCCAGGAGAGCGAAACAGCCGAATTGCTTAACGGTTCATACTCAATGCCAATAGGGGCAAGCGGCCCGGTAAAGTTTTGATACTCGTAAATTTTTGCGTTCAGATCATCAGAAAAAATAATGTCTTTCAATCCGTTTCCGTCAAGATCATCAAGCACCAGTTCATTGGCAGCGGCAGCAGGGTTCAACCAAATCGGGACAAAGGTTTGCTTGGCCATTGACCATGTAAAGATATAGAGATTGGGATAAGCAAGAATAATGAGTTCATCTTTACCGTCGTTATCAATGTCGCCGGCAGCGGTTGCGCCCGGGAAAAAAAATGCCGGCTTGTAATTGTAAAATGCTTTTTCCCACAACTGCACATACGCGTTATCGCCAGTGGCCTGATAGCATTCAAACACCCATACCTGGGGATCAAAATCGCCGCGTTCGTTTAAATTGTTATCGCTGTGGTAACCAATAATAAACTGGGTTTTCCCGTTCGCTAAAAACTTGCCGCTGATCATCGAATTGCTGCCCCCAATGTAGGCTGTCCGGCGGAGCCAGGTTTGCAGGTAAGCGTTGCCTGTACCGGAATATTCATACATAAAAAAGTTTGCATCGTAATCGCCCATTAGAATTTCGGGACGTCCATCCTGATCAAAATCTTCAACCAAAACTTTGGGCTCTTCAAAACTGGGTTTTGAGCCATCCTTAGCAATTTTTACGGGGTTTTCCAGTGTGGCAATTTTTGAAAAGGATTGATCCAGAATAAAAAATGCGGTGTCGTTTCTGGCAAGCAGTTCCAATTTTCCATCGCCTTTTGTATCGGCCATTAACGCCCCCCAAAAATCACCCGATAAGGTGTCGGCAAAAAGTATGGATGAAAACGGCGAAGCATTGAGTGAAGCCTGTGAAAAAAGGATGGTTTTACCGCCGGATTGAACCAAAACTTCTTTTAGACCATCCTGATTAAAATCTTTGATATCTCTTGGTATATAAGGTGCAGAAACCGAATCCAACACCATGAAACGCTGCTCAATAGTGTTGTATTCAAAGCGTTTGAGATCGCCAAACTTTTTGCCTTCCCTAGGTAATGCTTCGTTGAGCAAAAGTTCAAATTTTCCATTCTGATTAAAATCGGCTAATGTTTTAAGGTAGTAGCCTTTGGGTAAGTTCTGAGCAGATTTGTTCGTAAAAGAAAAACCGCCAAGCGTGGGTGTTTGTATGATCTCGGGATCCAAGGTTTGTTTCAGAGTATCCGAATAGGAAATTAATCCCGAACGGTTTTTAAGTGCCATAAAAAATTCATACTCGATGCCTGCAATAAGCACATCCGATTGCAAGAGCGCTTCATGCGTGCGTTTGATGTCGGTTATAGTATAGGGCGTAAAATCCAAACCGCTACTGGCTCTGCGATAGTGTATTGTAGCCTGGGTTAAATCATCGGAAATACCGGTTATGAGCAAGCCATGCTTTTCATTTAAATAGGTATCGCGAATCGCAAATGTATCGATGATTGGCGCAGATCGATCAATAAAAAATCGCTCTCGAACTTCAATGGTTTGTCCGTTTTTTTGATGAACAGCAAGTCGAAGCGTATAGGAGCTGTCGCTCAGGCTTGAAATTGGCCATACGCCAAGCGTGTCTTGAATTTTTTGATACGGCGATTCGGTGATGGTTTGCCAGGAACCCCCATACGTTGTTCCAGGCGTATAGCTGAGTCTGTAAAAATCAAATGTGGGCGAAGTGGCCGTGCCAACAATTGCAAGCTCAGGCTCGGTTGAAAATCCCGCATCATATGTCGGTGAAAGGATTTTTGCCACCGGCGTTCCGGTTGATTGCAACGCGCGATAAGCATTAACCCGACCGGCGCCGCTAAAATGATCCCAACCTTCCAAAGCAATATCGTCGACAGTTGAAACCAATACCCCACGAACCTGATCGGACGTGTATTCGGGGTGCTGCGATAAAATTAGCGCTGCAATGCCTGCGCTATGCGGTGCGGCGGCGCTGGTGCCGCCATACGAATCGGTGTAATAATTGTCGTAAAACGGCATGGTGGTAAGGATGCCTTCGCCGGGAGCGGCAACATCAACCGTTATGCCGTAAGTTGAAAAGGTGGAAATATCGTCGGAGGGCGAGGTGGCAACTGTGGAGATCACCTCGTCGTAGCCCGAAGGGTAGTGCTGGCCGTCCCCACCGGCATTTCCTGAAGAGGCGCACATAACCACGCCTTTTTCATGCGCGTATTGAATGGCGTCTTTTAAAAGCGGCGAAATGATAACATCGCCAAAACTCATGTTCAGTACCCTGATGTCGTTGTCTGCGGCATACACAATGGCCGAGGCAATATCTTTATCATCGGCGTAGCCGAGTGCGGTAAAAACACGCAAGGCAACCAATTTGCAATTTGGAGCAATACCCGACACACCAATGGCGTTGTTCGTGGCAGCGGCAACAATGCCCGCACATGCCGTGCCGTGGGAGTTTTCATCAAACGGGTCTGGATCGGGGGTTTCGTAATCTGAAAATCCATTTAAGTTATCGGCGTTCAATGGTTGATTGGTGAAATCCCAACCGATCACGTCGTCTATGTAGCCATTTTGATCCTGATCCAGGCTGTCAAAATCACCCCAAAGGCCATTAGGATCAAGCTCAAAGGTGATCGGATTGCGCTTTTCGCCGGATGGCCACGGTTCAAATGTGCCGTTTTTGTTGTGATCTTCATCAGGGTTGATATACAAATTGGGGATCAGATCGGGATGGGTGTAGTCGATACCCGTATCAATAATACCGACTTTGATGGACGGATCGCCCTTGGTGATCTCCCATGCTTCGGGCGCTTGTATTTTGACTAAGTTCCATTGATCGCCGAAGGCCGAATCATTCGGTGTAAAGGATTCTGTGATAGCATCCAGTGAATAATAATGATTCCATTGTACATACGCTATGTCGGGATTCCGGCTCAGTTCGTCTTTTAAGGATTCTTTTTCAGACGCCATGAGATTTTTCGCAATGTCGGCCACATAAAACCGGAAATAATCAAATGTCGTTGGTGAAGATTGTACGCCCATTTTTTCATGACGCGTTGCCTGTTTTTTCCATAACGGCTTCAGGGAAAATGTTCCCCTTGATACCGATTGAACAGCCATAGCTTGAATGCTTGCCTTACTTTTGGACGTGTTTTTGAATTTTATAATTAAAGATGAAGCTTGCGGCGGGGCTTTTTTGTCGCGTTCATGGATTTGCTTTGCATATTGTTTATACAAAAGTGCCGCGGGTTCTTTGGAAAATCCATCTGCAAAAAGGCCGGTCAACAAAAACAGGGTCAAAAAAATGCGTAACATAACTGGAATTAATGGTTAAAACGGTTTGCCAAAATAGGGAGAGTTTTAGCGCCAAACAAGCCAAAAAGATAGGGCGGTTAAAGTGGCGTTTGAAAAATTGCGTTCAGAGAAAGACCGCCGGATTATTAACCCAGCGTTATTGCAACAGAATATCAGGTTAGATTGAACGGAGATGAAATCGAGCGTATGTTACGCCTTTTTTCCGCTGAGAGCGGCGGGTTAAGGGAAATCTGATATTACAGTGTATAAAAATTATCGGCCGGTTTAATAGTAAAAGCTTTTGTTGTGGTATTGTTTCAAAAACCATTTTTCAAAAGCTGGGTCTAAAAATTCAAACTTCCCTTGAACATCATGAATGATATCGGCGTTGATAAGTTTTGTCTTGTTTTTGCTAACATTTCGCGGCGTGCCTAGCCTGTACGTTTGCATGACTGCAGAAGCCGTTAATTTATATTCGCCTGCCTGGATGGCTTTTAACAAGTTGAGCTGTGTTGCGCTAAGTCGTTCAATTTCTTTTTGATAAAATGGTATGTTTGTATGGATTAACTCTTCCAACGCTTTTTCCACTTCGCGTCGACTGGCTTTTTTAGCGGTTAATTGCCATGTATAATGCGCCAGTTGTTGAACATACCACGAGTGGTTCTTCATCATAAAAGGGATCATTTCGGCGGCTTTGTCATCAATTGATTTTCCCGTTTTTGAAAAATTTTCACGAATAAATGCTACCCAGTGTTCCGTTGCGATTTTATCGAGTGGCAAAATATCGCCAAAGCGGTAAAATGGTTTGGAGGGACTGTTGAATAAATCGGTCATCATGTGACGCTTGCTGCCGTAAAGACAGTAAGTGACATGTTTCTGACGTTGCCACACCGATCTCATTTTCTTTTCGAGCTTTTCATAATCCGGATATGAAGCAAGGTTTTGGAACTCATCGAGACAGACAATGAACTTCACTTTTTTTTGCGCCGCCATTTTTTCCGGTAAATTGAGTATTTCATCTTGATGTTTCTTTAATTCACTCCAGTCGAAGCTAACTGAAAAGTCGGTAGCAGGATCTATGCCTACACTGAATTTTGGAACAAGCTGCTTGAAAAATCTTTTTCCGCTTTGCATCCATTCTTCCCATTTACCCGACGAGGCTTTGATGCTTTCACGAGCAAATAATTCTAAAAACTCCTCTTCATTCGTCGCTGAAAACAGGTCTATAACGGTAATTTTTATCCCTTTTTCTTTTTGTCTTATTTCTTGAATCACTTTTTCAACAAGGCTCGATTTGCCCCATCTGCGCGGCGAAATGATGGCGGTATTGACACCCTGGGTCAGGTTCTCATAAAGTTTTTGGATTTCGCGCGTTCTGTTGGCGAAGGAAGCTTCGCTTACGGTTACGCCAAATTTAAATGGCGATGTATTCATGAGTTTATCGCTATACCTTTAGGTATTATACTAAAAGGTACAATATAATTTTTTTGATCCAAAGCCAAGCCGATCAAATTGCAATTATTTTTTCCATTTGGGAATTGATTTTGCATAAGCAAAAGAAAATACAGGGCAAAGCGTTTATTTTTTTGTTACTGCCTGATCTATAATAATAAGATGTTAATGCATTTCTAAACACGTGACGGTTGAGTTCAGCCGATTGCCAAGGCCAGCCTCGACTGTTCGATACCTTATGATACCCGCGGCACAGCCATTTCCAAAATTTACCCTGCTTAGCAATTCGGCTACAACGATTTGTTAGCCGGGTTTTTTGATTTGACGCCAACTTTGTTACCGAATTAAACCACATTCATATTGTTTAACCAAATGTTTGCCCTATGACAAACGTACTGCTAAAACCCTTTCTTGTTTTGCAATTCTTTTAGGTTCTCAACAAACTCGTCCGATATAGGTAGCTCCTTACTCATCCTTTTCAGCATAGACCACACGTTCAATTTTCATTGCTGGTAAGTTTCGCCCCGTTGGTTCTGCATACCGTTCACTCAATTCGGCATAACTTAGATCTTCTATCAACCGCCATCCATATTCCTTCAAAAACCCAGCTACCTCTGCTGGCTCAAAACCAAAATGCCACCCTTTATCTTTGATGACCATGCGTTTGTAAAATGCTTCCTCTCCATAGAGGTTTTTGCCTTCGATGTAATCCTTGAGAACATACGTAAATGCCAAACGGCTACCTCCTGGGGCTTGGGCTAAGAAATCGAACGTTTGGCGCACGGCCGACTCTGTCAAGTATTGTGATACCGCTTCCCAGATAAAGAATGTTTTCCTGTCACCGTGGTAGCCATGTTTTTGTAGCACAGGTCTGATTTCTTGCTCGACAAAGTTGATGGGCACAAGTGTGATGTTGCTGGGGAGTGTACCGATTGCCCGTTGCAATCCCTTGCGTTTGGCCTTGATATTCAATGGCTGATCAACCTCCCACGTTGGGATGTTGGCAAGGTCTGACAAGCGGTAGCAACGTGTGTCGTAACCTGCGCCAAGGTTGACGATGGCTTTGAGCGGATTCTCACGCTGCACCGCAGCAATCACCTTCTCATCGATATACCGCTTCCGGCATATCATCGCACTCCAGGCACCTGTTATTTGCTTCTCAATAAGGTTAACCATCCCATTACGCAACATGGGAAGTCGCGTTGCTTTGACGATCAAACGATAAACTGGTGGCAAAATTTCTCCAGCGAGAGGGTCATTGATCATGCGTTGATTAGTTGGGAAGTTCTGTTCAATGGCGACTAACATCGTTGGGCCGATACCCGTTTGCGCGGCCACTTTTGTGTCTATCTTTTCGCCTTGGTAAGTCATAGATCGATTACTCTTTTATTCCTTGAGTGCCATCTTGTTCCATTACAATTTCATTTTTCATCTGGCTAACTTATAATTATTCTTCATAAGATAAATATATCACATGATGTCTTATAATTTTAAAGCTGCTTTGTTATCAGTTTCTAAGTATTACGCCCCAAATGCTTAAACTGAGAATTAAGTATGTTCTACATTATGTAATATTTTAACACTTTGAAAGTATATAAAAATATGAGCCTAAACTAGATAAGGGGTTAATTTCTGAATTCTTTCAACAGTAAAAGATAGAATTTTTTATCTCTATTATTATTTTTTCATTTTGAATTGATTTGGCATAAGCAAAAAAACACAGGGCAAAGCGTTTCTTTTTTTGTCGCGACGGTATTATGCAACAGCAATGCAAACGACTCTGCAAATAAGTTTTTTTGTAATAGAAATTAATTCACACGTAAGTCTTAAAAACTGTATAAGTTACAGTTCATTAAGATTGTTTTGAAATTTCAGAAAACGATCAATCAACATGCGTTTCGGAAAACACGCGGAGTTCTTCTTCAATATCCGTAACTTTTGAAAGTGAAAGGCACTTATGGGCGAGTTTCTGGCATTCGGTTATAGTCACGGATGAAAGCACGGATTTCAGTTCGGGTATGTTGGAATTTACGAGGCTAAAATCCTCCAGACCTAAGCCAAGCAACAAAGGCGTGGCAATCGGATCGGCGGCAATTTCACCGCACACCGACACGTGGCAATTATTTTGTTTGGCTGAAGCTATTACCTTACTGATCATCCGAATAATCGCCGGGTGGAACTTGCGGTACAGATCCTGAACCACATCGTTATTGCGATCAACCGCCAAGGTGTATTGGATAAGGTCGTTGGTGCCAATGCTCACAAAATCCACAATCCGGACAATATCATCGATAATTTCTACGGCGGCTGGAATTTCAATCATCACACCTAACGGCAACGGGTGATCCAACTTATAACCTTCATTGATCATTTTTTCCCTGATCTCTTCGACCCTGGATTTAATGATCTCAATTTCTTCGATAGAAGAGATCATCGGTAAAAGCAACTGGATATTGCCCAAGATATTTGCTCTTAAAATGGCCCGAATTTGATTTTCCAGAACTTCCGGCACGTCAATTAAAATACGAATGCCACGCCAACCCAGGTTTGGATTTTGTTCCTTGTAAGCTGAAATCAGGAGTTTATCGCCACCGACATCAAACAGCCGAATAACAAGGGGTAACGGTGCGGTGTTTTTGGAGAGTTCATAATAATATTCGTATTGCTCTTGCTCGGTAGGCGCTTTTCCTGAAGCAATAAACAAGCTTTCGCTTCTGTATAAGCCAACGCCTTTTGAGCCGACTTTTTTTAGCGCCTCAATTTCTTCTTTAAAGTCAATGTTTGAGTAAAGCCGGATGGGCTTGCCGCACTTGGTTTGGCTGGTTAGTGATTTGGAGGCTTCTAATTTTTTATCGGTTTCCAGCTCTGCTTCGCGTTTACGGTCAAATTCTTCAAGGCGTTCGTTGGAAGGGTTAATGATGAGTTCGCCGGTATAACCATCAATAATGGCATAATCACCTGTTTTTGTTTTTTCCGATACATTATGCAGACCCACAATCATGGGAATGTTTAATGATCCGCATATAAGCGCCGCATGAGAGGTAATGCCACCGCCATCTGTGGCACAGCCTAGTATATCCTGCCGGCTAAATAGTATAACATCCGCCGGCGTAAGGAGACTGGAAATAACGATGGTATTGGCTTTGATTTTCGAGAGCAGCGTACCCGAATGCAAATTGCGGATAATGCGTTCTTTTAAATCTTTAATATCCTGAGAACGCTCACGAAAATTGGAATCTTCAGCCTTCATCATCAATTCCTGGTATTTGGTGATTTCTTCATCAATAATCACATCAGCGCATTTGTGCTCTTTTCGGATTCGTTCAAAAACCCGGTCGAGCATGATATGATCGTTGAGCATCATGATTTGTGCCGAAAAAATCTCTGAAAAAACTTCACCGAGTTTTTGTTGAGTAACGCGCTCAATTTTCAACAATTCTTTTTTAGAGCGGGCAAGCGCATCTTTCAATCGGGAGATTTCATATTCAACTTCACTGGCTTGAATATAGTCGCCTTCGGGGGTAAATTCGTGGTGTTTATAGATAAACACTTCGCCTTTTACCAGTCCTTTTGAAGCTTTCATTCCACGAAATACTTGTTCCCCTTCAAAATTTTTACCGGTAGTTTTTGGCATTATGAATTCATTTAAAGCGATTGATCAATTACTCTAAGTAAAACAATATAAAAAAAACAATTACAACCAGTAATCAAAACATAGGCAAATAGTTTATTTTTAAGGCATTAGGCTGATAGAGTTAAAAGCGTTCCAATGAGAATTTTTCGCCCAGATAAAGTTTTCGGGCTTGTTCACTTGACGCCAGATCTTCAGCGGTGCCTTGCATGAGTATATTTCCTTCATACAATAAGTAAGCACGATCCGTGATGGAGAGGGTTTCATGAACATTATGATCGGTAATAAGAACGCCGATATTACGGTTTTTCAAATCCGAGACAATTTGTTGAATGTCTTCTACGGCAATCGGATCAACGCCCGCAAAAGGTTCATCCAGTAAGATAAACTTGGGTTCAGTGGCAAGAGCTCGTGCAATTTCTGTTCGCCGTCGCTCGCCGCCTGATAATGAAAATCCTTTGGATTTACGGATATGAGCAATGTTGAAATCTTCCAAAAGCTTTTCGGTTCGCTCTTTTTGAACCTTCTTTGAGAGCGAAGTAAACTGAAGCACGCTTAAAATATTTTCTTCGACCGTAAGTTTACGGAATACCGAGGGCTCCTGAGGCAAATACCCAACCCCAAGCCTGGCGCGTTTATACATCGGAATCGATGTGATTTCGGTATCGTTAAAAAACACCTGCCCGGCATTGGGAGTTATTAACCCGACGATCATGTAGAATGTGGTTGTTTTACCGGCCCCGTTGGGGCCTAGCAAACCAACAATTTCACCTTGCCTTACGCTTACCGTTGAGCTTTTAACGACAACGCGCTTTTTATAGACTTTCTTAAGATTTTTACAACTTAGTGTAGATATGCTATGATCTGACAAATTATTTTAAACCGTTTTGAATTATAATAGCAAAGTTCTGGTTTTCATTTGAACGATAATTAGAATATAACGGAATTTTTAGTATGTTGTTTTTTGAATTATTTCCATAGTTGGTTTGTAAGGCATTGATTGTGATATTTGTCACATCAGCAGCCTGTGTTATTAAATACTTTATTGATGCTATTTTATGGGCACAGTTTTACCTTACAAAGGAATCTGGCCGGAAATCCATGAAAGTGTTTTTATTACCGATGGCGCTTTTGTAATTGGCGATGTAAAAATTGGTCGGGATTGTAGCATTTGGTTTAATGCAGTGGTTAGAGGCGATGTTTGTCCGATAAGAATTGGAGAGAGAACAAATGTTCAGGATAATGCAACATTGCATGTCACTCACGATACCGGTCCATTAACCATTGGCAATGATGTAACGATAGGTCATAATGCAGTATTGCATGCCTGTACGGTTAAGGATTTTGTTTTGGTAGGTATGGGCGCAATCCTATTGGATGACTGTGTTTGCGAGCCATATTCGTTAATAGCGGCAGGTTCTTTAGTTAGGCAGGGTTTTGTTGTTCCTTCCGGGAAATTAGTTGCGGGCGTCCCTGCAAAAGTAGTGCGCGAGATAAGTGAAAAAGAGCTTCACAATGTGAAGACGTCATCGACGAATTATTTGAATTATGTAAAGCAATATCGGGAAATGGTCTAAGTAAGGCCAAACCTTGTAATCCCTTTCATTAATAGGACGCTTTATCATGAAAATTGCTCAAAAATCGCGGTACAAGACAACCAAACGCATCGGGTATAATTTTTATTCTCATGGTAATGGTATTTACCGGGTAAGCGGACCTGATGGTGCATTAAGCGCTTATTTGGTTGAAACATCGGCAGGATTAATCCAAATTAATACCGTTCCCGAACTGTTTAAAACCTATTTCCCGCATTTGCAGAAGTTACCCGTGGCAATTTGCATGACTGAGCCAGTGATTAATCAAATCGGGGATTCTCAAACCGGTTTTGAGTTTGAACTTTGGGTTTCTAGGTTTATTGATTTTCAATCACCACATAGAGTTAAGTTTGTCGGCCAGGAGTCGTTTATAAAGAGTTTATACACACGGCTCGAAATTACCATGAATGGCGATTTCGTGGCGGATGAAAACGACAACAAACAAGCAAAATTTGTTGATAAAAAATGGGTGGATGATGTTTTTGATTGGTGTCCGACCGATACAACCTATGAAATCGGTTCGGTTACTCTTGATCTATCCGATCCGAAAGGCGTTAAGATTTATGATAAGAACCACCTGATCTTTGATTCCGATCATTATTCAACCACATTCCAGGAAAATCTGGCATCGCTTTATGTGGAAACTCTTCTTTCGCAAGTTCAGCCGCTTTATTACGATAAAAATTCACTAGGTTTAACGGTAGGGGGAACTGGAATCGGAACACGGCCGGGCGTGACGAGCAATTTTATTTTTTATTACGCAGATCGGTTAATTTGGATCGATCCACCTGCGCGTTTATTTGAAAAGGCTGTTAAATACCAGATTCATCCCGATCAGGTTACCGAATATCTAATTACCCATTGTCATGAAGATCATATTGAAGGATTCAGTGCGTTGTTAAAACGAAAAATCGATTTGGGGTTGAAACTATCTCTGATAAGTTCCCAAGCGGTTTATAAGCAGCTCCAGCAAATTTTTAATCCGCTATTTGGGGATATTTCACAACACATTACTTTTCTTGATATTTATGATCGTAGCATTTTCAATAATTATTACGGCTGCAATATTGAAGCTCGCGAAAATTATCATACCCTTCCCACATTAGGCCTTCGTTTAAGCTATAACGACAGGCAAATCAGCATATCCGGCGATGTCTTATATCGTAGAGAGATCATTGACAGCCGATTGGCCAATGGTGATTTGGATCAGGAAAATTACCAGATTCAGTCCCCAGAGTGGTTTGCCGATTCCGAAATTCTGCTTCACGATACAACGGTAGCTAAAGACCCGGTTCATACCGATTTGGAAGACGTTGAGCAAATTGCTCAGGAATTGCCGCATGTGAAGGTTTATTCCTACCATTTTGGCAATAGTTTTGACTCCCAGTATGTAATTCCAGCTTCAAACGGAATGAGACTATAAGGCTAAAAGAATCCCTTTGTTATAATGGCTTGAACCTCAGGAATTCTATCTCAGAGTTTTATTTTGAAATGAACGTATGCTGTAGCTATATTCTTTATTAATTGTGAGGTGTTCTGCAGTTGTTTTTATGATAATTTGAAATGCTTGAGTGCGACCCGCCTTAAAATTTATCATAAATACATACAAATTTTTTGGTTTGGTTGATAGTAAAAGTTTATCTCATTGGAGGGAGTATGAATCAAAGCACCGCAAAATATACACTCATAGCTTCAGGGCTTTATATATTATCACAAGTAATTTTGGTATTTACATTCGGGAAAGATATTGAGTTAATCTTGCTCTCGTTTGGCGTTTTCGTTGCAAGTATTGTTTTACTGTTTTCTTTTCAAAGTTTTTCACCCGGGCGGGTGAATTTAGAGTCGGTTTCAATGCGGCGTGCAAGCGCTGCTAAAGACGTTCAGCACGATATGCTGGAAAAAGGTTACGCGATTGATGATGAATTCCTTTCAAAAAATCCTCTGAATACGTTTACACGTAAGAAAAGTTCCGGGTTTGAATACACCCGGCATCATGAAGATCAATCAATTCCTGAACCCAAATCAATAGAACATCAGAAATCACTGGAATCCCAAATTCTAGCGGGCGCTTCAATGTATGGAGGATTGGAAAAAATGAAAACAATGGCCGATAAAATGGATAATAAAACCATTGAAAAAATGGCTAAACAAATGGGATTTCATATGCATAGCGCATCGGAATTGCGAAGCGTTTTAGAGGATTTGTTAGATAAAGAGCGCAAATCGTCCAATGGTAAAAGCGCTCAAATGGATTTGGATTGCCGGGCTGATTGCCATCCGAAAGTGTCATTGGATCCGAATAGTTTTAATGATTACATCAAACGTTGCATGTCGGGTGAGCAGGAAAACTACCTTAACGACCATGGGATTGAGTTTATTGATGAACCCGCGCCGGCTGATACCCAAATCAAAGAAAAAACGGTTAAAAACCAGCCCGAAAATGGCGTGCCTGCGCGCGTGTTGAAACGTATGAGAGGGATTCGTGCCAGTGCTGGAGGTAAGATGAAGTGCGATAACTGCTCAAATTTTGATCGTGTCAATAGCATGTGTGGAAATGCAAACTTAGAGGTGGAAATCACCGATGTTTGCGATGCATGGCAACCCTTTGGGGCAATTGGATAAGATCAATCGGTTAAGCCTTCAAAAACGGCGATATTGCGCGAGATTAAATCAGAAGAAATTCAGGGATCAGGAAAAAAAATTTCTGGCAGAAGGTTTAAGAGCGGTATTGGAGCTTATTAAGGCAATACCAGATGAATCCATGCTTGAAATGATTGTGGTGAGCGATGCGTTTCAGTCACTTCACCAAATTGAACCGGGCTTGTTGGATAAACTGTATCTGGCTGAAGAAAAAGACTTCAAAGCCATCTCTAACACGATCCATTCCCAAGGAATTTGTGCGGTTTTCAAACAGCCAGTTTATAATTTCAGCATACTTTTAAAGCAACTGGCTGACAAACCCAAGTCGTTGATTGTTGTTTGCGATGGATTGCAAGATCCTGGGAATGCCGGAACAATTCTTAGAACATGCGCTTGGTTTGATGTAGACCTGTTCATATGCGGCGAAAATACGGTTGATGTATATAACCCTAAAACTGTCAGAGCCTCAGCAGGAAGTTTAATGGCAATGCCCATATGCCAAAACGTGTCTTTGAAAAATGATTTAGAAACAATTAAAGAGTCGGGATTTACAGTTTTTGCCGCTGCGCTTGAAGGTGAAGAGGTTTATGGCATTAAGCGATCACAGAGATCAGTGTTGGTGATTGGAAATGAAGGTGTTGGCGTATCGGAAGAGTTAAAAAAAATTGCGCATCATAAAATTTCGATTCCAGGTAATTCAAACGCCGTGGAATCTTTAAATGCATCGGTCTCTGCAGGAATATTGATTTCTATCTTTTCAACCTGATCAACATTTTAATGCCCGAACTATGGGACTCTTTAAAAAGCCGCCACAACTATTTAATGCCAATGGCAAAGAACGCCGGGTTGGGGTTGAAATTGAGTTTGCGAAAATGGACCTGCAAACGGCAACTGAGGTTATACACAGGTTGTTTGGCGGTAAAATTGTTCCCATTTCCGCTTTTGAATTAAAAGTTGTAGAAACTGACTTTGGCGAGTTTAGAATCGTACTGGATTCTGCCTTGGTTCGTGAAAATGCCTACAAAAAAGTCTTGGGTGGATGGGGGATTAATTTTTCCCATGAAACCCGAACGAATTTTGAAGGCTTGGTAACGCGTGTTTCGAACACCATTGTCCCTTACGAAATCATCACCCCACCAATACCTATATCGCAAATGAATATGCTAGAGCGGCTCAGGGAAGCGCTTCATTTAGGAAACGCATATGGCACAAAGGCCTCCCCGTTCTCAGCATTCGGGCTCCATTTCAATCCTGAATCGCCCACATTAACCGATGCAAATTTGCTCTTAAATTATCTCCGGGCTTATGTCTTGATGCATGAGTGGTTGCTAAAAATTGGGAATATTGATTTTAAGCGTCGCATTAGCCCGTTTATTGATCACTTTGAAAACGACTATATCCTGTATGTCTTAAATCCTGGCTATCAGCCCGATATGCGTCAGTTGATAAGGGATTACATTTACTTCAATCCTACCCGCCACCGTGCGTTAGATATGCTTCCCTTATTTGCCGCAATCGATAAAGATGCTATGAACGATTACGAGCTTGATAAAATGCTTATTAAAGCCCGACCTACCTTTCACTACCGATTGCCCAACTCCATGCTGGATCAATCCGGCTGGCGCATTGCTACCGAATGGAACCGTTGGGTGCTAATTGAATCGCTAGCCTATAACCCTCACCTGATTTGTGAATTGACCCAAGAGTTTTTAAATAGCAAAGCCCAAAGCTTTGATAAGTTAAATGGGCATTGGCTTGGGTTAATTAACAGAAGCATTAAAATTCTGGAAAAAGAAGTGTCTTATTAATGGCATCATAAAAGTTTAACGCTTGTGGCACAATTCATGAACAGAACCTACAATAAATACTCCGCCAAACTTTATCGGATTTAGTTAACTTTTTAGTGTTAATTGTGTGACTTAATCAAATTAGGGCAAAATAAAATGAGCAAAATTCAAGACAAAAATACCCGTTATTTTATTGATATAAATCTGGGTAACTTAAAAATTATCAGGTGCAGTTTTGATCAGAAGGAAAACCTGGATAAAGGCCGGCAGAATGACCCAACCATTCATCGGTTATTTCTTACAAAAGGCCAGTATAATAAGCTGATTTCACGATGTGCGAATGAACTTGCTGGTGTGCTTGAAACATAGTTCGAAAAAAATTCATTTATTTCAAATAAGGTATAAAGATGCAAGTCTATATTTTCAAAACGAGGACTATTGTTAAGGAGTCATAAAATGGGAATGTATAATCCACCTCATCCGGGAGAAATAATTTGAGCATTTTGGAATATTTATTGATTTTCTTTAATGCAATTTCTATGATATTTCCACTTATTTCCAATTTATTAACTTTGTAACCTTTTATAGTGAATATCATGTTTGTACATTATAGTGTAATATAAATAGTAAAGATATGATAGCCATTAGTACCACAGAACTTCGAAAAAATCTCCGAAAATATTTGAATTTATCTCAAACTGAGCGTGTAATAATCCAGTGTGGCAAAACCGAGACTTATGAAATTGTTCCCGCAAAAAGGATTGACGACAACGACGAATATTTTTCAAACCCTAAACTTCTGGAAGCCCTGAAAGAGGCGGAAGAAGATATTAAAGAAGGTCGTGTTCGTGAGGTTAAGGATACCAAACAATTATGGGACGATATCAAATAAGATTTGCAAGTTCAGCAGATAAAGACCTTAAATACTGGCTTAAAAGTGGAAATACAGCAGTTCGAAATAAAATTACTAAAATTGTCGGTGAACTTATGACACATCCAAGAGAGGGAATAGGAAAGCCGGAAATGCTTAAAGGCGATTTTGCCGGATACTGGTCAAGGAGATTGACGAAAAAAGATCGAATGATCTATAAAATTGAAGACGACATAGTTGTTGTTTATGTGCTTTCACTTCGTGGCCATTACGACGATACATAAATCAAAAATGATACACAATCCACCTCATCCGGAGAAATAATTTGAGGATTTTGTATTGAATTTCTCTGATTATAGTTATCGAGCCCGCTAAACCAATTGGGGTTCCCAGAAAACCCTCTTAACACTGTTAAATGGAAGATTAGGCATTAGCCCTGAAATGGCGCTCAGGCTTTCTAAGGTATTCGGTCGCTCACCTGAAGGGTGGTTAAAACTCCAGATTCAATTCAGATTTGTGGGTAGCTGAGTAAAACACAGACCTAAAAAACCTCAAACCCCAACAAAACCAACGAATTATAAGCTTAGTGTGTCCTGCCCGAAGCGCCAAAATCTCCCTTTAACCCAAAAAAAAGTGCACAAAAGTTAAAAATAGGTCTCTAAAAATGGTTGCGTGATACATTTGTGATACTCTCCCAATATTTTAATCCCCAGATGCGTTTGAAATGTATCGTCAATTAGGATCAAGGAAAAATGATCAACGGTATAATCGTTTAGTTATATGAGTATATGGTCATTTAGTACTAGATAAATTACTTTTTTGAAACGATTTAATCCAGGAAAGATGTATGGCTAGATCAATTTATCGGGATAGGAAATACAAAGATGTCCCATACGAAGTGAAGCTGGATCTATTTAATCAGGTTAAGCAGGACATACGGTGGAAAGATTTCATGAAAGGGTGTTTTGAGTGTGGCGTATGTGTGGGCGCTTGTCCAACAGCACGATTCTGTGACTTTTCACCTAGGGTTATAACACAAACCATGTCCAGGGAAGATGTGGATACATTTTACGAATTGATGAACGACATGATTTGGGACTGTTCGCAATGTTTTTCAAGCACGCGTTGCCCAAGGAAAAACAGTCCGGGTGGAATTGTAACGATTATGAGAGAAGTAGCCGTGAAAAATGGTTTGGAATCGGCAAAGGATGCCTTAAAGACTTACAGTCGAATTATTTACAAGGTTATGTCGACCGGAACGCAGGTGGCTCCGGATATGCTTCAACCTGATTTCTTCCCCGATTGGGGGCCAAATGTAAAAGTAGTGGCGGAGAATTTAGATGTTTGGCGCCGCGCTATTCCACCGGATACCCTTCATACAACCGAACTTGCTTGGGATGTCAGTGATAAAACCAAGTTCCAACTTTACATGATTTTCAAACTCACAGGTAATTTAGAGCTGATTGAACAAGTTGATGAAGGTATTTATGACATTCTTGGAGAAACAATTGAAGAATTAATGGATGAGTATGGTGTGGAAGCCGATGAGGTTGAAAACATTTTAGAAGAAAATTAAATCACAGGAGGAAGGTTTTGAGTAATACAGTGGAAGAAAAGAAGTCAGCCAGTTTTATCGGGCTGGATCAGCGAAAATTTACACGTAAGCCAAATAAGAAATCTGTAGACTATCGCCACGAGCTTTTTGAGCTTGAAGAACAAGGCGAGTTGGAAGTTATTCGTGTTCCTGAACCCTATGTGGAAGTCACGACAAAATTTGGAAGAACAAAGAAAATCCCGTTGCAAGGCGGATGGCATCATAAGTCATGCGGTCAATGCGGACACATTCCGGGATACCCGACATCAATTTTCTGGCTGCATCGCCAGTTCAATTTGGATTATTTTGATCCTAAAGATCAAACCTCATGCACGGCTTGGAACTACTATGCATCTTCTGCCTCTAATGTTCCGGCTCAGGCAGCCATTGCCGTACGGAATTTTGCACAGGCTAAAGTGGATGGTTATTTCCCATATATTCATTGCGGAACCAGCTATGGCCATTATAAAGAAACCCGAGAGCAGCTCTTGCATTACCCCGAACTCAGGAAGCAAGTTCGTACCATTATGGATAAACTTGGTTTGCCGTTCGCTTTTCCTGAAGAGATTGTTCATTACTCCGAGTGGTTGCATGTTATGCGCCACAAAATTGCAGAGCGAAAAGTTTTAGACCTCAGTAATATTACCGTAACAGTGCATCCCGCTTGCCATTATCACAAATTAGTTCCTGAAGATGTGATCTATGATGACGATTACTTCAATGGCCAACGAACCCCGGTAATGACAGCCATTGCAGATGTTTTAGGGGCAAACGTTGCTGATTATTCGACCTGGCACGATTGCTGTGGCTTTGGTTTTCGTCATATCCTGGTCAGTCGTGAGTTCTCAAGATCGTTTGCTGCGACACGCAAGATTGAGCGCATGAAAGATGAAGCCAATCCCGATCTGCTGCTCACACAAGATACCGGATGCCTGACAACTCTGGATAAAAGTCAGTTTGCCGCAAAGGCGCATAAATGCAATGTAGGATTGCCGGTCATGAGCGATGTTCAGTTTGCTGCACTAGCCATGGGCGCGCATCCATACAAAGTTTGCCAGCTTCATTGGCATGGGGTTGATCATAAACCCTTGCTGGAGAAAATGGGGATTGATGCCGATAAAGCATGGGCGGAATTTGAAGAATCTCTTGGCCCGATCAAATCAGGTCAAAAACAATTTTTAACATGGGAGGATGTTTAATGTCTGATAATCCAATTTTAGTCATCGGCGGCGGCCCGGCCGGGTTAGCTGCTGCCAAAGGTATTGCGGATCTTGGACGCAAAGCCGTATTGGTTGAAAAAGAAGAGTACCTGGGCGGTACGCCGATCAAAGAAAAATATGCTGCGCTAACCCCGGATTTTCGTGATGCCGAAGAAGCGATGGGTGAAATGATTAAAGCTGTTACCGATGATGGTAATGTTGAAGTGATCACAAACAGCACAGTAACATCTGTTGAAGGTTCTGCCGGAAATATGAAAGTAAGTGTTCAGAATGGTGGTAGCGGTAAAACCATTGATGTTTCAAGCGTTATCGTGAGCACGGGTTTTGATCATTTTGATCCGGGTGAGGAAACGCAAGTCTATGGATACTATGAATATGACGATGTAATTACGCTTACGGATGCCGAGAAGATGTTGAAAGAACACAAGTTTGTGAAACCTTCTAGCGGCGAAGCGCCGGAAAGCGTGTGCTTTATTCAGTGCGTTGGAAGCCGTGATCGCCAAATCGGAAATCAATGGTGTTCAAAAGTCTGTTGCGGTATTGCTTCAAAAGATGCGATGGAGATCAAGCAAATCCTACCGGATGCAAAAGTCTTTGTCTTTTACATCGATCTGCGTGCTTATGGGTGTTGGGAAGATGATCTGTATTGGAAAGCTCAGGAGGAATATAAAGTCAATTACATCAAAGGTATTGTTACTGAGATTACCAAGCAAGGCGATAAGCTAATTGTTAAAGGTGAAGATACAACCATGGGTCGCCCGATGGAAATTCCAATGGACGTGGTGGTTCTTTCAACCGGTATGGAGCCAAGCGAAGGTACCAAAGAGATGGCCGGTGTGTTTAATCTGCCATTAGAATCACACGGTTACATTGGTACAATCGGTGGTCCTCTGAACACAGTAGAAACATCAGTGCCAGGGGTGTTCGTTGCAGGCGCTTCAACAGGACCGGCTGATTTGGAAGATTCCGTTTCGATGGGTGGAAATGCAGCTATGAAAGCATGCGCATTTGCAATGAAAAATTAATAATCCGATGGAAATTTTAATGTGGAGGAAAGTCAATGTCTGAACATAAGTATCAAGACTCTGTTCAACTTGAGCAGGTGATCGTAGATGGAATGGATATTTCGGGGCACTGGAACAAGATGTTTGTCCCCCGTGCTTTAACGCAATTCGATATTTCAGGTCTTGAACAATTACGAGATATACCCGGGGCTGAAAGCATAAACAATTGTTATCAGTGTGCCAAATGTGTGGGTTCGTGTCCGGTTGAGTATGTCGGAAGTTATGGCCCGCGAAAGATATACCGCAAATTACAGATCGGTACAAATTTGATAGAAGATGATTACCTCTGGTTGTGTACTACCTGCAAGAACTGTGTTCGCGTATGCCCGAAAGAAGTGAATATGGGTGAAATTATTCCTGCGGCGCGTGAAAAAGCGGTTTTGGGTGGATTTATTCCCGATGAAATCCAGGAAATGTTACAGAGCGTTTCCGAATATGGAAATCCAATGGGTGAATCGGCCAGGAAACGAGCCAAATGGACCAAGCCGATTAAGGATTCGATCAAAAATCTCGCTAAAGCCGAAGAAGGCGAGTCGGTTGATGTGCTTTGGTTTGTCGGTGATTTTTATGCCTATCATGGTCGTGGTAATGATGCCGCTTTGGCAATGGTGAATGTTTTTAATCGGCTTGGTGTGGATTTCGGGATTTTAGGCGAAGCTGAGAAAACCGATGGCGATTCGCAACGACTTGTTGGGGAATCCGGCTTGTTTGAAGATCTGGCCAATCACAACGATGCCCTTTTTGAGAAATTTCCTCACAAAGACTTAGTTGTTAATGATCCGCACGCTTACAACGCCATTAAAAAGTTCTACCCCGGAATTACCGGAAACACAAGAAATGTAACGCATTACACACAGTTCTTGAGTTCAAGGCTTGATGAGCTAAAAGCTTTGATGACCAAATCATTTGATAAAAAAGTCACCTTTCATGATCCGTGCTATCTCGGTCGGCACAACGATGAATACAATGCTCCAAGAGAATTGATAAACAGCATTCCTGGCGCCACATTTATTGAAATGCCTCGCCACAAAGAGCAAAGCTATTGCTGCGGTGGCGGCGGTGGCGGGATGTGGCTGGATGGCCTTGTTGCCAATTATACATCCGAGCGTTTATCAACCAATCGTGTTCGGGAAGCGGTTGAAACCGGCGCTGAGGTATTGTTGGTCTGCTGTCCGTATGAAGTATCCCGCTTTGAAGATGCCGTTAAAGCCGTAAATGCCGAAGGCAAGTTAGAAGTCATGGATATTGTTGAAGTGATTAATGCATGTATCCCTGAGGGGTAAATGTCAACAAAACCATAACGCTTTCTTGAATAACCCGGGTTTAAGGGTTGTTCAAGCAGGCGATAGCAAACTTATTTTTTAAACCATTCACTATTATATAAAATAGAGGAGAAAGCCATGAAAATTCTTGTTTTACTTCGCCAGGTTCCCGATTTGGTGGAAGATTTGGAGGTAGATGATTCCGGTAAAGCATTAGATGTATCTGAAATCAAGTTCAAGCTAAATGAGTACGATGAGCATGCCCTTGAAGAAGCCATTCTTTTAAAAGAACGAGGCGAGGCCGATGAAGTGGTTGCGCTTACCCAAGAGGGTGAAGGTTCCGAAAAAGTGCTTTACACAGCCTTGGCCAAAGGGGCTACCTTAGCGAAATCCATTGCAATTTCAGGGGAGGCTTCCGATAGCGCCCAATTTGCAAAACTGATGGCCGAAGCGGCTAAAGCTGAAGGTGGTGATATGATCATGGTAGGCGTTCAGTCTGTAGATGATCGGGATGGACAACTGGCCCCTATTGTTGCCGCATCTCTGGATATGCCATGTATAAGCGCCGTTACAGGCGTTAAGGTAAGTGGAAACACAGCCAGCATTTTTAAGGAATATTCCGGTGGTATTATGGCTGAATTTGAAGCCGATCTTCCGGCTGTTATTGGTATTCAGGCCGCTGAGCAACCACCACGCTATGCCCCGGTCAGCAAAATCAAACAAATCCAGGATTCTGCTGAAATCGGATCATTATCTGCAAGCTCTTCCAATGGCGCTTCTTCAATTGAAGTACTCGCATTAGCGCCGCCACCAAAAGGCGAAGGCGCTAAAATGCTGGATTCCGGTAAAGACCTTTTGGATGTGCTGAAAGATCTCGGCGTAGCTTAAGCGAATAATCCTTAGAAATTCAAAACCTTTTAATCAATAAAAGTTATGGCAAACATATTAGTTGTTACAGAGCATATAAAGGGCAATTTTGAAGATATTTCCTTTGAAATGTTGGGCCTTGCCCGTGAGTTGGCCGGCGCAACCGGTGGAACATGTTCAGCGCTTGTTTTCGGCGCAATGAAATCGAACGCTTCTCAATTAGGCGCTGCAGATGTGGTTTTGGCCGCTGATGCCGGTGATGAATACAATCCTGAAGAATATTCTGCAATTGTAGAATCGGTCATCAAAGATAAATCACCGGATTTGGTGTTAATTGGCTCAACCTCAATGGGTGTTGATATTGCAGGCCAAGTTGGTACCACATTAAACCTACCTATTATTTCTTATTGCAATGCCATCGAAGCTTCCGGCTCTGCGTTTAAATGTACGAGTCAGCTTTATGGTGGAAAATTAAACAGCCAGGTTCAGGTTAGCCAGCAGGCTATTGTGATGGTACTAGCCGGTTCAGCCGATCCTGAAACTGGGAAAAGCGGCGGAAGCGCAAGCCTGGAAGATGTTTCGGCTGGAAAAGGCGCTGGAAAAGTGCGTTTTAAAACCTTGATTGAACCTGAAGCTTCCGATGTGGATATCACCCAAAGTCAGGTGTTGGTATCAATTGGCCGAGGCGTTGGCAGTAAAGACGACATTGAAGCGATTGAAGAACTTGCTGAAAGCTTAAATGCTGATGTTTCCTGTTCCCGACCCATCGTTGATGCAGGCTGGATGTCGAAATCTCGCCAGGTTGGTAAATCCGGTTTAAAAGTTAAACCGAAAGTGTATCTGGCATTAGGCATTTCGGGCGCGCCCGAACACATTGAAGGCATGAAGAGTGCAAGCACGATTATTGCCGTGAATACTGATCCTCAGGCTCCCATCTTTGATGTTGCCCATTATGGTATTGTAGGTGATCTATTTGATGTAACCGAAGAATTGATGGATGAGCTTGACTAGAACTAATGAAATAAATTAAAGGAGAATGTCATGCTGACAAGTTATGAACAGATTGCATTTATTTTACTCATTATTGTTTGTGGGGCTATTGCATTTCAAAGATTCAATGAATTGATTGCAATAGTCCGCAAAGGCCAACCGGCCGCACACAATACCGAGTTCATTATAAGGCTTATCAAAGCCCTTGTGGATGTTGGCGCGCAAAAAACCATCGCAAAATCAAGACCGGTTTCCAGTACATTTCACGCCTTGATTTTCTTTGGATTTAGTTTTTATGTGATAGTCAATGTTAATGATATTTTGGAAGCTTATGTTCATGGATGGACAACGGTTGCCAGCACAAATCCTATTGCACAAACCTTTAATATCCTTTCTGATCTGTTCAGCATGGCTGTCCTTTCAGGTGTCGTGTTTTTTTTGATACGCCGGTTTGTGTTCAAGCCAAAAGCCTTTGAGTTTAACCCCAATGTAAAATTGGAACCCGGTGTTGCTGCCGGTGGAATCAAACGCGATTCGTTAATTGTTGGTGTATTTATTTTAGTACATGTTGGTTCGCGTTGGTTGGGAACGGTATTTCACCTGGCCGAGAAACAACATTTCGACCCATTTATGCCAACAGCCAGCGTTGTGGCGCCATTGTTTTACAATTCAGCCGGATTGGAAGTTGGCATTCATGTGGCTTGGTGGCTGGCAATGGGATTGATCGTGATGTTTTTGCCGTACTTCCCGAAAAGCAAACATATCCACTTGATGATCGCCCCGTTGAATCTTGCTTTCAAGCGCGATAACGCCTTTGGTGAATTAGAGAAACCGGCCAATAAATCCAAACCGGGCGCCAAAGAACTTAATGATCTTCCCCTGAACCGTGTGCTGAATGCTTATGCGTGCATCATGTGTAATCGATGCCAGGAAGTGTGCCCCGCACATGAATCCGGCGCGCCACTTAGTCCGGGCGCTTTGGAGATCAACAAGCGGTATTACATTAACCGAAATGCAAAAGCGCTTGCCGGTGAAAACGGTACGGCAGATGCATTGCTCGATTATGCGATTTCCGAAGATGGGGTTTGGGCGTGCACCACGTGCTTTGCTTGCGCCAATATTTGCCCGGTCGGTAACGAGCCCATTATGGACTTGATTGATATGCGTCGTAACCAGGTGTTTGACGCTCAAATGCCGGCTGAGCTTGCCGACGCCTTAAGAGGTTTGGATGAACAAGGCAACTCGCTGGGTGAATCGGCTCGTAAGCGCAGCGGATGGACAAAGCCGCTCGACTTTAAAGTAAAAGATGCCACCAAAGACGAGGTTAAGTATCTCTGGTTTGTTGGCGATTACGCGTCTTACAATCAAAACTGCTTGGATAACACCCGAAAATTTGCTGAAATTCTCAACGAAGCCGGCATAGATTTTGGCATCATGGGTAAAAAGGAAAAATCGGCCGGTAATGATGTTCGCCGTGCCGGTGAAGAAGGTTTGTTTGAAGTGTTGGCCGAATCTAATATTGAAGCCATGAACGAGTGTAACTTCGAAGAAGTGATCACCACCGATCCGCACACGTTTAACACCATTAAAAACGAATATCCCGCGCTAGGCGGCGAGTTCAAGGTCAATCACTATTCAACCTTTTTATTGGATATGATCAACTCTGGCAAAATCAACCTCAAGAAGAAACTTGATATTCGCGCAACATACCACGATCCATGCTACCTCGGACGCTATAACGGCATTTATAAAGCGCCGCGTGAGCTGATGGAAAAATGCGGGGTGGATGTGGTTGAAATGCCGCGCAACAAATCCAATTCGTTTTGCTGTGGCGCTGGCGGCGGCAGAATCTGGATTCCCGATCACGAAGATGTTAAAAAACGACCCAGTGAAAATCGTATGGAAGAAGCGTCAACTTTGGGCGTGGAATACTTTGCAGTGGCCTGCCCCAAAGATATGACCATGTTCTCGGATGCGATCAAAACGGTTGGGTTAGAAGGAAAAATGCAAACTGTAGATATCGTTGATCTGGTTTGGCAGGCGATGGGTCTTGATTCCAAAAATGGACAAGAAGCGTCGTCGGAAAAATCTGCCGAAGCTGAGAAAAGCACAAACAACCAGGCCGACTTAAACAAGATCAACGTGTCGTTGAATTAAATGCGATCGGGTAATGGCCGAATCATTCCGGATCGCACGATAACGATTAAATCAATTCAAACTAAAAAAACATTATGTCTGAAGAAGGTAAAGTAACCATAATCGTGACCTCAGGTCCACAAACCCCACAGCGATGCGCCACGCCATTTTATATGGCAACGGTTGCAGCAGCAATGGATAATGAAGTAGAAATTATTTTTCAGATCGATGGGGTGCTTTTAATGAAAAAAGGTGAAACCGAAAATTTGTTTGCCAAAGAGGGCGGTAAGGTCGTCTATGATTTTATCAAAGATGCTTACGATGCCGATGTTAAAATGAGTGTGTGCTCGGCAGCGTTGCAATTGCACGATATGACCGAAGATGATCTCATCAGCGAGTGCGATGGGGTTGTAGGCGCCGCTCATATTACCGGGTCAGGCATGGAAAGTGATTTGGTTCTTCATTATTAATTAATCTAAGGAGGGTTACATGGCAGAAATCAATAATTGCGTCTTGCCGGACGATTTAAAATATCATGTTGATAATAACATTTGGGTAAGGGAAGAAGCTGATGGTACGCTTACGCTTGGGATGACAGACATCGCTCAATCCATGGCAGGAAGCATTATCCACTGCAAAGCAAAAAAAATCGGAAAGTCCATTAAAAAGAATGGCAGCGTTGCAACTGTAGAAAGCGGTAAATGGGTAGGCCCGGTTAAAAGTCCGTTTTCGGGTGAAATTATTGCGATCAATGAGACGGTTGAAAAAGATCCGCCAATGTTGAACAAAAGTCCATACAAAGAAGGGTGGATCGTAAAATTAAAGCCCGATAATCTGCAAGGCGATATGGCTGAGCTTGTGGATGCCGCTGGCGCTACCGATGGCTTTAAGAATTACATGGAAGAAAAGAACTTCAAGGAATGCATCCACTGCGAAGGATTTGATCAATGATCGGATGGCAGGGATAAAGTTAATAGTATTTACACATCCGGCATGTAGCGGGTGTGGAGATGCCGTAAAGTCGGGTTGGGAGCTTTCTCAGCAATATCCTGAATTAGATTTGGAAACATGCAGTTTGGAAACGAAACAAGGGCTGGAACAGGCCAATAATTCAGGCATAAAACTCATCCCGACTTTAATCTTTTATAAAAATGGAGAAGAACATAAGCGTTTTGTCGGACAAACGGCCTTGAGTGAATTAAAGGCAGCATATCAGGACATGACAAACGCTTAAGAAGAAAGAACATTACAGTCCTATCTATTGATTTTGTGACAATAATCTGCTGGAATAACATTTTAATTTCGATTCATGAACTACGGTTTTGTTATAGATTCTCGAAAATGCATCGGCTGCCATGCATGCACGGTAGCTTGCAAATCGGAAAATGAAGTCCCGCTTGGCGTTAATAGAACTTGGGTTAAATATGTGGAACGGGGAAAATTTCCTGATGTCAGGCGTTATTTTACAGTGATGCGATGCAATCATTGTGAAGAACCTCCCTGCGTTTACATTTGTCCGGTGGAAGCGCTTCAACAACGCGACGACGGTATTGTGGATTTTGACAGCCGCCGATGTATCGGATGTAAAGCCTGTGCCCAGGCCTGCCCGTACAATTCGGTCTATATTGATCCCGATACCCAAACCACAGCCAAATGTAATTATTGTGCGCATCGCATGGAGCTGAGTCTGAAACCGGCCTGTGAAGTCATTTGTCCTCAGGAAGCCATTGTTTCCGGTGATTTGGATGATTCAGAGTCGGAAATTTCAAAATTAATATCAACTCAGCAAACCAGCGTTCGCAAAGCCGAAAAATCAACCCGTCCGAATGTATTTTACATTAATGGCGATGGGCCGTCTTTGAATCCGTTGAACATCAAGACCGATGGGCAATACCTTTGGAGTGAACAATCACGAGGGGTTGGGCATTTTGTCAATAAAGGACACTCCGGTAACGGCCATCATAAAAACGGGTTGGCAAGTACCAATAAACACACCGAAACATACAATGTGTATGATAGCCCGTCGAAAGGCGTGGTTTGGGGATGGGAAGTGCCGGCATACATATGGACAAAAGCCATATCCTCAGGCGTAATTCTTGCGCTATTTTTAATAACCTCATTTTTTTCCGTTTCATTTTCAGAGACCGTTCAATGGAGCGTTCTGGGAACATCATTGGTTTTCCTTGCGCTAACCGGCATTTTCCTGGTTAAGGACCTTGACCGTCCAGATCGGTTTTCTTCCGTCATGCTTCGACCCCAATTTAAATCGTGGCTGGTGAAAGGCGGTTATACCATTAGCGCTTACGGTTTGTTTCTGGCGTTGTGGGGTGCAAGCAAGCTCTTAAATCTTTCATGGCTTGAGCCTTTGGCTTTGGCCGGATCGGCCATTATTGCCGTTGTCATTGCCGTCTATACAGCGTTCCTGTTTGGTTCGGCAAAAGGGCGCGATTTCTGGCAAAGCCCTTTGCTGGCATTTCATATGTTTGTGACCTCGGTCGTTATAGGGGGCGCAGTAATGATAATATTGCTAGGATTAACCGGAGCTAACGGCGAAGCGCTCAGTTTACTGAAATGGGGACTTGTTGGCGGGCTGATCATCAATTTGCTCTCGATGGTTATAGAGGTATTCAATGAACACCCTTCCAAGCAAGCTGAAGAAACCGCAAAACTAATTACCAATGGCGAGCTTAAGCAACAATTCTGGTTCGGAAGCCTGGTATTGGGCCATCTCTTGCCGGTAGTACTTCTCTTAAGTTTTTCAAATATGGCCGCCTTAATGGCAGCAGCAGTTTTGATTCTGATTGGCGCATGGATTACTGAAAAAATCTGGGTGAAAGCGCCGCAGTTAATCTCGTTAAGCTAAATATGTACATGTTATGACTTATAAACATCAGCCATCCATCATAGAGAAAGTTGCTGAGTCTGTTAAGCTTGTGCCAAATCTCCATCAGGTAGATGGGGAATCGGATCACAAACCACTCTTAGAAGCATCAAAATTTCCACCGGAGGAGCAATGGGATAGCTGGGTGGAATACGATTCAAAAAGCTGGCCGGAGAAAAAAAAGCGTGAATATATGCTGGTTCCAACCTCCTGCTTTAATTGCGAGGCGGGGTGCGGGCTGCTTGCTTATATTGATAAAGAAACGATGACCATCAAAAAGTTTGTCGGCAATCCTTATCATCCGGCAAGCCGCGGTCGCAATTGCGCCAAAGGTCCGGCAACCATCAATCAAATAGAAGACACCGACCGCATTTTATATCCCATGAAGCGCGTTGGCCCAAGGGGGAGCGGTAAGTGGGAGCGCGTAAGCTGGGATGATGTTTTGGATGATATTTCATCAAGAATCCGAAAAGCCATACAGGAGAAACGAAACAACGAGGTTGCGTATCATGTTGGCCGCCCCGGTCATGAAGGATTTATGGATTGGGTGCTTAAAGCCTGGGGTATTGATGGGCATAACAGCCACACCAATATTTGCTCTTCGGGCGCACGATTCGGGTATGCGATTTGGCAGTTTTTTGATCGTCCTTCACCTGATCACACCAATGCGAAATTCATTTTACTGGTAAGTTCTCATTTGGAAGCAGGGCACTATTTTAATCCGCATGCACAACGGATTATTGAAGCGCGTATGAAAGGCGCCAAGCTTGCCGTCATGGATCCTAGGCTTTCCAATACGGCCAGCATGTCGGATTACTGGTTGCCAACCTACCCCGGTAGCGAGCCGGCGTTGATGCTTTCAATGGCAAAAGTCATCATTGATGAAGGGCTCTACAATCGTAAGTATTTAGAGAACTGGGTGAACTGGAAGGAATACCTCGCTGAAGAATATCCCGATAAAGATCAAACCTTTGAAAACTTTATTGAAGCGTTAAAGCAGGAATATGCTCATTACACCCCGGAGTTTGCCGAGCAGGAAAGCGGCGTACCGGCCCAAACCGTAATTGATGTTGCGCGCCAAATTGGCGAGGCTGGTGAGCGTTTTGCTACACATGTCTGGCGCAGTGCCAGCAGTGGCAATTTGGGAGGCTGGGCAGTATCACGAACCCTGCATTTTCTGAATGTTCTAACCGGCAGCGTTGGCACAAAAGGCGGCACTACGCCAAGCGCATGGAACAAATTTAAGCCGACATTTCATACCACACCCGAGCCGCATAAATTCTGGAATCCGTTGCATTTCCCGGATGAATACCCGCTGGCGCATTACGAACCCAGCTTCTTATTACCGCACATGCTCAAAGAAGGCCGCGGCAAGATGGATGTATATTTTACAAGAGTCTTTAACCCGGTATGGACGTATCCCGACGGATTTTCATGGATAGAAGCCCTGGAAGATGAATCGTTGATCGGCCTTCATATTGCGCTAACGCCAACCTGGAACGAAACGGCCTACTTTGCCGATTATGTGCTGCCGATGGGGCATTCGGCCGAACGTCACGATCTGGTTAGTTACGAAACTCATTCCGGAAAATGGATTGCGTTTCGCCAGCCGGTACTGCGTGTAGCTCACGAGCGATTAAACAAACCGGTTGAATTTACCTATCAGGCCAATGTTGGGGAAGTTTGGGAAGAAGATGAGTTTTGGTTGGAGCTTTCATGGCGAATCGACCCGGATGGAAGCCTTGGCGTTAAAAAGCATTTCCAATCGCCATACCGCGAAGGGGAAAAACTAACCATCAATGAATACTATCAATATATATTTGAGCAAATTCCGGCCTTGAAAGCCAAAGCATTGGAGGTGGGTTTAACGCCGCTTGCATACATGAAAAAATTCGGGGCGTTTGAAGTAGAACGCCATGTGTATAATGTCCATGAAAAACTGCTTTCGGAGGATGCGTTAAATGAAGCTAAGATTGATATGCAAACCGGCGCCATTCGTAAAAATGGAAGCGCTATTGGCTTAAATGTGGAAGGAAAGAACCATACCGGTTTTCCAACCCCTTCGCGCAAGCAGGAATTTTATTCCAAAACCATGATTGATTGGAAATGGCCGGAGTACAAAATTCCCACGTATATAAAAAGTCATGTGCATCCCGAGAATATCGACCGATCAAACAACGAATTTGCGTTGGTGCCAACGTTCCGGCTGCCGGTGTTGATTCACTCACGGTCAGGTAATTCCAAGTGGCTGGCAGAAATAGCCCATCGTAACCCACTCTGGATCAATACGGAAGATGCACAAGCCTTGGGTTTAGAGAATGGCGATCTGGTTCGTGTGAATACCGATATTGGGTATCATATCAATCGGGCATGGGTAACCGAATCCATTCGTCCAGGTGTGGTGGCCTGTTCACATCATATCGGACGGTGGCGCAGAGAACAAGATCCCCAGGCCAATCGCTGGGCAAATAACACCGTAGCCATTGAAAGACAAGGTGAAGGGAAATGGAAACTGACCATAGAACAAGGTATAGAGCCTTATAAGAGTGATGATCCTGATTCCGAGCGCGTATTCTGGTCGGATGGCGGGGTTCATCAAAACATCACCTTTCCAGTGCATCCCGACCCGATCAGCGGCATGCATTGCTGGCATCAGAAAGTCCGGTTGGAAAAAGCCCACGACAATGATCGATATGGCGACGTGTTTGTAGATACCAAGCGTTCGTTTGAAGTCTATAAGGAATGGCTGGCGATGACGCGCCCGGCTCCGGGCCCGAATGGCTTGCGCCGTCCGCTTTGGCTTAATCGCCCGTTACGACCGGCTGAAGAAACGTTTTATATCAAATGAACTAACTTGCGGCAAGCCACGGAGTATCAGAAGTCATGCCGGACTTGATCCGGCATCCTGAAGCATAATCTTTGGTGTTTCACTAAGATTCTGGCCTGTGCTGGATTGTCTATTTGCAGTAAGCTGTGGGGGTATTGAACCTACAACAGAATAAAAAAAACTTTTTGAGTAAAATACCATTGGTACTCGTTGGTTTTCAATAGATTAGGACTGCCAACAAACTCAGCGAATTTCTTAAACACGTACATTTTAAATGCATGTTTTTTTTAGTAACAAGTCAGCACAGTTAGCTTTATTTGCTGTGTTTGGCTTGTTTTTGATTTTTTCGCCAGAAGTGGTGTTTGCTGCCGATGCACTGCCGGCTGAGCCACTAGCCTGGTGGATTTGGATTTTACTGCTTTTTGTGTTTTCGTTTTGCCTTGGTGTGGTTGCCGTGGTTGCCGGCGTTGGCGGCGGCGTGTTATTTGTCCCTATCGTAAGCAGCCTGTTCCCGTTTCATTTGGATTTTGTCAGAGGCGCCGGATTGATGGTTGCGCTGGCTGGTGCGCTTTCTGCCGGCTCACCGCTTCTTAAAAAAGGTCTGGCCAATTTAAAACTTGCCCTTTCGATGGCCTTGATCGGATCGGTAAGTTCAATCTTTGGCGCGATTGTAGGTCTGGCATTGCCTTCCCACATTGTTCAATTAGCGCTGGGTATTACAATTGTTTTTATTGCCATAATAATGCTTCGGGCTAAAAAATCAGAGTTTCCCGAAATTGATAAGCCCGATAAACTCTCCCAAATTTTGCACATACAAGGTATTTATTATGAAGACTCTTTGAAAAAAAATGTGGATTGGCAGATTCACCGCACTCCTGTTGGGCTTGTATTATTTGTGGTGATCGGATTCATGGCCGGAATGTTTGGATTGGGGGCAGGCTGGGCTAATGTGCCAGTGTTTAATCTTGTGTTAGGCGCACCTTTAAAAGTATCCGTTGCTACAAGCGTGTTCGTGCTTTCCATTAATGATACGGCAGCAGCTTGGGTGTATCTTCATAAAGGCGCCGTGCTGCCGCTCATTGCCGTTCCATCTGTTGTTGGGATGATGTTGGGAACAAAAATCGGCGCTAAACTGCTAACCAAAGTTAAAACAACATCAGTACGGGTAATTGTCATCACCTTGCTTTTGCTGGCCGGCGGAAGAGCCATTTTGAAAGGATTTGGAATATGAACAACAATCGCGTGCATCCTGATGATTCTCAGCTTGTTTATTCTCGTGTTCTGCATTGGACGTCTACATTTGGTATTGCGTTTGTAGCCGTGGCATTTGCGGTTTATGTGTTTGAACTACTACCATTAAAAGTTTCTATTCAAGATATTGTTCACAATTGGCATCTTGGCGCAGGGGAATTAAATCAAACGTTTAAATTGCCAACAGGCTGGGGATGGATTTCCGATATTCTAAAAGGGGATATTCTAAGTTTTGCATCGATAGTCTATATTTCGGGGGTTACGATTATTTGCCTTGCCGCAGTGATAGCAGTGTTTCTTGAAGAAAAAAACATGATCTACGCGATTATCGCCATTTTACAAATTTTGGTGCTCGTGGTTGCCGCAAGCGGATTTGTTGGCGCCGGACATTGAATTTAGACTTACCATTTATGCTTCCCCTTAAATGTTTCGTCCTGAAATAGGTTTACACAAATAATCAAAAGCAATCCTGCTTGACTCTCTTTAAAATACTTAAACTAATAGAGATCAACCCCTTTCTCAATAAAAAATCAAAAAAAATGCTCCTCTAAATTGCCTTCAAATTCAAGAAAAACGGGGCAATTGAAATTTTTTTTCCTGAATTACTACATATTTATATACTCCATGCTCTACGTGATACATTTGTGATAATCGCCGCCTATTTTTAATCCAATGTATGCAAATTGTATGCAATCCATGTGCGCTTAAAAACTCACGTTTTGCATATCTAACGCTACAACTCAACGAACTCTATAAACACTAAACAACTAAACATAAGCGGAAACATGTCAACGATTACTGAAACAGAAGTTCTTGATTGCAAAGGTATGAACTGCCCCTTACCGATCCTGAAAACAAAAAAGCAAATCGATAAAATGCAGTCTGGTGAAATTTTGAAAATGATTTCTACCGATCCGGGTTCAACCAACGATGTCATAGCCTGGGCTAAAAAAACCGGCAATACTTTGATGGAAAACAGCCAGGATGGCAATATTTACACATTTTACATTCAAAAATCTTAATCGATAGGCATTATGAGTGAAACTCCAAAAAAAGTAGCATTAATTGCTTCGCAAGGCACGTTGGATTGGGCATATCCGCCATTCATTTTGGCTTCGGCAGCTGCGGCGATGGATATGGAAGTGGTCGTATTTTTTACCTTTTACGGCTTAACCCTGCTCAATAAAAAAGTTGAAGCAAAAATAGCCCCGGCAACAAATCCGGCGATGCCGATGAAAATGCCGTTTGGTACTGATCAGTTTCAAAATATCAATTGGTCTATCCCCAGATTTATTTCCGGTAATACGCCTGGTTTCAATACCATGGCTACCAGCATGATGAAAAAGACGTTTAAAAACAAAGGCGTAGCAACTGTTGAAGAATTGCGTGAATTATGCCAGGAAGTTGGCGTAAAATTCATTGCCTGCCAGATGACGATGGATGTGTTTGGGTTTACCAAAGACGATTTTATTGATGGCGTTGATTTTGGCGGTGCGGCCATGTTTTTAGAGTACGCTTCCGACGCTGATATTCAATTGTTCATTTAAGTGTTGCGGTGATTATGACTGAGATGGATTCTAATCCTGATGTGGTCGTGATTGGCGGTGGCCCGGCAGGGTCTAGTGCAGCTTATGTGTTGGCAAAATCGGGGTGGAATGTGCTGGTTTTGGACAAACGAAAAGAAATCGGCAAGCCTGTTCAATGTGCTGAATTCATCCACCGCGCAGGTTTTAATGCACCGGATGACGTAATTGCTCAGTCAATTGAAAAAATGGTAACACATTTACCGGATGGCGACATTCGGATTTCGGATTCACCGGGTTATGTGATTTATCGCGACAGATACGATGCTTATCTTGCCGAAAAAGCCAGGCAAGCCGGCGCTCGCTTTCAACTATCGACTCGAGGCAGGCTGCTTGAAAATGGTAATGTCATGTTAATTAACGGATATCAAAAACAAGTTGCCCCCAAACTTTGTATTGATGCTTCCGGTCCAAAAATCTCTTCGGAAGTTGCTCGTGCCATTCAAATGAGCATTCCTTTGGAAAAACCATTACGAAACATCCATGTTTGGCTCAGCCATGATATTCCCGGTGGCTATGCCTGGCTTTTTCCCAAAAACCGGGTTGCAAATCTTGGGCTTGCCATTACCGGCCAAAGAAAGGAACTGAATCTTAAACGCCTGCTTAAAACAGTTTATGAACGCATCAAAGATGAGTTTTGTTTAGGCGCTGAGCCACAATCTTTTTCGAGCGGATTGATTCCGGTAACTGGTATCACCTCGCTCCTGCGAAACAATGTTCTCTTGGCCGGCGATGCCTGTGGTATTACGCATCCGATATCCGGAGAAGGGATTTATCGTGCAAGGCTCACCGGCGAACTGGCAGGTGAAGCTGCCGCAAATTTCCTAGCGTCTTCTAACCCCGAAGATTTGGAAGCCTATCCCGAACAGGTCATGGATATTTTTGAACACGCCAATCAGCGCGATATTAAGAAACGCGTGGCCTTTGAAACCATTACAGCCAAACATCACCCAATCGACAGGGAAACCTATAAGCAATTATGGATCGGTTTTAGTGAGTATTATCAAAACTGATCGATTTGCCTATTACAACGGTATTCTGATGATAATAACGCATTAACTAAAAAACGTATGATCAAATCAAGTCCCGATTATCTTCGCATAAGCCTTGCGGCGGCCATGACACTCGGTTTAAAAGACGGGTTGTTCCATAGAAATGCCAAATTGTATTGTTTGAATCTGCTTTTAACCTATCCGGGCGGTTGCCGCGCCAGTTGCGCCTATTGTGGACTTTCACGCAAAAAAAATGGCAAGGCCCTTTCTATTAAAGATGAGAGCTTTATCCGGGTTGAGTGGCCGGAGTATTCAACGGAATTAATTATAGAAAAAGCCAACGAGTCGGAGATATTGGAACGCGCGTGCATTAGCACCATTACGCATCCGCAAAGTAAAACGGACACGCTTACGGTTCTGAAACTGTTTAAACAGCGCACGTCCTTGCCGGTTTCAATCCTTTCGAATCCAACCACCATTAAAGATCAGGAAATACAAGAATTGGCTGATTTTGGCGCCGACCGATTTACCGTTGCCATCGACCTGGCACGCCCCGATCTCTTTGATGCTTACCGTGGCAAAGGTGTTCATGGCCCGCATCGATGGGAAAAATATTGGGATACGCTGGAGAGCGCGGCAAAAATATTCGGCGATGGCCGAATTGGCGTCCATCTCATTAGTGGACTTGGTGAGAGCGAAAAGGAAATGGTTGAAGTAATTCAGAAAGTTTCCGATATGGGCGGTTCAACCCATCTGTTTAGCTTTAATCCTGAAAAGAATTCGTTACTGGAAGATCAACAGCCATGCGATGCCGGGCAATACCGCCGAACCCAGCTCGCACGATTTTTAATTGATATGAAAATGTCCAACGCCTCACAAATGTCGTTTTCAGAAGATGGCAGGATTGTAGACTTTGGCCTCGAAAAAAACATCCTTGAAGAAATCTTCAATACGGGCGTACCATTTGAAACATGCGGATGTCCTTCCAAAGACTGCAAGCCAACGGCCTGCAACAGACCTTTTGGCGACGGACCGCCATCCGATATTCGAAGCTTCCCTTTTGCGTTGAATAAAGACGATGTGGCGCATGTTCGCAGGCAAATGAGCGGCTTAATTGTACCCAACGCCATAAAAGAGGTTGATCAGTTCGAAGATATTGAACTCAATGCCAGTCTTTGGCATAAAGCCCAAAACATTCGGGAAAAGAGCAAAAAACCCCACATCAAATTTTATTTGCCATCGTTTAAAAATTATAGTACTTCAGAAGTCAGTAATCATTGCCATCAGCGTAGTTTTCCTTCGGTTTCAATTACCGGAGCAAAATGTCAGTTGCAGTGCGAGCATTGCAAAGGTAAATTACTTGAATCGATGATCCCGGCTGAAACGCCGGAGCGTTTGTTGAAGGTGGCTGAAGGCATTGCCAAAACCGGTGGTCAGGGTATGCTCATCAGCGGTGGGTCAGATCGAAACAATGAGCTTCCGTTAAAAGAATTTTTACCGACCATCCGTGAAATTTATTTGCGATACGGGTTGAACCTTGCTGTCCATACCGGTTTGGTTGATGATGAAACCGCATACGGCTTGGAGCAAGCTGGCGTGCAAACGGCAATGATTGACATTATTGGGTCTAACGAGACAATTCGGGATGTGTATCATTTGGATAAGACAGTGGCTGATTTTGAGGTTTCATTAAGCCGTCTTGCGGCAACATCAATGAAAATTGCGCCGCATATCGTGATGGGTTTGCATTTCGGACAAATGAAAGGCGAATGGACAGCGCTAGATATGATTGCCCGTCATCCGGTTGAGTCGCTTATTTTGGTGGTTGTGATGCCGTATTATGCCAAGCATCAGAATTTATTTGTTGCACCTTCGCCTGAAGAAACCGGGGAGTTTATTGCTGAATGCCGGGCTAAACTTCAGCATACCGAAGTCATTTTAGGATGTGCCAGACCTGGCGGTGAGTACAAACAAAAACTGGATTTATATGCACTTGCGTCGGGTATTGATAGCATCGCTTTTCCGGCGGATGGGATTATAGAAGTGGCCGGAGAATTGAATTACACGTACGATGTTCAATACACATGTTGTTCAATGGCTAAAACCGGGGAGTCAATTCATGCAACAATCTAACATTCGTGTTCTCGATACCGGGCTTTTAACAGCCGCCGAAAATATCGCATGGGATGAAGCAATTATGGAAGCGCGCATTGCAGAGTGCGTTCCCGATACCATTCGTTTTTTGCAGTTCAAACCTTCGGCATTGGTTGGTTATCATCAATCCATTCATGATGAGCTTCGCTTATCGTATTGTCAGAATACAGGAATTGAGGTCAATCGTCGGATAACAGGCGGCGGTGCTATTTATTTTGATGAAGGTCAATTGGGATGGGAAGTGATTGCCCATAGGTCGTCATTTCAGGGGAATTATTCCATGAACCAAATTTCTGCAGAGCTTTGCCAAGCTTTTGCCAAAGCCTTGAATCGTTTAGGTATTGCTGCATCATTTCGCCCCAGGAACGATATTGAAGTTGATGGCCGCAAAATAAGCGGTACGGGCGGAGTAATGGATGATGATGTTATCTTCTTTCAAGGCACGTTGCTCATTGATTTCAACATGGAGCATTTGTTGAAAGCGCTCAAAATTCCGGTTGAAAAGCTTTCGGCCAAAGAACTCAGCTCCGCCAGCCAGCGCGTGGTTTCAATGAAAGAGCTGCTTAAAATATTGCCAACAATGGACGTCATAAAAGATGTCATCACCGATGCGTTGGCTGAGCTCTTAGGCAGAAACACTGAACATGCACAGCCATCGGAAAAAGAGCGGCAGTTGTTTGCTGAAAAAATCACTGAAAAGCAAAGCATAGATTGGATTGATCCTGATCGCAACAAAGCCATGCCGTTATCGGAGAGCATTGAAACGGTCTCTAAAACAAAGGGCGGCTTACTTCGACTTTCAGCGCGTTTTAACCCCTTACATAAACGCCTCAAACAACTGATGATCCATGGCGATGTTTTGATTAATCCCCGCCGAATTCTTTATGACCTTGAAGCTACTCTGAAAGAAACGCATGCGGACGACGTATTGGAAAAAGCCAGTCGTTTTTTGGATAACTATCCCTTTGAAGGCGTTGCATTTGGTAAATCGGATTTTATGAGAGCGCTTGGCATGCTCATGGATAAGTTTAGCTATATCGAAAGGGGATTTGATTTTAAGGATATCAGCGCCATCGAAACCAGGGGCGCAAACTTACAATCCATTGTTAAAGACGCTAAACTTTTATTGGTGCCCTACTGTGCAAAACCAAAATCGTGCAAGTTCAGGTATGAAGATCGTTGCGCTGAATGCGGTAAATGTTCGGTTGGCGATGCTTATAGAATGGGTAGGGAGAAAGGTTTGAAAGTTGTAACTATAAATAATTTTGAAAACTTTGTCAGCGTTTTAAATCTTGAAAAGCAATCGGGTTCAACATCGGTTATCGGAACATGTTGTAAAGCGTTTTTCTTAAAACGACATCAAGCGTTTGTAAACTCTGGTCTGTCTTTTGCTATCCTCGATATTGATAATACCACGTGCTACGAGCTTCAAAAAGAAGAAGAAGCCTATAATGGGGAATTTCAACGCGAAACTCAGCTTAAAACCGAAGTCTTAGAAAAAATCTTAAGCATGAAGCAGGCTTAACAATGTTTTCTTCTTTTTCATATGGGGTGATTTTGGGCATTCTTTTCCGGTAACTATATATGATGAAAATGTTTAAAAAAATCCTCTTTTGTAGGCATATAATTTCCTCGTGATACATTTGTGATAATTCACTCATATCTTAAAGTATAGTAAATGAATAAATTTGTTCTAAAATCAAGTAAATAATAAAAACCTAAAACTTAACGTTATTAAGGAGCAATTATGATTAAAAAGGTATTCTTGTTTGCAGTATTTACATTGCTAACATTTTCTAATTACGCGAATGCGAACACCACCATTTACGGTCAGTTCAGAGCATCTTATAATTATTTAAACGATGACTTCGGAAATGCTAATAAAGGATTTCAGGGTCGCGATAATGTGTCTTTATTTGGCGCCAAAGGTTCTTGGGGCGAAGATGATTTAAAAGCGTTCTTCCATTTACAAACCGGCGCTCCGGCAGATGCCAATGGCGGACGTGCATTTAGTCAGCGTTTCTTTTTTGGAGGTTTAAAAGGAAGTTTTGGTAAAGTTATGTTTGGTCGTATGACAAATGCATACAAACTCCCTGGTTTTAAAATGGATCCGTTTTACAATTTTTCAACAGTTAGTGCAGCCGGTGGTTTTGGTGCAGGTGGAGCTACTTATGGTTTATCACCAGCAACCAATGGTTTTACAGACAATTCTTTGCAATACGAAACGCCTAGTTTTGATGGATTTAAGCTAGTAGGCGGTGTGTATTTGGATGATACTGAGGAAGACGCACACTCATTTTTAGTTGGTGGTTCTTACGATACAAAAGCCTTTAACATTGGGGGTGTATTTGCCATGAACGGCGATACAGTTGCAGTTATGCCTGGTATCGCGGTTGATGGGACAGCCATCCGTGCTTATGCCAACTACAAAGGTGACGGATTTAAAGTTGGGGCTTCATTTGAAAACCTCGATATTGCTGGTTTCAATGATGCGGTAAACTATATCTATGTCACAGGTACATTGATGGCAAAAGATATCTCAACTAATTTTTCAGCTTCCATAGGTAGTGTTAGTGATGGCCCAGCTAAAGGTTTTGGAGTGACTGCAGGTGCATTCCACAACATTCTTAAAAATGCTCAACTCCTTGGCATTATTAGCTATGCCAGCTTGGATAATGACTTAAGCCCACTTTCAGTCTCAGTTGGGTTTAAATACAATTTCAGCGTAAGCATGCCAAAAATGGGTAAAAAATAAGTTTTGACGAGTTGTTCTTTGGTTCATCTATAGTTAAGAGATGATATTTTTTCATTGTTTGTGTCCTGTGAATAGCCCCTGGTTTTTAATCAGGGGTTATTTTTTTAATGGTAATGGATAAGTATATTGCAACTCTGTTGCATTTTCTTAACTAAATGATGACGTTTATGCAAGCTTCAACCGTTCAAAAATTGCCTGATAATGTGCCGGGTAGCTATTATGTGGATTCTAATTGTTATGATTGCGGATTATGTGTAGATATAAATCCTCATGTGTTTAAGCGGAATGGTCTAAAATGTTATTCCTTTGTGGCGTTGCAACCTGAAGATCCCTTACACATCTCTTTGGCCGAAGATGCCCTTCAAACCTGCCCATGTAAAGCCATTCATAATGACGGGTAAGCGATAGGCTTAAAATGGATTGTTTCAAACAAAATTAATCCAAATATTCTGTGTTGACTTGAACAAATCAACTACTCCGCTATCAGACGTCATACCGGACTCGATCCAACACTCATGAGCGTAACTCTTAGCCCATTCACCCCGATTCCAGAGCAAGTCCGCAGGGTATTGAACCCTAAAACAGAATAAAAATCGTTAATCATGCCCTGAACTTTACAGTAGCGCTCAGCATAAACTTAGATTTACGCTGTGAAGAAGCAGTACACTATTCTACTCTTGAGAGAGGTCAGGAAAGTGTTATACATCGCCACGCATTCAACCAATAATTGAGAGCCAAACACAACAAATTTCATTGTAGTGGCAATTCATGAATTGCCACTACAGGCGATCTTAGGATGAGGAAGGCGAATTGAAATACCTAAAATTTTCCGAATCGTTTAATTGGAAGGCGCCATGGTTGTAGATCGATCATAATTCAACGAAGGAGAAAGCCATCGCTCGGCCTCTTCCAGCGTCATCCCTTTTCGTTGAGCATAGTCTTCAACCTGGTCTTTCCCGATTTTACCGATACCGAAATAAGCGCTTCTTGGATGTGCAAAATACAGACCCGAAACCGAAGCGGCAGGTTTCATGGCGTAATTTTCGGTAAGTGAAACACCGGTTTTCGTTTCAGCATCTAGCAAATTAAAAATTATGGGTTTTTCAGTATGATCCGGTGACGCCGGATATCCCGGAGCCGGACGAATACCTTGGTATTTTTCTGCAATAAGTCCTTCAGATTCCAGATTTTCATTTGGCGCATAACCCCACAATTCTTTTCGTGTTATAGCATGAAGATACTCAGCAAACGCTTCTGCTAACCTATCGGCTAATGCCTGAGCCATAATTCGGTGATAATCGTCGTGTTCTAATGAATAGTGATGCATAAGGTCATCAATGCCAACGCCTGCCGTAACAACAAATGCACCAACATAGTCTTTAATGCCTGTTGTTTTTGGCGCTATAAAATCAGCAAGCGCCAAATTTGCTTGAGTGTTTGGTTTTTGCGATTGTTGGCGAAGTGTGTGCAAGATCGCTAAACCATCACGGCGATTTTCATCAGCATAAATTTCAATATCGTCGCCAACGCTATTAGCTGGGAAAATTCCGGATACCCCGTTAGCCCGGAGCAATTTTTCAGAGACAATCCGATCCAGAAGTAAACGGGCATCGTCGTAAAGCTTTTTAGCTTCCGTGCCATATTTTTTGCTTTCCAGGATAGCCGGGAACTTGCCTTTCAATTCCCAGGTATAGAAAAATGGCGACCAATCGATATAAGGCATGAGTTCTTCAAGGTCAAGATTGTTGAATTCAATAATGCCAAGCCGGTTTGGGGTTTTGATATCATGGTTTTCCCAATCCAATCTTAAAGCATTTTCGCGAGCCTCTGCCAACGTTAAAAATTGTTTGCTTGCATGGCGATGCTCGTGATCAACACGCAATTGATCTTGCTGCTTTCGAAGTTTCTTCACATACTCGTCTTTGCCCACGTCGGAGATTAAGCTGCTTACCGCAGGCACGCTCCGTGAAGCATCCAAAACATGAACCACCGGCGCTGAGTAATGAGGGGCAATTTTAACGGCAGTGTGAACTTTAGATGTTGTAGCGCCACCAATCAATAAGGGCGCTTTGAGGCCATGTCGCTCCATTTCAGAAGCCACCTGGATCATTTCATCAAGCGATGGCGTTATTAAACCACTCAGGCCAACCACATCGGCATTTTCTTCGATGGCCGCTTCGATGATTTTCTCACAAGGGATCATCACGCCAATATCCACCACCTGATAATTGTTGCAGGAAAGCACCACCGAAACGATGTTTTTGCCAATATCATGCACATCGCCTTTCACGGTTGCAAGCAACACCTTGGCGGCCGGTTTGGCGTTCAAACATTTCTGCTTTTCTTCTTCAATAAACGGTACCAAATAAGCCACGGATTTTTTCATCACGCGCGCGCTTTTCACCACCTGAGGCAAAAACATTTTACCTTCTGCAAACAAATCGCCGATCTCGTTCATGCCATCCATCAATGGGCCTTCAATGATCTCAAGCGGTGATGAAAATTTCTGGCGGGCTTCCTCGGTATCGGCATCAATATGATCCACGATGCCTTTCTTGAGGGCGTATTTCAAACGCTCATCGACAGGAAACGTTCGCCATTCGGCCAGTTGGGTTTCAACTTTAGACCCTTTGGATTTTAGGGTTTCGGCCAGTTCAACCAATCGCTCGGTGGCATCGGGCTGGCGGTTTAAGAGCACATCTTCCACACGCTCCAGTAAACTTTTATCTATATCTTCATAAATGGTCAGCTGCCCGGCATTTACAATACCCATATCCAATCCGTTGTTGATGGCATGGTAAAGAAATGCGGCATGCATGGCTTGCCGAACCGGTTCGTTGCCACGGAATGAGAACGAGATGTTGCTGATACCCCCTGAAACTTTCGCATAAGGCAGGTTCTCTTTGATCCATTTCACCGCATTGATAAAATCCAGCCCGTAGTTGTTGTGTTCTTCAATACCGGTGGCAACGGTAAGCACATTGGGATCAAAAATGATATCTTCGGGCGGAAAGCCAACTTCTTTTGTGAGAATATCGTAAGCGCGCTTGCAGATTTCAATGCGCCGCTCAAAGCTATCGGCTTGGCCTTTTTCATCGAAAGCCATCACAACAGCCGCAGCGCCATATCGCATAACTTGCCGTGCCCGCTCTTTAAAGACCGCTTCACCTTCTTTTAAGCTGATGGAATTTACAATGCTTTTACCCTGAACGCATCTTAGGCCTTTTTCAATCACCGACCATTTCGAGGAGTCGATCATAATGGGAACGCGTGAAATCTCAGGCTCTGAAGCAATCAGGTTTAAGAATTCCTCAATTACAGCTTCAGAGTCGATCATGCCTTCATCCACATTCACATCAATCACCTGCGCGCCGTTTTCTACCTGCTGGCGGGCAATGGAAAGCGCTTCATCATAGTTGCCTTCTTTAATCAACCGGGCAAATTTTCTGGAACCAGTGACATTGGTTCGCTCACCCACATTCACAAAACCGGTCGTCTCATCAACCACCAATGGTTCCAATCCCGAAAGTTGAAGCACATGCGTGGTTTCAGGTTTTTTGCGCGGCGAAATTGTTTGAACGGTTTCAGCAATGGCTTTAATGTGCTCGGGTGTTGTGCCGCAGCAACCGCCCACAATATTTACAAAGCCAGATTTTGCAAAATCTTCAATTTGAGCGGCCATGTATTCGGGGGTATCATCGTACTCGCCAAATTCATTTGGAAGCCCCGCATTCGGATACACACTCACATAACTGGTGGCAATATTGGATAGGGCTTCAATAAACGGGCGCATTTGTTTGGCGCCAAGCGCGCAGTTTAAACCGACGCTTAATATATCGGGCATGTGTGAGATGGATATCCAAAAAGCCTCGGTGGTTTGCCCCGAAAGCGTTCGGCCACTGGCATCGACAACAGTTCCCGAGATCATTATAGGAAGCCGTTGCCCAATTTCATCAAACACTTTTTCGGTGGCATACAAGGCGGCTTTGCAATTAAGCGTATCAAAGACTGTTTCTATAAGCAATAAATCCGCTCCACCTTCCATAAGCCCTTTCACCTGAACCATATACGCATCAACGATTTCCTGAAATGTGACCGCACGATATCCCGGACGATTGACATCCGGTGAAAGCGAAAGGGTTTTGTTCGTTGGCCCGATAGAACCGGCCACAAAACGAGGTTTTTGAGGCGTTAATGCCGTAACTTCGTCTGCGACTTCGCGAGCCAATTTGGCCGCTTCAACATTAAGTTCAAACGCTAAATCCTCGGTTTGGTAATCGGACAATGAAATAGACGTGCCGTTAAAACTATTGGTTTCTATGATATCGGATCCGGCATCCAAGAACTGTCGGTGGATGGTCTTGATGATCTCAGGTTGGGTTAAGACCAAAATATCATTATTGCCTTTCAACGCACATGGGTGATCTTTAAAGCGCTCACCCCTGAAATCTTCCTCGGTTAGCTTATAGCGCTGGATTAATGTCCCCATGGCGCCATCTAAAACAAGAATTCTGTCGTTGAGGTATGAAAAAATATCGCGTGTCATATCATTTTCAGATGTTGATTGGCAAAACCGAGAAGCAATAAAACGATAAGCGTGTCATTACCACGAAAGAACGAGTTTTTTGCTCGCTTCGTAAAATCGGAAAGATACAAAAAATAGACTAGATTTAATTCGTTTTGAAACCTGAATTTTAAGAAAGGCTTAACTTAATCATAAAAAGCTGCGAGACTGATGATTAAAAGCATTTCAATGAGTTATAACGTTTAATTCCATAACAACCATGAAGTTTCGTCCCTGTATTGATATTCACAACGGCAAGGTCAAACAAATTGTAGGTGGCTCCTTAAGCGATTCATCGGATGATCTGATACAAAATTATGTTGCAACAGAGGATGCAGCATATTTTGCCCGGCGATACCGAAAAGATAATCTGAAAGGCGGACATGTGATCATGCTGGGGCCGGGTAATGAAGCTCAGGCTGAGGAGGCTCTAAAGGCTTATCCTGGCGGATTGCAAATTGGCGGGGGGATTAATGCGGAAAATGCCTCGTATTATTTAAAGCAAGGCGCCAGCCATGTCATCGTCACGTCATATGTATTTAAAGATGGTGAGATTCATTTTGAGCATCTTGAGCAATTAGTAAAAACTATAGGCAAAGAGCAATTGGTGCTGGATTTAAGCTGTCGAATGCGTGATGGCAAGTATTGGGTAGTAACGGACAGGTGGCAAAAATTTACTGGGTTTGAAATTTCGCACCAAAATCTTGATATCCTGGCCCGTTACTGCGCCGAGTTTTTAATCCACGCCGCCGATGTGGAAGGGCTGTGTAAAGGCATTCAAACGGAGGTGGTAAAGTTGTTGGGCAATTGGGCAAATCAATCGGAGCATGCTATTGCGATGACGTATGCCGGCGGCATTCATTCACAAGAAGATATCCAAACCATTCAAGAATTGGGCAAGGGCAAGCTGGATTTTACGGTGGGCAGCGCATTGGACATTTTTGGCGGCAAACTGCTAAAGTATGAGGATATGCTGAAGCGGCGGTGAATTGAAATCAATTTGATAGGATTTCAAGGCTTTTATAAATTCAGAGGGTCTAAGATTTGGTTAATTAAAAAAGCCTTATCCAAATTTCGGAAGTTCAAAAGGACTCATAAAATGTCAGATGATTTTGATGAACCCCTTGAAGACTTTAAGGACTATATACCATGAAAATAGTATTGGTACACATCTTTAGAAAGGTATTAAAGACAGTAAAAACGTGGAGTTTATAATTTCTAAACATGCAAAAGAACAAATAGAAGTCAGAGAAGTTCCAATCTCTTATGTATTGGAAGTTTGCAAAAATCCTGATCAAAAGTATAATTACGACAAGGATGAAACAGTTTGTCAATCAAAGGTTATATTTGGTAATAAGACTTATTTATTAAGAGTTTTTATAAATTTTCAAAAGAACCCACCGGTTATCATAAGTGTTTATCGAACAAGCAACATTAAAAAGTATTGGAGGGAATAGATGAAAGTTAAATATAGCGCGGATGTTGATGCCCTTGTAATAAAGTTTTCGGATGCAAAGGTGAACGAAAGTGATGAAGAAAGGCCCGGTATTATTTTAGACTTTGATGAAGATGGTAATATCGTAAGAATTGAAATTCTTAAAGCCTCCCAAAGAATTGAAAATCCTCAGAATATTGAATTTGAAGTAGCATAGTTTTAAGGAGGTTTATCAGCTCACTCTCTTTTGGGCACTGGGTATACGAAAAAACTTTTAAATATAAAATGCTCACCCCATAAACCCCTTAAACTTTCCTTACAAATAAGCACGCCCAATCAGCGTTTGACCGAGGGAAATTCCGCCATCGTTGGTGGGGGCCAGGTGATGGGTAAAGTCCTCAAACTCAGTTTTTTCAACAGTTGACTAAAGCATTCAATAAACCATTGATAGGGATGCAATGTTTTTACACTTGACGCCACACAGTTCTATGTGTATATTAAAATAAAATTTTAAAATCTTATGCCAACTAATCTAGCCATAGACGATAAATTAATTGAGAATGCCTTGCGAATCGGGAAGCACAAAACTAAAAAAGCAGTGGTAACGGAGGCTCTAATGGAATATATACAGCGAAGGGAGCAGCTAAGAATAATTGACTTATTTGGCAAAATACACTATGAAGAAGATTACAATTATAAAAATCAAAGAAGTCGTAATTGAAAGTTCTAGTCGATACAAGTATATGGTCTCTGGCATTGAGAAGGTCTGAATCCCAAAATTCTCATTTGGTTTCAGAACTAAAATTTTTAATTAATGAGGTAAGGGTTCAACTGATTGGGCCTGTTCGGCAAGAAATTCTATCTGGAATAAAATCAGACAAGCAATTTACAGAGTTAAAAAATTATCTTAAGGCTTTCCCGGATTATTCCATTATTACTGAAGATTTTGAACTCGCTGCTGAGTTCTATAATTTATGCAGGCGTAAAGGCCTTCAAGGTTCAAATACCGATTTTCTGATTTCAGCGATATCCTATAATCAACATTGGCCAATTTTTACCCACGATAAAGATTTTACTGGTTTTCAAAAACACATCCCAATTCAAATTTATAAACCAAGAGAATGAATAATTTTGAGAAGCTTACAAGGCTGTTTGTTTAAAATGTAACATTGAATAACCGAATTCTCACCCCGCAAACCCTTTATAATTTCCTTCCAGAAAAGCCCGCCCAATCAGCGTTTGGCCAAGGGAAATGCCGCCGTCGTTAGTGGGAACCTGGTGATGGGTAAAGACTTCGAAACCTGATTGCTCAAGCGCCGAAAGCAATCCTTCAAACAAAATATGGTTTTGAAACACCCCGCCGCTTAACGTCACCTGCCGAATGCCTGTTTCTTGTTTGGCCTTCAATGCGATGGTTTTTAACATCTCAATCAAGGTGCGGTGAAATCGATTGGACAGCACACTTTGGCTGGCACCTTCCTGCACGGCTTTAACCGCAGAGCGGATGATGGGTGAGATCATCATATGCTTTACATTTGAGGCATGTTCTATCTGTATATCAAAGGAAGGCTCTTCCAATCCGGTACATTGCTGCATAAATTCAATGGCTGCCTGCGCTTCGTAACGAATTTGGGGCTTGCCGCCACTAATTATCGCAACCGCATCAAACAAACGTCCGGCGCTGCTGGTGAGCGGGCAGTTAATGTTGTGACGGATCATTTCCAGAATAGGTTGGGTATCAAATCCTTCAAAACAATCAAGCTCCGGCAACCGGCCATCAAAAGCCTGTTTCAAATAACTCAGCGCAGTGCGCCACGGGGCTTTGATGGCCGCATCGCCACCGGGTAGTGGTATGGGTTCAAAAGAGGCGAACCGGCGCACTTCAGCCGGCGTGCCAATCAGGATTTCACCGCCCCAAATGCTGCCATCCGTGCCATAGCCCGTACCGTCAAGGATAATGCCAATTACAGGACCCTGGAGTTGGTGCTCGGCCATCACTGCCGCTAAATGGGCGTGGTGATGTTGGACGGACAGAGTAGGCACATCCTGCTCTGCAGCCCACGTGGTACTAAGCATATTTGGATGCAAGTCATGCACTACAAGCTCCGGTTTGGTTTCAAAAATGCGCTCAAAATGAGCGATTGTTTTTTGAAAGTGTTCGTAAGCTTCCAGATTTACAAGGTCGCCAATATGCTGGCTTAAAAAGGCCTGATCATCCTTGAGCAAACAGACGGTGTTTTTTAGTTCTGCGCCGGTTGCAAGAATTGGCGCACCGGTTGAACCAACATGAACAGGTTTTGGGACAAACCCGCGGGAGCGACGCAAAAACCGGATTTTTCCGCCCATGTGAGCCACAACCGAATCATCGCAGCGTAAGTAAATCTCACGGTTATGGATTAAAAAGAAATCCGCAATACCGTTGAGTCTTGAAAACGCTTCATCATTGTTGATGCAAATTGGCTCGTCGGAAAGGTTTGCGCTTGTCATGACAAGCGTTTCCATCTGATCCTCAAACAGCAGATGATGAAGCGGGGTGTATGGCAGCATAATGCCTAAACGATCATTGCCAGGAGCCAGAGATGGAGCAAGCGTCTCACCGGATTTTTTGAGAAGCACAATCGGGGCTTCTTTGGACATAAGAAGCGATTCTTCATCAGCGTTTATCGTGCAATGCCTCTTAGCCGTTTCAAGCGAACGAACCATAATGGCAAAAGGCTTTTCTTCACGATGCTTTCGTCGGCGGAGCGTTTGAACGGCGATTTCGTTTCTGGCATCACAACAAAGATGAAATCCGCCCAAACCTTTAATGGCTAAAATGTGACCGGCTTTGAGATATGCTCTGGCTTGACCAATCGGATCAGGTGTTTCAATTTGCTTTTGGTCTGGCAAGTACAAACCAATTTCAGGTCCGCAATCCGCACAGGCGTTGGGCTGCGCATGAAAGCGTCGGTTCATGGGATCGTGGTATTCGCTATCGCATGAAGGGCACATGGTAAAATGTTTCATCGATGTATATGGGCGGTCGTATGGCATTTGATCGATGATGGTGTAGCGCGGGCCGCAGTTGGTGCAATTGATAAAGGGGTAATGATAACGACGGTTTTTGGGATCAAAGAGCTCTTTCAGGCAGTCCTTGCAGACGGCGATATCGGGAGAGATTAACGTCGCGGGTTTTTCTCCTCGAAGCGTTTCAACAATGTTAAAGCCGGATTCATGTTTCAACGGCAGTTCAGAACAGGATACATCTGAAATTTGGCTGAGCGGTGGGGCTTTGGATTCAAGATCGGCTAAAAACCGGTTAAGATGTTCTGTTGATCCTTCAAGTTCTATTTCAACCCCTTTGGAGGAATTTGTTACAAAGCCATTCAACCGGTTGGATTTGGCCAATTGAAAAACAAAGGGCCGGAACCCGACCCCCTGCACAATTCCTTTGACGACAATGCCCAGTCGCTTAACGCAATTATCGGATTCGTTTAATGCGTGTGTGTATTTCTGACTTGAGCCTGAAGCCATGTTTTCCATTCCTCTAACCCCTGGCCGGTTCGTGCCGATACTTCAAAAAATTTCAAATGATGATTGACTTCCAAAGCGTAGGTTTTGCATTGTTCAACATCAAAATCAACATGGGGTAATAAATCAATTTTATTGATGATGCAAATTTGAGCCGCATCAAACATGGTGGGGTATTTTTGCGGTTTATCGTCACCCTCGGTTACGCTGATCACCACAACCTTCATGGCTTCACCCAAATCAAATAGGGCCGGGCAAACCAGGTTGCCGACATTTTCTATCAAAAGCACGCTTTGTTCTTTGAGTTTGAGCGAGTGAATGGCACGGTGAACCATATCGGCGTCCAAATGGCAACCGGTTCCGGTATTGACCTGAACAACCGGCGCGCCGGTTTTTTCGATGCGTTCGGCGTCGCGCATGGTTTGCTGATCGCCTTCAATGACGGCAAAGTCCAGATCCTCTTTCATCTCAGCAATGGTTCGCTCCAATAAGGAGGTTTTGCCTGAACCCGGTGAACTGACTAAATTCAGCGCCAAAACGCCTTTGGCTTCAAAATACCCGCGATTGCGTTCGGCCAGCAGATTATTTTTTTGAAGCACATCGAGTTCAATATCTATCTTTTTTGAATCATGACTATGGGTATGCCCGTGATGATGGTCATGGCTATGACTATGGTGGTGATGGTTGCCATCATTATGCTGGCTGATATCACCGGGCTTTCTGATCGTAACAGCATTATCGGGTTGGCTGCATCCGCATGTATCGCACATAAAAACTCCTTTTAATCGATGTTGATGGATCGGATTTTAAATTCTTTACCCTGGATAACATCCACCTTAAATCCGCCACACGACGGGCATCGGGTAAATAAGAAATCAGGTTCAAATTCATGTTTACAATCAATGCATCTGGCTTTAGCGCCAACTTGATTATAAATAATATTAGCTCCATCGGCAAGCGTATTTTTGCAAGCCTCTTCCATGCAAAATTCAAGCGCATGGAGTTCAATGCCTGCCAGATCACCGACTTCCAAATCAATCTCAGTGATTTTACTTGCGTTTTCCTCCTGAGCTTTGGATGTGATAATATCAACAATATTTAAGGCCAGTGACATTTCATGCATTTCCAAAAACCAATTCAGAATTTCCTTATTATATTTATAAGTGAGTATAAAAACACATTTTTTTAAAAAAACCACCCAGATTATGAAAAAACTTCTACTACTTGCTGCGCTTCTACTTTTACAAACGCCCCTTTATGTATTTGCTGAAACAGAACCCAGAAATAATGTGATGATCGTTTCGGGAAATATTATTTCTGTGCCGGATTCAAATTTCAGAAAAGCCTTGATAAACCATGATATAAATCATGGTACGAGTTACGGCATTACCGATTTTGGAAGTGAAACGGTTGATGTCCCGGATTTAAACATGGTGACGGAATTAAAACTCGCGCCACTTTCTGGCGATACTTCTAAAATAAGGAATTTAACCGGAATTGAGCTTTTTACATATCTGGAAAATTTATACTGCCATGATAATGAGATAGATTCTTTAGATCTGTCTGATAATACGAAGTTAAAATATCTTGATTGTAAGAAAAGCAATATTCGTTATTTGGATGTGAGCGGGTGTAGTGATCTGGAAGAAATAAAAGCCTACATAAACAATCTTAAAACGATAGATGTAAGCCAAAACCCTAATCTCACCTTTTTACATTTTACCGGTAATAACTTGGAATCTTTGGATGTCACCCAAAATGCCCTTCTGGAAATCTTATATGTGAATTTTAATGCCCTCGATTCCCTGGATATTTCTCAAAACACCTTGTTGGAAGATATTGATTGTTCATTTAACCCACTGGATACTTTAGATATATCAAACAATCCATTGCTTACAAGGCTGGGCTGCGCCAGTTTAAATTTGGATACGATTGATGTAAGCCATTTATCCGACCTGGAGACATTTTTTTGCTATAAAAATAACCTCACCTCGTTGGATGTATCTGCAAACATCAATCTGAACTCTCTGGATTGTTATGAAAATAACCTTTCCTCGCTGGATGTTTCAGTAAACACCCAACTTAGTTCATTGGATTGTTCTGAAAATTTACTTGGCTCCCTGGATATTAGTAATAATACAATGCTTAATGAGCTGACATGCTATTTTAATGACCTGATGATATTAGATGTGAGTAACAATTTAAGTCTAACTGATTTAGATTGTCGCCAAAACGTAGGCATAGGTGTCGATTTCGATATGGATACCTTATATATTATGAAAGATCAGGTGATTTCAAACCTGATCATTGATCCCACTACCATAATAGATACTTTGGGTCTTAGCTCTGTTATTGTAGAAAGCATTCAGGATGGCAAACCCGATAATTATGAATTAGGTCAAAACTACCCAAATCCGTTTAATCCAACCACAACCATTAAGGTCTATTTAAAAGAACGTTGTTTTGCCTCTTTAAATGTCTATGATGTGTTGGGCAGGCAAGTACAAACATTAATGAATGGCAATCAAAGACCCGGCACGTATCAATTAGTTTTTAATGCTGAGAGATTAAGTAGCGGGTTGTATTTTTACAGGCTTCAAATCAATAATGAAAAGGCCATTACCCGACCCATGATCTTAGTAAAATAACTTCTCCTCTAAAGAGGCTGTTGAGTTCGCTTTAGCAACCAAGCTGAAGCGAACTCCTTAGCTTGAAACAGTTGTCATATCACTGATTTTGATTCATTTGCTCATTTAACTTCACCATTAAAGTTCTGACATCAAATTCTTCATCGCCTTCATAACGTGGGGCATAGGTTTCATATGCTTCTTTAATTTCGTTAAAGCGATCTTCAATTCTTTTCAAATTATAGGAGTGAGAAACGATAAAGAATTTCCCCGCTTTGATTTGCTTCATCGCAATGGAAGTGAATTTATCCGTATCCATGGCAAACTGCATCGCATCCTTATCACCCAATTCAGACTGAACAAAACCCGGACAAATCAAACCGACTTCTATAAATCCCGGAACTTCTTCCCTTAAAGATTCAGTGATTGCTAAAACAGCATGTTTGCTGGATACATAAGCAGCTGCAGTAGGCACGCCATTAAACAGAGAGTTTTCAGATCCCACATTATAAATAGCAGCCGGAGAACCTTGTTCAATCATTCGTTTTCCAAATACTGAAGAACCGTTGAGTACGCCAAAAATATTAACATTATAAGTCTTCATATAATCTTCAACCGTTGAATCAATCACAGTAGCGCCAACCGACATAACCCCGGCATTATTTAAAAGCATATCCACTTGTCCATATTCTTTCCAGGCAAAATCAGCGGCTGCTTCAACATCTTCGCGTTTTGTAACGTCGCATTCTACACCTTTTGCATCAATACCAAGTGCGGTTAACTTTTCCACGGCTGTCTCAACTTTGTTTAGATGATGGCCCGCAATGATTATTTTCGCACCTTCTTTGCCAAATTGTTTGGCAAATGAAAAACCAATGCCTGTTGCGCCCCCTGTTATAAGAACTACTTTATTTTTAAAGTCTTTCATGAGTGATTTGTTTTTATAATTTTAAAATTTAGTTCAAGCCATAAGTTTTAGCATCTTGTCATAAACTCTGTCGCCAAACCATTTGCGAATAAATAATGTAGGCTTTGCCATAAATCCTTTTGCATACCTGGTTTTAGGCTGCTTTACAGTTACAGCTTTCAGAATTATTTTGCCAATGACTTCAGGATCTGTCAATTGATTTGATGAGTACATTTCTGCCATGGAATCGGCGTATTTAATGGCTTGTTCTGCATAAGCGCCTTTGCCGGACGTTTTCTTGAGATTGTCCGCCGCTATTTGACCCCAAGGCGTCTTAATACCTCCCGGTTCTACAACTACAACATCAATGCCAAAAGGTTTTACCTCATTTCGTAAGCAGTCCGACCATCCTTCAAGTGCATGTTTCGTAGCATGATACCAGGCACCAAAAGGGGTATAAATTTTACCACCTATCGATGAAATATTTACAATCTTACCAAATTGATGCTTTCTCATTCCAGGTAATACAAGTTGTGTGAGTCTGGCAAGACCAAACATGTTAACTTCAAACTGATGCCGGGCTTCATCCAGCGAAACATCTTCAACAGCGCCATAGGAGCCATAACCGGCGTTATTTATAAGCACATCTATTTTGCCTTCTTTCTCTAGTATTGTATGAACACAATCAAGAATTGACACTTCCTTCGTAATGTCTAAAGCAACCGTTGAAATACCTTTTTCCTCTAGAGATTTCATGTTTTGAATTCTACGCGCTGCACCATAGACCTTGAATCCATTATTTTGAAGTAATTTAGCGGCTGACTCACCTATGCCTGATGATGCGCCAGTTATTAATGCTACTCTCTGCATTGTATTTCCTTTCTGGGTTTGATTAAAAAATTTATTCTTGAAAGAAGAATACGAAAGCGTTTGATTCAAGAAATAGCAATATGTGCCAAAAAACATGCAATATGCGTCAATTTGAAAGTGCTATTACTAAAGACGATATTTATGATCAAGACATATTAAAAAGAGTAGCTTTATTGGTTGACTCGTAACTGTTTGGGGGTTAATCCTGTCCAGGTATGAAATGCTCTAAAGAATGAATTGGGATCATCATATCCCAATAAAAAAGAAATTTGAGTGTTAGATAGTTCAGAATTTGAAAGGTAGTGCTTAGCGAGTTTTTCTCGTACAGTGTTGAGAATAATTTGAAAATTTGTTTTTTCTTCGCTCAGCCTCCGTTGGAGAGTTCTTTTGCTTATAGCAAGTTTATTGGCTACATCATCGATACTGCTCTGACCGCTTGGTAGCAATTCCATTAATGAGCTTTGAACGCGGTCGGCAAAATCAACATCCGAATCCATATCAGAAAGTCGTTTTCCAAGTTCGGGCTCAAAAAAATTCCACATTTTCTCATTTTCGGTAATAAATGGCAGGAGAGCATCTTCAGATGAGAATACCAATTTGTTAATACGACCAAAATTTACATACACACCAAAGAACTCAACGTATTGATCAACATTAGTTATGAGCCTGGATGAAACAATAGATATGGGTTTCACAGTTTCTCGGGTTGCCATCCGAACCAGATTTACTAAAAATACAAATTCTGTGGCAATCAGTGATGAAGGTAGTGGGTATTGGCTATCCAGACAGTTTAAAGTTATTGTTGTGGATTCTGGCAGAATATTTACATCCAACGTGAGCGGACCAATGAGTTTTTTGAATTTACTTACGCGGCTCATGGCAATGTTCAGATTTGGACTGCAAAGCGCGGAAAATAACACTGGGTGAAAAGCTTCTGCTGTAACTGCTTGTCCTAAAGTTAAAGGGAATAGCGGATCGTTAGATGTTTGATCCAGACTTTCCCACAAACGGAAATATTCAGCAGTAGATAAAGCGGCATCTTTTCTGACTAATAAATCTTCAGGTAATTGAGCTCTTTTTAAAACTTCTATAGAGTCAATTCCCATATCTTTTAAGAGTATTTTCCAACTTGCGTCTACAAGAAATTTCATGGGAAGAAATTTTCAATATTCATTATTAAACACAATCCAATAATACATAACATGGCATAAAAGTTACCGGCTATTTGTGTCTTTTAATATGCAAACTACGCCAAAGTGAATTTATGAAGAACAAATAATAGGTATTTCCATGGAATCGAAAAGACATTCACTCATTAAGAAAAGTTTTTAAATGATTATCCCAAATCGGTCAATAGGTTAAAATTTCTAATGACCGATTTGGGATTATTGAATAATTAGCACTCTTAGAGCCAGAGTGCTAAAAAATCCTTGCATTTTTTATTACCCTTTTGTATAATTGCTGAAAATCAGCACTCATTTGTATAGAGTGCTAGAAATTACATGTTTTTTACGACTTACGTTTTTAGTGACGTGTATTTTTAAACCCAAAAATTAATTTAACGATATGAATCTCAAACCATTAGCAGATCGCGTTATTGTTAAGCCATCACCCGCTGAGGAAAAAACTAAAGGTGGACTTTACATACCCGACACCGGAAAAGAAAAGCCACAGCATGGCGAAGTGGTAGCTGTAGGTCCAGGTAAAACTGCCGATAGTGGATCTTTGGTTGCTCCTGAAGTTTCTGTTGGCCAAAAAGTGCTTTATGGAAAATACTCCGGTACTGAAGTTACCGTTGAAGGCGAAGAGTACCTGATCATGCGTGAATCCGACATTTTTGCCATTATTGGATAAGAAAAAAAATTAATTACTAACAAATAAATTGGAGGTTTATAAACATGGCAGCAAAAGACATTCATTTTGATGCTGAAGGTCGCAGCATGTTGAAACATGGTGTGGATAAATTAGCAGATGCCGTAAAAGTTACACTTGGACCGGCAGGTCGCAATGTGATCATTGATAAAAAATTTGGTGCGCCAACCGTAACCAAAGATGGTGTAACCGTTGCAAAAGAAATTGAGCTGGAAGACCCGGTTGAAAACATGGGCGCCCAAATGGTTAAAGAAGTGGCTTCCAAAACCAGCGATGTTGCCGGTGATGGTACCACAACGGCTACCGTTTTGGCTCAAGCGGTCTATCGTGAAGGTTTAAAGAACGTGGCAGCCGGCGCTAATCCAATGGATTTAAAGCGTGGCATCGATAGAGGTGTGGCTTCAATCGTAGGTGACTTGCAAAGCCAGTCTCGTTCAATTTCCGATAAAAAAGAAATTGCCCAGGTTGGAACCATTTCAGCGAACAACGACACGTTGATTGGTGATTTAATTGCCGATGCTATGGAAAAAGTGGGTAAAGATGGCGTAATCACCGTTGAAGAAGCCAAAGGAACAGAAACCGAAGTGAAAGTTGTGGAAGGTATGCAGTTCGATCGCGGTTACCTTTCACCATACTTTGTAACCAATTCCGAAACGATGGAAGCTGTTTTGGAAGAACCTTACATTCTTATCCACGATAAGAAAATCAGCAACATGAAAGACCTTCTTCCGGTTTTGGAAAAAGTAGCTCAATCCGGAAAGCCAATGCTCATCATTGCTGAGGATATTGAAGGTGAAGCGCTTGCTACTTTAGTTGTCAATAAGCTTCGTGGCACATTAAAAATTGCAGCCGTTAAAGCGCCTGGTTTTGGTGATCGCAGAAAAGCGATGCTTGAAGATATCGCGATTTTGACCGGCGGTACTGTAATTTCTGAAGAAAAAGGTTACAAATTGGAAAACGCTACCGTTTCTTATCTTGGTCAGGCCGGAAGCGTAACCATCGATAAAGACAACACCACCGTTGTTGAAGGTAAAGGTACTCAGGATGATATCAAAGCTAGAATCAACGAAATTAAAAATCAAGTTGAAAAAGCCACATCTGATTACGATAAAGAAAAACTTCAAGAACGTTTGGCTAAGCTCTCCGGCGGCGTGGCCGTACTTAACATCGGCGCTTCTACTGAGGTTGAAATGAAAGAAAAGAAAGCTCGCGTTGAAGATGCGTTGCATGCTACACGCGCTGCAGTTCAGGAAGGCATTGTTGCCGGCGGTGGCGTTGCGTTGCTTCGTGCAGCAAAAGCTTTGGATAATACCGAATGTGAAAACGAGGATCAAAAAACGGGCATAGAAATTTTGCGTCGTGCTTTAGAAGAACCGCTTCGCCAGATTGTTGCCAACACCGGTACCATTGATGGATCTGTGGTTGTTCAAAAAGTTAAAGAAGGCACAGATGATTATGGTTTCAATGCACGCACCGAAGTTTATGAAAACTTAATTGCTTCCGGTGTTATCGACCCAACTATGGTAACTCGTACTGCATTAGAAAACGCAGCATCAGTGAGCGGTTTAATGCTTACAACCGAAGCGATTATTTCTGAAAAAGAAGAGGAAGAAAAAATGCCTCCAATGCCTCCGGGCGCTCCGGGCATGGGTGGCGGAATGTATTAATTCGTTCACAGCAATATGTAAGAAAGGCCAGCCAACAACAGGTTGGCCTTTTTTATTTAGGTGTGTTTTTTGGCATTTCCTCGGATTTCGGTTGTGTTAAGTATTTGGATTTTTTGCTTTTTACTTGTTACTTATAAGTCCTTAAAACTTTCGGTTTTTGAACTCAATTTTACTTTATAAACCATGAATTTGAAACTTTCAAAATCAATCCTCCTCATTACCACAATCAGTGTTTCAGGGATGATGTTTCAGGCATGTTCGGGATGTAACAAGGGCGACGACTCCGATCTTTTGAAACCCGATTCGGCTGCCCAGGTTGATATGTATAAAAAATATCAGGAAACACTGGCCGATGAAAATCAGGATAAAAGCGGCGTTATCAAACGTGAATACGTTAGCGGTCCTGAAGAAGCCGATAAACCAAGCGGAACTTCAGCTAAAGGCAGTCTTGTCGATCCTTATGAAGAAATGGAACCAATTTTGGATGATTTGGAAAGAAAGCTTTCACCTGTTATTGACCGCGCCTGGCGTCAGCGGGGCTTAAAAGGTTACATTGCCTTTGAATTGGCTATAAGCCCTGAAGGTAAGGTGGTTAAATTCAACTTAAAGCATAGCGATGTTGACCCGCAAACCCTGGCTACAGTAAAAGCAATTTCCAGAAGCATGAAATTTAAACCGCACGATCCGGCTTCTGGTAATCTTTATACGCCGCCAATGAAATTTTTATCACCATAAGTTCAGTTTGAACAGACCATTCACAGGTATTTATGGTTAAATGGAACCTTGGCTTAAACGAATGATGTTTAATGACAAGCCTTAAAAAAGCTTTATATGGTTCCAGGTTTTATCACATTATAACCCAATGTCTTATGGCAAACATTAATTTTGGTTTTGATCATTACGCCCAAAAAAATCTGTATTCACCGCACATAGAAAAAGGAATTAACAACATGTTGGTTCCCATGGTTATTGAAACATCAGGACGCGGCGAACGGGCATTTGATATTTTTTCACGATTGCTTAGAGAGCGCATCATTTTCTTTGGTACTCCGGTTGATGACCACACTGCCAGTTTGATCATGGCGCAAATGATTTTTCTGGAATCGGAAGACCCCGAGCGCGATATCTTCATGTACATTAATTCTCCGGGTGGAAGTGTATCGGCCGGTTTAGGTCTTTACGACACCATACAATACATCCGCCCTAATGTTGCAACCGTATGCGTGGGTATGGCAGCAAGTATGGGAGCGTTTTTGCTCGCCTCGGGCGCTGAAGGCAAACGTGCAGCCTTGCCGCACTCGCGTATTATGATTCACCAGCCTTCGGGTGGCGTTCAGGGACAGGAGTCGGATATTGTGATACAGGCAAAAGAAATTGAAAAAATTCGACGATTGCTTGAAGAACTCTTTTCCAAACATACCGGGCAGGAAGTGGTCAAAATTCGCGAAGACTCGGAGCGCGATCGCTGGATGAGCGCTACGGAAGCAAAAGAATATGGCATTATTGATGAGGTCTTCACCAAACGACCCGATACGCCTGATAAGTAATCAATGATCGATTAAAGATTAATGCCATTGCTGATTCCAGGCAATGGCATTTTTTTTTCGATATGTTCCGCTTTAGCGTTTTTTAGTGATTCTAAGAGTTCAATGCTTAACAACAGACTCTCAGGCCATGGCGATTTAGAATTTGACAGGACATCACAAAATAAAATTTTTGGCGAGTCCGAATCATTAACTTCCAATGACGGAAACTCTAATAAAATATGATAGTTTCCTTATCCAGTCACCCTGAACTTGTTTCAGGGTCTCAGATAAAGGGGGAGCTGTTAGAGATGCTGAAACAAGTTCAGCATGACCCGGTTAATTAATCGTCATTATCCATTTGTGTTGTGGTCGTCAAAATAATGGACTCGCGATGACCTATTAAAAAGTAGTTCGTCATTGCTTATTTGTGTTTTTGGCTAAAAATTTCCGATTGCTAATGACGCATGCGTATATCTATAACAAGGGGTTGCAACCCCTTGTTTTCGAAGCCACCTCCCAGAGCGTGAGGAGAGTTCTTTAAACGCTTGTATTTGAATCGAATGGTGTTGTATATGTCCCTCTCTGGATAGAGTGACTGGCAGATCGGGAGAGGGAAAATTGGCGCTTCGGCTTCGCTCAGCACATGCATTTCGGTATGCATGATTTTATTATTGTTGTATTATTTGTTCAATCTAGGAATGACTTATAACTAAATCATTAACATCAACATAGCATTGACTCAATTCATAAAACGACTTAATTATTAGTTAAAACCATGTCTGAAGAATCACTTGTATCCAAAAATTTAGACAAAACTTATGATCCAAAACGTGTGGAACAAACCTGGAGCGCCGATCATTGGAATGCATTCGGGTTGTATCATGCGCACAGCGAAAATGTATTAAACCACAAAAAAGAACCCTACACGATTTTAATGCCGCCGCCAAATGTTACCGGTAGTTTAACCATCGGACATGTTTTGAATCATACCATACAGGATATTTTTATTCGTTACAACCGCATGATGCAAAAAGAAGCGTTGTGGTTGCCCGGAACCGACCATGCCGGCATTGCCACTCAAACCGTTGTGGAAAAAAAGCTTCGCAAACAAAAGCTTTCGCGGTACGATTTGGGGCGTGAAAAATTTTTGGATGAAGTTTGGTCATGGCGCGAGCAATACGGTAGTTTGATTCTTCAGCAGCTTCAACGTTTGGGCATTTCCTGCGATTGGCGTCGCAATTTATTTACCATGGATGAAAGCGCTTCCGAAGCCGTTATCAATGTGTTTGTGAAACTTTATCGCGATGGCTTGATCTACAAAGGCAAACGCATCATCAACTGGTGCCCGGTTTCGCATACTGCGCTTTCGGATGAAGAAGTGATCATGAAAACCCAGGTTGATCCACTCACCTATGTGCGCTATGCCTTGGCCGATCAACCCGAAAAATATATCACCATAGCTACGGTTCGCCCTGAAACAATTTTGGCCGATGTGGCCATTGCCGTAAATCCTAACGATGATCGGTATAAAGCGTTGATCGGTAAAGAAGCCATTGTACCAATTGCGAATCGTAGGGTACCGATCATAGCAGATGATTATGTTGAAATTGAATTCGGAACCGGTGCGTTGAAAATAACTCCGGCGCATGACCCGAACGACTATGCTGTTGCCCAGCGACATAATCTGCCGATTATCTCCGTGATCGGCCAAAGCGGTGAAATGACAGACGAGTTTGGTTATAAGGGTATGGATCGCTTCGATGCCAGAAACAAAATTACCGACGATCTTCAGGCCATGAATGCCATTGAAAAAATTGAAGACTACGAGCACAACGTGGGCTACTCCGAACGCGCAGGCGTTGTGGTTGAGCCATTTCTTTCGGAGCAGTGGTTTGTAAAGATGAAAACCCTTGCTGAGCCTGCGCTTAAAGCCGTGGAAGATGGTAAGATCAAGTTTCATCCGGCCAGGTGGATCAATACTTACCGGCATTGGATGGGAAATATTCAGGATTGGTGCATTTCCAGGCAGCTTTGGTGGGGCCATCGGATACCGGCCTGGTACGATAAGGATGGAAATATTTTTGTGGCCCACAATGAGGCCGAAGCCAGAGAACTGGCTTGCACTGACGAGCTGACCCAGGATAACGATGTTTTGGATACCTGGTTTTCTTCGTGGCTTTGGCCAATGACCACCCTGCGCTGGAAAGGTGATGGCGATTGCAACGACGATTTCAAAGCCTTTTACCCGACCAGCACCCTGGTAACCGGCCCCGATATTATTTTCTTCTGGGTTGCCCGAATGATTATGGCCGGGCTATATTTTAAAGGCGACGTACCATTCCGCGATGTATACTTTACCAGCATTATCCGCGATATGAAAGGGCGCAAGCTATCCAAATCGTTGGGTAACTCTCCCGATCCGCTCGCTGTTATGGATCAGTATGGTACCGATGCCTTGCGCTTTACCGTTATTTATCTCGCGCCTCTAGGGCAGGATGTGTTGTTTGGCGCTGAAAAATGCGAACAGGGTCGGAATTTTGCGACTAAAATCTGGAATGCCGCACGATTTTTGTTCATGAACCGAAATGAGGTTTTTGCTGATGATGAAGAGTTCGGTAACATGTATGTAGATTTTTCCCCGGAAATATCCGCGCTTGGCTTGGTGGATCGATGGATGCTGACAAAGCTGAACCAAATGCTGGACTCATACCACAAGGCCCACAAACAATTTCGGGTTAACGATATTACCAAACAGCTCTATGAATTTATATGGAGCGATTTCTGCGATTGGTACCTGGAATTGATGAAAGTCTCGCTCCAAAATTGTGCCGAGGAAACTGAGAAAAAACAGCAAATCCTTCGCGCGGTGCAAGTCTTTGAAACCGCATTGAAAGCGCTTCATCCTGTTATGCCCTTTATTACCGAAGAAATCTGGCAAACAATTGTTCAACGCCAAAAAGAGGAAAGCATCAGTTGCGCAGCTATTCCTTATTCAGATCCAAACGGGATTGATGAAAACGCGTTGGAAACCATTGAGTTTCTCAAAAAGATCATCACCGAATGCCGAAGCGTGCGCAGTGTACTTGGCGTGCCGCCTTCAACCATATCCAAGGTTCGGATTAATGCGTTTTCAGAAGAGAAGGCCGCCTTGATTCAGGAGAATGCCATTTACATTGAGCGGCTTGCTCGTTCAGAAGTTGAAGTGGGTGTGGGTATGGAAAAACCCAAAGCTTCAGCCGGTGCGGTAGTTGAAGGCAACGAAATCTACATTTTGTTGGAAGGTTTAATTGATCTGGATAAGGAAAAAGCGCGCCTGGAAAAAGAAATTCAAAAAGTTGGCGGGTATGTTAAACAGCTTGAAGGAAAACTTGGTAACGAAAAATTTATAGCCAATGCGCCCAAAGAGGTTGTTGAAGGTGAGCGTGAAAAACTTAAGGCTGCCAGGCTCAATCTCGAAAAACTCACCGGAAATCTGGAAAGTTTGAAATAAAGTATCATAAACCCAAATCAGTCAATAGGTTAAAATTCCTAAGGACTGTCATTAGAGAAACGTGTGCTTAAATAATTATTTTTTAATAGCTTAGGCTTAATAATCAAACTAAAATACAGTCAAAAACTAACCGTAAATTTTGCTTACAACTTGAATGCTCTTAAAATCATATTGTAAAACCTATAAATTTGCCTTTTTCCATTACATTGTTTTTTTCTAATGACGGATTTAAAAATTAAGAACACGCATTGATAAGTGTCATTGCGAATCCTTCGGCTTCGCTCAGGACAGGCTCATGGAAGCAATCCAGAGGCATTTTTTGGATCGCTGCACGCCTTCCAGGCGTTCGCGATGACCCGTTAAAAAGTAATTCGTCATTTCCGTTTTGTCTTTTTGGCTTCCATTGCCAAAAATTTGTACTTCTAATGA
>JANQGG010000026.1 GCA_028277445.1 Chloroherpetonaceae bacterium | reverse complement strand
AAGCTTCCTGAACGCATTGCCTTGATTGGCATTCCGCCTCAAAAATTGGATATGGATATTGGCCTGAGTCCCGAAGTGGAATCGCTTATGGATGATGCGGTTTCAAAAGGACAAGCGATTTTAGATGATTGGATCAACGAAAATAGCAACTAACGTATTTCATACTTATCGTAACGAATGTTAAATCGTATAAATTTAAAGAATCAATACTAGTTATTATTGGTAATACGATTTTTTCTAGTTAACTTTAATGCAGAATCAGATTTGAATATAGTGGCAATATAGCTAAATGTTCAAATAAAAGGTTCGATTAGAGTGCATCATCGCTCCCTGTTTTAATTTTTAATCGTTTTTGGGAGTAAAATATGATTTATAGAGTTATCTCTAAAAGTGAGTTCAGAAAATTTCTGGAGTCCCTCATTGAATCAAATGTAACCATAGGGCCGGTTCAATCCGATGTGGATCGAAACAATGACCCGATTTACAAATTTCAGCAAGTTCATTCGGCTGATGAGATTGAATTGGACTACACCATCTCCTACACGGCTGTAAAAAACTTCTTTCTTCCTTATCGCGAAAAGCTATCCGAATATACATTTACCGACGACGATTGGGATCAAACCATTGAATATCGGGTTCATCCAAGGGTACTTGTTGGGCTTAGGCCGTGCGATATCAATGCGCTAAATATTTTAGATCGCATTTTTTACAAAGGCACGTATCCTTCGCCGTATTATATATCCCGTCGGAAAAACACGTTTATTATTGGTTTGGATCATGAGCCGTTACCGGATTGCTTTTGCAGTTCAATGAATCACCATACGGTAACCGAGGGATTTGATGTGTTTTGCTCGGATATTGGCGATAGTTACTATCTGGCTATTAATTCATCCCCGGCATTTGATTTTTTGAAAAAATTTCAAGTGACCGTTCCAACCGATGAGGATGATAAAAGCTACATCGAGCGGCGAAAGTTTATTAAGAAAAGCTTTAAAACTAATGTTGAAATTGGCAGTTTGCCAAGCTTTTTGGATATCGAGTTCGATTCTCCCATTTGGAAAAAGTGGGGCGATAAATGCCTCAATTGCGGCACATGCGCTATGGTCTGTCCAACGTGTTATTGCTATCAGGTTGAAGAAAATATCGCCGTAAATCTCAAGAAAGCCTCAAAAGACATGATGCTTTACTCGTGCACAATCCTTGATTTTGCCGAAGTCGCCGGCGGCCATAATTTCAGACCAAAAAAAGAAGACCGTTTAAAATATCGATATTACCATCATTACAGAGGTTTTGAAGAAAATGCCAAAGAACCAATTTGCGTGGGATGCAATCGATGCGGACGGGCTTGTTTAGCCGATATAAATCCAAAAGATGTTATTAACGATTTAAGGTTAGATAATGAAGAACGATCTTAAACTTCCGGTACAGGATGTAAACCTCGAGCCATTTATGGCTACGCCGCCTCAATACACTCGCAAGAAGGTTCTGATGAAGACCGACAAGGTTTATAAGTGCAAAATTATCAACGTGATTGATTTAACCGAATACGAGAAACTCTTTCATCTCAAAATTCTGGATCGGGTTGAACGAAAGATTTTTCAATTTCGGCCGGGTCAGTTTGTAATGCTGGAAGTTCCGGGTTATGGGGAAGTTCCTATTTCGTTATCCAGTTCTACAAACAACCACGAGTACATTGAGCTTTGCATCAGGAAAACCGGACGAACCACCAACGTGTTGCATGAAGCCAGCGTTGGCGCCTATGTTGGGCTTAGAGGCCCTTTTGGCAACTCCTTCCCTATGGAAAAAATGCAAGGCAACAATGTGCTATTGATTGCCGGTGGTTTAGGGCTTGCGCCGCTTCGAGGGCCGCTGTATTGGGTCAGCGAGTACCGCGATTTGTATAAAGACGTGCATGTGCTGTATGGCGCCAAAGAACCCTCTCAGATGTTATTTACCTATCAATACAACGAATGGGAAAAGGTTAACCACATTAATATGCTTTCCATTGTTGAAAATCCGGATGAAAATTGGAACGGTCGGGTTGGAATGATTACCGAGTTGCTTGATGAAATTGAAATAGATCCCATAAATACGTATGCCATTGTATGCGGCCCGCCGGTAATGTTTAAGTTTGTCTGCAATCGTTTAGATAAAATCGGCATCCCGATGAACAAAATGTTTGTTTCTCTGGAGAGACGCATGCATTGCGGTATGGGTAAATGCTGCCGGTGTATGGTTGGATCAACCTTTACTTGCGTTGATGGGCCGGTGTTTGACTATTGGTCGGTGTTAAATTTAAAGGAAGCGATTTAAGCGTTTTTAGTATGAAATACCTTGGATTAGGACCGCAAAAACCTAAAGTTGGGGTTTTTGATTTCACATGTTGCGAAGGTTGCGAGCTGCAACTCGCCAATAAAGAAACTACATTGGTGGATTTTCTTTCATTAATGGAGATTGTAAATTTTCGGGAAATTTCATCCGATAAAGGCGATGATTACGAGATTGCTTTAATTGAGGGTAGTATTTCGCGAGCCGACGAAATTGAGCGCTTGAAAAAAATTCGCGAGCGCGCCAAAGTATTGGTTGCAATTGGCACATGCGCTTGCTTCGGCGGCATTAATAGCCTGAAAAATCGCTATCCGATTGATGAGGTGAATCGAGAGGTTTATGGCGAAATGCCAAAAGAAACGCTTGAAGTAAAGCCGGTGAAAGAATATGTTCAGGTTGATCTTGCCATTCCAGGCTGCCCGATCAATAAGGCGGAAGTCGAGCGAATTATTGTCGATGTGGTTACCAAAGCAGAAATTAAGTTTCCAAAATATCCGGTATGCGTCGAATGCAAGCAACATATTAATACCTGTTTGTTTGATTTAGGGCAATTTTGCTTGGGCCCGGTCACGCAAGCCGGCTGCGATGCGGTATGCACCTCGGGCAAGATGGGATGTTTGGGTTGCCGCGGGCCGTTCGAAGCCCCGAATTTTGAAGCTTTTTTTGACATTGCTAAAGAAAAAGGATTTTCCAAAGATTATATCAAAGAAAGATTAAGCTTTTTTAACGCTTTTAGTGAGGTTAAAGATGTCTAAATGCGATTTGAACATAGATGTTCATCATTTAACGCGCGTTGAAGGTCATGGCGATATTCATGTTAAAGTGAAAAACGGAAAGTTGGTGGAAGCAAAATGGCAAGTGGTTGAAACGCCGCGTTATTTTGAGGCCATGGTAAAGGGACTTTCGATTGATCTTGCGCCAATATTAACCGCTCGAATTTGCGGGATATGCTCCATTGGTCATGCGCTTGCCAGTTTCCGCGCTATTGAGCGTGCAATGGGCGTTGAAGTTCCTAAACTTGCGCAAAAATTAAGGCTGCTGGCTAAACATGGCGAAACGCTTCAAAGCCATATTTTACATGTGTTTTTCCTTGCCGCGCCTGATTTTATGAATGTTGGCAGCGTGTTGCCAATTGTAAAATCTCATCCTGAAGTCGCCGCGCTTGCTGTAAAGCTTAAGGGACTGGCTAATGATATGTGCGATTTGATCGCCGGACGCACCACGCACCCGGTTAGCATCGCCATCGGCGGATTTTCTAGCGTTCCAAAAAGAGAAAGCTTGGAATCCCTTAGAGATCGAATAAAAGAAACATTGCCCGAAATTGTTACAACGGCGGAGTTCTTTAAAACCATCCCTATGCCTGATTTTGTCAGGGAAACAGAGTTTGTTTCGCTCAGGGGCGTAAATCATTATCCGTGGATAGGCGGCGATTTAATTTCTACGGATGGCGTGGTAAAGCCCGAAAACGATTACCTGGCCATGACCAACGAATATGTGGTTGATTTTACAACAACCAAATTTACTAAGTTAAGCCGTGAGTCTTTTGCAGCCGGAGCTTTGGCTAGGTTCAACAACAATCATCATTATTTGTATCCGGAGGCGCGTGAAATGGCCGAAGACCTGGGCCTTCGGGCAGTCAATCACAATCCGTTTATGAACAATGTGGCGCAGATTGTTGAATCGTACCATGTGATGCTTGAATCCATCGATATGATTAACGAGCTGTTGGATGATGATTTTAGCGACGTTCGCGCTGCGTTTGAGATCAAAGCCGGCAAAGGCGTAGGCGCGGTTGAAGTGCCGCGAGGCATTTTATATCACTCCTATGAATTGGACGACACAGGCGTGGTGCAAAAAGCCAATTGCATTATTCCTACCACGCAAAACAATGCCAATATTCATCACGATTTGCCCGAGCTTGTAAAGCTTGAAGTAAGCAAAGGTCGCAGCGAAGAAGACATCACCAAACTGTGCGAAATGTTAGTTCGCTCTTATGACCCCTGTATTTCCTGCTCGGTGCATTAAGTCAGAGCCTGATACATACATGCATTTCTAAAAGCTGCTCAACACCGGGCAGCTTTTTCATTTTGGTCTGAACGTCTAAATTGGATTGATTTAAAAAATTAAAGGAGACCCGGTGAGATTAAAAGATAAAAAAATTGCCATTTTACTAGCTGAAGGCGTTGAAGACCTGGAATTCTATGTTCCATATATGCGATTGCAGGAAGAGGGAGCTGAAGTTATTGGCGCTGCAAAAGAACTCAAAACGATACGTGGCAAGAGTGGATTAGCTATAACCCCAACTACGCTTATAGAATCGCTTCAGTGTGAAGATTTATTTGCGTTAATTATCCCCGGAGGTTGGGCGCCGGATAAGCTCCGCCGTTATGAGAGTGTTAAACGGCTGGTTAAAGAGATGGACGCTCAAAAAAAGCCGATTGGCATTATTTGCCACGGTGGATCGGTGGCCATCTCAACCGGTATTGTAAACGGGCGAAAAGCAACCGGATCGCTCGGTATTAAAGATGATTTGATCAATGCCGGGGCCACGTGGGTGGATAAAGCGGCGTTTCGGGATGAACACCTCATTTGGGGACGCGTAGTGGCAGATATTCCGGATTTCTGCCGTGAGCTGGTTGCTGCGTTGGTAGAAGAGGCAGCATCATCATGAAATTCATCCTGTACTCAAGCCATTAGCAATCGGAAATTTTTGGTATGAATAGCCAAAAATACAAACAGAGAATGACGAATTTTCCTCTCCCGGCCTATCGGCCACCCTCTCAGAGAGAGGGACAATAAAGCACAATTCGGTATTAGAATTTGTGACTTCAATAAGTTATCCTCACGCTCTGGGAGGTGGCTTCGAAGAAGCAGGAGGTGGAAAAATATGCCCACTATATCCTTATATTAACTCATTTGCTAATTCGTCATTGGAAGGTTCATTCCCAAGGTTCAGAAGTTGTTGTGCATTTGTCCGTTGCTTTGAGAATTGATTTTAATGACTCAAAACAAGAACATGAGAAACAAATTTCTTTTTTGTCTTTGTATGGGTTTAGCCTTCAGTTTTACAATCGGGGCAATGCAGGCGGTTGATTTAAAAAAACTGACTCTTGAATGTAAATTGGCTGCAAGCGATTACACCCCCATTGTCAAAAACTTCCCCTATAAAGTGTTACATACTGTTGATTACAGCGGCTGGTGCGGAGACACACGTGATGCCGAACTTCGCCATCCGATAGCCATGAAAATAACCTATGCAGGCAATAGAAAACAGGGTTCTTATTGGTTCATAGCCAATCCCGACAAAAAAATTAAGGTGACGGCAAGGTCTGATCTTGAGGGGAATTTTGAGCTGAAAGAAATTGCATCAACCGGGAAAAGCCGGTATGTTTTTCATGGCATCATGAAAAACGGGGAAATTAAAGGATGCTGGGTGGATAAGGCGCAAAAGAAAAACGTTGCGTTTTATGTTAAAGTGAACCAAACAGGGAATCTGCCATGAGCTATTACCTGGATACTTACGATATTTTGATAAGCCTTATTGCAGGCGGGCTTATTTTTGGGACTGTACTTGCGATAGTGCTACTCACTGCCGACTGGGCCAATACGGGTTTTGGGTGGGAGAATAAAAAACGCTCGCTATTTACAACTCTCTCCATTTTAGTTGCAGCTATTAGCTTTTACCTGGTTTTAGTGCCTCTACCCGACTATTTGAACGACGGCCATTTTAAAAACATATACCTGGTCCAGAAAAATGATGATGTTCGTTTAGTGGTCTTCTTTCAAAGAGAAGATGAACCGTCCGGTTTTTCAGAGGTTTATTCACACCGGATTAAAAGCTTTGATTTACAAACTGGGGAGGCTAGTGGCAGACTCACGCTCACAAATCGTCATGTATCGAATGATTTCGCCATATATGGCCCGTTTAATGAGCATGCCTGGGGGTATTCGGCTAAAGAGGGACTGTTATTCCTGGATATGTTTGACGCGCAGGTACTGGCCGATCAACAGTCGGTTCTGTCGCAAAATCCTGAATTGGGCAAAGAGGTGCGCATAACCAAAGGCCCGACCAACTATTGGTTTGATCCTGTTACTTATGGGCTGTATCTAAGTGCGGCTTCAGGCGATATCTTCCGGCTGGATCCTGATCTAAACGCAACGCATACCGCGTCAATTGACTACAGCAAAGAAATCCATAACAAGGCAACCTGTGCAGTCTGCCAGCAAGAGGCCCGTTTTATAGATATTAAGAACTCCCCGGTAGGCTGGTCAGTAAATAAAGCCCGCAAACAACTTCTACAGTTTCGCAATGAATCCGGTAAAATTATGAGCACAATAGATATTGATGCTCTCTTTGATGACAACCGTTTTCTTTATGCAGCGGCTCGTTTAAAAGATGAAGTGTGGCTTTTTACAAGCTTGGAAAACTACAGGCTATCGGCCATCCGAACCGATGCAAGTACCGGCAAGATTATTGGTGTTGTAGATTACTTCTAAAATAATACCCCGCTTCATATGACGGCTGAAAAGGATAGCTCCGCAAACAAATCAGGAACGAAGGCATTAATTGGGATGATACTGGTTTTAGTGACCCTTTTGAGTGGCGTTGGTTTTTTAGTTTGGGAGATAGCGACCCAAAAAAATGAGGATATTCGAGAGGTTTTTATCATTGAAACAAAGGAACAGGCCCGGGTAGGGCTTTGGATGACAAAATATCATGGTAAAAAAGTCGGCAGTGATTATGAGCAGTTTCTGCACACGTTCGATCTGAAAACTACGGCAAATACTGGCGTGATTCAGCTTGAACAAAAGACTTATGAAAATGACTACCGCCTGTTTCGTGCGGATGAAAACAAAGCCTGGGGCTGCAGCCGAAACAGAGGTCTATTGCTCATGGACCTATCTAAACCCTCTGTTTTAGCTGATCAAGCACAAATACTTGATAAACACCCGATTTTAGCAGACGGATTTAAATGTATGGGTTATAAAGGTCGCGTATCCCCCGATCAACGCGGATTGTATCTGAAAACAGCCAGCGGCTTGTTTTTCCGTGTATTAGAAGATCTTTCTATTGAAAAGGCCTTGAGCGTACCGCATGAAAACCATAATAAAGCTACAGGCAGAGCAGAGTTGAGCTGGCAGTTTCTTAGTCTGAAGCACAGCAAAGGGAAGCATGTCCACAAAATTGGGAGTTCCTACGCTGGTGATAGCTGCACCACGCTTTTAAATCCAAAATTTATCCCTGAACTGAATCCTTCCTTTTCCACAGAAAACCATAACGATAAACTCTGGGTGGTGCACCAAAGGGCCTTGTATGGGGAGCATGACTTGCTTTTGTCCTATATGTCGGAGAATGGCAATTCTGAGCGCACACTCAATGCCAGTGAGCTTATGGAAAAAGAGGCGCTTACCGCAAGAGGTATCTACATTAAAGGCAGTGAGACCTATATTTTCTTATCCACAAAAGCTGAATTTAGAAGCATTCCCATTCAGGTCTTCCTTTTTGCCCTCCGAACAGACACCAAAACCGGGCAGGTGCTGGACATATTGACTTACGTTGAGTGATGATTAATGGCAGGCTCCTAACAAGCGTATATAGAGAGATCAGTGGTATAATGATGATAGCGTTTTTAAAATGCAGATTTTAACTTTTGGATAAGCATTTATAGTATTTGCCTGTACTAACCCTGAACCTTAATAACAGGCATCAAAAAGTTTTAATAATAAGTGATATCTCTCATAAACATGTCATCACCCGGTTCATCCGGGTGATCCAGAAACATGGAAAAAAATACTACATCTATATTCTGGCAAGCAAGCCAAATGGCACGTTGTATGTTGGCGTCACTTCAGACATCATAAAGCGTGTCTGGCAGCATAAGGAGAAAATGATAGATGGATTTACAAAGAGATATGTGGTGGATAAACTTGTCTATTTTGAGCAATTTGATGATCCTGAACACGCCATCAAGCGGGAAAAGCGCATAAAAAAATATCCTCGTAAATGGAAACTCAATTTAATTGAAAAACATAATCCCAATTGGATGGATTTTTATAACCGGCTAGTTTCTGGATGCCCCGACTGAATCGGGGCATGACACGGATCGGGTTATTTAAAAATTTTTATAACTAAAGAAATCTCTCATAAACATGTCATCACCCGGTTTATCCGGGTGATCCATAACGATTAAAAAAATGTCCCCGAAAGTGGAAACTCAATTTGATTGAAAAAGATAACCCTATTTGGGAGGATGTTTATGAAAAGTTGGTTTCTGGATACCCCGACTAAATCGGAGTATGACCAGGATGGAGGCTTTTTAATCATTATTTATAACAATCCAACAAAATGATCATACTCACATCGAATGGATCAGTGTGAGTTAATAACAACAATTTTTCAATCATTCGTCTTAAATCAACTTATATTGAAAAACATTTTTAAACATTAACAGGCGTGGTTATGAGCATTAAACTGGCTGTTTTGATAGACGGGGATAACATTCCTTCGGCCCATGTAAAAGAAATGATGGAAGAGATTGCCAAATATGGCGATCCCACCATTAAGCGCATTTATGGGGATTGGACAAAACCACGGCTTAGCAAGTGGAAAAAGATGCTTCTGGAGCATGCCATAACCCCGGTTCAGCAATACAGCTACACCACCGGCAAAAATGCCACGGATTCCGCCATGATCATAGACGCCATGGATATCCTTTATTCCGAGAAAGTGAGCGGGTTTTGCATCGTTTCCAGCGACAGTGATTTTACAAGGCTTGCCACCCGGTTGCGGGAAGCTGGCATGCAGGTGATCGGTATTGGTGAAAAAAAGACCCCTGATCCTTTTATTGTGGCGTGTGATAAATTTATTTATGTGGAAATTTTAGCCAACCAGTCGGCGGAGAGCGACGCTGAACCGAAAAAAGCAAAAGCCCGGGAATCAGTAGATAAAATCACCCCAAAGGAAATCAAACTCATCGCATCGACGATTGATGCCCTCTCGGATGATGAAGGGTGGGCATTTTTAGGCGATGTTGGGAGTTTATTGCAGAAGAAACAGCCCAATTTTGATCCGCGCAATTACGGGTTTCAAAAATTAACCCCGCTCATTAAATCCGTTGGCCGGTTTGAAATTGAGCAACGCGATAGCCCAAAAAGTCGCCACAAATTAATTTTTGTTCGCTTGAAAAAAGCCAGTTAGTTCTTTTGGTTAGTGTGACGTTCTTCAGAAAACCGTTTAAATAAAAACACGTATTAGCCAGATAAAAAAAAACTTTTTAATCCGGTAAAACTTGCCGACGTTTTAATTGCATCAAAAAAAGGGCCGCTCTTGGGCGACCCTTTAAGCGATCAATATCGAGGCTTCATATTTCGTTGTTTATTAAATGAATTTTGCTGCGGGGGACGGGCTTGACTAACTTTTATAGACCGACCTTCAACTTCTTTTTGATCTAAAGATTCAATGGCGCGCTCGGCTTCGGCATCATCAGGCATTTCAACAAAACCAAAACCTTTTGATTTTCCGGAAAATTTGTCAAAAATGATGTTCGCGCTAGCAACTTGGCCATATTCAGAAAAAATATCATTTAACTCATCATCTGTCAGTCCGTAAGACAGATTACCTACGTAGATTTTCATACAAGTTATTTGTTTATTTGCCGCGTTGTCTGAGAAAACACAAAAAGGAGGCCAACGCATACCGTCTTTAAGTGATATATTCAAATGAGCAAAACGTGCATTATCATTCGACGAACCAAAAGCTTATGGAAAGGACTGACTCTGCAAATTTAGATGCAATTTACACACCTTTTTTATTCTTTCAACTTTCTTTTTTAAAAAAGTTATAAATCCACCTTTTTTTATACTAACCTTCACACAGCCGCTTCCATAACTTTGCCATTTTCCTTAAGTTTATGGGTGGCTATAGCTCCTTTCGTAAAACGTGCCCTCAGGATCATGTTTTTGTAACAAATAGGCATGATTGAACAAGTCGCTAACACTGTGGTAGAATATGGACTACAGGTAAGTACTAACAGGTAACATTTAAATCAACATCGTTTTAATCGGTTTGGTGTGAGAGTAAATCTGCTGGCTAAATATGTTATTTCGTTCTCGATGCTTTTTGGCACCTTATTGTGGTATGTGATGTTCAATTTGTTTCAAGATGAAAAAACTGAGTTGATTGAACAAGCCAACCAACAATTTCAAGCCATTTTTAAGACCGTTCAAACGGTTGGTACGGAAGCATTATCGGTGGGTGAAAGTGATAAGTTGGCCGTTCAAAGCATCATACAAGGGATTTTTGGACAAAATATCCGGGGCTTGGAGCGAATATTTTTCGTGACAAAAGATAAAATGTATTACTACTACCTGGATAAATACGGCAATGAGTACATAGAGCAGGTGATTGAAGAAACCATGTGGTCAACAATGGAAAACAGTGTTGGCAAACGGTTGGAAACAGGTAATTTGGTGTTGCTTACAAGTCCGATCCGTTATGAAATTCCGGGAAAATCTATCTTTTTAGGCTATGTGCAACTTGGGTATTCGCTGGATCATATCCACAAAAAGATCGCCGACAAACAAAAGACCACGCTAATTTTCGGCGCCGCAGCCTTAAGTGTTGCCTTGGTTGTGATTTCGTTAATAACCAAGCTGCTCAACAGGCGAATACAAAATCTCCATCAGGGTATTCAGGGACTGGCTGAAGAAAAGTTTGAAGAGCTTCAGGTAAAAGGTAATGATGAAATTGCCGATTTAACCAAGGCCTACAACCAGATGATTATTTCGGTGAAAGAGCGCATTCAAATGTCGAGATATGTTTCGGATTCCACCATTGCCCATATCAAATCCTCAGTGGATGAAACATCATTTTTGAAAGGCAAAAATGAAGAGTTGTGCCTGTTTTTTTCAGATGTTCGAGGATTTACAACATTTGCCGAGCACCATGAACCCGAATATGTGGTCAGGCTCTTGAACCAGCTTTTAAATCTTCAGGTGGAAATTATAACGGCGAATCGCGGTGATATCGATAAGTTTGTCGGCGATGAAATTATGGCCATTTTCAGGGGTACTTTTAAAGAAGACCGCGCGTTGAAATCAGCTATTGAAATTCAGAAAAAAATCAACGAATATATAGAAAAAAATCAGGAGTTTAAATCACTAAGGCTAGGGATCGGCATTCATACCGGAAAGGTTGTTGCCGGCAACATTGGCGCGCAAAATCGACTTGATTACACAGCGATCGGCGATGCCGTTAATACGGCAGCTCGGATGTGTTCGGCCGCAAATGCCGAAGAAATTTTAATTTCAGAAACCATAAAAAATAATTTGGCCGATAAGACAAGCAAGTTTAGTGATAGCTTCACCATTTCAATGAAAAACAAACAAAAATCCATACCACTTTATCGTGTTTTATATCAATAAAACCATTGCTTTAGGCGCTATAATGCTTAGCCTAACGCTCGTTTGGGGGTGCAGTTCAACCCAATCCACAACAGCGTGGGGTAATTTCTTCACAAACGAAGATAAAGTTGAGATTACCCTGGATCATTTAAAGCCCAAAATCAGCTTGGGTAAAAAGCTGGCCAGCGACTCGTTGTTGCGATATGCAAAAACCCGGTTGCATTTTATTGAACAGAGATACAAGAGTGTTAAGGCCAAAGAATGGCTGGCTGAAATTGATAGTTTTTACACCGCATATTACACGTACTATGATGAGTTGATTAAGAACGCCAAAGCTAAAAATTTTATTTTCACAACGGCAGGCTATTATAAACGTCTTCAGAAGATGTTTCCTAACGATCCGAATGCCTTGCGCTTTTTTAGAGAAAACAAACAGAACATTGAAAAACGGTACGAAACCAACTTGCGAATTGGCAAAAAGTACCTCAGGCAAAAGCGCTATAATTCGGCCATTCGTGTTTATCGGCGGATTTTAAATTATGATCCCAGCAATAATGAAGCCATCGACGGAATTGCCGAGGCGCGCTATCTGAAAAAAAAGCAAATCCTGAAAAAACGTCGTCAAATTGCGCGCGCCAAACGGCGCAAGGCTCTGGAAAAACAGCGTCAGTTGGCGTTGAAACGAGCGGCAAAGAAAAAAGAAGCCGCAATCAAAGAGCTTGAGGAAAAAGAACCGGTGATCCAGGTTCAAACCAAACGTGAAGCCGAAGTGCTTTATGTAAAAGGGGTACAAGCGTATCGAAAAAAACGTTTTTTGGATGCTAAAATTCATTTTGAATCCATCATCAACGCCGATTACAAAGACACACGGCTTTATATCGATCGAATAGAAGATAAAATTCAAGCGTTAGGTTTGGAAGGCGGCGATGAAGATTAATACGGCGTTATGAAAGGACGGTCATCGGATTATTAGATATTCTCAAACAAGCTTTCATGAAAAATCTCCCAAAACTTTCCGTTGTGTTTCAATAGGACGAGACGGCTGGCATAAAATTCCGACTCAAATGCTTGGTTTTTCATTTCATTCCAGGCTTTTCGAAAATTCGGTTTGCTAAGATCGCGTGTGGCAAGGGTCATGTGTGGTCGGAAAGGTTTCGGAATTTCTTCGGTCTTAAACCCCAACCGCTCAATTAAATATAACTTTAAATGATCATGAAGCTCAATGATAAGTTCAGGTGATTTCACTTTAATAAAAATCACCTTTGGAGGAAAAGAGCCGAACCCCGACAGTGTTACTGCAAATGGGCGCTGAACATAAGCGCATTCATCCAATGCCAAAATCAACTCATGTTCTTTTGCCGAAGGCCATCTGAACGGCATCCGAAGGGTAATATGCGCCGGTGATTTCAAGGCATGTTTGGCATGAAACCGCTCTCGGAACATCTCTTTTAAACGTTTCACCTCCTCTAGCAACCCGCTTTCGGGGACAAGCGCGATGAAATAAAAATTTAAATCAGCCATAGCCGTTGACTTGGAATATTAGCAATAAGTGAAGTTTCGTATACAATATTTCAATCCAAGGATCATTTGGCTTTATCGTGGCGTTCCAAGCTGACATCCTCAATTTCTTTACTCAGTTGTTTTTCGGTTTGCTCGCGAGTTTCAAACAAATTGTAAGCATAGGTAATCCCGATGGCAAAAACCATTGAGCCTAATCCTAACAGAACATTATAATATGGCGGCGCAGTTAGAGCAAGACGAATAAGCACGGTCGAAACAGCAAATGCGGAATTTCGGAACACCACCTGGTAACTGGAGCTGTAACGCAGTGAAATCAGCACCAATAAAACGTCTGAAAAAACCAAGACGGTATAAAATGTGGCAAAAAAATCATAAACCGGCTTACCAAAAAGTAAGTTTATGCCGTCATCAATAGCGATGGTTGTAAAAAGTACTAACAAAACTAACCCGACCAATTTTTTGGAGGCAATAAAATTTTTCAGGGCTTGAGGATCGTCGGTGATGGTGCGATGGTGCTGAATACGATAATATATGCCCAGCAATAAAAAGATTAACAGACCGCCGCCGGCATCCGATAAAATGTACAGAACCGGTTTGGAGGCTTGTTCCCACTGAAGCGGTTCATCGAAATAAATAAATTCTTTGAACGACTGCCTGAGGAAAATCAGTGAAAGAATTTCGAATTGAGTACCGAGAGAATCGGCCACAGATTTAGAGAGACCAAAAATCAGGCTCAATATTTCAATGCCCAAAAGCATTGAAAGCGCAATATTGACCGCATAATAATGACTTTTCGGAAACTGTGCGTTCAAGGGTTCGGGAAGCCATCCCTGCCGGGCCATTTCAATGAGGATCAATGAACCTGCGAAGGTGAGTATTAAAAGATTGGCAATAAACCGTGAGGTTTTTTTATGACGCCACAAATTTTCCAGTATATCAAAAAGCTTTTGAGAGAAATCAAGAAGTGGATTCATAATGTACCTAAAAAAATAAGATCAGTAACAAGCCTCTTAGAGGAAACGGTTTTAATTGTTTGAAAAATGCTTATATTAAAAGATTGGTTAAAAACCGCTAATTCAAACACTGATTAACCCTAAATATACGTCTTGGTTTTGGAAAAAGAAGGTATCTTTAAACATATTTCAGAATCTTCAGAAGGCGTGATCAACGTTCGAAAATACACTCCCGAAAGTAGCGGTGAAAACTCAAAGCTTCAGGATCTGAAATTAGAAAGTTTTTCCGAGTTAACATCTTCAGAGCAAACTTCAAAGCAACGCCTTGTTGAACAAGAGCTCAACGCGGTTCTTAAAGAAATTTTAACGACGGTTAAAGACACCTTGCAGGCCAGAACGGCCGCCTTTAGCTGGGCGAGCCAATCCAAAAAAATCTTTTTTTTTGCAGCTCATCTTAGCGATTCGAAATCATTTACCGCAAAAAAAGCCATACCCTTCAGTGGCGACGCCTTAACGCAAATTTTTGTGGCGCGCAACGCCCAGCTTTATACCGATATTACCTCACAGGATGAACCGAAAATCCTGCGTTACTACGATGAGCCGAATGCAATTCGCTCCTTTATCGGAATTCCTGTTTTTCATGGCGATCGGGTTTATGGCATTTTGTTTGCCGATAGCATCGCCAAAAGCGCGTTTGGCCCGGATGATGTAAAGCTCTTAAACCGGTTTGGCAAGATTTGCTCGGCGTTAATAGAAAATTATGCATCGAAATCCAAGCATATAGAAGCCGTTCGTTTTGTTGATCCGGCCATTCAATTGATGCACGATCTTCAAAAAGAATCAACCATTGAAGAAAGTATCGATACATTTTCAATGCATCTTCAAAAAGTGTTGGATTTTGAACAGTTAACAATTTCGCTTTTAAACTCAAAATCGGAACTTGTTGTTAAGAAAGTCGTTAGTGATTCCGATGCAATTGCGGAAGGTAATGTTGTGGATTTGGAGAATTCGGCAGTTGGTCTGGCATTTAACTCGGGTCAGGATGGCACCATAGACGATTTGGAATCCATTGGCGAGTTGCCGCGTTTTTTCAAGGGTGAGCTTAAAGACGACCAAGCGCCGCCAAAAGGCTCAATGCTGATTGTGTTGCTGAAGTTTCAGAATATGTATGCAGGTGCATTAACCTTACAAACGGAGCAAAAACGGAATTTTGGCAAAGATAATTTTACGAAAGTGCGTTTTTTTGCCGAAAGCCTTTCGATGGTGTTGCATACCCGTCTGCTCAAAGAACAGTTAAAAATTGAGCGACCTTTGGATGAAGAAACCGGGACTATGGCAAGAAAGCACTTTGTTTCCAGGGTGCGTCATGAAGTTAATCGGGCTTCGCGGGAAAAACAGAACTTGATGCTGATGATGGTGGCTTTTGATGATGAAGCGAGCCTGCTTAGCCGGTATGGAAAAGAATTGATGATGAAAATTATGCAGTCGACTGCGCGTTTGATTGTTGCCAATATGAGAAATTACGATTTAATTTCACGTTTCGATAATTACAGTTTTGCGATTTGTTTAATCAACATTTCTGAGTTAAACGCCCGGCAATGGGCCGATAAAATTCGTGAGCAAATCTTAAACTCCCCCTTTGAAACCGGCGAAGAATTCCAAACCATTGTGGCATCGGTTAGTGTGGGATTGGCCGAACTTCGCTTGAGCAATCCGGATATTGAACACTTGTTTGAAGGCGCTAAAACCGCGTTAGAACATGCCTTGAAAACGGGCAATAGTGTTAAAGTTTTTTAGTAACAAATTGACTCCGCTAAGGGATATTACAATTCAATAATGAAGGCAGGTATTACATGAGGCAATTAAAAATAAGTAAACAAATTACCAATCGTGAAAGTCAATCGCTTGATCGGTATCTACAAGAGATTGGTAAATTTGAATTATTAACCGCTCAGGAAGAAATTGAACTGACACGGCGCATAAAGAAAGGTGAGGGTAAACCGGTTGATTCCAAGGAGTATAGACAGGCTCGTCGTGCCCTGGAAAAGTTGATTAAAGCGAACCTGCGTTTTGTAGTGTCGGTAGCCAAACAATATCAAAATCAGGGATTATCGCTTGGCGATTTAATTAACGAAGGGAATTTAGGCTTGATTAAAGCCGCCAAACGATTTGATGAAACCCGTGGTTTTAAATTCATTTCGTATGCGGTTTGGTGGATTCGCCAATCCATTTTGCAGGCGCTGGCCGAGCAGTCGCGTATTGTGCGCTTGCCCTTGAATCGTGTTGGTACATTAAATAAGATCGGTAAAGCTTTTTCACAGCTCGAACAGGAATACGAGCGCGATCCTAGCACCGATGAATTGGCCAATTTGTTGGATATGAACTCCAACGAAATTAACGACACCCTGAAGATTGCCGGGCGGCATATTTCCGTAGATGCCCCGTTTGCTCAGGGTGATGATAACCGCTTGTTGGATGTGTTGCAAAACGATACTCATAAACCCGATCAGGGCTTGTTGAAAGAATCGTTGCAGCTGGAAGTTGAGCGTTCACTTTCGGCGCTCTCGCCGCGTGAAGCCGATGTGATCCGGTCGTATTTTGGGATCGGTATGGAAAATCCGTTAACCCTGGAAGAAATCGGTGAACGATTCAAACTCACCCGCGAGCGTGTTCGCCAGATCAAAGAAAAGGCCATACGCCGTCTTCGTCACTCACCATACAGCAATGTTCTCAAAGAGTATATTGGGCATTGATCGCGCTTTTTCTGCGTAGTCGCTAAGCCGGTTAAGCACAAAAGCGCTTAGCCGGCTTTTTTTAACCTTCGATTGTTAAGTTATGAAAACGATTGCATTTAATGAATTTACGCTGGATAACGGGTTGCATTGTATTGTTCATGAAAATCATCGCGCGCCGATTGTGGTGGTCGATCTATGGTATCATGTGGGTTCTAAAAATGAAGACCCCAATAAAACAGGATTTGCCCATTTATTTGAACATATGATGTTTCAAGGCTCGGAACACGTGGGAAAAACCCAACATTTTTCCTATGTCCAGAGCGCCGGAGGAACATTGAACGGATCAACCAGTGAAGATCGAACCAATTATTATGAAACCCTTCCCTCAAATCACCTGGAGTTGGGCTTGTGGTTGGAAGCCGACCGAATGCGCGCGTTAAGCGTTAATGAAGAGAACTTTGAAAATCAGCGACAGGTTGTCATGGAAGAAAGGCGGATGAATTACGACAATCGTCCGTACGGCAGGGTGTATGAAGAATTGCATAAACGCGCATTTTTGGATCACCCGTATCGCTGGATTCCAATCGGATCATTAAAGCATATTGAACAAGCCACCCTGGAAGACGCACGAGCGTTTTATCAAACCTATTATGCCCCGAACAATGCCACTTTGATTCTTGCCGGCGATCTAAAGAGCAATGAGGCTAAAGAGCTTGTTGAAAAATACTTTGGCGATATCGACCGAGGGCCTGAGTTTAAACGGCCCGATGCCGGTTCATTGCCCTTAAAAGAATCCATCTATGAGACATTAACCGATCACATTCAATTGCCCGGTTTATTTGAAGCCTACAGGATTTGTGAGATCAATCATAAAGATGCCGATCCCTTATCCATTTTAAGCAGCTTACTTTCGGATGGAAAAAGTTCAAGGCTCTATAATTCGATGGTGTATGAATCGCAGCTCTTAAAAACCGTTGATACCCACGCCGTACCCAAGGAACATCCCGGATTATTTTTGATCAGCGCCGTTGGCGCGCCCGATGTAGATTTTGGAATGGTGCGGGAAAAGATCACCCAAGAAATTAAGACCATTGCTTCCGAAGGTATATCGGATCGCGAGCTTGAAAAAGCAAAAAATAATTATGCCATGATGCTTACACAGAATTTTTCATCCATGATGGGCGTGGCTGAAAATCTGGCGTTTTTTGAGACGTATTATGGCGATGCCGGGGAGATCAATCAAGAAATAGACCGAATTGAGCGCATCACCAAACAAGATATACAGGATGTGGCTCACCGTTATTTTGTGGATCAACCTTCGGTAACCTTAGAGTGGATACCTGAACATACAACCGGTTGATGTTGCCAAGATGGGTTTAAATGACAGGTATTAATTGGATTGTCTCGCCAATGCTTGCGCCCAGAGCCTGGCTTGCATTGCCATTTCTTAGAGCAATTTCCAAAAAACCGTCGCTGCCAAAATAGGCAAGCAGCTCTCCTTGGCTGACATCGCTATAAGTTTTGGAAATGCTTGAGATTTCGGTGTTCTTTACCCTGACTTTCCAGTTTATTGCCTCCAACGTTATAGAGTCTTTCTGAATCGCCGTAATGCAATTGCCAAAATGATCAACATGGATGATCCGGCTTTGAATAGCGCCATCTTCCCGAAGGGTATTGGAAACTTGGTTCAGTCTGATTATATCTTTTGGCTCTATGTTTGAGCCGAGTTTTTCTAAAGGAACGCCGCTGGCAAGATGGGCGGCAACCGGCGAAAAAATATCTCGCCCGTGAAACGTGGAGCTAACTTCGGATAAATGATACTTGGCGTTGCTTAAATATACCGCTTCCTGGAGATCGTAATCATTTAAGATTAGGCTGCAAAGTCCATTATTTGGAAGCACGAGAAGTTTATCGGAGGCTTTTAATGCAATGGCGCTTCGCTCCGAGCCAACGCCAGGATCGACCACACAAACAAAAATCGTTTGTTTCGGGAAGTATGGGAAGGCAATGCGCAGGCTGTAGCTGCCGTGCACGATATCTTGCGGCCTGATATGATGAGTAAGGTCAATGACCCGGCTTCTTGGCGCATAATAGGAAATTACCCCTTTCATAACGCCAACAAAGGTATCTTCAATTCCAAAATCAGTTGCCAGTACAATAGTGGATTGAGTCATAATTATTTTTTTGCTTTAACGAGCATGAACAAGCCAACGCCTAAGAAAAACAAGTCAGGAAACCAAGCTGCAAAGATTGGATCAATCGTGGTTTTATAACCCAATGTTGAAAACGTTTTTTGCAAACCGATATAAATAAATCCGATGACAATACTCAGTCCGGCTTCCAAAGCCAAGCCACTGCGCTTTTTTTGAGCCGATAACGGCACGCCGATCAGAATAACAATCAAGCACGATAATGGAAACGCAATTTTTAAATGGTATTTCACCAATGCTTCATTAATGGTAGAAAAGCCGGCTTTTCTGCGAGAATCAATATAATCGCCATGCTCGGTTAATGTCATCTGATCCAGATCGGCGTTGGAGGCTTTTAGCTGCTTGAGGTTAAATGAAAAATGAACGGTATCAACTTCAGCGGCAGAAGCAAAGCGTTCGGCGCCATTCGAAAAATCACGATAGACGACCTTTTTTAAGACCCATTTACCCGAAGTGGTATCGTAGGTCATTTGATCGGCATCCACTCGCCACTGAAGCGATGAGCCTTCATAGTTTTGGACTTCAACATTGTAACAGATATTGGCATGCTCATTGAAATACCGGATTTTAACGATACGCGTTGGCGTTTCAAGAAGGTATATGTTGGCGTTTTTACCGGAGCTTTTATTGACTTTGCCTAAATATGCCGCTTCAAATTTGGTTTTAAGTTTTTCAAAGTCAGGAACGATCCAGCCCGAGAGATAAAAATCCAAACCGGTGATGAGAATACCAACCAAAAAAAAAGGCACAAGCAATCGATATAAGCTTATGCCGCTGGCTTTCATGGACGAAAGCTCGATGTATTTGCTTAAGCGCCCGGTCACAAACAACGATGAAAGAAGTGTGCTAATGGGCGCTGTAAGCTTTATGATTTCCGGTGTAAAGTACAAATAATACTGCGCGATCTGAGTGTAAGTGACGTTATGATCGATAAAATCATCAATCTTTTCAATCAGATCAACCAGAACAAAGATCGAAATAAAAGATAGGCTCGCAAAACTTAATGTGGTTAAAAACTCCAGGAAAATGTACCGATCAAGTATTTTCATATAAGTTTAGCGAAACCCCTGGCCTTAATTACCAATGAGCAGGTTGGCATTTTTACTGCTTCCCAACACAATCACTTTAGAATTGCCTGATTTAACCAAATCCTGAAGCGCTTTGATTTGCTCGTATTTCAGCTGCTTTTCTGTTAACGTGCTACTGATGATTTTTTGATAATCGGCAATACCTTTGGCTTCTACGCGTTTACGCTCGGCTTCCTGGTCTTCTTTTTGAAGAACGAATTGCATTTTTTGCGCTTCCTGCTCTGCATTGATTTTAGCTTCAATGGCATTTTTCACCGATTGAGGCAGTGAAATATTGCGCACCAGTAAATTTTCTAAAATAATGCCCCTGTTTTCAAAATCTTCTTTAATGCTGCCAAATATTTTTTGTTGGAATTCTTCACGACGGTTGGAGTAAAGATCAACCGCGTTATAAATTACCGCATTGTCCCTAATCCTGGTTCTAGCGGTAGGCCGAACAATTTTATCAATAAATGACCGTCCGGGGCCGATTTCCGCACGTATATTAGGCGATTTCGCGGGATCAACACGGTATAAAACCGTCATATCAATCGTCACTTCCAAACCATCGGCGCTTAACACCCGAATTGCCGCGTCGCTAATTTGAGATTGCTCAATTTCCGATCCCGACATGGTATAGGTTTGCGTGGTGATATCAAATTCTTCGATTTTCATCAAGGGATTAATCACGTTTAAACCGCTGCTTAAAATTTCTTCCTGAACTTCTCCAAACAGCACCTGAACGCCTACTTTACCGGGCTCAATAACTTTTATACATGCCGAAAGAAAGCCTGCGATCAATATTGCAATACCGCCAAGTTTAAACAGGCCTGAAAACTTTTGCAATGCAGGGTTGAACGCCCCTGAGAAAAAACCTATGAGTAATAAAACAAAGCCTAAAAAAAGTAATGACATAATTTGTTAAAAGTTTAAGGTTATAAAATTTTGCTTAGGCCAATTCCTGCTAATATCCGAAAATTTCTTCAAGAGTTAAAAAATTAACCTTACCGTATTTTTTTAAGGTTTCTAAATCCAAATCGGATTTTTTTCCCAATACAAGAATGGTGTAGTCACGGCCTTTTACATACGTGTTATGAAAATCTAAAATATCCGTAAATGAGAAATTTTGAACATCGTTAAAAATGGCTTGTCGGATATCTGTTTCCAAACCCAGTTTTTTTGCATTTTCAAAATTAAACAAAACTGAAGATTTTGTAATGCGCTCCGTTCGTAATTTTTGCATTAATGATGTTTTTGCCGAATTAAACAATCGCTCGGATTTTGGCAAATCATTTAAAAGATCAAGCATGCCTTTAATGGCTTCAGGCAATTTATCGTTCTGGGTGCCAATATAGCCGACAATATAATGTGAACGGCTTAGCTTTTTCGGGGTTTGATAACCGGAATATACCGAATAAGCCAATGCTTTTGCTTCGCGCATTTCCTGAAAAACCACCGATGACATCCCGCGTCCAAAATACTCATTAAACAAATTAATTTTTGGAACTAACGATTCCTGGAACGCGCCGGCTTTTGAAAGCAGTAGAATTTGTACCTGCTTCATGTCATAGTCAACCACGAAAACCTCGCTGGTTTTGATTGAGCGCTCTTTGAAATCTTCATGGGTTGGAATGTCTTTAAGCGTTTTTGGAACTTGGTGATTTGATCTTAAGATATCGCCAAGTTCGCCTTGGCCTAATGGGCCATAATACAGCACGCGATGGTTGAAACTCGTTAAAGCCTTAATTTTCTTCAGACAATCTTCCGACGAAATGTCATCAAGTTCAGCATCGGAAAGGATATGGGTAAAGGGTGATTCAGGCCCAAACTTCCCGTAATTGTACATCGCGCTCCATAATATCACTCGCTTGGAAAGTTTGGCATCCTTTCTGGATTTTTTAATATCCGAAACTAAATTTTTTAAGGCTTCCGGATTGGCTCTCGGCGATTTTAAAAGCTCTTCCAATAACTTAAGCGCGGGTTTCATATTGGAAGAAAGACCCGACAAACTAACATACACCCGATCGTGAGAGCTGAAAACCGAATAAGAGCAACCGAGCTTGTAAAATTCTTGTTTAAGCTCTTCAGGCGTCAATCTCTCGGTTCCTAAATAACTTAAGTAATCCAGGGCTAAACCTATGGCTTTATCATCCTTTGTGCCCATATCCAGAATGTAAAACAAATTAAACAATTCATTTTCAGTGTTTTTCTTATAAAACACCGGTATATCTTGCTGGATGTTGAACGACTCAATGTCTTTTTTGTAGTCCAGAAAAACCGGTTCAATCGGATCGGCTTTGGATTCAAAAATGGCTTTGGCAAAAGCCGAGACCGAATCGCGGTTTAGAACCACAGGCGTGATTTTAGGTTTTTGAACTTTTTTAACGGTTGTATCAGCGCCGGTATGCTTATAAATGACGATATAATTATCGTTATAATGAGCATTGGCAAATTTCACCAAATCCTCTTTGGTAATTTTAGCCAGTCGCTCCAGTTGAGAGTAATAATGATCCCACGGCATATCCCAAACAAACGATTGAACAAGTGCACTGGCACGATGGCTGTTGGATTCATAGGCATTGATCTCATCCAACTTCATGTTATTGATGGTGGCTTCAATTAACCAATCCGGGAAACGCCCTTGTTTTAAGGAATCCAACTGATCCAAAAGCAACGAACGCACCTCTTCAAGATTTTGGCCTTCTTTGGGTTGGGCGCTTAAGACATGCACCGAATAGTCTTTCATGGGAAGCGTAAACGACGTAGCGCCCAGGACTTTTTGGTTTTGATTTAAGTTCAGGTCAATAATGCCAACCGAACCGTTGCTGAGAATTTTATCAATCAGGGTGATGTAGTCGACTTCCTCAGAACTGGCTCCATCAAATCGATACCCAATGATCATATCTTCTGCATCCGGGCCATAAATATCATATCTTTTTGCTGATGCTATGTTTTCTTCTTTTACCGCTTTAAACTCAGGAACAGGTTTTGCTTTTAAGCTGCCAAAATAGGTCTCAACCAATCGGATGGCTTCATCAGGATCAAAATCGCCTGAGAGGCAAATGGCCATATTGTTAGGCACATAATACGTCCTGAAATACTCAATTACCTTTTTTAATGAAGGGTTCTTTAAATGTTCGGCAGCGCCAAGCGTTGTTTGCGTGCCATAAGGGTGCTTTTCAAACAAACCTGCAAAGAGCGTTTCCCAGATTTTTTTATTGTCGTTATCCATGCTGCGGTTTTTTTCTTCATACACCACCTCAAGTTCGGTATGAAACAAACGCATGATGGGGTTTTCAAACCGATCGCGTTCAATTTTAAGCCAGTTTTCCAATTGGTTGGAAGGGATATCGTTGACATATACGGTTTGCTCAACCCAGGTATAAGCATTCGTTCCTTTAGCGCCAAGTAGTCCCGTCATTTTATCGTATTCGTTCGGGATCGCATATTTGGAGGCTTCATAGGAAAGGCTATCGATGGTTTGGTAAATGGACTGTCTTAAAAGGGTGTCGGTCGTTTGCCGATAGCGTTCAAAGGCATCTTCAATTTGTTGTAAAATAGGGGCTTCTTTTTCATAATTTAGCGTCCCGAAATGAGTTGTGCCTTTAAACAAAAGGTGTTCCAGGTAATGTGCAAGTCCGGTGGTATCATGTGGATCGTGCTTGCTGCCTGCTTTTACAGCGAAGTAGGTTTGTATTCGGGGTGCATTTTTATAGACCGTCATATAGATTTTCAGCCCGTTTTCAAGCGTATGTATTTTAGCATCTAAAAGGTCTTTGTGGGGTGATTTATCCGAAAGGTTAGATGGTAATGACTTGGCAAAACTATGATTTGTTGAAACATCAGCAATGGTAGTTAAACAAAAAACCAAGGCTAGAAGAAAATAAATGGAACGGTTTTTCATGGTGTGTTAGAAATGGTAAAACGATATTGAACAAAATAAAGCGGCTCAGGCGGCTTTGAAAAACTATGTACTGATAAAGGATTACACTTGTTGCGGTGTGGGTAATTTACCGAGCATTTTTAGGCTGAAAAAAATAATGCCAACCAGAATTGAAGCCAGAATACCAGCAATTAAGTTTAAACCCGAAGCATATAATACGTGTGCAATTTCAAAAGTTGCGGCAAATCCTAAAAGTGAACTTAAATACATATAACTATAAGCCGTAAGCACGCCAAATCCAAAACTTGTTGCAAGGCTTCCTGTAAATGATACAAAGAGCTTTTCGCGTTTTCCTTCGAAGACTTCTTTTTGGCGTTGAATTTGTTTTTCGCCGTTTGGGTCAAGTTGGCGTTTGATGACCATCGATACAAGGGCTATAATAACCATTACAATGATGAAGAATCCATAAATTGTAAAAACGTCTGAAAATTCAGGATCGAATGGCTTGAATTGAAATAATGTGCTTGAAAGCTTTAGGTTAAAAATCGAGGTAAAATAAAAAACTGAGCCCCACATGAGTGTAACCCAAATCCATGTCCAAACCGAAATCGGATTCATTTGTTTTTGAGGTTCAAGCATAGTTACTTTGAATGGTGTTAGAGAAATTTCTGTGTCATGAAGATAAACCTTCGAATGCAGAATTAAAATTCCATCCGAACAGCAATTGAAACGAAAAATTATCTCCCGATCTTCAATATATTGTATGCTGATGACGACTAATTGGAAGAAAAGAAAACGTAAACCATTCCGGATTCAACAATTCGCCACAACTACTAGTAATAATGGGAATAAAAACAATACCCGATAAATTTGAACTTCAAAGCAGCTATGCGCCAACCGGCGATCAGCCCAAAGCCATTCATGAGCTTTCGGAAGGTATTCAGCGAGGCGACAGCTATCAGACCTTACTTGGGGTAACCGGTTCGGGAAAAACCTATACAATCTCCAATGTCATAGCCGGGCAAAACAAACCCACATTGGTGATCAGCCACAATAAAACCCTGGCAGCGCAGCTATATGGCGAACTCAAACAGTTTTTTCCCAATAATGCCATTGAGTACTTCATCAGTTACTACGATTTTTACCAGCCCGAAGCCTATATCCCATCATCGGATAAATACATTGCCAAAGATTTCAGGATCAACGACGAAATTGATCGTCTGCGGCTCAGGGCAACCAGCGCCTTGTTGAGCGGAAGAAAAGATGTGGTTATTGTCAGTTCGGTTAGTTGTATTTATGGTTTGGGCGCGCCCAGCGATTGGCTCACACAGGTTATTTATTTGCAGGTTGGCCAGGAAAAAGTACGTAAAGCGTTTCTAAGGGAGCTGATCGGCATTCATTACATGCGAAATGATGTTGATTTAACGCGGGGGCGGTTTCGTGTCAGGGGCGATGTTATCGACATTATTCCGGCTTATGAGGATTATGGCATTCGCGTTGAATTTTTTGGCGACGAAATTGAGCAACTTCAGGCATTTGATCTGAAAACCGGCGAGGTTTTTGAACAGCTTAGTGATTTTACCATTTATCCGGCTAAACAATTTGTAACATCGGAAGAAAATCTTCAGGAAGCCATTAAGCGCATTGAAAAAGAATTGGCCTGGCGGTTAAATATTCTGCGTAAGGAAGATAAATTTGTTGAAGCACAGCGTTTGGAAGAGCGAACCCGTTATGATATTGAAATGATGAAAGAACTAGGCTATTGCTCGGGGATTGAGAATTATTCCAGGCATTTAACCCAGCGTGGCGAAGGGGATCGGCCATTTTGTTTGCTGGATTATTTCCCGGATGATTACATGGTGATCATCGATGAATCGCACGTTACGCTGCCTCAAATTCGCGCCATGTATGCAGGGGATCGCTCCCGGAAAATGGTGCTGGTTGAGCACGGGTTTCGTTTGCCTTCCGCCCTGGATAACCGACCGTTAAAGTATGAAGAATTTGAGACACAAACCCCACAAACCATCTATGTTTCGGCCACGCCGGGAGATTTCGAGCTTCAGCAATGCGGCGGGGTAATTGTCGAACAAATCATTAGACCAACCGGTTTGCTGGATCCTGAAATTGAAGTCCGTCCGGTTAAAAATCAGATTGATGACTTGCTGGCTGAAATCAGATTGCGAACAAAGGTTAATGAAAAGGTTTTAACCATGACCTTAACCAAGCGCATGTCGGAAGATTTGCAGGATTACCTTGATAAGCTTGGGGTAAAATGCCAGTATTTGCATTCCGAGATCAAAAGCTTGGAACGCGTTCAAATTCTCAGGGACTTGAGGATCGGCGAGTTCGATGTGCTTGTTGGCGTCAATTTATTAAGGGAAGGATTGGATTTACCCGAAGTTTCCTTGGTGGCTATTCTGGATGCCGATAAAGAAGGCTTTTTACGCGATAAAAAATCGTTGTTTCAGATTTCAGGCCGTGCAGCGCGAAATGTCAATGGCAAAGTTATCTTCTATGCCGATAAAATCACAGAATCCATGCAGGCTGTGATCAATGAAACAAACCGGCGGCGGGCGATACAGCAGGCATACAACGAAAAGCATGGCATTACGCCGAAAACCGTGATTAAATCTATTGAAGAAGTCATGACTTCAACAAGTGTTGCTGATTCAAGCAGAAAACAGCGCCGCACAAAACTACAGGTTGAATCGGGTATTGAATCGTTGATGGAAGATGTGATTGAAAAAATGACCGTTGAAGAAAAAGAAAGTATGATTGATCAAATGACCACAGAAATGATGGAAGCGGCCGATAATATGGATTATGAAAAAGCCGCCTATTTAAGAGATGAAATTCGCAGGCTTCAGGATGCTTTAGGTCAATAAAAAACAGGAGCCCCTTTGGCAGGAGCTCCTTCTAATTCGTTTACTTTAACATTACCGAAATAAACCAAAGATTCTTATCGTAGCCTGAAACATGATCTTCAAACATGGCAACAGCGCCAAAATCATCCGCTTTATCAGCAGCCTCACGAATTTCCATCGCTAGCTCTCTCATATGCTCAAGGTTGGATTTGACAATACTAAGAACTTCCTGTGTAGAGAAATCTTTTGGCGAAACTTCTTCAATACTTGCCAGGCTCATGTATTCTTTAATGGTTGAAACGGGCATTTCGCCGGTCATTTTTATTTTTTCAGCAACATCATCAAATTTTTCAAAAAAATCATCATACAATTCTTCGGTGAACTTATGGATGGCCATAAACTGTTGCCCGATAACATTCCAATGTAGATTATGAAGTTTTACATTCAGAACGGCACAATTGGCCACATACTTGTTCATTAAGTCGGTTTTACTCATAATGAAATAGGTGTTTTGTTTAAAAATATGTTTTGAATTGTTTTAAGAAACCAAGCTGATTTTAGAAGCTCATTCCAAAACGCAATTTGTAGTTTCAATGATTAAAAATTGGATATAAGCGTCAATCAGTCAATGAGCCAACAAATAATTGCTGTTTGTTGGTAGATATCGCAAAAATTCAATATTTAGCTTAAATATCCAGCAAAATCTTGCAGATTTTATCTTCAACCCGTTTAAGCGTTTTTTTGCGATAGCTGTTACCGATAATGGAGAAATAGATATCGAGCCCGCTACGGCTGGTTAAATAACCCGAAAGCGAAATAATGCCGCTAATTGATCCGGTTTTAGCCCTTATATTTGTAGCAAGTTCGTGGTGAATACGGCTACTCAGCGTGCCATCCACGGTTGGTATGGAAAGCGATTCATAATACGTGTTGAAATGATCGCTGCGTCGCTTCATGTATTTCATGACCTTAACCAAAATGGTTGGCGTTACTTTATTATCGTGCGATAAACCCGAGCCATCAACCATAACAAAATCCGTGCAACTTACGCCTATTGTATACGTTAAAAAGTCCTTGACCACTTCCACGCCTTTTTTCATTGTGGCTTCACCACGGTATTCCCCGCCTAATGTTCTTAACAATTGATCGGCGTAAAAGTTATCTGAGTTTTTATTGGTGCGACCTAAGATTTTTGAAAGAGCGCTTGAGTAGTGCGAATAGACATGCTTCCATCGTGTCCGATCCACATTATGGGAGTAGTTGATCTTTTCAATACCTTCGGTAAAAATGATATTTCTCGTTTTGAACTCTTCAAACAAAGCATCGCTCAAATAGGCGTTGGGTTCAATTTGTACACGTTTGAGCTTGCTGCCTCTACGAAATCCTCTTCGAATAACCTGTTTGGCGCCCTTGTGTGTTCGAATAACCCTTACTCTGGATACTTTGTTGAGCTGTTCGGAACTGGCATTGGAAAAGCTTGCAACGGTTGAAAAGTTGATGGGCACGTAATTTTCATCGTCAGAAATATCAACTTCGTTACCAACATAATAGCTGTTATCCAGAATGACTTCGCCACGGATTTGTTGAATTCCCAACGTGTAAAGCGTATCTACCCATTGTCTAACAATATCGTTGATTCGGCTGTCAAAATACCCCGATAAAATAGGATCGGTAGAGCCGCTGATGATCAAGTTGCCATGCAAAACGCCATATTGAAGATACCCATCTATAAAAATATCGGTTTGAAATCTAAAATCAGGTCCAAGTTTTTCTAAAGCAACCGCAGAAGTAATGAGCTTCATGTTCGAAGCTGGCTTAAACGGACGCTGGGAGTTTTGTTCATAAATTATTTCGCCTTCTGCAGTATGGATCGCTATACCGAAGCTGGCATATTTGGCATAGCCGTTTTTAGTGGTGCGATGGATCTTTTTAGCGTACGAGGAATAAATGTCTTTACGTTCGGCTTTATCTAATGTGGAAAGAGAACTAGACGAACCGGTCTTTGACGAAGATTTGGCAAAACCTTCATCGCTCAACATGGTAACAATAATACTAAAAAACAGAATTAGAGCTAATCTTGAATAATAGTAACCTGATGTTTTCATTAAGAACGAAGTTATGAATCAAAAAACTTTTTAGTGAATTTAATATGGTTCGATAATAAATGACTAAAACATAAGGACTTAGGCATAATTTCGTGAGTGAATATAAAATAGAATGGGTTTAAATAAAAATAAAAAAGCAATTTAGTGCTCTAAATCACTAAATTGCTTTTTTAATTCATCGAAAAACTCTGATTATTAAAATAATAAGTCAGGTCTCAATTAATGTACAACTAATGTAAAGTTATTTGTCATAGTTGATTGAAAAAGAGACGTGCATGAAAATCTCAAAGCTTTGGAAGGTAATTTCTTACCAACGTATATAAATTACAGGACTTTGAGTTTTTCCTGTCTTCCCCTTAACAAATCAATAAAACTGTCGCATAAAGCGACAAAAGGGCTTCGGATTTTTTACTTGCCATCATGATAGCAAATAAAATGTTCTTCTACCCATAGCTAAATTTAATTTAAAAATAATACTTAACAAATACATTTTAGTGAATTACCCTCAATTATTTGAATCAACTCCACTCAAAACGACATTGAGTAAAAATTTGTGGGGTCATTAAGTATCATTCCTGGAATTTGGTGTTATCTTTAATAGTGGTGAATCATGATTGAAGGGAGATGAAGATGCCCCTAAACCCGATGTTATCCAGCAGTCTTTGTTTGCAGCTAAATGGAAAGATGATTGAAGTAGGTAGTTGCGGTCACGATATACTATCAATTTCAAGAGAATCAGGAATTATGATATGCTCTGCATGTTATGGGCATGCGTTATGCGGATCATGTAAAATCAGGATACTTCAAGGCGCTGAAAACATATCTCCCATTGAAGAAGAAGAAATAGAAGCATTAGTCTCGCATGGCTATTATGATCACATTAAACATAAAACAAATCCTTCAATTCGTTTAGCATGTCAGTCCATTCTATTAGGACCGGTTACGGCAGAAACCATCATAAAAACCCAGTAATGCGTTAGGAGTTTTAGGAGAATTAATTGATAAAAGTTACATTTACTAGTTGTTTGCACGCTTCAGTCTACCATTAAACACATTGAACTTATGGAGTTAGATGCTGTTTTGCTCGCGCGAATTCAATTTGCTTTCACTGCAGGATTTCACTTCTTATTCCCACCATTAACCATCGGATTAGCCGCAATTATGGTCATCATGGAAACGATCTATGTTCGAACCGGTGACAAGTTTTATTTAATGATGGCAAAATTTTGGATAAAGCTTTTTGCGGCAACCTTTTCAATCGGCGTTGCAACCGGAATTGTCCTAGAGTTTGAATTTGGAACCAATTGGGCGACATACTCCCGCTTTGTTGGCGATATTTTTGGTTCACCGCTTGCTGCCGAAGGTATTTTTGCCTTCTTCCTGGAATCGGGCTTTTTAGCGGTTTTACTTTTCGGTTGGGATCGGGTTTCACCCAAAATGCATTTATTTTCCAGCTATATGGTCTTGATCGGCTCCATTATGTCGGCATTTTGGATTGTCGTTGCCAATTCCTGGATGCAAACGCCTGCAGGCTATCATATTGTAGGTACGGGTTCAATGATGCGTGCTGAAATTGTGGATTTCTGGGCGATGGTGTTTAATCCTTCGGCAGTGAGCCGATTTGCCCATGTGATTATCGGCTCGTTTTTAGAAGGCGGCTTCTTTGTTATGAGCATTTCGGCGTATTACCTGCTTAGAAATAGACATTTGGAATTTGCAAAAAAATCAATGGTTATTGCATTGTTTTTTACAGCGGTATTTTCAGTATTACAATTGGTTCAAGGTCATACCAGCGCTGAAATCGTTGCAAAGTACCAACCGGCAAAGCTGGCTGCTATGGAAGGGTTGTTTGAAACGCAGTCCAACGCCCCGCTGTACATTTTAGGCCATCCTGATGAAGAATCTCAAAAGACCTATGGTATAGCGATACCCGGATTTTTAAGCTTTTTAGTTCATAGGGATTTCGATGCCGTGATCACAGGATTGGATCAATTCAATGAAAACGACAGACCGCCTGTGTGGATTACATTTCAATCCTATCATTTAATGGTTGCCTTGGGCATGTATTTTATTTTCATCTCATTGCTGAGTGTATTTTTGTACTGGCGGGGAAAATTGTTTGAAAACAAGCTGGTTTTATGGGTATTGGTTTTTTCGGTGATTGGGCCATATGTAGCTAATCAAGTTGGTTGGATTGCCGCCGAAGTTGGTCGCCAGCCCTGGATTGTCTGGAATTTGCTTCGTACAGCTGATGCCGCTTCAAAATCGGTTTCCGGCGCCGAAGTTCTCATAAGCCTTATATTATTTGGCATTTTATACGCGTTGTTGCTCTTTGTTTGGTTGTTTATTATGGATAGAAAAATCAAGGCTGGGCCTGAAGATAGCGATGAAATCCCGATCTTAACAGCCGGTGGCGCGGAAATACTGCCACAGTTCCGAAAAAATTAATGACAAACCTTCAACTTAAAATGTCGTGTTATGGACCTTAATGTCATTTGGTATCTTTTAATCGGTGTACTATTGATCGGATATGCCATTTTAGATGGCTTTGATCTGGGTGTGGGCGCACTGCACCTTTTTGCAAAAGGAGATGAAGAGCGCAGATTGCTGTTAAATTCCATTGGCCCGGTATGGGATGGAAATGAAGTATGGCTGATCACCGCTGGCGGAGCGTTGTTTGCGGCATTTCCTCACGCGTATGCTACGGCATTTTCTGGGTTTTATCTGGCATTTATGCTGCTTTTGGTGGCGCTGATTTTCAGAGCGGTTTCAATTGAGTTTCGAAGCAAACGTGAAGGCCGTGCCTGGCGAAATTTCTGGGACTATAGTTTCAGTGTCGGTTCAATACTTTCAACAGTATTATTTGGTGTGGCTATCGGCAACATGGTTTTTGGTATGAAGATTGGCTCGGATATGGAATATGCTGGTAGCTTTTTTGACCTCATCACACCATACACTCTTCTTACAGGCGTCTTTAATCTTTCGTTATTTACACTCCATGGCGCCATTTTTTTAAATTATAAAACCGAAGGCCAGCTCCAAAAGAAGGTGAGATCGTGGGCATTGAAGGCGTTTTGGGTGTTTTTGTTCTTATACCTTGTTCTTACATCAACCACCTTGTATTTTAAGCCCGAAATGATTGCAAATTTTTCATTCGGCCAGATGGTGCATAAAAGCGCACCAATGGAGCTGGTTCAATCCAATCAAATCGTTATATCCTCCTTTGCCTGGGTTGTTGTAATTTTAAATGGACTTGCCATTGCCAACATTCCAAGAACATTGGTTCAGGGTAAAGAATTACAGTGCTTTCTTTCTTCGGCGTGCACCATTGCCGCATTGATCTTTTTATTCGCCATTGGCGTGTTTCCAAATATGATAACATCAACAATAAATCCGGAATATAGCTTAACCATTTACAATGCAGCTTCATCGCAAGGCACATTAGGGATTATGTTGATCATGGCATTAATTGGTATGCCTTTGGTGCTGACCTACACCATAAGTATTTATTGGGTATTTAGGGGAAAAACCGTTATTCCTACCCAGGGGTATTAATATCATCTCAGCTTCATCAGTATTTTTGGGGGTTTCTTAAATCTTAAGTGCAACATTTGGAAATCCCCTTTTTTCACAGTGAACATCAAAACACTAATTCGCAGAAAAAATCCGCCAATCAAACGTCTTGAATTCCAAAACGCGTTATAAATAAGCATGTTTATTGGCAGTAAATCTTTATCACTACCGATTATTAGGCCACGCACTTTACTTGAGAAATCCCCTTTGGGTAAATGTTTTACAGCATTATGTTTTGCCTTTAAAATCAATGAATGGCTTTGGTTGTTTATAAGAAGAAAAATGAACGGTAAAACGGGGGAATTTTTTGGTAAAAGGCTTTATTTTGTTGCTTTTGCACCCACATTTTATTACGTATTAAGTTAGCGCTGGTTGTGTTGATTTTGGCGTAAGATGTGTGAAGTTAATTACAGGGGTTAAAAATGCTCACGCAAATTGAAGAGGATCATTATATAAAGCTCAATGAGATTTTAGAGTTGTGTCGAACCAAGTTGCTGCGGTACGATGAAAATCTTATTAAGAAAGCTTTTTTTCTTTGCTACCGAGCGCACAGTCAGGATAGGCGTGCCTCCGGCGAGCCTTTTTTTTATCATCCTGTTGAAGTCACCAAAATTTTGCTTACCGAAATACCCCTTGATGACATTTCCGTAGTTGCCGCGCTTTTGCATGATGTTGTTGAAGATACCGATTACACCATCGAAGATTTACGGGATGAGTTTGGCGAAGAAGTTGCCGGAATTGTTGCCGGTTTAACCAAGATATCCGGCATTTTTGATAATCGTGAAATTAAAGAAGCGGAAACCTTTCGGAAAATGCTTCTTTCAATGATTCATGATATTCGGGTTATTCTCATTAAATTCTGCGATCGTTTGCATAACATGCGAACGCTTGATGCGCTCCCGGCTCACCGACAAATGCGCATTGCGATTGAAACCCGAGATATATATGCCCCGTTCGCACATCGATTTGGTTTGGGGCGCATAAAAGTAGAGCTTGAAAATTTATCGCTGAAATACATTGATCGAGAAGCGTTTGATTACCTGATTGAACAGCTTAAGATGACACGTAAAGAACGTGAGGATTATCTTGAAAAAGTGATGATGCCGATTCGAAGTGTTTTAAGAGCGCATCAATTTCAATACGATATAACCGGTCGCCCTAAACATATTTACTCCATTTATAAAAAAATGCGAACCCGTCAGAAGTCTTTTGATGAGATTTTTGATCTTTATGGCATTCGCATCATTATAGACTCGGAAAGTCCTTCCGACTGTTTTGCCGCCTATGGGCATATCACACAAATTTTTCCGCCGGTTCCCGAACGATTCAAAGACTATGTCTCCGTACCGAAAAATAACGGGTATCAATCGCTTCATACAACCATTATCGGGCCGCTTGGTAAGATGATTGAAGTGCAGATTCGCACAAAGCAAATGCACGAGTTTGCCGAAACCGGTGTGGCGGCGCATTGGCGATACAAAGAAAAGGTTTCCAAACGCGATGTGGTTATAGATCAGCTGTTGAAGTGGGCGCGCGAACTGATTGAAGAAAGTGATACGGCCGCTTCCTTTATGGAAGGCTTTAAGCTGAATTTGTACCAGGATGAGATTTACATCTTTACGCCAAGAGGTGATATGAAAGTGATGCCAAGAAATGCCACACCAATAGATTTTGCATTTGAAATCCACACCGAAGTGGGCACGCATTGTATTGGAGCAAAAGTCAATGGTAAAATTGTGTCGCTAAATACTCGGTTAAAATCCGGCGATCAGGTTGAAATCATAACCTCGAAGAACCAGAGACCTAAGCCGGATTGGGATAAATATGCCGTCACGCATAAAGCAAAAGCCAAAATTCGTCAGGCGATCAATGAAGAACGACGCAAACAAATTGAAGAAGGTAAAAGCATATGGAATAAACTGGCCTCCAAAACAAAAACCATAATTAGCGAATCGGATATTGTTAAGTTTTCCCGCAAACACGGCATAAACACCCCGGCCGATTTCTTTAAAGCGTTAGCCAACCAGCAGGTTAATGGCGATGATATCATAAAAGCCTTCTTAAATAAAAAGCATGAAAAGAATGGCAAAACTGAAGTTGATATCAACAAAGATTACAATCAATTTTTAGCCGATGCGCGCGATGCTGTTCTGCCCGATATTAAAGAAACCAGTAAAAAAAGCGCGATTGTTGTGGAAGGTTTAGAGAATATCAATTACAGTTATGGAAAGTGTTGCAATCCGGTACCGGGTGATGATATTATCGGATTTGTTACGGCTTCCGGTTCGATTCGGATACATCGTCGAAACTGCAAAAACATCACCAATGAAAAGATCATGAAAAGCGAAAAATTGGTGAATGTTTCGTGGCAAAAGGGAAGCAGCGATCAATTTATGGCCGGCGTTCATATTAAAGGCGAAGATAGAATCGGAATAACCAATACCATTACCCAGGTTATATTAAAATCGGATATCAACATTCGGGGGATTTCACTAAACGCCAAAGACGGATTATTTGATGGCCATTTGGTGGTGTTTGTTAAAAATGTCATGGTTCTCAATAAGTTGGTTGAAAAGCTCAAACGCGTTAGCGGCGTCTTTTCTGTTGAGCGATTTACCAACGATTGATCCTACGCTACTCCAATGTGAGTAAATTTACCACTTTATTATACCACGCCTCATTTACGCCTTTAACATCCAGCAATTCCTCCAGACTTAAAAATTTGCCGTAATCATTACGATACTGTAAAATATTACTCACAACCTGTTTGGTTATACCGGGCAAGGTTTGCAGCTCTTCGGCGCTGGCGGTGTTAAGTTGAAGCGGTAACCTGCGTTTTTGGCCAAACGCCAATGATAATTCTTCTTGAAATCGGTGTTGATCTTGGATATAGCCGGGCTTAGATGAAGACTTCTTGCCAAAACGAAATCCTAATGTCAATGCATGGCTCAACCCCAGATCTTTATGAGACGAAACCCCGTAATCCAAATCCAAAATACTGTAATGAAACCCAAAGCCTCCTGAAAATTGGGAGGGTTCGTTTGAAAATCCTAATCTTATCGTGAAGTAATCAACCGGATCGTATTCCAGGCCGGATTTAAGAGAGAGTTCAAATTCCGGATCATATTCAACATCTAATAGCACCCGCGCTTGAGTGTTCAACATATAAGCCAGCCCAAGTTGATAGGTTAAAGGTAGTGCATCATCAGTACTGCCAATCCGGGGTTCATTGATATTGAAAACTGAAAAACCTGTCGTCAGGTTGGGGAGAAGAAGCGCTAGCAGGCCGAGATCAAAAGCGATACACTCTGTGCTGCCATAGTTTTTTATGCTTAGGCTGTTATACTTTATGGATACGCCGTAATGAATTTTGGAATGAAGAGCGCTTGAAAACGTGGCTTGAAGACGCAATTCTTTGTAAAGTTCAAATCCGTAAGCGATTAAACCTAGTCCTAAAGCTCCATAGGGTTGAATTAAATACGGATCGCTATAGGCTATGGATTGCTGCTTTAGCTCCTCGAAGCCAAATGGTTGAGAATAAAAAAATTCAACGTGACGAGTCTGGCTCAGCGATAAACCCGCAGGATTTTGGTATTGTCCGAATGCCGTATGAGCCAGCGCAGTATAAGAGCCGCCTAGTGCAATTTGACGCGCGCCGATAGTGAATTTCTCAAAGGCGGCATTAGAATAATTCGCACAGACTATCAGTATTATTGGTACTGTGAAACAAAAACGAAAATTCATAGCAACGGGGTTTTTTATCAGTAAAACAAGTCTGAAAATTACAAACTCCACGGTTAGTCTTCAAGCGATCTTCAAAAGAAATTGAAAGGAAACGCGTTTAGGTTTAAGGTCTTTAGGATTAATTTTCATATCTTTCAGTTCTTTTTAAAAAATCCCTGATGAAAGGATGCAATAATGAACGACTTAAAGCGTACCCCGCTTTATGCCATTCATAAGGCGTTGGGCGCTAAGTTAGTTGAGTTTGCCGGTTATGAGATGCCTGTACATTATGAGGGTATTATTGCCGAACATTTGATGGTTAGGAACAACGTGGGATTGTTTGATGTGTCGCATATGGGTGAGGCATTTGTAAAAGGTCCGGCTGCAGGGGAGTTTTTACAAATGCTTACAACCAATGATCTTGGGAAGATTATTGCAGGACAGGCACAATATACCGTGATGCTGACCGAACAGGGGGGCATTATTGATGATTTGATCATTTACAAAATTTCTGATGACGAATTTTTATTAATTCTTAATGCAAGTAATCGTCAAAAAGATATAAATTGGTTAAAGGCGCATCAAACTGAAAGTGTTGAAATTAAGGATCAATCCGATGCTTATTCGTTGCTTGCAGTTCAGGGGCCTAAAGCCGAAGATGTGCTGAGTAAACTTACACCCTTATCCCTTTCAACGTTACCGTTTTATCATTTTGCATATGGCGAGGTTTTTGGGAAAAACATTTTGGTCTCAAGAACCGGCTATACTGGCGAAAAAGGCTTTGAATTATGTGTGCCAAATGAACATGCCGAATTAATATGGACAGCTTTAATGGAAGCCGGAGAGCCATATGGCATAAAACCAATCGGATTGGGAGCTCGTGATACCTTGCGTTTGGAAATGGGATATAGCTTATATGGCCATGAGATCAATGACGATGTTAATCCATTGGAAGCCGGTTTGGGGTGGATTGTTAAATTACAGAAAGGCGACTTTATTGGAAAACAAGCATGCCTTTCAGAAAAGGCAAACCTTAAGCGTAAATTGGTGGGTTTAAAATTACCCGGTAAAAATATACCACGCCAGGGTTATAGCGTGCTGGATTCAAATCAACAAAAGGTCGGTCAGATTTGTAGTGGAACGCTTTCGCCTTCATTAAACTACCCTATAGCAACCGCGTTGATTGATGCAAGTTATAGTGACGCTTCAGATGAAATATATGTTGATATCCGAAAGAAAGCTGTAAAAGCAGACATACAAAAACCTCCATTTTTACCGAAAAAAACGAAATAGATTATTGTAAGAGTTAACTTTTTCTTTTATCTCAGCGAATGAAAATTGACGTATTCTTTACACCTGCCGGATTGGACGAACAAGCAATTCGGGATAAATCGGTAGTTGTGATTGATGTTTTAAGAGCCAGTACTACCATGATAGCCGCTCTTGAAAATGGGGCTAAGGAAATTATCCCTGTTAACGAAGTGGAAAAAGCCATCAGCATTGCGTCCAGTTTGGCAAAGGGTCAGGCATTACTTTGTGGCGAAAGGCAGGGGCAGATCATTGAGGGATTCGACCTTGGCAACTCTCCGCAAGAATATGTAAAAGAGAAAATCAAAGATAAATCCATTGTGTTTTCTACAACCAATGGCGTTAAAACGCTTAATCAGGCAAAAGAGGCAAAAATACACGATTTAATTGTTGCCTCGTTCAACAATGTATCTATCGTTAAAGAATACATTTTAAAACCTGAAAACATTGAGCATAATCTTGCCATCATATGCTCTGGAAAAAACAATCGTTTTTCTCTGGAAGATGTCATTTGTGCAGGATTGTTAATTGAGAAAATTGCCATTGATAAGAAAACCGAAATAACCTATTTACTTTCCGATACCGCTAAAGCAGCCCGCATGCTTTTTGAACAGTACCGTGGTAATGAAACCAATGCCTTAATGGAAAGTGAACATGGAAAATTTTTAATCTCTCTCGGATTTGAAAAAGATGTTGAAATCTGCTCAAAAATAGACTCATCCCAAATATTACCCAGACTTGAAAATGGCGTCATCAAGCAATACAAAGTTGAAACAAAAAAGTTCAAGCGCGTAAATTAACGGTTATTGAAATCCAAAAAGGTTATTGCATTTTTAAAAGCATTTGAAAATATTAAGGTAATTTTTACCAGATGTGTTGAAGAATCTTTTTCATTAACGCCTCATCTACGAAACGCCATTGCCGGTTAGTTCAAAAAGAAAAAAGAAAAAACGCACCAACTCAATTCTGCAGCGTGCGTTTTTCAGACGAAAGCACGAAGTTTTAGGCGCTGCAATCATGCTGATTTCAGCGTTGTTTATTGTTGCTATTTTTTCGTATTCGCCCCACGATGATTCCATTATAGAAAATTTGTCCGTTTTGGATTTTTTTTCCGATTATGCCCGCCTTGCTTCCGAGCGTTTGGTTAATCCTTTGGGACTGCTCGGCGCAAAAATTTCGGCCATACTGATTAAAGCCGTTTTAGGCTATCCAACGGCATTTATGCTCGTGGTTTCAGGGTTTTGGGGATGGACGATTTTTCGCGGTGGCGATCTTGAAAAGCCGACCTATGCAACCATTTATGCGATCTTATTTTCAATGTTAACCGCCTCGCTTTTTGGCCTGACTTATTTCGAGATCAGTGAAAGCATGTCGGGCGCGATTGGACGATTTAACGCCACCATTCTTAAAACCATCGTCGGTGAACTTGGCGCCTGGTCGGTTTTGGTCGTATTACTCCTGATTACCATTATCCTGGCTATTGATCTGGATATTCAAAAAACCATCGATCGTATTGCCTTCTTGTTTCGGGATAAAGCAACAGAAGCCAGCCTGAAATTTTCACAATGGCATCAGAAGCGAAAAGAGCGTCGTGAAGAGGAACGGCAAATGATGGATTCGGAAGAGCATGAAAAGGAAAATGAAGGTAGTTCCTATAGCCAGGTTCAACCCATGAAATCTACGCCCGAAGATGTTGATCGCCATTTTGAGCCAAAACCAAGTCATGAAAGTCAATCTCAGCCATTTTCCGAGTTAAGCCGGTCTGATGATGAACCACCGCTTGAGATCAAACAGGGGCATGGGATAAATGAACAGGAATTACCGCCAATCACTCCTGAAGATGAAATGATCCAACGTGAAGGCATTGATGCAGATCCAAAGCAATCCCAAGAAAAACCTGAGCCAGAAACCGAGAGCAGTTTGCCAGGGCGAGAAGATGAACTGATCACCCCCAGCTATGTGGATTTAAATATGAATGAGCCGCCGGCTATCCCCACCACAAAAAATTACGTGGAACTGAGCGATGAAGAAACGATTGATGACTTAATTTCAGCGTATACAAAGGATGCCAATCCCGATGATTTAACCTCGCCACAGAAAAGCAATGAACGTATTGCGAACGGAGAAGAAGAAACCCACGAGCCGGATATCACGCTTAAAGAAGCCGTCAAAGAAGCTAAAGCGAATTTGGACGATCGTAATTTAAAGGTACAGACCAAAGAGCTTTTCCCGTATCAATTTCCTTCAGTCGATCTGTTGGAAGAGCCTGAAGATGAAACGGATTTAATCTCTCTTGAAGAGCTTGAAGAAAACAAGCGCAAGCTGCTCGATAAGCTTAAAATCTATAAAATTGAAGTGGTTAAAATTGAAGCCACGGTTGGCCCGAGAGTTACGCTGTTTGAGCTTGAGCTTGCCCCGGATGTCAAAGTCAGTAAAATTGTTGCCCTGGAAGATGATTTGGCGATGGCAATGGCCGCAAGAGGCATTCGTATCATTGCGCCCATTCCCGGAAAAAATGCGGTGGGCGTGGAAATTCCAAACAGCAAGCCAAAAATTGTCAGGATAAAATCGGTGTTGCAATCCAGGAAGTTTAAAAACTCCAAATACACATTGCCCATCGCTTTTGGAAAAACCATCTCCAATGAAATTCACATTGATGATCTGGCCAAAATGCCCCATTTGCTGGTGGCCGGCGCAACAGGCTCAGGTAAGTCGGTCGGGATCAATACCATACTTGCCAGCCTCATTTATTTTTGTAGCCCGGAAAAAGTGAAGTTTTTACTCATTGATCCAAAGCGTGTGGAGCTGTTTCCCTATCAAAAGTTAAAATCTCACTTTTTGGTCAAATACAAAGATTTGGAAGAGCAGATTATTACCGATACTTCCAAAGCGGTTTATGCGCTTAAATCGGTTGAAAAGGAAATGGATATGCGATACGAGCGATTGGCAAAGATCGGGGTGAGGCATATCAAAGATTTCAATGAACGGTTTCCTGATGAAGCATTGCCATACATTGTGGTGGTGATTGATGAGCTTGCCGATATGATGATCACGGCAGGAAAAGAAGTTGAAGAGCCGATTGTACGATTAGCGCAGCTGGCCCGCGCTGTAGGTATTCATCTCATTGTTGCAACACAGCGGCCGTCGGTGGATGTGATTACAGGGATTATCAAGGCGAATTTCCCTGCACGAATCGCCTACCAAGTTGCCAGTAAAGTGGACTCCCGAACCATTCTTGACAGCGTTGGCGCAGATCAATTGCTTGGAAACGGCGATATGCTCTACCAGGCAAGCACCCAGCCAAAACCGGTTCGCATTCAAAACGCGTTTATTTCAACAGCCGAAGTCGAGCGCTTAACCGATTTTATTTACAAGCAAACCGGATTTAAGGCATGTTACGAGCTTCCGGCGCCAAACATGAAAACAAAAAACGGCCGCGATAGCAATAAAGTTTCGTTTGATAGTGAAAGCGCAGAAAGTCGCGATCGTGTGTTTGAAGATGCCGCACGGCTTGTGGTCAGGCATCAGCAGGGAAGTGTATCGCTCTTACAGCGACGTTTGAAACTCGGCTTCAGCCGTGCCGCCCGCGTAATGGATCAGTTGGAACAAAACGGTATTGTTGGCCCTCCCGATGGCAGTAAAGCACGTGAGGTTCTAGTAGATAATGAAGATGCACTGGATTTGTTGCTGAACAATCTGGATTGATATCGGAGACGGCGCAATTTTTGATAGCGTCACGAAGCAGTGTACTTTTAGTGTGACTAATAATGTGAACTGAAACAATATCCTTTTCAAATCAGATATTGGAACAAGTCGGGCTTTTTGTTTAAATACTCCACCATAAACCCATTCTCTTTCATGCGTTTTTGCAGGCCTTCAAAATCTTCTTTCTTTTGAAGCTCAACGCCAATTAATGCCGGGCCGGTTTCGCGGCTGGTTTTCTTTTGGTATTCAAAGAGTGTAATATCGTCCGTTAAGCCTAATACCTTATCCACAAAATCTCGTAACGCGCCTGAACGTTGAGGAAAGCGGACAATAAAGTAATGTTTTAAGCCTTCGTAGAGCATCGATCGCTCTTTGATCTCTTCGGTTCGTGTAATGTCGTTATTGCTGCCGCTCAAAATACACACCACATTTTTGCCTTTAATATCCTCTATGCAACAATCCAGAGCAGCCATACTGAGAGCTCCGGCAGGCTCAACCACAATGGCATCCAGATTGTATAATTCCAGAATATGCGTGCAGATTTTTCCTTCAGGAACAACCACAACCCTGCCATCATAGTTTTTGCATATCTCAAATGTGATCTCGCCAACCCGTTGAACCGCAGCGCCATCGACAAACTTATCGATACTCTCCAAGGTGATAACTTTACCCTCCTCCAGTGATTTTTTCATGGAAGGGGCGCCTTCGGGTTCAACGCCAATGATCTGTGTTTCGGGATGAACCTGTTTGAAGTAGCTCTCAATACCGGCAATAAGGCCACCACCCCCAACAGGTACATACACGAAATCAATGGGTTCATCCATTTGCTGATCGATCTCAAGGCCAACAGTTGCCTGGCCTTCGATGACTTTAGGATCGTCGAACGGGTGTATGAATGTCTTGTTGTTTTTAATACAGTCTTCCATAGCAGCGTTGTAAGAATCATCGTAAGTATCGCCGGTGAGCACAATCTCAACATTATCTTTCCCAAACATTCTTACCTGTCCCAGCTTTTGTTTTGGGGTGGTCGATGGCATATAGATCAGTCCTTTAACACCCAATATCTGACATGAATACGCCACGCCCTGTGCGTGATTCCCTGCGCTGGCGCATACAATGCCGGCCTCTAACTGTGCCTTTTCCAGGGTACGCATTTTATGATAAGCGCCTCTGATCTTGTAAGACCTCACGATCTGAAGATCCTCTCGTTTCAAATAAATATTGGCGTTGTACTTCTCAGATAAACGGCGATTTAACTGCAACGGCGTTGACTCTATGATTTCATTAAGAATAGACTTGGCTTGAACAATGTCGGGAACTGATGGTATGTATGTCATAGGATAATTGACTATAAAATGTGTTGATGTAATTCCGGAGGTGTACGCTTAAGCTGCAATCACAAACCTCGGGTGATCTAAGACCTGAAATGCCAAATATAGGGTATTAGCCTTAAAAAGAAATGATCGGATCATTGTTACGAAAAACCTCTACCGGATAATTTTGCACCACCAAATGGTTTTTCTTTAAGGAGAGTGAGAGGGAAAATATTAAATAAATAATTTTATTTTCAGTAAATATTTATATATTCAGGAAAATAAAATAAAAATCCTAAAAAAATTAATTTTATCCAGATAATATCGTTAATTAAAAAGTTATAATAAAACAAAGATGTCCAAGAAAATTGTTGTAGACTTGCTCTCAAGAGGCGGCGATGATAAACGGTTTCGTATCAAGTACGATAATGCCTTATCCATAGATATGTTTATTGAACTCGCAAAAGCTGATGGTTATGATTTTACCGCTGAAGAGTTAAAAGAAGTGATCAGAGAAAATGGCGATACGTTTGAGTCGAACGGCAACCCGCCAAAAAAAGATATCTGGATCTAACGCCTTACCTTATTTTATTCATTCCAGATTATAAGCCGTCTCAAAAGGGATAGGTCAGTCGTCCTAAAATAGGTTGACAGTGTTTGAAAGATTATTAAGAACCATTGAGGACAGTCTCAGTGGTTTTTTTATGTACAAATTGCCCTTTGATCTCACTTTATCAAATGGTAAAAATAAACAGGAACATTAAGATTGTTACCTTTTTACGCTCTCCTTGTGGGATAGCACGGGGCGAGGTTGCGGAAGACTTTTCAATTTGCAAGGTTCTGTTACCTTACATAAATCAGATGCATAAAAAACTACCCTTAAATATTGTTTTTACCCTTTACTCAATTTTTAACGATGTTAGTCTTACCCAAAATCTTTATTAAACATTGGATTGATTCATGAAAACGACAAACTATTTTGAGTTTGTAAGGCAACAGCCTGATAGAGCAATCATTAAGGATGAATGGATTAAGACAACAATTAATTCAGCCATTCTAACGGAAAAACAAAAAGATGGCAGGATTAGAAAATGGTCTTATATTGAAGAAGTTGAAAAATACTTGAGAGTTGTGCTATTGGAAGATGGAGAAACAGTGCATAATGCATTTTTTGATAGATCGTTCAAAAGAGGAAAAAAAATATGAGAGTAAAATATTTTTCAGATACAGATACGGCGCTTATAGAATTTACAGATAGTGACGTTCAGGAAACAAAGGAAATCAGTGAAAATATCTACATTGATATTGATGACAAGGGAAACCTAGTTAGCATGACGATTGAGCATGCCAAAGCAAATGCAATGCTCTCGGAATTTTCACTTCAAGAAATCTCAACCAAATCTGCTTAGATTCAAATTATCTCCATACCAGACAGAGTTTATTTTACAGTCTCATTTATTAGGATATACTTTTTTTCAATTCCACAATGATAGTATCAAAATCATTTTTGGCAATGCCCTTTTCCTCCATTTTAAGCTCAAGAAAATCGCTTTCCATTCCATTAAAAAACTCATTGGCTTCTTCCCACAATGGCAGGCTTTTATGATACCACGATAGCGCTTTTTCCGGTTTTTTCTCTGTTAATAAAAATGCATGGCCCAAGTTCATGGCAGCATGTTCATGTTGTTTTGTTAGTTCCAATACTTTGAAAAAACAAGTGATTGCTTTATCATAATTCAATAAAGTCAGATATAACCACCCAATGTTAGTGAAGGCCCGATCATCATTGGGATTAATGTCTATAGCTTTTTGATAACATTCAATCGCTTTTTCATACACTCCTTTTTTTGAATAAGCAGTTCCCATGTTGTTGAAGGCCCGATCATCATTAGGATTAATGTCAATGGCTTTTTGATAACATTCAATCGCTTTTTCATACACTCCTTTTTTTAAATAAGCATTTCCCATGTTGTAGAAGGCCTCGTCGTCATTGGGATTAATGTCAATGCCTTTTTTATAATATTCAATCGCTTTTTCATACACTCCTTTTTCTGAATAAACATATCCCATAGCATTGAGGGCAATATCAAAATTGGGATTAATGTCTATAGCTTTTTGATAGCATTCAATCGCTTTGTCATAGTCTTCTTTTTTTGAATAAGCATATCCCATAGCATTGAGGGCAATATCAAAATTGG
>JANQGG010000067.1 GCA_028277445.1 Chloroherpetonaceae bacterium | reverse complement strand
CATGACCAGGGTGGAACCTGTTTAATCATTAGTTTATAACAATCCCTAAAAATGATCATACGCTCACCGAATGGATCAGTGTGAGTTAATATTGATCCGGTGTGTATATCTAAAAAAATCGTGCATTTCGGCTCCGCTCAATGACCGATTTTAAATGTTCTGTTCGGCTCCGCTCAGCATACTTCTCAGCAAGCGCTCAGGACACACGTTTTTAGAACTATGTAACTAAATTTTTGCCCTCTTTTGAATAAAATGCCCTGATAACGCGGTCTTGTCAGTAATAACAATTATTGGCTGCTGTTAAACAACATCAGATAACTGCTTGACTTCGGCAATGCTATACAGACCAATTTCCTGTTCTTTTCCTTTTAGTTTGATATGGCCAATAAACTCAGTCATATAATGACCGATGATCGTGGTTTTAATGCCTTTTAAAAGATCGGCCGATACTAAAATATCGCGGTGAAAAATGGCGCATGCCGAGCGGATTCGCGAAGCCGTATTGACCGTATCACCATGAAACACAATTTCAGTTTTAAGCTCGCCAACTTCCCCAGCAATGACTTTTCCGGCATGCAGTCCGGCTTTAAAGTGCGGGACAAATCCATAGCGCTTGCGATAACATTTTTCTCGTTGCAAAATAGCCTCCTGAATTTCAAAAAAACACTGCACGGCATTTGCATGCTTCAGACCATGATCCAGTGTCCAGGTAATGACCACTTCATCGCCCACATATTGATAAATTTCGCCCATGTTGTGCCAAATGGCTTCCGAAATATCTTTAAAAAGATCGTTGAGTAGATGATGGTACTTATGATGACCGAGTCGTTCGGCAATAGCAGTTGAATCGTCCAAATCCAGGAACATAAACACGCGTTCTTCTTCGCGGGGAAAATGATAACGTCCAGTGATGTAATCCCAAAAAACCGTTTCACCAAAACGATTAACGGTTAAGCGAGCCGTGTTGATGATAAATGCCACGATCAGACACAAAAGCAGGATCACTAAAAATTCACCTTTCAGAAACACCTGCACCATTTCGGATTCAAACACGTCGATGGGTGAAATTCCTAAATAAATCGTGTGATAAATAATCGTGAATAAAAGCACAGCAATCGCAGCAAATACCAGATAAAGCAGCGAACGAAGGATAAGGCTTATGACAAAATTAAACCGGTAAATAATTCGCGGGAAAACAACAACCTCTGCAATCGATACTGAACACCCCACTAAAATCCCGATGATAGTGACTCTAAAATAGCTAAACCAGGTAAATGGGTAGATGGGCTGATTAAATGCTTCGCCAACTGCCAGAATTACCGTCAAATAGGTATACCCAGCCAGCACAAAACCAGTAATGATTTGAAACGATGTTTGAAAATTTCTGAAGGCTTTTCGGGAAATAGTCATTCGGTTATTCAAATGTTACAAATCAGTTGCAAATAGGAAGATAATAAAGTCGGGTTTAAAACTATAATCCAAGACGCTTGTGAGTTGTTTCAAGTTGGCCGTAAAAGCAGCCTAGATTTGGATGAAAGATTAAATGTGTTTCTTTGGCAGGTTTTCCACTATGCTTTCATAGAAATCAACGCACGATTTTATTATGTCATTATCTAGTTGTATTTGGCTTGTCTAAATCATTGACTTCCAATGACGCATTTACGTTATTGGTCACCCTGAATTTATTTCAGGGTCTCAGAAAATGCCAATTTGGTTGAGATGCTGAAAACAAGTTCAGCATAACTAGAAAATGATTGTCATTCTCTGTTTGTTTATCGCCAAATATTTCAGCTCGCAGCGACTTTTTTCTGAGAACAATGGCCATTCATATAACGGTTTGGCGCTCTGTTTTTAGTTTTGAGCTCCGGCTCATGCGATGCAGTAAATTTCAAGTGAAGCTCGTTTGTAATTCGATCAATATCTTCCGGCGCGACATCGGTTTTTTCTTTTAAGGCGGTTACAAGATCATCAACATGAACAGCTTGATGATCCGACGCTTCATGCTGTTTGAGAACCTGATTTTGAACTTCAGTTTTGATGTGCTCTTCCAGAACTTATCTAATTTTCGAGCTGTTTTTGTAGGACATTTTAGAAAGATGTTTATATATTAAATACCTTAAGCTGTCCATGAATGAGACAAGCTGGCATTACTTATATATAGTTTTGAAAGCAGTACACTGAAAAGCTAAGATTGAAGCTTTTCAATAGGTTAATCCCTAAGCCCTATTTCATAAGGACAGCAAAATGAGCCCTAAACATACTGACCGCAAAAATCCGAAATCTGAGATTGATATTCTTCGCGGCAAGGTTTCGGAGTTGGAAACAAAACTTAAAGATTTTGAAGACCTAAAATATCAACTCGGTGAGCGTGAAAAAGAGCTCCGCAGTTTACGCCAACAAGCCCACTTACTTTCCACTACAGATAAAACTTTTCGCGAAATTATTCAATCCGTAGTGGATATAATGAAACCGGCTTGGCAATATCCTGAGATTACCGAAGCGCGATTGTCAATTCATGACGCAATATTTACCACCCCAGGTTTTAAAGAAACATCATGGAAACAAAGTACCCCTGTTTATGTTCATCAACGCCAGGTTGGAGAGTTAGAAGTCGTTTACCTCAAGCAGATGCCTGTAATGGATGAAGGCCCGTTTTTAAAGGAAGAACGCGCATTAATTGAAGCTTATGCAAAAAATATCAGCCGATACATAGAACTCAATGAGCTTTTTAATGATCTTGAGTCACGCGAACAACACTATCGAATTACCCTTAATTCTATTGGAGATGCCGTTATAGCTACGGATTTAAAGGGGCAAATTACTCAAATGAATCCCGTTGCTGAAAAACTTACCGGGTGGAGTATTGAAGAGGTAAAACTGCAGCCATTGACGAAAATTTTTAACATTGTTCATGCAAAAACCGGGCAAAAGGCGGAAAGTCCAATTAAAAAAGTCTTGGAAACTGGCAGCGTGGTGGGGCTAGCTAATGACACGAAATTGATTTCAAGAGATGGCAAAGAGTATCAGATTGCAGATTCGGGTTCACCCATTAAAGATGAATCCGGCACGATTTTAGGTGTGGTAATGGTGTTTCGCGATGTAACCCAAACCTATCAAATTCAGCAAGAACTACAAGAAAGCCAAAAACAATTTTTTCAATTGTTTGAAAACAACCCGATTCCAACATCACTTGCAGGAAAAGAGGATGCCAAATACATTTTAATAAATTCAGCATGGTCACGTTTTTTTGGTTTTAGTAAAGAAGAAGCAATTGGTAAAACCCCTGAAGAATTAAAAATCATCGATACCGTTACTTTAGAGAAACTAAACACGGGTTTTATTGAAAAAGGTAAGATTGAGCATGCTGAAATTACCGTGTATTCGAAAACCGGAGAAAAAAAAGTAATTCTAATTACGATTAAAGAATTACTGGTTAGTGGCAAGAATTATGTGATCAATTCAATGATAGATATTACGGAACGAAAACAGGCCGAAGAAAAAGCAAGGGAAAAAGAATACCGTTATCGACAAACCTTAGATAATATGTTAGAAGGCGCTCAAATTATTGATTTCGATTGGCGCTATCTTTATGTCAACGATGCTGTAGTAAAACACAGCCGCAAACGTAAGCAGGAGTTACTTGGTCAGCGAATGATGGATGTCTTTCCCGGCATTGAAAAAACGGATTTGTTCAGCCATCTAAAAAAGTGCATGAGTGAAAGATGTTCTTTAAAACTTGAAAACAAATTTGAATATTCTGATGGCAATTTTGGATGGTTCAATTTGAGCATTCAGCCTTCACCTGAAGGAATATTTATTTTATCCATAGATATCACCGAGCAAAAGCGAACCTTCAATGAGTTTTTACAGGCAAAAGAAGAAGCGGAAACAAACGAAAAGTATTTAAAAACCCTCATAGAAAAATCACCGCTACCAATGGTAGTAACAGATGAAAACCAAGATATTGAATTTTTTAATGAAAAATTTACAAAGCAGTTTGGTTACACCACTAAAGATCTGAAAACAGCTGAGCAATGGTGGCAAATGGCTTACCCCGATCCGGAATACCGCAACAAGGTGCAACGCGCATGGATGGATGCCGTAGCCATGGCTTTAAAGAACAAAACAGATATAGCCACTCAGGAATGGGTACTGACGATAAAAGATCGCTCAAAACGTTTGTGCGTTTTTGATATGATGCCGCTGGGTAAAAAGAATTTAATAGTCGTGCAAGATATAACTGAGCGTCGGAAAACAGAAGAAAAGCTAAAAGCCAGTGAATTGCGGTTTAGGTCGTTTGTAGAAAACGCAAACGATATTGTGTATTCAATTTCTGAAAAAGGTCTCTTTACGTATGTTTCTCCAAATTGGCTTGAATTTATGGGCGAGCCGGCTGAAGATGCAATCGGAAAACCATTTGAAGATTATGTTCATCCCGATGACATATCCAAATGCCAGGGATTTTTAGATAAGGTTTTATCAACTGGAGAAAAGCAGTCCTATGTGGAATACCGGGTCAGGCATACGAATGGTGACTGGCGTTGGCATGTTTCGAACGGTTCGCTTATCCGAAATAATGCCGAAGAGATCATTGGTATTATGGGAATTGCTCGTGATGTTTCTGATCAAAAACAATCCGAGTTGGCCCTGCGCCAAAGTGAAACACGTTATAAATCCCTGGCTGAAAATTTCCCGGATGGAGCGTTGTTTTTATTGGACAAAAATTGGAGGTACTTGGCTGCAAATGGGCAAGCATTTAAAACAGCCGGTCTTAGAAGTGAAGATGTGGAAGGAAAAACTGTTCAGGAAGTGTTCCCGGAATTATGGGATCAACTCAAAATTTACATGAAGCAAGCCTTTGAAGGCAAAGAAGTCTACTACGAAGTTACTTATAGAGGCCGTCAATATTCAAATCAAGCGGTCATTTTAGATATGAGCTCAGGAATACCGGAGCAAGTGCTCGTAATAACTCGCGATATTACCGAACAAAAACGAGTGCAAGCCGAGCACGATAAGTTGCTTCAGCAATTGGCACAGGCACAGAAAATGGAATCAATTGGTAGGCTTGCCGGAGGAGTGGCGCATGATTACAACAATATGTTGAATGTGATTTCGGGTTACGCAGAAATGGCAATGGATAAAGTTGAAAAGCATTCAGCGTTACATGAAGATTTAACTGAAATTAGGCGAGCTGCTCATCGTTCTTCGGACATTACCCGCCAATTGCTGGCTTTTGCACGCAAGCAAACCATTCAGCCAATTGTTGTGGATTTTAATGAAATCATAGAAGGTTTATTAAAAATGGTTCGAAGGCTAATTGGTGAGGATATTAAATTAATTTTCATTCCGGGAAAAAAGATTTGGCATGTAAAGGTCGATCCGGCCCAGATTGATCAGATCTTAGTCAACTTATGTGTCAATGCGCGTGATGCCATCAGTGGTATCGGTGAAGTTAGGATTGAAACTACCAATAAAACCTTTGATGAAGCCTATTGTGCAAAAAATCCCGGTTTTATTCCGGGCGATTACGTGGTATTGTCGGTGAGCGATGACGGTTGTGGCATGGATAAAGAAACCCAGAAACAGATTTTTGAGCCGTTTTTTACCACCAAAGAAGTGGGTGAAAGTTCAGGGTTAGGGCTTTCAACAGTTTATGGGATTCTAAAGCAAAATGAGGGTTTTATTAATGTGTATAGCGAACCCGGAAAAGGAACAACGTTTAGGCTGTATTTTCCTCGCCATTCCGAACCAATACACAAGCGTGATGAAAGTTTTGCAATGGAAATTCCGAATGGCAAAGGAGAAACGGTGCTTGTGGTTGATGATGAACTGGCCATCATGAAAATGGCGCAAGTGATGCTTGAACGGTTAGGTTACAACGTATTGGGAGCAAGTTCGCCAACCCAGGCGCTACAAAACGCGCATGAATCCGGTTCAATCATTGATTTGCTGATCACGGATGTGGTAATGCCGGAAATGAATGGGCGCGATTTAGCTGAAAAACTGCGTTTGAAATTCCCTAAGTTAAAAATGGTGTATATGTCAGGTTATACTGCAGATATTATTACCCACAGAGGATTCCTTGAAGAAGATGTTCTTTTTATTCAAAAGCCATTTACCAAAAGTGATTTGGCCATTAAAGTCCGCCAGGCTTTGGATGAAGGGTGAAAGGTTAAAATTTGGGGAGTTTTATAGCGCCTAAAAAAGCGAGTTTAGTTTTAACTATCATCAAAAATTATTTATCTTTTACTTAAGAAAGTATTTAATCATGTTCCTCTAATCTACATAAAAAAACCCTATTTAAAAGACGTTAAAAATTCTGCTTTTATTCATGATAGTATATTTATAAAATTTTATAGGGTTATAAGTCCTTTTTAAAAGCAACAAATTTAGGATTTTTGACTATTGATAGAATAAATATTCTTAAAAAAATTGTTTTTAATAAATTTTAAATAACGGATAACTATTTATTATGGAAGAATTAGAA
>JANQGG010000007.1 GCA_028277445.1 Chloroherpetonaceae bacterium | reverse complement strand
TTCTTGAATTGTCGTGCTTATAGCAAGGGACCTGTTTGATTTCATAATACCTTAGTTTTTCTCTAAGATACCATTTTATTTGTTATGTTAGTGCCATTATCTCAGGGGAGCCACATTCATGCTACAAGGTGAAGTTTCTGATTCCGAAATCTTTTCCATACATGCCTGTTCAGACAATTCCACTCGAACCGGAACTCAAATGGTATTCACACCAAAACGGAGACTGGAATTCATGGCACTCGAACATTATATGTCCTCCTAATCCCGATAAGATTGCAGAAGAAAGAAGCCGCCTCTTAATCCCATACATAGATTATGCCTACAAGTGGATTTCTAATGCACGCATTGGCAAACTTACAAATCCTGACGAGCGATATGAGTTCCCTCATATTGCACCGGAATCTCGTTCAGAAATCTTTATTGAAGGAGGCTCTAAAATATTTGACTGGATTAGGGAAAACAGTCATGGTATCGCATGGATAGAAGAGATAAATAGTTCATTTGTTGAGCGAAAACGCTTCATAATTAAATCATTACGAGGGATTAGCCAAAGAGATGAATCAAAATACTGGAGGCCTGATATTCATATGGATACTTTTGGCAGTGAAGTTAACGGAAGCACAGTTCCTTGGGTATTCATAGGAAACCCTGTTGTTGAAAAGCCTCATCGTCCATATGTAACATGGAGTGATTTTTCACAGGAAAATCAGAATAAAATACTCATAGCATTAGATGAATGTTTGAGGATTAAAAGTCAAAAGCATTTTGTCCTTCTTGCTTTTTCTGTACCAGAAAAATGGGAAGGGGACGCAAACAGCATAGTATGGTTAGCATCTGAACTTAATGGTGTAACCAAGAATATATTTAATCGGAAAGGGTTTCGACCTAATACCCCCCTAATTAATCTACCAGGCGTGAAAAGTCTGATTAAGAAAAACCATCATCTAAAATGGGGTACATGCACCGATTTATCAAAAGAGGCACTCCTTGTTAGAGGCAAAGCTGATATGAAGAGTTTTGAAGACTTGAAAATAGCTATTCTTGGAGTGGGTGCTATTGGTTCAGTGTTGGCAAAATCTGTTTCCAAACTTGCCCCCGTAAAGCTTTTTCTGGCTGATAGTCAAAATGTAGAACCCGGAAACCTAATCCGGCATGAAGCATTAACAAACACTGTAGGAATGAATAAAGCTGTAAGTATGGCGTGGCAGCTTCTTGCTATCAACTCAAGCATACAAATGGTTCCTCCTTTTAAAGAGAACATTCTTACTGATTGGGATGAACTGGTAAAAACCCTTTCCGACTATGACCTTATCATCGATGCCACTGCAAACAAGGCCATACATGAAAGACTCTCGTCATCGTCTGAATTACTCACTAAGAAAATAGCGTGGTGCTTTATCAAACCCGGCCCGGATTTTGGGGTTTTAGGACTAAGACAGGAAATTTCACAAAGAACTTTTGCTGAGCTACAAGCTAAGCTCTTTGGTATGCTCAGAAAGTATATTCTTGACCAGTATCACAAATCCGATGAAAAAGAAGGATCAATAGTATGGCCGGAACCGGGATGCTACCATCCCACTTTTAACGCTTCCTACCACAGGATTCGCATGATGGCCGATACGTTCCTAACGACATTGGTCTCATGGATAGAAAAAGATGCCCCGAATGATGTAATTACCCTGTACAAACAGGCTGAACGTATAGATCGCTTCGGAATTGAAACCCAAATAGAGTCCCAAGTTATATTGAAATGAATCAGAAAAACCATACATGGAGGTTTGATGAGAACAATGGTGAAGTTCATTTACCCGATTCGGTTTTGAGCAAGATTAAAACCCTATCCATAAAAGCCATACCAAATGAGACTGGCGGAACATTAGTTGGCTACTACTGTGAACATGATATGAAGGCCTGCATAACAGATGCTTTTGAGCCTATCAAAGGTGCAAAAAGAAAAAGGACAAAGTTCTATCGTCCACCCGATTCCCTTGATAGACAGCTTTCAGAGATATACAGAAAATCTGAAGGAAAGATTTACTACCTCGGCGAGTGGCATACGCACCCACTATCAAGCACACAACCAAGTGATCAAGATAAGCGCTCGCTAACCGAGCTTGCCAAATCGCAAGACGTTGCTACAGACACTCCGATTCTTATCGTTCTCGGAGGAGATTTTAAAAAACAAACTGAAATTGGATGTTATCTTTTTAATACTTCTGGTGTTTATTTTACAGAAAATTTTAGCAAAAATAATATTGATGGTGAGGCTATTTGATAAATTTGATTTTTTTGTTTTATCTAAACCTAAGACTATCCTCGGAGGAAGTGGCACTCTTCCAGCAAAGTAGTTCTATCTCATTAATTGCAGATAGGCAAGGCTGAAAAGTCCATTAAAACGCCATCAATAAATGTTTCAGCCTGTTGAGGTAACTGCTTTTGAAGATAGTAAATAACAATGTTTGTGTCCCAAAGATACGTCATTCCCATGAATTTCGGAGTTCTTGAAGCTGGGAATCCACATCAGGCAAAGGTTGCTTTGACATTGCACCTTTATATCGTTTTATATAATTCACTGTTTTGGGATCATCTTTTTTATGAACCCTGATCAGCTTTAGAAGTTCCAGATCTTGTAAAAGCTTCATCGCTTTTTCATTGATAATATCAACGACTATCGTTTGAGCCATAATTGGAAGTTTGTTTTTATCAATATAACTATTAATTCAAACTTTATACGAAACGGATTTTTTCAAAGTTATTGATTGCTACTCTCCTGAATTTCCCGATCAGCTCTGCGATCTTCTTTAAAGTCGTCCTAAAAATAGAACTAGAGTGCTGTTATCAGATATGTGTCAGTATATTAACAGCTTCCAAATGTCTAAAATTGCACGGTTATCGTAATTGTATTATACAAATGAATTTAAATCTTAAAGGTATGGAAACGATTGTTGTTCAAATCACAAATAAAAAGGCATACAGGTTATTAGAGGATTTAGAATATCTGCAATTGATTAAGCTTCTCAAAGTAAGTGAAGAGCCAAAACAGAAGTTATCTGATAAATATGCCGGGAAATTACCGGAAGATTTGGTCAATGAACTTCAAAATCACATGAATGAAAGGTAATATATTAAACAAACCATTACTTAATTATTCTGCACATACTCTAAATGCCTACAATTGAAATCATCAATTCATATCGGTTTTTCTTTTATTCTTCCAATGGAATTGAGCCACCCCATGTTCATGTTAAAAAAGATAAAGCAACTGCAAAGTTTTGGTTATCTCCTGTTATCTTACAAAGATCAAAATTCTTTCGTGATATAGAGTTGAGGGAAATTCAAAAGATTATAGAACAAAATAAAGAAAAATATTTGGAGGCATGGTATGACTACTTTAACGATTGAACAACAATGCACAATTCAGGAAGTCTGTTTTCTTGAAAACTCAATTTCCGTTTTACTTGATGATGGTAGAACAATAACCGTCCCGCTGGCTTGGTACCCACGTTTGTATCACGCAACCCAGGCTGAACGAAATCATTATGAATTAATTGGTGATGGCGAAGGAATTCATTGGCCGGATTTGGATGAAGATATTAGCGCCGAGGGTATCATTGCAGGAAGAAGATCAAAAGAGAGTCAAAATTCCTTGAAAAAATGGCTAGAGAAAAGACAACCTTAAATTATGAGTTTTTATAACAAGATAAAATGATTTAGGCTAATCCTAAGACCATCCTTGGAAGAAGCGAGAATCACTTACGGAATTTCCCGATAAGTTCTGCAATTTTCTCCAGGGTACAACGCGCAAAGTAGAATCCAATCTCATTCACGATCACCATTTAAAAAATAACTAAATACGATTGCTTGATTTGAAACCCAAACTGAACCGCATCTAGGTTGGCAAAGATGATACTGGATTGAAAAAAATTTGAACCATATATCTTTATCTTGGGTATATTGGTTATAGTTCACATTAAATAAATCAAGAAAGAGTTTAATCATGCAAAAAGTGGTTGTTGCAGTCCCTGAAAATAGAATTGAGTTTTTTTGTGAGCTTGTTTCACAATTAGGTTTCAGTATTAATGAAGAAGATATACTTATTACAAAGGAAGACAAGAAATTGGTGTTGAACAGGTTGAAAGAGGCTAGAAAGCATCCTGAAAAACTAATAGATTGGGAAGAGGCTAAACAAAAATTAAATGCCTCATGAAAGTCTTTAAGCTGAAAATTTCAGAGAGTGCACTTTTGGACATAGAACAAAGTAAAGACTGGTATGATCAGCAACAAAAAGGACTTGGGGATAGGTTTCAAAATCACGTCATCCAAAAAATCGAGCTACTTAAAACAAACCCGCTAATTTATAATATTCGATACAATGAAATTCGTTGCTTGGTTATAGATCAATTTCCTTTTATGGTACATTTTTATGCAGATGAAGAAAACAGTAGTGTTGAAGTTTTAGCGGTCATCAATACATCGCGAGATCCAAAAATATGGAAAGAAAAAACGAAATAGTGTTAGGTTTTACTAAGACCCTCCTAAGAGGAAACGCCACACACTTCCTGAATTTCCCGATAAGTTCCGCAATTTTTTCCAGAGTACAACCTGCAAAGTAGAAATCAATCCCATTTACGATCACCATTTCAAAAATAACCAAATACGATAAATGTCTTAAAACCGAACTTAAACGCTTTTTGATCACCATTTATGCCGCGCAAGTTTTCTGGCATGATGTTTCCCAGGAAGTAGTCCGCTCATTTTTAGATTATTGATTATATATTTGAATACCTGTTTGGTAAATTAAAGAACCTAAAAAATTAATATTTTATCACTAGCGATAATTTTAAAGTTATGAAAATTTTCATAGCTATAATCCATAAAGAAAACCTTTCTACTGGTGAGGAAATATATGTGGCTGAATGCTCGGATGTTGGTACCTCGAGTCAGGGTAGCACAATTGAAGAATCAATTCATAATCTACAAGAAGCAACTGAACTATATTTAGAAGAATTTCCACTAACAGATCACACAAATACTTATTTAACCACATTTTCAGTTAAAAGTGCCTAGCTCCCTCCAATATCAGGTAAAAAATGTAAAAGGGTCTTATTAAAATTTGGATTTGAAGAAGTCTGTCAAAAAGGCAGCCATGTAGTGATGAAAAAAATAACATCAGATGGATCAATTGGTTGCGTTGTGCCGATGCATAAAGAAATTGCTCAGGGTACTTTAAAAAACATTTTGAAGCAAGCAAAAATTGAACCGGATAGCTTTTTGAAAATATTTAATGAGTTTTAAGTTTCATCTATAGTGTTAAAGACTATTTGAGGAGCGCTCGCGTTTTAGTTGATGGCAAAATTGCATGCTTGAAATATAACAGCAATCCTTAATACCTATTTGGAATTAATCTTTAAGAAGCTCACAAACCCCGCAATCTTAAGCCAAATCCCAAACAACTCCCTATCAATTTTAAAATTGCCTGTTAAAGTTATATTTTCCCTATATCAAAAATCAATGGCTAAACGAAGTTCTTAACGTTATTGACATGTCTTTTCCAGGAGTGTCATTTTTCTTTTTTAATCGATTCGGAGTTTTTGTTGAATTTTAACGTACCAAAACATTGGCTTTATATTTCCGCAGGGTTAATGTGGAGTTTGGTCGGTCTGTTTCTATGCCGTTTGGCGTTAAGCTGGTTAATTCATGGAGATACAACATCCGGGTTGATTTTTGGGAGCTTCGGATTGTTTTTAGCGCTGTTAACATACAAAATCAGTTTAGTCAGGATTGCTGAAAAAAACATACAACGCATTTCATCATATCCTGAAATGGCGCCATTCTTTGGCTTTATGTCGCCAAGAAGCTACTTCATGATTGCGATCATGGTTCCGTTAGGTTATACGCTGCGTCATTCCATGATTCCAAAGTCCTATCTTGCCAGTATGTACCTGGGAATGGGCGGATCACTTTTTTTGGCGAGTTTGCATTACTATTACCGCTTCAGATGGCTTAAAAAACATTGAAAAAATCATTGATGTTTCCATAAACAGTAATAGGTATTACTTCTAATTTTTGTTAAATTGCACCTAAGTACCTGGTGTTATTCATTCTATAACATAACATTCAAATCTTCAGGAGGGGGCTATGAGCGCTTCACCGACACGCGTGTTTGAATTACTGGAACACCAGCTTGATCATTATCCAAAACCAGATGCATTGGCATACAAGCAAGATGGGGTTTGGAACAAAATTTCCACACAAGCCTTTAGCGACCATGCGGCACATTTGGCGTTAGGTTTAAAGCAGTTAGGCGTTCAAAAGGGCGATAAAATTGCCAACATTACCGATCGAAACCGCCCGGAGTGGAATTTTATCGATATGGCCGTTTTAAGCTTAGGCGCCGTCCATGTCCCGATCTACTCGAATCTTACTGCTGAAGATTACATTTACATTTTAAATGATGCGAACATAAAGCTCGTATTTGTTTCCAATCAAGAACTCTATGAAAAAATTCAGTCTATAGCCGGAGAAGTTTCATGCTTGGAAGGAATTTTCACCTACGATCATTACGAAGATATTAAATGCTGGAAAGAGATTGAAACCCTCGGAAAAAAAGAAGATATCTCAACGCTTCAGCCCATCAAAGATTCCATTTCGGAAAACGATCTGTGCATGTTGATATATACCTCAGGAACAACCGGCGTTCCAAAAGGGGTGTGTTTAACGCATAAAAATATTATGCATAATGCTCTCAGGGGCTCAAAACGAATGCAAAGCGATCCCAATGAAAAAGCATTATCGTTTTTACCACTGTGCCATACGTTTGAACGCATCATTGGTTGCATGTATTTGTATGTGGGCGCTTCCATTTACTATGCAGAAAATTTGCAAACCGTGGCGGACAACCTTAAAGAACTGAAACCCCAAATGTTTGCAACCGTGCCTAGGATGTTGGAAAAAGTCTATGATAAAATATCAGCCAAAGGCAACGAGTTGAAAGGCCTTAAATATTGGCTCTTTAAATGGTCGCTTGCTGTTGGTTTTGTTTATGAACCTGATGGCCCGCAGTCGTTGTGGTATAAATTTCAATACAACCTCCTGAATAAATTAGTGTTTCCAAAGTGGAAAGATGCATTTGGCGGGCACGTACGTGCCGTGGTTTGCGGCGGCGCTTCCTTGCAGCCAAGGCTTGCCAGACTTTTTTGGGCGGCGGGTATTCCGATTTTGGAAGGCTATGGACTTACGGAAACATCCCCGGTTATAACTGTTAATTACCCTAAAAAAGGGTGTTATAAAATCGGATCGGTTGGTACGGTAATTGAAGATGGCGAAGTAAAAATCGCGACGGATGGTGAAATTTTATACAAAGGCCCGAATGTTATGGCAGGTTATCACAATAAACCGGAGCTAACAAGCGAGGTGTTTGATGAAGAGGGGTGGTTAAAAACCGGAGATATAGGCCATTTTGAAGGTGAGTTTTTGTTCATTACCGATCGAAAGAAAGAGATGTTTAAAACATCCGGTGGAAAATATGTGGCGCCACAGGTGATCGAGAATAAAATGAAAGAATCGCGGTTTATAGAACAGATTATGGTCATTGGTGAACATCGAAAGTTCCCGGCTGCATTGATCGTCCCAAATTTTGTATATATGAAATCGTATTGCGAGCATAAAGAAATTCCTTATACAAGCAACGAAGAAATGATCCATCATCCGGTAATTAAGCAAAAATTCAATGAGCATGTTCAGAAATACAATCAACATTTTGCGCAATACATGCAGCTTAAAAAGTTTATCGTATTGGATCACGAATGGACGGCGGAAAGCGGTGAACTGTCGCCAAAACTGAGTTTAAAACGAAAGGTGATTTTGCATCGTTATGAGTCGGAAATCAATGCGATGTATGAAGAACTGACCGATCAAGAGAAAGTGAGCGTTTAGGTGGCTTTATCTTCCGATAAATATCAGGAGGCAGCGCTTAATTACAGTGCGGAACGCTTAAACACGTTGTTAAACGAAACCAAATGTTTAAGCCATCACTTAAGCATTGAGTTTCTGGATACGCCAGATGGGCAAGTTAAAGCCAAAATGCCGGTGGTTGCTTCAACCAAGCAACCATTTGGGATTTTGCATGGCGGCGCTTCGGCAGCCCTGGCTGAAACCGTTGGTAGTGTTGCGGCTCATTTATCCATAAATGATGAAACAAAAACGGCCGTTGGCGCGAGCCTTGTGGCCAATCACCTGCGTCCGGTTGATAATGGCTGGGTTTACGCAACAGCTAAAGCGGTTCATTTAGGTTCAAAAACACAAGTATGGGATATTGAAATTGTTGATGAAAAGGATCGATTGGTTTCGACCAGTCGTTTAACCGTAGCAATAATTGATAAGCCATAATTTTGGGGTTTGAAAAATTATTGGTTTATTTAAGTTTTCGGTTTTCAGAAATATGGTGACCATGCGCTAAGTTGTTAATTTTATGGCTGTAGTCATATAAAAGCAGTTGAAATTAATTTGTGGTATTCATCAGTAATTTTTGTGAGATATGTCAAATCATAGTGCACTCCAGGTGAATTCAATCAATGGATTCGATCAACAGGCTGAAATGCTTCAAGAACTTGCTTCTAAACAAACCCACCGAAAGAAATGGTTAGTTATTCAGCCTAAAAGTTTAACTAACCTCCGAGCTGATTCCGGTCACGTAAGCATCCCTTTGAATTTGATGATGGTGTGCACGTTGGCGAGCACTTTGTTTGATGTGGAGTTTATTGATGAGCGCATTGGCGATCCCGTCCCGGAAGATTTTTCCGGCTACGATGTTGTGGCATTTACAGCCAGAACCCTGAATGTGAAAAAAGCCTATAAGATTGGAAATTTGGCCAAATCGCATGGGGCTAAAGTGATTTTTGGCGGCGTGCATCCCACAATGATGCCCGATGAAGCCAGAAATTATTGTACAACGGTGGTTTATGGCGAGCTGGAGTCGGTATGGACAGATCTTGCCCGTGATGTACTTTTAGATGAAATGAAGCCGTTTTATAAGTCGGGTAAACTTGAGCAAATGGATCACATGCACCGGCCAGAGTTTAAGTTTGCCGAAAAGTCCAAAAACTTTAAAAAATACAGCAACTTAGTTCCGATCCTTGCTACTAAGGGTTGCCCGGTCGGTTGCAATTTTTGCACAACACCAACGATTTACGGCAAAAGCTTTCGGATGCGCGAAGTGGATTTGGTCATCGATGAAATCAAATATCATCAAAATCGTCTGGGTAAAGAAAATGTGAATTTTTCTTTTATGGACGATAACATTTGCTTTAAGCCAAAGTTTTTTAATGATTTGATGGAAGCCATGACCGGTTTGGGCGTTCATTGGAATGCCAATATCTCTATGAACTTTCTCGTGCGTCCCGGTGTGCCCGAACTTGCCGCACAATCCGGTTGCGATATGTTTAGCATCGGGTTTGAATCACTGGATCCCGATACCATTAAGCAAGTTCACAAGGGTTCAAATTTTCACTCTCAATACGATGAGGTGATCAAAAATGTCCAAAAAAATAATATTGCCATTCAGGGTTACTTCATGTTTGGGTTCGATACCGATAAGGAAACCAGCTTTCAGGCCACCTATGATTTTATTATGGATAATCATATCGAATTCCCTGTTTTCGCGTTAGCAACGCCATTTCCGGGTACGCCTTGGTACGACGAAATGAAAACGCGAATTCGCCACTTCGACTGGGATCGTTACGATACTTTCCATTACATGTATGAACCTAAAAAAATGTCGGGTGAAAAGCTGGTGGAAAACTTCATCAAAATCCATAGAGAAGTGTATTCCTGGAAATCAATATATCATCGCATGAAAGGCAAACCTTTAAATTGGGTGTGGTTTGTTAATGTGGCCATGCATTTTTTCTCGAAACGGATGAAACCTGAGATGTTTGCTTAGGCTTAAGCAGCTATGTCGTCCTAAAATAGGTTGACAGTTATAGAAAGATTAAAATGAACCACTGAGGCATGCTTCAGTGGTTTTTTTATGTCAAATTTAAGGCAAAAGAATTGCTGCTGAGATCACGGTTGTCCATAAACCGTTTTTATCGCCTTCAGCCGATTGAGTGACATTAAACGATTTAACAATTTTCCCACTCATTTTATAGACTTCTTCACGCTCATCCCAAGCCGTATTTGGATCGAATTCAATACCTAATGTGGTGGCCAGCATTGTGGCGGCTAAATCTTCGGCATATTCCCCGGCATACTCTGCCGTTTCACCATATGGATGATGTTCTGAAAGATATCCGTATTGGGAAGAATCGGCTGGTAAGGCAACCCCGATGGAAGAGGCGATTAACCGGTTTCGTTCATTGGTTGAATTTCGTGCCATCACGCAATAAGTGATCTGACCGGGTTTTAAGTAGGCAAGGCCTTCTTCGATGGTTAATTTTTTACAGTCGGGAGGGTAAATACTGGAAACCGTTACAAGGTTGCATTTTTCAATTTTGGCATCGCGAAGCGCCAATTCAAAAGACGAAAGATACTCTTTATGACGCCCGACGCCTTTTGTAAAAAACACTTTTGAAGGTACAAAAGTCAAGGTGTTTCTATGTTTATAGTTTTTTGAACTTCGACTACAATCTTAAATATAAGAATATCACGGTTTTTTGATTAAAAATAAATCCTCGACTATTATTTTTTGGTTACTTTATAAAACCGGCGCTTACCAACCTTTATAAGCTTCGGCTCATCGGTAAGCGTAATCGAAGCTTTAAAATCACCGATCTTTTCTTCATCCACGGAAATGCCTCCCTGGTTGATCAATCGTCGCGATTCGCTCTTGGAGCTTGTAGCGCCCAACTCTACGAGCAAATCCATCAGGGGTATGTCATTAAATTCCAGGGTTGTGATTGGAATATCACTCGGCGCTTCTTTGCGGATAAAAACCCGATCAAAATTTTCTTCAGCAGTTTTGGCCAGGGTTTTGTCGTGGTATTTTTTTACAATTTCAAACGCTAGTTGTCGCTTGGCGTCTCGGGGTTTGCTGGAAATCAAGTCTTTGATGTTATCTACTTCAGATGACGTATACTGTGCGGCAAGCTTGAAATAATTTTCAATGAGATGATCGGGAATGGAAAGCGCTTTGCCATACATGTCGTCGGGTGCATCGTTGAAACTGATCGCATTACCAAGGGACTTGGACATTTTTTCTTTGCCATAAAGCCCTTCCAAAATTGGCATGGTCATGCAAATTTGCGGATCAAGGCCGTATTCACGTTGCAAATCTCTGCCAACCAATAAATTAAATTTCTGATCCGTTCCTCCGATTTCCACATCATTTTGGAGTTCAACCGAATCCATAGCTTGGGCTAACGGGTAGAGAAACTCATGAATGGAAATCGGCTCATTGTTTTGATAACGCTTTTCAAAATCATCCCGCTCAAGCATTCTGGCTACGGTATAATGGCTTGAAAGTCGTATGACATCAGCGAAGTTCATGGCGCCCAACCAGTGCGAATTGTATTTAATTTGAGTTTTTTCAGGATCGAGAATTTTTGAGGCTTGCTCAAAATAGGATTGGCTATTGATACGAGTTTCTTCCGGGGTGATTTGTGGCCGCGTTTTACTTTTACCCGATGGATCGCCAATTTGCGCCGTAAAATCGCCGATAATTAAAATTGCAATGTGACCAAGATCTTGAAAATCTCTGAGCTTTTGCAAAACCACCCCATGCCCGATATGCAGATCGGGTCGGGATGGATCAGCGCCTAGTTTAATCTTTAACGGGGTATTGGTATCGATGCTTTTTTTTAGCTTTTGCTCTAATTCTTCAAGGGATATAATTTCAACGGCGTTTTTTGTGATTAAATCCAACTGTTCCGGAATAGACGGAAATGACATAGTGAAAAAATTAAATGTTTAGGTTAAACGGCGCAACTCTCGTTCGGTATCGCGTTGTTTAATGGTTTCTCGTTTATCAAAAAGCTTTTTACCTTTTGCCAGACCCAGTTCAACTTTAGCAATTCCACGAGCGTTAAAATACAGTTTCAAAGGCACAAGCGTGAGTCCTTTTTCAGCAATTTTCTGCTTTAATTTCAAAATTTCTTTTTTGTGCAAAAGTAATTTTCGGCTACGTTTGGGTTCATGATTCTCATAGCTCCCATGCTCGTAAGGCGTAATTTGCATATTTTCTAACTTGACTTCATCGCGCTGCACCAAAGCGTAGCTTTCGGCCAAGCTGACTTTACCCAGCCGTATAGATTTAACCTCTGTGCCCTTAAGTTCTATACCGCATTCCATACTCTCCAGAATATGGTAATCATGCCGGGCTCTTCTGTTCGAAATGGAGGTTACATAATTGTCTTTTTTCATACAGTATCGAAGAATTTAGTCCCATTGAGTGTAGACATTTACACACTTGAGCTTATCATAAAGGCTTCAAGTATAGAAAAAAAGCGTTAAAAACTACTAATAAAAACTTTTTAAATTTGGTATTTAATTTTGGCACAAAAGTTGATAGTATAAAAGTAGTTATTTACTATTTCTCTCTCCAGCCGCAAGTGGGTTGTCTAGTTAGGGGGGCAACTCACTACTTTTTTCTGCCAATTTTTCATTCATATTAGGGAATTGTTTATTCTTAGTAAAACTTCTACACAAGATTGAAGCAAAGTAAAAGCACGTATTGTAGTTTACTAAATTTCTTTTGCTATGAAAAAGCTATTGCCAGCCATTATTTTTTTTGGCGCTCTTATCCCTGACGTTTTTTCGCAAGAACGATACATAGAACTTGTCAGAAAGCACAGTAAGCCGAAATTTTTTATAGAAACGCTCATTTTTCCTTCCGCATCACCCGATTCGGTGAAGTTGTTTGTTGATTTTAAAGCGCCGTACAATTTTTTGGTCTTTCATCAAAAGGAAGGTGGCGATTATGAATCATCATTAACGTTTGCCGTTGAAATTTTAACCAATAAAAAAGCAGTAAACCGAAAAATATTGCAGCGCAGAGTTGTTGTAAAAAGTTTTAAAGAAACTGAAAGCAAAAATAAATTTATTTCGGGAGCAGCAGTTCTAGACTTAAAAAAAGGGGAGTATAAGTTTGTTGCGGAATTTTATGACAATAACACCCAAAAATTAATTAAAAGCCACAACGAAGAGCTTAAGATTGAAACGGACGCAAGCTCAAATTTGGAAATCTCCGATCTTTTGTTTGTTTCAAACGTTATAAATTCAGAGCAAGAGCTTGTTTTAAAACCGTTGGCCATCTCAGAAAAAGGTCATTATGGGAAAGCTTATGAGGCCTTTGTAAAAGTTGTGTCGCACAACGAAATGCCCATTAAAGAGCTTACCTATAAACTCATTCGAATCATCAATTCTGATGAAGAAAAAGAGAGTGTGGTCAAAAAAGGCACAATACCCGCTAAATCAATGGTTGCTATTTATCCGAATGTATTTGTGGCTTCGGATGAAAGATCATCAAGTGTTTCAGTTAAAAAATCAAAGCAATCGTTTGCCAAAATTGTGCGATTAGATATTGATTCAAAAAAACTTTCAAATGCGAAATACAAACTAAACATCACTGCAAAATCAGCCACAGATAGCATCGTAAAAACTGAGGAGTTTGAAAATGCATGGATCACCATGCCATATCCTTTATATGATATTGATTTGGCGCTGCGACTCATGGAGCACATTTTAACCCCGGAAGAAACAATGAGTTTAATGTCGGGAAGCGAGCAGGATCGGCATGCAAAGTTCAAATCATTCTGGAAAGCGAAAGACCCCACTCCTAACACGGAGTATAATGAAGTTATGACCGAATTTTTCCGCCGGGTGGACTACACCTTTTTTAATTTTTATACACCGCGCGAATTTGGCTGGCGCACCGATCGGGGCAAAATCTACATTTTATATGGTAAGCCTGAATCCATGGATCGGAAGTTTCCATTTAACCGGCCAACTGAAGAAACCTGGCGATACGGACCGCCCATAAATAAAACATTTACGTTTGTAGATAAATCAAACAATGGAAACTATAAACTGGTCGAAGAAAATCGCTCCAGTCAATAGGTTCTATTTTAATTCTTTTGGGATTGTCAATCCAGATAGCTGGTTTGACATTTTTTTAGTGAAAGGTGTTTGATAATCGCTCCAGATACAAATCTATATTTGCTTGAATATCGCTCACACAGTCCGAACCGAATTTTTCTATAATGGCATTGGCTAAAACCGGCGCTATGACAGATTCTGCGATAACGCCACATGCAGGCACAGCGCATGTATCGCTACGTTCAATATGAGAGGCAACCGGTTGCATGGATTTAAAGTTAAATGAGCTTAGTGGCGACATCAGCGTTGAAATGGGTTTCATAGCTACACGCAGATGCAAAATTTCGCCATTTGTCATGCCGCCTTCCATACCGCCGGCACGGTTGGTTTTGCGCTTTGGTTCGCCGGATTCGCTAAGATAGAACTGATCGTGAACTTCGGAACCTAAGTTTGTGGCATTGGTAAATGCGTGGCCGATTTCAAATCCTTTTACGGCCTGAATAGAGAGGATCGCAGAGGCTAATTGAGCGCTTAATCGTCTATCGAAATGGACATAATTTCCGAGGCCAATAGGCAGGCCGGTAACAAAAACTTCAATCACGCCCCCTAATGTATCGCCGAGTGATTTGGCTTCATCAATGGCTTTAATGGCTTGATCTTCCAGGTGGCTGTCTAACATTCGAACCGGGGAGGCATCGGCTTTTTGCATGAGCGTTTCGGCGCCATCCTGTAGAATTTGATCTGCTTTTGGATTAAACGGTTCTTCAATGGCTTTGCCAATTGCAGAAACATAACTTCCGATTTCAATTCCGAATGTTTTTAAAAACATACGCGAGGGCGTGCATCCGGCAACTCGCGATGCAGTTTCGCGAGCCGAGGAGCGTTCAATAACCGGTCTGATATCATCAAACCCATATTTTAGACGACCCGAAAAATCAGCATGTCCGGGCCTGGGTATATCAATGGATGCAACCGGGGTTTCAGGCTTTGAAAACTGGTTCATTTTCGTGGTCCAGTTTTCCCAGTCTTTGTTTTTAATCATTAAAGAAATTGGCGAACCAATTGAAAGTCCGAAGCGAATGCCGGACAAAATTTCAACCTTATCCGATTCAATAACCATTCGTTTTCCTCGTCCGTAACCCAGTTGCCTGCGCTTTAAATGAACATTTATATCTTCAGGGGTAATACGAACGCCTGCAGGCAGTCCCTCAACAATGCTAACCAATGCCGGCCCATGCGATTCGCCGGATGTTAAATATCTGATCATGTATAGAGTAATGAAATGGTTAAAGGCTAATAAAAAAACAAATTGCCGTTTTAGACAATGATAGTTGATGATTAAAAACAATAAAGGGGCAATTATGATTTTGCCCCTTTAGTTACAAAAATGACTTGTTGTTATTTGGCGAGCAGTTTAGCCGCTTCTTTCGCATAATATGTAAAAATGATTTTAGCTCCGGCACGCTTCATGCAAAGCATGGTTTCCATCATAACTTTTGGGCCATCTATCCAACCTTTTTCTGCAGCGGCCATTGTCATGGCATACTCGCCCGAAACATGATAAACCGCAACAGGAACCTGGAACACGTCTTTAGCGCGGCGAACAATATCCAAGTATGGCAAGCCGGGTTTAACCATAATGATGTCTGCGCCTTCTTGAATATCCAGTTCGATTTCTTTTAAAGCTTCATCAGTGTTGGCGGGATCCATTTGGTATGTTTTTTTGTCTCCGAATTGTGGGGCTGAGTGCAATGCATCGCGGAATGGGCCATAAAAGGCCGACGCATATTTAGCCGAGTAGGAAAGTATACCCATTTTGATAAACCCTTCATCATCTAATGCTTCACGAATCGCGCCAATTCGGCCATCCATCATATCGCTGGGTGAAACAAAGTCAGCGCCGGCTTCAGCATGCGATAAGGCCATTTTGCAGAGCACTTCTACAGTTTCGTCGTTGATGATTTCGCCATCGCGAACCAAGCCATCATGTCCGAACGGCGTAAATGGATCGAGCGCAACATCAGTCATAATGCACATATCGGGTAATTCTTTCTTAATGGCACGAATTGCGCGTTGTACAATGCCGTTTTCGTTGTAGGCTTCTGAGCCGTCTTCGGTTTTAACTTCCGGGATGCCAAACAAATCAATAGATTTTACACCTAAATCCCATAATTCTTTACATTCCTCAACGGCCATATCTATTGAAAATCTAAAAATACCTGGCATAGAAGGAACGGCTTCTTTTACATTTTCACCTTCCAAAACAAATAAGGGAAAAACCAAATCGTTAGCGTTTAAAGACGTTTCCTGGACGAGTTGTCGAATGGCGTCATTTTGTCTTAGCCTTCGCGGTCGTTGAATGATGTTCAATTGATTGACGGTTTCTGTAATCATAGTCGTGGATGATAAATGAGATTGAAAAAATTACCGATTCTAAAAATGAAATTCTATTAGCTTGCGTTGAATGAAGATAATGTTTATTTATGAAAATTGTCGTAAAATCCAAAGGATTGAGCGCGCATAATCAACATTGTTTTCCCTAACATCAGAACGGATAATTTACAGCAGCATGTTAATATTGAAAAGAATTGCTAAACCAGTTTTTTACTTAGAACGAGAAACTTGAACCTAAAAAACATTTTCCATGCCCAAAAAAAACAATGCTCAAACGGCAACGTTGGAAAAACCTTCGCAACAAATCAAGTATGATGGTAAAATTGATAAACCCTTTCTCCTGAAATGTTATAAGCTGTTGCATTTGGGTCGACAACTGGATCTTAAAGCAGCAGGGTACCTTAAAAAAGGGATGGGATGGTCTTATCATGCGCCTTATCAAGGCCATGATGGAATACAGTTGGCGCTGGGTCTTTCATTCAGACAAAGTAAAGATTTTCTATTTCCCTATTATCGCGATATGCTAACCACACTTGCCGGAGGCTTAACGGCAGAAGAAATATTATTAAATGGTTTATCCAGGGCAACAGATGTGGCCAGTGGCGGCAGGCATATGTCGAACCATTTCGCAAAACCTGAAATCAGGATTCAGAATGTATCGTCATTAACCGGCAATCATTCCCTGCATGCTGTTGGCGTAGCCAGAGCCATCAAAAAATACAAGGGCGATGAAATTGCATTTTATTCAGGGGGGGATTCGGCATGCTCGGAAGGTTATTTTTATGAAGCCGTGAATGGCGCATCCAGAGAGTTGTTACCGGTTATTTTTGTCATACAAAACAACCGATATGGGATTTCAGTGCCTGTTCATGAGCAAACCGCTAATGTTAAGGTCACGGAGAATTTTTCCGGGTTTAAGAATTTGAAATTGATTTTTTGCGATGGCACTGATGTTTTGGATTCCTGGCAGGCCATGCAACAAGCCGTTGAGCATGTTAAAGCCGGTAATGGTGCTGTTATGGTTCATGCCGATTGCGAACGCATTGGTTCGCATTCAAACTCCGATAACCATTTGTTATATCGATCACATAAAGAGTTGGAGCAAGCCAAAAAGCGTGATCCATTGCCTAAGTTCAGAGCATTTATTTTAGAATCGAACGCCATAACCGAAAAGGAATTAAAAGCCATAGAAAAAGAAAATGAAAAAGAACTAAGCCTGGTTATGCCCAAGGCTGAACAGGCGCCTTTACCTGACCCGGCGTCTGTCAAAAATTTTATTTTTCCTGAATTTGAACCCTATGATGGCGAGGTTCATTTGCTGGATACACCGGAAATGGATGATGAGTATTATGAACAAGACCTCATCAAGCTTTTACAAGCCATCAACTTTACACAAATAGAAGAGTTTGAACATAACAAGCATACATTTCTTTGGGGACAAGATGTGGCTTCTAAAGATAAAGGGGGCGTGTTTAATGCCGAAAAAGGCATGCTGAAAAAATTCGGGAATCATCGTATTTTTAACGCACCAATTGCTGAAGATTTTATTGTCGGCACGGCCAACGGGTTTTGCCGATATCGTGATGATGTGCATGTGATTGTTGAAGGCGCTGAATTTGCCGATTATATTTGGCCGGCAATGGAGCAAATTGTTGAAACCTCGCATGAATACTGGCGAACAAACGGAAAATTTACGCCAAATATGTTGATACGAATTGCCTCAGGAGGTTACATTAACGGTGGTTTGTATCATTCTCAAAATGTTGAAGGGTCATTTACAACCCTTCCCGGATTGCGAATTATTGCGCCTGCCTTTGCCGACGATGTCCAGGGTTTAGTTCGTTCCGCGATGCGATCCAAAGGTGTAACGGTTATGTTAGAGCCCAAATTTTTATACAATCATCCTTGGGCTAAAACCAAACGATTGAAACCGGATATTCTTATTCCATTTGGTAAAGCTCGCTTCAGACGATATGGTAAGGATTTATCGATTATTTCGTATGGCACAACCATTCATAATGCAATGAGGGCTGCTGAGCGATTGCAACATGATTATGGGATATCAACCGAGGTGCTTGATTTAAGAACGTTAATCCCGTTGGATATCGAAAGCATTAAACAAACAGTCATTAAAACCAACAAGGTTTTGGTTGTGCATGAGGATAAAAAAACCGGCGGATTTGGCGGTGAAATTTCAGCAATAATAGCCGAGGAATGTTTTGAGCACCTGGATGCCCCGATTTTCAGGTTAGGCTCATACGATACGCCGGTTGGTTTTGCAAAGGTGCTTGAAAATGAAATTTTATTAAACGATCAAAAAGTCTATGACGAGGCTTTAAAACTTGCTAATTATTAAACCATAACATGACAGAAGATTTGCAAATTGCTCTTGAAATTGCCGAGTTGGCAGGAAAAGAAACCTTGAAGTATTTTGGACAGCCTTCGTTGGTTGTAGAAAAAAAAAGAGATAAATCCCCGGTTACCATTGCAGATAAAAACACCGAACAACTCATTAGAACTCAATTAAATCAAAAGTTTCCGGATGATGCGATTTTAGGTGAAGAATATGGCGACGCTCAATCCAAGAATGGCAGAAAATGGATTATAGACCCAATTGATGGCACAAAATCGTTTATTCACGGTGTGCCACTCTATGGCGTGTTGATCGGTTTGGAAGTAAATGACCAAATAAAGGTAGGCGTTGTTAACTTTCCGGCGCTCAACATCATGTATTATGCGGAAAAAGGTTCGGGAGCTTATAAAAATTTCAGCCGAATTTCGGTATCGGATATTTCCGATTTAAATGAAGCCACCTTTGTATTTACGGATGGAAAATTCTTAACCGAACATTCTGACCATCCTTTTGAAAAAATTAAGCATGAAGTGGGATTATTGAGAGGTTGGGGTGATTGTTACGCACATATGCTTGTTGCTTCGGGGCAAGCTGATGTGGTTATTGAACCGGAAATGAGCCCCTGGGATTGTGCAGCATTAATTCCAATCGTAGAAGAAGCCGGCGGAAGGTGTTTTGATTATACGGGAGCAACCACCATTTATGGCCGGGGGTTGGTAAGCGCCAATGCAAATATTAGTGATCACTTGCTGAAAAAAATTTGATAATTTTAGAAAATTATTGGCTTGACTACGTAACATTACGTTGATCTAAACGAATAAAAAATGTGTTAGTTAAATATGAAAGGAGGGCTGAGTAACATAGAAGTAAGTCTCCTAAAAATACTGAATATAAGTGCTTGAAGCACTAACCTTCACTAGCGTGATTGTCATTAGATAAAAATTGAAAACGGCTTTTTTAAAGCCGTTTTTTTATTTTATGGCCACACAATTTAAAATGCTTAAGAAGTTCATATGCAAAGTGTTGCCGAACAAATCAAATATAACTGGAATTATCAGCATCGACTGGGTACTGAAGTTTTGGTGCCAAACTTGATGAAACAAAAGGTCTTTAAACCGGGTGATAATGTGTTTGAAGTTGGCTGTGGCGAAGGCGGTGTTTTAACTGCATTTGTAAAAGCAGGTGTTGGCATGGCCGTTGGTACGGATATAAATGAAGAACGCATCCGCGAAGGAAAACAATTCATCCTGGAGCAAGGCTTGGAAATTCATTTAACATCGCACAACATACTTCAGAATGAGCCTGAAAAAGATTGGATAAAAAATTTTGATTTGGTGTTGTTAAGAGATGTTATTGAACATTTGCAAGACACCAACCTGGCTTTAAAAAATATTAAGCCATTAATTAAACCAGGCGGTTTTCTTTTTGTTACATTTCCTCCTTTTTACTCACCTTTTGGGGCCCACCAGCATACCGTAAAAAATTTTTGGGGAAATTTCCCGTATCTGCAATTCTTACCTCAAAGCGTATTTTTTAAGCTCATTAGTTCAGGCAGGCCAAATGATGTGCAGGAGGTAAAAAAAATTAGTGAGATTAAACTAAGCGTTGAAAAATTTAAGACTGCGGCTCAGGAAACGGGCTACAGCATCTACCATGAAGAGTTTTATCTTTTAAGACCGGTATTTAAAATGAAATTTGGTTTGCCTGAGTTAAAGCTACCTTCAATTGTTAACGGTGAAATTTTTCACAACGTGTTTTCTACTGAAGCGGCTTTTATACTTCAATCAAAGTAAATCTTTCTTAAGAAAAAGAGCCGGAGATGGCTTCAGCAATACCTTCAGCGGTAGAATAGGATGGCATAATATCCGTTTTGATCTTAAAATCGTTTAATGCGGCAGAGGTGGTTTCTCCAATGGAAGCTATTTTGATGTATTGAGGTAATTGCTGCAAATGCAGTAGACTAAAAAAGTTTGAAGCCGTAGATGGGCTGGTAAAAACAACACAATCAATTTTGCCTGATTTTATAAGCGACTTTATGCGATTTTTTTCGTGTTCCTCAACAACAGGGGCCTGATTTGCATAAACCGTTATTTCGTCACAAAACCCACCGCATTTTTTAACTTCTGCAGGTATGATACCCAGGGATAATGAACCGCGAATAAATAAAAATTTTTGATCTTTAATCTCATCAGGAGAGATCATGGCCATTAAATCAGTAGCATAAGCTTTTGAGGGAAGAGACTCTGTTTTAACTTGGTAATTATGAAGCGCTTCAGCAGTTTTTTTCCCAACCGCATAGACCTTTATTGAGTTAAGGTCGCTGGCAATATTAGGGTGTTTTGAAATCAGAGGTTCAAAAAAAAATCGAACACTATTGACACTTGTAAAAAAGATGCCTTTATAATCATTAATTACTGGTAAAGACCAGCCAACAACAGGTTTAATTTCTATGGTCGGAAATAAAACATAATCCAAACCGTACTTTTGTAAAGCTTTTATTAGAGTTTTTGACTGATCTTTAGGACGGGTAATTAAAACAGTTTTCATACCTCTTCAGGTCGAATCTCCTTTAAAATGTCTTCAGCGCCTTCGTTTCGCATGATGTTGGCAATTTCAACACCAATCGCTTCCGCTGATTCTACGGTAGTTACAGACTGGTATTCAACATTTTTGCGAATGGCACGTTCACCATTCAATGAACCGACATAAGCTGAGAATTTAAATTTTCCGTCTTCGAAACGTGCAGAAGCGCCAATTGGGATTTGACAGCCACCTTCTAACGTTCTTAAAAGAGAACGTTCGCATTTGGCACAGATTTCGGTTTCAGCATCGTTCAAAACACTAACAAGCTTTCGTGTTTTATCATCATCAATTCGAGTTTCGATACCAAGAGCGCCCTGACCAACCGCAGGAATGATAACATCAGGTGCAATAATTTCACTGATTCGATCAGAGAATTCCAAACGGTATACGCCGGCATAAGCCAGTAACATGGCGTCAGCTTCGCCTTCTTCGAAACGCTTAAATCGTGTGTTTAAATTACCTCGGATGTCAACCGTTTTCAAATCAGGGCGATACGAAAGCAACTGAGAACGACGGCGCAAGCTACTTGTGGCAACCACAGCCCCTTCAGGCAGTGTTTTGATGGTATGATCGCCTTTTGCAATAAGCACATCGCGAGTATCTTCACGCTCAGAAATAGCAGAAATAATTAAACCATCAGGGGTGATGGTTGGGAGGTCTTTTAAGCTATGAACGGCAAGATCAATCTCATTGCGAAGCATCACATGCTCAATTTCACGGGTAAAGAGCCCTTTATCACCAATCTTGGCAAGCGGTGCATCTAAAATTTTATCACCGGTTGTTTTGATATGCCGTAAAGAGATATCTAATTCGGGATAGTGTTTTTCTAACTGAGCTTTTACATATTCTGCTTGCCATAAAGCTAATGCACTTGAACGGGTACCAATAACTAATTTATCTTTCAATGATCTTGATTTTTGATGTTGATTGGAAATACTAAACCAGGAAATTCTTCGGTTTGCTCTTCAAGGTCAAAAACCGAGCGGATAAAATTGACTGGGTCGGTTGTATCGTTACTTTGTTCTTTGATTGTTGTGATGGGATAATGAAGCAGCTTTTTAACGATACGCTCTGCTAAAATGGTCATACGCTGATACTCTTCAGGGGAAACCTTGTTTTTGATACGCTCGAGTTCTTTTTCTTTAATGGTAAAGAACTTTTCCTGAAGATCTTGTATCGTAGGTTTAACTTCTAATGAGAAGTACCATTTTGCGTACTCTATTAAATCTTTTTGAATAATATGCTTAACCCTTGGCAGCTCTGCTCGTCGTTTTTCAAGATTGCTGTCAATGATCATCTTAAGATCATCAATATCTTTTAGAAACACATTGTTTACTTCGGCAACATCAGGAGCGATATTTCGTGGCAAGCCTAAATCTAAAATCAACATGGGTTGGCGGTGTCGTTTCTGCATGGCATCGGAAACATGCTTGCCTTCAATAATATGATTATTGCCGCCTACAGCCGTGATCACAATATCGAACTGATGAAGATCGGTATATAAATCTTCGATGGGTAGAATTTTACCGGTACCCAATTCTTCAGCCAATGATTCAGCTCTGGCAAGGGTTCGGTTGGTGATATAAAAATCTTTGACTTTTTTGTCCAGTAAATTCTTAGCAGCAAGTTTGGCAGTATCACCGGCGCCTACCAGTAGAATATTTTTATTGGATAAGTCGGAATAAACTTTTTTGGTAAGTTCAACAGCCGCATAACTTACGGAAACAGCACCTGCGGTAAGTTTTGTTTTGGTTCTGACACGATTAGCAACACTAAATGCCGTATGACACATTTTATTGATCAACGGCCCGGTTGTTTTCATTTCAACAGCCAGATTGTAGGAGTTTTTAACCTGTCCAATAATTTGAACTTCCCCTAAAATGAGTGAATCAATTGCGCAGGCTACATTAAAGAAGTGTCGAACAGCGCCGCAAGCAAAGAAATTAAAGAAATGATCTCTTGTCACTTCTTTGCGAATTCCCTTATGCGTAATGAGATAATCTTTAAGATACGTGGCAGTAACCTCCGGAAGTCCCGGAACAACATATAATTCTGTTCGATTACAGGTAGAAAGAATTAAAGCTTCTGAGGCGATTTTGCTATCAATTAACTCGGTAAGTAGTGAGCGGGCTTCTTTGTCGTTTAACGCAACCCTTTCGCGTATTTCAATCGATGCGGTGTTATGATTAACGCCTACTGCAATTAAGTTCATAGTTTTGTTTTAACAGTTTTTGGCTTTTTGATTAACAACACTCCACTGTTACTACTGATGTTTTTTTGTAACGAAAAATATAGGTTTTATCAGTTCCAATTCAAAATTGCAAATCAATATATTTAAATATTTGCTACAATTTCTGTTACTCAATACTTTAGTTATGGAAAGTTGGTGAAAATAAATTAAAAAATGTGATAGAGAGGAATGTTACGATAAAACCTGTGACAAATAACACCGACATGCGTTTGCCATTCCACCCGAACTGATTCTTCACAAACAGAGCCACGCCATAATGAATCCATATGATAATCACACCCACTAGTTTTGGGTCTAAAAGTCTCACAAAAATATTTTCATTGGTTTTAACAAATTGAGATATGCCAGCAACCAGAGAAATGGTCATAAACGTGAACCCTGTAATCACCGAATGGTAGCTCATTTTTTCAATGATTTCAAGATTTGGTAACCGTTGAAATAGTATTCCGAAATGATTGCTTTGAATTTGCCGATACAAAATCAAGTAAAGCAATCCGTAAATGCCTGCAATTAAAATGGCGCTGTATCCTAAAAGTGTACAAACAATATGAAGCTCAATTACCCAATTATTAACTATAGCAAGCGGAACTGTTATAGGGTAACTTTTCATGTAAACTGCAGAAAGGGTATGAAAAACAAGTGAAATGCTAATTACAAATCCTCCCAATGCACTCGTTTTGATGTAAAGTTCAACGGTTAAATAAACAAGGGTTAGGGTAAAGGCTATCATGGTCATCATTTGATAAACCGACCCAATCGGTGGGTATCCGTTTTTAACTGTTAATAGAGTTAAAAAAGCCAGATGAACCAAAAAGGTGAAAACTAAAAAAGGTGTTTTTAGCTTTTTTAACCAATTGTGATCCGTAATAAAATGAGCTATATATAATGATGTTGTAATCAAATAAAGTATTGCAACACCAAATGAGAGTATTAAAACGGCAGTATCCATGGTTTATTTTAGATGGAAAATGACGCTATAATTTATGAAATTCTATGTAATCTCAATGTGCTGGGAAAAGAAAATCATTCTAAACCAAGCTTCGTTAGAGAATACATGACCATTGTTGTATATTCCCCGCCGTAATAATCAAGAATAGTATTGGGAAAACAAAATTATGACATTAGTAAGAAAAGATATACGAAATATAGCCATTATTGCACATGTTGATCATGGAAAAACTACATTAGTTGATGCAATTTTAAAACAAACAGGCACATTCCGTGAAAACCAAAAAGTTGAAGACCGTATTATGGACTCCAACCCTCAGGAGCGAGAACGCGGCATAACGATTTTTGCAAAAAATGCGTCATTTACTTATCAGGATATAAAAGTCAATGTTGTTGATACACCGGGTCATGCTGATTTTGGCGGTGAAGTAGAGCGAATTCTTAAAATGGTTGATGGCGCTCTTCTGTTAGTGGATGCTTTGGAAGGCCCAATGCCACAAACAAAATTTGTATTACGCAAAGCCCTGGAGTTGGGATTGCACATTATGGTTGTGATCAATAAGATTGATCGCCCGAATGCCGACCCTATGGCCATTTTGGATCAGGTTTTGGATTTATTCATTCAACTGGGAGCAAGTGAAGAGCAATTGGATTTTCCATACATTTTTGCTTCTGCAAAAAAAGGCTATGCAAAAGAAACCCTTGATGGTGAAGAAAAAGATATTACCCCATTGCTGGATAAAATTATTAAGTACATGCCGCCGCCGGAAGCCCATGTTGATGAACCCTTTCAAATGCTTGTCAATACGGTTGACTACAGCGAGTATTTAGGTAAGATTGCTATAGGCCGAATTTTTAAGGGCGCCATAAAAAAGGGTGATCCTTTTATTTGTATATCGCGCCAAGCTGAACTGATTAATGGAAAAGTCGCTAAGCTTTTTGTGTTCGATAAATTGGGCAGACTTGAAGTGGAAAATGCTTCGGCAGGCGATATTGTCGCCATTACCGGTTTAGATGCCATCTCCATAGGCGATACCTTAACCAGCCCGGATCGACCTGAGCCATTGGATACCATAGAAATTTCAGAACCAACCATTTCAATGTTTTTCTCGGTCAATAACTCCCCTTTTGCAGGTAAAGAGGGAAAGTTTGTCACAAGCCGAAATATCAGAGAGCGACTTTTTAAAGAAGTTTTGGCCAACGTGGCCATGAAAGTAGAAGAAACCGATAGCGCCGATACCTACAAAGTTTCCGGTAGGGGAGAATTGCACATTTCGGTATTGATCGAAACCATGCGTCGAGAAGGATTTGAACTGGCCGTATCGAGACCGCAAGTGATCATTAAAACCAATGAACAGGGTGAAAAGTGCGAACCGATAGAAAATGTCACGATAGATGTCCCCGATCAATTTGTTGGTATTGTGATAGAAAAAATGGGAAAGCGAAAAGCCGATATGAAAAACATGGTGCAATTGGAAGGCGGCATGGTTAGGTTGGAGTTTGAAATTCCAACACGTGGCTTACTGGGTTTTAATACTGAGTTTATCACCGATACCAAAGGCGAAGGTATTTTGAGCCACGTATTTAAAGATTATCAGCCGTTCCGTGGTGAAATACCCAATCGTTCAACCGGGGCATTAGTTTCCGCTGAAAATGGCGATTCTGTGGCTTATGCCATTAGCAATCTTGAAGATCGGGGATCGTTTTTTATTGAACCCGGAATTCAGGTGTATGAAGGAATGGTTGTGGGTGAATGCAATCGAGAGTTTGATATGAATGTGAATGTGTGCAAAACGAAGAAATTAACCAACATGAGAGCTTCAGGCGCTGATGAAGCATTGCGATTAACACCGGCCAGAAAATTAACATTAGAACAAGCCATTGAGTTTATTGCCGATGATGAGCTTGTGGAAGTAACGCCAAAATCCATCAGGTTGAGAAAGCGAACATTGGATTCAAACCAACGTGCGAAAGAAGCAAAAAAGAAAAAAATTGCAGCAGAGTGAGAAAAACGTCAAACAAACCCTGGGGTTTACTCACTTGAAAAAAACAATTGCTTTAATTGCAGTTTTGCAGATTTTAATAGGTCTTCAGCTTCCTGAAGGCCTATATTTTTTTCAAGAGCAAATTGCTGAAGCGTTTGGCCTTGTTTATCATGCGCAATGAGAATTTCTTTTTCAGCATTGGAAAGCTTATCAATGCATAAACTTAAGCGATCATTTTCTTTGTCATCGGATTTATGGTTATGGGATTTGCTTGCCGTGTTAGGGTTTTCATGGGATTTTACCAGATCAGCGACTGTTGCAGATTGAGGCGTTTGAAAATCAACTTCGCCAAATAACGACATAAATTCTTCGTAGTTCAATCCTTTGGGCGTGCAGTATTCAATTTCCCGGTTCATTAATTGAATGGCTAAATCTGAAAAGGATGCTTTGAAATGATCATGACGAGCAACAAGGTTAAAACTATCTGATATGGATTTAGCTTCTAAGGAATAAGGGATTTTCATCAACACGTTAATTCCGGCAACTTCGGCATACTTTTCGGCAACGCCGCTTCCGTCGTCGCGGTTTACGATCATACCCAATAATTTGGATTGGCCGCCGTAGGAGTTAAAGTGATGGTTTGCAAGGCAAATGTTGTTTGCGGCAAAAATGGATTGGCGGTCATTTGATACGACAATAATCACCTCTTCGCATAACGATCTGGAAAGCGGCGTGGCAAAACCGCCACAAACCACATCTCCTAGAAAGTCCATCAAAATGTAATCCAGATTCCAATCAAACAAACCAATATTTTCAAGAATATCGAAACCGGATATAATACTTCTGCCGCCACAACCTCGCCCAACTTCGGGCCCGCCAAGTTCAATGCCAAAAATCGGTTGTTTGAAATCAGGCAAATGCTGCTTAAAAACAATATCTTCAATTCCAATGTTTTCACCGGATTGTTGTTTCTGATGATATACTTCCGTAACGGTTGGAAGAGATAATCCGCCAAACAGCGATGTTGTGGAATCGTGTTTAGGATCGCAGCCGATTTGAAGAACTCGATTTTCCTCAAATGCTAAAGCAGCCGAGAGGTTGGTTGTAAAAAAGCTTTTTCCGATACCGCCTTTACCATAAATAGCCAGAGTACGAGCAGACATAAAACAAACGTTTCAAAAAAATTAAAACATAATTGACATGATTGTATAAAATCATTTCTCCCAAGATAAAATCATTTTCAAACACGATGGATCTGAAAACGCCGTTTCATAATGACTTGAAGTATTATTCCAAGCCGAAGCATGATGTGTAAAAATGTTTTTAAAATTTATAAGTTCTTTGGCCATAAAATCACGCACACGATCCAAATCGCCCATAGCCCACTGTTTGGCACAAATCAATTTTAGTTCTTTCATGAAGATTTGTTCATAGGCAAGATTGACACGTTCATAAAACCCTCCAAATACAACGCTACCGTGCATTTTTAAGAATTTAAGCGCATGTTCAATAGCTTTCATAGAGCCTGAGCAGTCAATCAACACGTCATATTCCATGTTTGCCAGTACTTCGCAAAGGTCGGTTTTGCTGATATCAATTTTAAGATCGGCAGTAGATTTTGAGAGCCTGGATTCATACAAGTCGGTAGCTACAATGGTTTGAGCGCCAAATGCCTTGGCAAATTCGCAAACAAGCAAGCCAACAGCGCCCTGACCGATAACAATGATTTTTTTATCGTTCACCTCGGCCAGCTCCACAGCATGTATCGCCGTAGCGCCTAATGGCAAAGCAATACCAACCATAGGCTCAGAAAGTTCATCCAACAAGGTGACTTTATGCAATGGTGAAACAATGTATTGCGAGGACCCGCCAAATGCAGCATTCACATCGGTATAACCCAGCGAACCGGATACATAGACATATTTATTTAAATATGATGAAGGCACATCACTGCCGGATTCAATAATTTTACCGACGGTTTCATAACCGGGAATTACCGGATAAGACGTCATGTGCATGGAAGGAAGATGGCCATCTAACAACATTTTTTCAGTACCTGCGCTAATCGATGACCAATGCGTTTCTATCAGGACATCGTCGTTACTGAGAGGACGCAACGAAACCTCTCGTAACTCGATATTTCCGGGAGAGGAAAAAACAACAGCTTGTGATTTCATGCTCAACTTCAAAACTACTTATTGGGGACTATACCACTTGAATGCCTTGTGACTTCAAGCGCTTTTCGTTTTGTTTTTCGAGGTAAATGCGAACAAGATATTGAGCGGCATTGACAACATATGTAAAGTATGCTGCGAAGGCTGTCCAAATAAGCGCTTCCTGCGAAAAACCTAAATATGCCAAAACAAAATAAAGAAAATGAACAATGGTTGCCACCGTGCTTCCGATATCTTCCCAAAGAAATTCAGGGGAGTATACCCATATGTCAAAAATTTCTTTTTCAAAAAATGCGCCTGTAACAAATAAAACAACCAGGAAAATCGTTTTGATAAGTAACGCCCAAGTTACAAGGCTAAAGTTTTCAAGTGAACCATTATAATACATAAAAGTTAAAATCACACCAACGATAAAAACGACAAATTGAATGGGCGCTAGAACCAGTTGAACTGTAGTCCAGACAGAGTTGTTTCGCTTTCTTAATTGCTCAGGTGTATAGCGAGGCATAGTTTTCGTTTCTCCTTTAAAAATTAAACAAATAACAACACGAATGTAAAAAGGGTAAATCTAACATAAAAGCCGAGCGAGTGCAAGCCAAAAAATAACTTTTAAAAAAAGTAAACTATTAATTTAGTTCCCAATCATAAGCGTTATAAAGAACGGCGAGCATATTGACATCTACATTTTTAATGCGTTTGTTAAATCCTTCGAGCTCATCAAAATAATACAAAAATGTTCGTGGTTGCCATTCATGGATAATTTGCTGATACTGATGCCAAAGTTTAATTGACTCCTCATCGGGTAAGGGTTTGTTTAGTTTAGCGATGACATCATCAAGCTGTTTATGTTGGAATGCAGATGAGTTGAAAGGCGAGCGAACAAAATCCGAACCCCATATGATGAGTTGAAACGGTAAGGTTTCAGCCGATAGGCCCGACATGGCAGCATCGTAGTTATAATTGTTTTGATTTTTAACAAACACCACCGTTTCAGCAAATTGAATATTGCACACAATTCCCAAGTCTTTAAGATTTTCCTGTACAATTGTGGCGGCATAGTTCCGACGGGCATTTCCGGTTGGCGCCACCAGATCAAATTCAAACCTTCGCCCATTGTTTTGCAACACGCCATCCGAACCGATTTCCCACCCGGCTTCTTTTAATAACTGAGAAGCTTTTTGAGGATTGTAATCATAATTATGTAAGGATGTATCCATAATTCGTGTATAAGCCGGTGAAAGGGATGTATTGACAATGGTTGCATGCGCTGTGCCCATAAACCCATCAACAATGGCTGAACGATTTATAGCGTAAGTCATAGCCTGGCGAACGCGCTTATCCCCAAATAATGCATTTGGTTGTATCTTACCCGTAGTTCGGAATGCATCCCCATCTATCATTAACCAAACGATACTGTCAAAATTTCGGTTTTGAACCGATTTGATGCTCAGGTTTGGGTTTTGAGTTAAAAGCTGATCAACATCTTTAGGATTAATTCCTCCGGCAGACATCAAGACATCAATTTTTCCGGTTTTGAAAAGCGTAAGCCGGGTGGTGTATTCCGGGATAACCAGGAATGAGAGGCGGTTAATTTTGCCCCCATAAGGAAGTGTTGAAGTCTTGTTACTTTCCAGAACAAGCTCTTGTTGACGTTTCCAACGCACTACTTTGTATGGCCCTCCTCCCACAATGGGAATTTCCGAGGATTTTTGACGGATCTCTTCAGGGCTATAGCTCTCAAAAATATGTTTGGCCACAGGCATGAGATCATAAAAGTGATCCAATACAATGTTTTCAGCCATCGGATTTTGAAAGGTCAAGATCAATGTAGAGTCGTTTGGCGTTTGAACGGCTCGTTCAAAATCAATTTCGCCTATGCCGTTTTGCAATAAATCATTGACATAATGCTGTCGGGTGCTGGCAACTTTTGGATTGGCATAGAGTGTATATGAAAATTTCAGATCGCTGGATGTAATGGATTTTCCATCTTGCCAAAGAGCATCTGAGCGAAGATTAAACGTAACCTGATCGCCTTTTTCAGAGAACTCCCATGATTTGGCTAATGATGGATTATACTTTAACTCGCCTGATTCTTCATCAAAATATGGCTTAACTAAGGTTGGGAAAATCAGGTTGCAAATTTCCCTTGAAAGTGAGAGTTGTATTAATAAAGGATTCAGATAGTCCAAATCGGCGGCTATGCCAATGGCAATCCGGTTTTGATTTATTTGGCTTGGGGACTTATCGGATTTACATGAAAAGACATGCGTCAAGGAGAAGATTAAAAGAAAAAAAACAGCAATCGTGTGTGATTTCATTATTTCAAGTGTAGTTTTTTACGGTAATGTTGATGCTTAAAATATATCAATCGAGAATGGGATAAAAAACACCTTTGATCCTGAGGCTGAGCTTGAAGGCAATATGGGGGAAAAAATTGAACGGTTAAGACGCTATGGTAATTAACCGGCACAGAACTTGTGAGCCCGGTTTCAATAAAGTTAACTCTTTATGTGATAACCCATTTGTTGATAATTGATGCGGTTTGTTACTAATTTTTTGATTTTTGCGTGGGTTATATTTTACGGATTCGGAGAGGTCGCTTTCGATATAGATATGGTTTAACATGATCGGGCTAGATTTAAAGTTATTTTGTGTTGCTGTTGATTTGGCTTAATGTTCGCACGTCATTACTAACCAAAGAGGTAAGCCTATGTTGCTGATCAATTTGTGTCATGAGGTCTAAAATGGTTTGTGCTTTGGTGAGTTTTCCGGCTTTAAGCGAGATCAAACTGCCCCTGTAAAGAATATCTAATGCAAGTTTCGTTTGACCGCTTAGAAAGAGAAGCTCACCCAGATTGATATAAAGCATGATTTCAGTTGGACGGTAGCGTAAGGCTAATTGATATTGGGCAATAGCTTTTTGGTATTCTTTAAGTTTGATAAAATTTTCGGCCAGTATTGAGTGACGAATATATTTTTGTTCTAACATGATTTTTGAGCCAAGTAATGGTTTATTAAAAACAGTTATAATCTACGCCTGCATTGAAGGGGTGGCTATGTGAGCCAGCAACTGGTGTGGGTTTCATCACAGTTTATTGATCGGGAAAAGGTGTGTTTTGTTATTAATTCGGTGTGTATAGTTGTAGAAATCGGAAGAGTTGATGTTTTCTAAAAAAATCGCGCATTGAGCGGAGCCGAAATGTTTGTGCTGAGCGTAGTCGAAGCGCCGATTTTGAAGTTTGTATCCCTCTTCGTTAGTTTTTCAGTAGTGCTTCGGCAGCTTCTTTTTCCTCTACCTCAATGTCATCACCTGGTTTATCCGGGTAATCCATAACGATGGCAAAAAAATACGACATCTATATCTTGGCTAGCAAACGTAATGGTGCTTTGTATGTTGGTTTTACCTCAGATATAATAAAGCTTCTCTGGCAGCAAACGGAAAATTTATAGATGGATTTACAACGAGGTATGGTGTGGATAAACTTGTCTATTACGAACAATATGATGACCCCCGTAGCTGCAATTAAAGGGGAAAAACGCTTGAAGAAGTATCTTCGTAAGTGGAAGCTTAATTTGATTGAAAAAAACAATCCAAATTGGAAGGATTTATATACAGATTTGGCTACTGGATGCCCCGACTAAATCGGGGCATGACAAGGGTGAAGCCATTTTAATCATTAGTTTATAACAATCCCTAAAAATGATCATACGCTCACCGAATGGATCAGTGTGAGTTAATATTGATCCGATGTGTAGAAATCAGAATAG
>JANQGG010000031.1 GCA_028277445.1 Chloroherpetonaceae bacterium | reverse complement strand
TTTTTCCTGAGTTTCGCAAGTTTCCACAGAATCCTCTACAAGCCTTGATATTTAAGAGGTTGTTTTTAATTTTGGGTGTTGCAAGCCCAAAATTATGTTCATACGAGAGTTAAAAAATCGGTCTGGGACGACTAGCATTCAAATTATCTCCAAATATGGAGGTAAGTATAAGGTTTTAAAAAGTTTTGGTTCTGGACGCACCCCTGAAGAAATAGCCCGTTTAAAGTTAAAAGCCAGGGATGAGATTTCTAAGCTTAAGGCTCAAGCTAGTTTGTTCATATCCGAACAAGACCAACTGGTTGATGATTTTCTTTCGAATTTGTCAAATGATCAGATAAGCGTTATAGGCCCTGAATTAATCTTAGGAAGGATCTATAATGGGATTGGTTTCTCTGTTATTAAAGAAGAACTTTTCCGACATCTTGTTATTACCCGAATAATAAGCCCAGGGAGCAAATTAAAGACCATAGATTATTTGAGCAGATATCAAGGGGTAGAAATACATAAAGATGAGATATATAGATTTTTGGACAAACTCCATAGCAAATATAAGGAGCAAGTAGAGCAAATTGCATTCAACCATACATTGAAAGTTCAGGACGGTAATATTGGGATTGTATTTTATGATATGACGACGCTTCATTTTGAGGCATCAGATGAGGATGACTTACGGAGAACCGGTTTCTCAAAAGTAGGCAAACATCAAAACCCTCAAATTTATTTAGGTTTGTTGGTTAGTTCCGGTGGTTATCCTATCGGTTATGATATTTATGAAGGCAATATTTACGAAGGGCATACGCTGCTCCCTTTTATCAGGAAATTTGAGAAACGGTATAAACTTAATAGGCCTATCGTAGTTGCAGATGCAGGATTATTAACGACCGATAACATTACCGGCCTGGAAAAAGAAGGCTATCAATATATACTTGGGGCTAGGATCAAAAACCAGAGTAATGCAATAAAAGATAAAATATTGGCTCTGAACCTTGAAACTGGAGAACATGCCACAATAAACAAAGATGATGGTAAAAAACTTATTATTTCTTTTTCCGATAAAAGGGCCAAGAAAGATGAAAATAATAGAAAACGGGGTCTGGCAAGACTGGAAAAAAATCTAAATGCCGGAAAACTGACCAAAAGCAATATCAACAAAAGGGGCTATAATAAATATCTACAGCTTGAAGGACAGGTCAAAATAAAAATCGATTACGATAAGTTCAATGCTGACAAAAAGTGGGATGGCTTAAAAGGTTACTTGACCAATACAAAACTAAAGGCAAGTACTGTCATAGATAATTATGCAAACTTATGGCATATTGAACGGGCATTTAGGATATCAAAAACAGATCTTCGAATAAGACCAATTTATCATAGGTTAAAGCATCGTATAGAAGCCCATATCTGTATCTCATTTACCGCTTATAGTATTTTAAAGGAACTCGAGAGAATTCTGAAAAAAGAAAAGTGCACGCTATCTCCACAAAGGGCTACAGAATTAACCAAAAACATGTATCAGATCAGCTTTACTTTACCGGAAACTAAACAGCCTAAGAATGTAATATTAAAAATGGATGAAGAACAAAAACTGGTTTATTCCATCCTCAAAAAGTATTACTAGGGTGTTGCATTGCGAAACTCAGGAGATTGGCGAAGTTATCCCCTAAGCGATATCCCATTATCACAATTAGCGGCTCAAAATAATTAGGGATCATGACGCCTTTTTTACAAAATGTGGATAACGTGTGGTTAAAGACGTTGATGATTTAATTAAATGCTGTTAATTGATTTATTTATAACAGTTTAACTGAAATCATGGTGTTAAAATGAGTTGCGAGTAAGTTGTTTCGGGTGTGGATAACTTGTTAAAAACTAGAGCTTATCTACCGATTTGTTCTCTTCCGCTTGATTTTGTTTCAATAGCGGCGCAGTTATCATCACCTTATCAACACGTTTTCCGTCCATATCCAGCACTTCAAATTGAAGGTCATAGGCTTGAAATTTATCCGTTGGGGAAGGCACTTTGCCTAATTTTGTCATGATAAAACCGCCTAGGGTTTCATAGCTGCTATCTTCCTCGTCATTAGAAAGTTTAACATTAAAATGAGCAAAAAACTCATCAATCGGGATCATGCCTTCAACAATCCAGGTGTTCTCTGTGCGTTGTATGATCGGGGCTTCGTCTTCAGGTTCATCTTCATAAGGAATATCGCCGACAATGGCCTCCAAAACATCATTTAAGGTTACAATGCCCTGTATGCTTCCGTGCTCGTCAATCACCAGAGCCATATGCTCGCGATGTTTTTTTAAGGATTCCATAACATTAAAGGCAGGAATGGTTTCGGGAACATAAATGGGTTTTCGGAGCTTACTTTTGATGAGTTTTTTTAAATCCTGGTTTGGGTCGTTAAAGCCTTCCATCGTAAAATCCTTGGTACGGGCAATACCGATGATATTGTCCAGATCATCATTGGCAACAGGGAATCTGGAATGCGTGCTTTCCATCAATTGTTTTTTGATGTCATCGGCTGGGTCGTTAAGATCGATCCATTCAATCTCGTTTCTCGGATTCATGATGGTGCTTGCGCGTTTGTCGCTCATTCGAAACACCCGGAAAACCATATCTTGCTCAACCGCTTCAAAAACCCCGCTCTGAGTCCCTTGTTTGAGTAAAAATTTAACTTCTTCCTCCGAGACAGTCGGTTCGGATTTAAGTTTGATTCTAAGGATTTTCAATACAAATGAAGCGCTTCCGCTAAGGAGCGCAACAATGGGCGAGGCAATTTTTAAAAGCATGGCCGTAAGCCCGGATAGCGAAACTGCTATACGCTCAGGGTTGCTCATGCCTATTTGCTTGGGTACCAATTCACCCAGAACAATTGTTAGATACGTGATGACAATAACCACTAATCCAAACGCGATATTATCATTGTATTCGGTTTGAAATCCGATATCGCGAAAAAAATCAGCAAGAGGTTCGGCCAGAGTTGCGCCGCCGAATGCACCGGTTAAAACACCCACCAAGGTAATGCCAACTTGTATGGTAGAAAGAAACCGACCAGGCTCATCGGTTAGTTTTAACGTTAATTTGGCTTTTTTATCACCTAAATCAGCTTGTTGCTGGAGGCGCGTTTTTTTAGATGAAATTAAAGCAATTTCAAGAAGAGCAAAAAATCCGTTAGCAAGTATAAGAGCAACTATGATAAGGATCTCGGTTATACTATCATCCATTGGGTTAATAAATGGAAACTATTATGATATAATGTTATTATGTGCTAAACACATCATCAATGATGCTATCATTTGTAAATCCATGATAATATAAAGGCTAACGAATAAAAAACAGTTGTGTTCCGATCTTAATTTTCTTCTGAAGAATATTTCAACACATTTAACAGGCTAAGATTCAGTGAGTCGGCTATGGCTTGCCACGATATCGCAGCAATGTTTCCGTCGTTGTGAACCGGGTAAAACGCGCCTTTTTGGAAATTTCCAAAACCGTATTGTGTTAAGGCAATGCCATCGGTATTTCGGGTTTTTTCGCCTGAAAATGCCCCGATATGTTTTAGTGAAGCCCGATCAAACACATGAAAAATATTGGTCTCATGGCCCTGATCGGTAAAAATCCAATAACCGGTACTGTCGGAGGCTACATAAAGCACAATACCTTCCGGTTCATTTTTAAACAAACCTTTTCCTAAAATTTTACCGGTAAATGAGCCGTCGCGGTTATAGACTTTAATATTTTTTTGAGAATGGTGCTCATCGGCAATCATGATGGCGTTGTAGGTGGGATCCACAATGAGACTTTCCACGGTTTTTAAAACGCCATTGCCGGCAGTGTCGCCAAATTTTCGAATGAGCTCCGAAGAAACAGCGTTCTCGTTAATACTAAAACGATAGTGATGCACGCGCTCACCTAAAGCGCTATCAGCCGGAGTTTCTTCAGTAGCGGTTTCATAATTATCGGAAACATAAAGATCGTATTGATGATCGTCATACTTAACAACACTTAATCCATACGGGCGGACGAGTGCATTTTGGCCAATTATCCCGATCGGTTTGCAGTCGGGCAATCCAAACACCTGAACCCTGCGATTATCGCGCTCTACCACTACCGCAAAGCTATCAATAACCGCAACGCCGTTTGGACGCTCAAGTTCGCCCAGCTCTTTACCGGACTTGCCAACACGTTTAATAAATGCTCCGGTTGCCGCATCATGAATAAGTAAGGCATCGGTTTCTTTAGCTGTTGAAATGATCCAATTCACCGTATCGGAGAAGTTCCAAATAGCCGGGGAATCTACATTGTCGGCTTCATCCCGCGCTGTAAGAAAGCTTTCTTTGATGAATGCAACAGGGTAATCCTTGGATTTATTTAATCCGGGTTGTTGGGATTGCTTTTGCTGATTGCATGCGGCAAAAGAAAGCAAAATCAGTAGAGCTGTAAATGCAAAGTTCCAATGCAAATGGTTTGGTTTCATGATGTGTTGAGAAGTTATTGTTTGATCAGAAAATCGCGAATAAAATTTTTCTCGAGCTTTGCCTAAAACACGAATAAATAATGACGAATTCATTAATTGAAAGTTCATCAACCAACCAGGTCATGCCTGTGCAGGCAGGCATCTATAGGCTCCTGCTTTCGCAGGAGCGACAAAAACAAAACCTCGTCATTATCAAGCCACCCCTATAATGAGGTGGCTTTGTAAAAAGATTTCGATAAACTTATAAATTGTATTTAAACCCGAATCGAGTCCAGAACCCATAAAACTCACGGGTTGCCGGTGTATCTAAGGTGTTGTAGAAATCCACCCGGCGTTGGTTTGTAAGGTTGATAAATTCTGTATAGACGCTGAAATTATTGTTAATTTGCTGGCTGGCGGAGAAATCGATTTGCAAACGATCGTCAATTTTGTACAAATCATCGCCATCAATTTCTTCAATGAATTCGCCATTAAAGTTCAGAGAAAGTCTGGCGTTGAATCCACCTCGGGTATAGTATAAAGCAAAATTGCCCACATGTTCAGCTTGACCGGGTAAATCGATCTCGCTTTCATTTTCATCCGAACCGGCCAGTTCTTTTACAGTTGCGCTTGAATTCGTATAGGTGTAGTTGGCATAGACGCCTAGTCCCTGAAGCAAGCCCGGTAAAAAGGTTAAGTTTTGCTGCCAGGCCAGTTCAATTCCCCAAAGCGATGCATCATCACCATTAACCGATTGGGTGATTTCAACATCATCCACACCGCGGAAGGTGCCATTAAATGTTCTTTTGTAGATAAAATCACTTAAACTTTTATAAAAGAAACCGCCTGATAATACGCCAACATTACCAAAATAATGTTCGGAAAAAAGATCAAAATTAAACGCCGATACAGGTTCAAGACTTAAATTGCCAAGATCGGCTTCCTTATCATCAAGATCAAATTCTGCTCCCTGAACCATTTCCTCAAAATTTGGACGGGCATATGAGAGCGTGGCAGCAGCACGAATGCTGGTATATTTATCCAAGCTATATTTTAAGTGAAGCATCGGCAAGAAAAAGCTATAATCGTTTTGCCCGGCAACTTTTACGGCAGCGTCGTTCTCAGCATCCCATTGGCCACCGGTGTAATCCACATCCGTAAATTCGTAGCGAACACCGCCTAAAATCATTAAATTTTTAGATAATTGGAATTCACCCATTAGATACCCGGCATAGACATTTTCCGTGGCATCATAATTTTCCAGGGTTTGTTCTTCGATGGTTTTTTCCGGGTCATTTTCAAAATCACTAGTATTGGCAAGGAAGAAATCACGAAACTTCTTAACAGAAGGAAATCTACCGGTTTTGTAATCACCATCGCCAAAGTCATCGGATTCATAATCGCCAAGGAATTTATCCAAGGTTAAATCCTCACTGCCTTCGTAACCCCACTCATCATACGATGAAACATCATAATCTTTTTCTTTGAATCGCAGTTTGGCGCCAAACTTGATTTTTCCGGGAGTACTGCCAAATTGAACCGGATAAGTTAAATTGAACTTTGTGGTGATGTTTTGATCAGTGGCCATTGTTTCGGATTCTTCGTACTCATCAAACTCGAACTCGCTGTTTTGATCGCACCAACAGAAATCATCACCATCCAACGTTAAAGAAACCTTGGGCACTAATGGATCAGAAATATCAATGCTTCCGGCATCCATCCCACCGGTTTCAAATTTTGCGCGGCGATCATGAGGCGTTTCCTGGCGCGCATAGGAGTAGGAGGCTTCATAATCCAGATTAAAGGATTCTAAAGCATGCCTGCCTCCAAAATTCACGTTATATACACCCTGGTTTTCAGGTCGGGATTTCATGTTTTTACCCACTTTCCATTCGTCATCATCTTCATCATATTCAAAGATCAAACGGCGACGATTTTCATGCTCGCGCAAGTCGCTATAAAACCCGCGTAGGTAAACCATATTGTTCGGATTAAACTGATAGTCCAATGTGGTTGAAACGCCGACGCGGTTTCGTTCAATGTTATAATCGCGAAGTTCAAAAGTTTGTAACTGGGTGCTGCCGCCTATGTCCCAATCATCCATTTCATTTTTGTGCGAACCTCGGTGGCTTGGGTGGTAACTCAGGTTTAACATGTAGCCGAATTTGCCATCCATGATGCGTTGGCTAAGATCCAAAGCCGATTGATAGCCATAATCGGCGTTAAGATTGGTGTATTCACCGGCAATCAAAGCATTGACTTTTAAATCCTGGCTTTCAGCAGTTCTGGTGATCAAATTTACATTGCCGCCAATCGCATCACCGTCCATATCCGGGGTTAAGGCTTTTGTAACTTCCATGGATGCCAACTGATCGGAAGGAATAGCATCCAAGGCCATGTATCGGACGCCGCCTTCCGGTGAAGGAATTTGCTCGCCGTTGATGCTTAAATTGGTATACTGAGGAGAAAGACCTCGAACAAACACATATCGGCCTTCGCCTTCGTCTCGCTCAACATTTACGCCCGGAACGCGCTGCAAGGCTTCGGCCACGTTTGGATCGGGAAAACGGCTGATTTGATCGGCTGCAACGATATTCTTAATGGTTGAAGACGCACGTTGCTGGTTCAAGGCTTTTGCCTGTCCGTTCAATTGACCGATGACTATAATTTCACCGGTTTTCAAAACTTTGCTTTTTAATATGATGTCTTTCGAAATGGTTTGACCGGCATCAATTTGAACCGCAACGGATTGAGGTTCATAACCGATGTATGTGATTTGAAGTGTATATGAACCGGGATTTAATTTTAAATCAAATTTACCGGATAGATCGGAAGCCGTAGCAAGTTGCTGGCCTTCTACTTTAATGGTTGCACCTGGCAGAGGTAATTGAAGTTTTTCATCAATCACAGCGCCATGAAAAATTCCTTTGCCTTGTCCGAATCCTGTTTGTAAGGACATCAGCATAAAACCTAAAATTAAAATCCAAAATTTTTGGGAAATAAGAGTTAAGGTTGTTTTCATTGCTCCTCCGAAAAAATGGTTTAAAAAGTTCAAGAAAAAGAGCTATGGTTTTCTTCCGCATGAACCCCAAACCTAAAAAACGAATGTTAAGTAACGGTTAAACTTATATTAAGCTAGTGATATGTCTTGAATGAGTATCGGAGGAATTAAAGCCTGGGCATGTTTTAAGGCGCGTTCGATACGCTCAAACCTGGGTTCATAATGCGCCACCAACGTCCAAAATTGTTTGGAGTGGTTCATTTCTTTGGTGTGGCACAATTCATGAATCATGATGTAACGCACCAGGTCGGGCGGGAGAAACAGCAAATGTTGATTAAGATTGATGTGTTGTTTCGAAGAACAGCTTCCCCATCGCGTTTTTTGAGCTCGAATTTTAGCGTTTCTGAATTTCAAACCGGTTTCTTTGCTGATTTCATGGAGATGAGGAATAAGCGTAAGCTCGGCTTTCGTTTTTAACCACATCTTTAAAACGCCCTGGCTTAATTCAGCTTGGTTTTTTTCTCCAAGCGTAAGTTGCAATCCATTACCAGGCAACTCTTTAATAAAAGCTTCATTGCTTAGGTTTGAATTGAGGTTTAGTTCAATTTTCCAGGATTCATTAATTGCTCGAAGAGAAAAACATTCAGGAATTTGATCCATTGCATTATTCTTTCCGATTAATCCTTTTGCCTTGGCTAGCGTGATATGTTTTTCCACCGTATTTTCAATCCATTCCCAGTTATTTAGGATAAACCGGTCAATTTCAGCTTTTGAGATTTGCTTTGGCGAAGTAATAACAACAGAGTGCGGTGGTTTGATTTTAATACTTAACCGCTTGGTTCTGGGATGGGCTTTAAATTGCAGATTTAATTGATGGCGCTCGGTAAGCTGGGTTAATCGCTCTGTGCCTGTGGTTTCAAAAAGATGTAATTGATTTTGCGATCTGGGCATACTAACAAACTTTACCATGGGAGGGCAGCATCAACTTTATTGCAATAGTTTTTAAATATCCTCTTAACAATTGAAAATTGAGTGCAGTATCAATTTTTTGCTTATCGCGTATTGCTTCAATTGAATTTGTAAATGCTTCGTAAATTGGTTGTAATGCCGTTTTTGACTTTGGGATATCTTTTCTTAAAACTTCGGGCCAATACAAACCTTGCTGAGATATATAGTCATTATCTGGATATTTCATCCTTATGGTTTTTTTAAAATTCGCTTGTAAATCCCCTCTTTAAACTAAAACGAAATATCAACCTTTTTTGGATAAATCACATTCAATTTACTTGTGTTTAATCCCGAAGGGATGAAAAGATTGTAGTCTATGAGAAATGAAAAAATTATCCAAACCCCGAAGGAGGTGATAGTTTAATCCCTCCATTCGAATAAATATTTTTCGTTGTATTCAATTTCAAATTTTTCAAGAAAGGAAATGTATTCTTCTTTAAAGGTTTTGTGTTTATGATGTTCTTCCTGTTTGGCTATGTATTGAAAAACGCTATCAATTTGTGAATGGGCATACGAAAATACCCCATATCCTTCTTGCCAGCTGAATTTCCCCTTCAGAAATTTTTGTTCATTAATAAAATTGGAAGAATTGTTTTTGATATCGCGAACTAAATCTGATATGTTCATTGCAGGTCTTATTCCAACAAAAGCATGAACATGGTCAGCTACTCCGTTAACGATGATTGGTTTTTGATGTTTACCTTTGATAATGCCAGTGATGTATTTAAAAACATCCTCCCGCCAAGGTTTTTGCAACAGGTTTTCTCGGCCTTTGACTGCAAATACATATTGGATATAAATTTGTGAAAATGTACCAGCCATTAATTTATTCGTTTGTGACCTCCATGGGAAGTTGTATTTGTTTCACCCCTTCGGGGTTGGTTGATGTTTTGCAATTAATTCTATAATCATGACATCCCTTCAGGATTTGATCTGATGATAATCATCTTTCCTACAATTTATATCATGACTTTGGGGTTTTTTAGTTTTCAATTCAGACGCTGAAATTAGTCATTAAGGGAATTATTTTCTACAGGAGAGACATATTTGCCAAGCCATGCTAAAATATCTTCAACGCTTTTTTCACCCTGAGCTGTGGATGATAAAAAAACCGCGTGCTCTTCTGAGGGTTTAAGCTCCAGTTGATTGAGTTTTAAACACACATTGGCAGCCACCAGGGCTACGCATGTATTGCCATCAACGAAGGGATGGAAGGCGAGTATGGAGTGAATTAAAACTGCCACTTTTGATAAAACATCAGGGAACATTTCCTGGCCGTCGAACGACGTAAATGGCCTGACTAACGCTGTTTCCAAACCACCGGCATTTAAAATCCCGTTATCGCAATTAATTTCATAAGCCACTTCTTCATGAATAAAAAGAAGCTCTTCCAATGTAATCCAGTTCAATCTCTGATTTGTTTAAAAATGTGTTTATGTTGATTGATTGCGTCCTGTGTTAATTCACGAATTTGTCGCTGGCGCTTGCGACTAACCGGGGGGTGAAGCAACAGAATATGGCCATCGATTTCAAATGCTTCAAAATATGCTGTTACCGACTGATCATCTTTTTGATCAGGTAAAACAATTAAGCCTTTTTCTTTTTTTGCAATTCCTAAATACCGCATGACGAATTAAAAATATAACCTAACAACCCTGTTATAATTAATATTTGTTTTTTTTTGAAAAATTGTAGTAATAAATTCTTGCGCGAGCCTAAACCGGACAAGTCCATATTATACATCAATAAGTAAACGCATTACGTTCAATTGTCAAATAAAACCATCCATATGCCGTTAATCAGTGAAGATGTTTCGTAACCCTTTTATACATAGTTTGAAAAATAACAGGTCTGGATTTTTTCTCAAGACATTAGTGATCGCTACTGTGGTTATAGCTATAATGGCCTGTCAGCACGATTACAGCAAAGAGCAGCAAAAGGCCGATAATTTTTACCGTGAAGCAGTCGGCTACGATGAAAGTTTTAATTACATCAAAGCAATTGAATCGCTCGAGAGCGCCATTGCTCTTGATTCCGCCATGCAAAGAAACGATTCATTGCTTAGATCAAATGCGTTACTAAGCAACATTCAGCTAAAAATCGGTCGTTTTCAAGAGGCCTTATCCACGTTGGAGCAGTCGTTAAGACTGATTAATTCGGACAGTCTTTCTCAGAAAGAAGAGATCCTAAAAAAACAAGCCCAAATTTACAAGAAGATTCGCCAAAGCCATAAAGCCATCAAACTCTATGAGAGCTGTTCATCGTTATCGCTTGAAGACAAAGTTGAGCTGGCGGAACTTTATCAAAAAACCGATAACACCACCAAAGCATTCCGACTCTATAAAACATTATCCGCTGCCAAAGATATTAGATTAGAAATGCATGGTTATGCCGGCTTAATGGAAATATGGTCGAGACCGCCGGTTAGTAAACCAACACGAGAAAGTATAAATGCGTTGGTTAAAAAAATTATCACGCTGGCAAAACGCTTAGAGGGATCGTCATTACATGCGCGTGATAAATACCAGATCTATAGCCAGACCGCGTATGCATTATCGCGCGTTGAAAATCAACGCCGAAATGGCAGCTTTTTTATGTTTAAAGCGTTGGCGCAAGCCAAGTTAACCAATGATGACATGCTCAAAAGAAAAGTTGCTTTTGAAGCCAATGCCATGGTGGTAAGGCGAGCTCAAAATATAGAAATTGCCTTGAATTACTTTAAGCAGAGAAATTATGTTGAAGGTATGGTTTATGCCTATGCGCTATTGGGTATGGAGAAAAGCTATTCATCGGTTCAGCGCATTGAGTATTTGAAAAAGGGATTAAGCCTTTATCAGGAATACGTGTTTCAAGGACTGCCAAAAGTGGTGAATGAAAGCATATTTGATGGGTTTTACCAACTAAGCGCGCTTTTGCTCAAACAAAATCGTTTTTTGGAAGCCTATGAAGTTACCGAAGCCATAAAAATGATTGAGCAACGCCAAATGTTGAATTCTTTGAATTTAATGGCAATACCTACCGGCTTTAAGCAAGATGTTCTTGAACTGAAGACCTATTATCACATCATCAGCGCTCTGCAGCAATTAAAAGACAGGACAGCCTTTTTGGTGTCGGAAGATCAAAAAGTGCGTCGTAATTTGCTTTCAAGAGAGCTTTCGAAATTCCAGGGATTTTATTATTCCAAGCTCAGCGACCTTAGAAAAAACCAACGGAATTTAGCCGAGATATTTCAGCCCATACCCATTACATTGCCAAGCCTGCAATCTCTTTTGCCTGAAGGTGTGGCAGCTGCCGATATCTTTTATTCGAATGATCAGGTCACGGTTATTTTCATTGCAAGAAATAAAGCAAACATTTTTCAGGCCAGGTTAGCTAAAGAAGCGCTCTCTGAGGCCATTGACGAATTGAAATGGGATTTTATTGAAAACGAAGATGCCAGAGCTGATGAGTTATGGACAAATGTGTATCGCAGACAATTATCGCGTGTATTTGTGGCCGGATTGGAAAAAGAGCTTGAAGATATTGAGCAGCTCATAATTTTTTCGAATATCGAAGTGCCGTTTCACCTCCTTGGTCGCGATGCCTATTTGCAAGAAAAAGTTGCAATCTCATATCTGACATCAGCAAAACAATTGCAATTGGCTGCTCAAAATCCTTCGGCCCGGTATGTGGAGTTTATAAGGCCAGAGCAAATAAAACATGTTCCGCTGGACTTTTTTTTAAAGCAACGCGAAAAAGTATTGCTTTGGCATGATTTAAGAGGGCAAAAACTTGCCGAACAAAAAATCGTGTTTGAATTGGCTTTATCAAAATCCAATTCCATAGCCGATATGCTTCATAAGCTTGCCAAAGAAAACATTCGGCAAAACAATCTCTCCTGGATTGGCTATAGCGCCTATGGCTATTAATTTATCAAGTCGCCAATGAGCATACCTTCGTTGAAATTCTCCACATCTTCATTGATTTTTTTTAGCCTGATTGCGGGCTTTACTTTGCTTCTTACCGCAATACCGCTCTTCAATACTTTAGGCTATGAATTCGCTTTGGCTCAGGGCGTTTTTTTCCCGCTGATCGTTGGCTTGTACATTCTGTCAGAAAAACAACCTGGTAGCTTATGGCTTAACATTGGTTTAGCGACAATCCTGCCTCTGCTCATAATGCTGATTTCAATGCTCTTTATTCGAAATTGCAATCCGATGGAAGGGTTTTTCTTCTATTTGCTTGGGCCGATTATTGGCAGCGTTTTTTCCGCAAGCCTTGCCTTGCTGTTGAAGTCAATGGGATTGCGCTTGCTAAAAACAGCTTATGTTGTGATAGGGTTGTGCGTGCTTTTTCTGCCGCTTGGCATTCAGTTTTATAGCTCGCCGCAAATTTACTTTTTCAATCACATCTTTGGGTATTTTGCCGGCCCGATTTACGACAGAGTTGTTGAAATAGATAGCCGATACATCCTTTTTCGTCTTGAAACCCTTTTGTGGAGCGTGGCGATGTTTGGCCTGGCTTATCGTGAAAGGTTAATTAGGAAACTATCCAGGCAGAGCTTATTTGCCATTTTGTCCGGGATTGTGATCAGTGCGGGAGCTATTCTTTTCAATCATCATTCGCTGGGAATAGAAGCTTCACACCAGGAAATAGAGAAACACCTGTTCAGGATAAATCCTTCTGAGAGTTGGTATGCGCCTAAAGAAATGCCATCGGAACAAAAAGCATACATTAACCGGAGGCTGACCCATGAAATTAGATATCTTAAACGCAGTTTAAAACTTGAGTATGTCCCTGAAATCAAAATATACATTTACCCAAATCAAGTGGTGAAGAAACACTTTACGGGAGCCGGACGTACGGAATTCACCAAAATCTGGCGCAATGAAATTCACATTACCCTTGAGGGATTTGAGAGGTCTATTCGTCACGAGCTGGTTCATATTTTATTTGGGCAATTTGGCATTCCGGGATTGGGAATATCTGAAAGCATTGGACTTTTGGAAGGCATCGCAGAAGCCTATGAAAGCAAATCCCTGAACTGGACATTGAATGAGTATTCGGCAGCCATGTTTAAATTGAACCTTGCCCCAAAGCGTCCCGAAACGCTTCTCAGCGCTTTTGGGTTTTGGACAGGCCTGGGAAGTAAAAGCTATACCTTGATGGGATCGTTTGTTTCATACCTGATTCAAACGCATGGTATAGATGCCTTTAAATCGGTTTTTGCACGAGCTAATTTTAAAGACGTCTATAATCAAACACCTGAAGAGTTGATTGAGGGTTGGAAAGCATCGTTAGAAAATATCCCAATTTCGGATGATTTGATGCAGGCAACACGGTACCGTTTTGAGCGTAAATCACTTTTCCAAACCCAATGCCCGCATACCGTAGCCAGGTTAATTAAAGCGGGCAACCAAGCCATAAACAAGCGGCGTTTTAGCCAGGCCAGAGAAGCGTTTGGTAGCATATTGGACTTAACGGATGGTAAAAATTCCAGCGCAGTATACGGACTGATCAAAACCGAATTATACGACGCCGCTTTCAATTCAAACGTGCCTTTCGAAGTTGCACGATTAACTGCTGATTCGCTTGTTAGAAGAATTGAAAAACAAATTCCTGCAAAATATCTTATATTAAACACATCAGCTTGGCAAGCAGGACGGTTAAGCCGGAATGATTCACTGGATTTTGTGGGATTACTAAACAACCCGCTATCCTATAGCTACAGTTTGGCGATTTGGTATCGTCTTCTTGCTGTGGAGTATGGATTACCCATGAATTTGTTTTCTTCAATTAAATCAGATGAAGAGACGCTTCTGGAAATAAGTTTGGCTCTCTCTGAAAACCAGACTGCCAGGCAATCGGCATTGTTGAGTCTGCTTTTAGCCGAACGTTTATTTACATATTATAACCATCGTAAAGTTATAGAGCGCCTTATCTCTGCACCTGAATTTGATGTTGCAGTTGTGGAGTTTCGTAAGCAAATGTTGCTTTTACAATCGTATTTACGAACACATCAATTTGAAAAGGCCGAAAAGATTGCCAACATGACTCATAAGACGGCCGATAAATTGATTGGCGCTAAGGCCAAACATTTGTGGATTAACGACCAGCTTGATTTGTATTCTGAGAAGTAATTCATTATTCGGAGACCAAGTAGTAGTATGCAAGAACGTCATGATAATAGTTTGGAGACCAACTCTCAACCAAAAGTATATATTGAAACGTATGGTTGCCAAATGAATTTTTCAGATACGGAGATTATTCATTCGATTCTTTCGGATCAGGGATTTTGTATTTCTGAAGATGAGCATTCAGCTAATTTGATCTTTCTCAATACTTGTGCAGTTCGGGATAACGCAGAGCAGAAAATACGCCATAAGCTTCAGCAGTTAAGAGCGATCAAGAAAACCAATTCATCCTTAATCGTGGGAATATTGGGCTGTATGGCCGAGCGATTAAAGGATAAGCTGTTTAAGGAAGAAGATGTATTGGATCTGATTGCCGGGCCTGATTCTTACCGCTCTCTACCGCATTTAATTGAACTGGCGGAAGGCGGTCAAAAAGCGGCCAATGTGTTGCTATCGTTAGAAGAAACCTATGCCGATATTAATCCGGTTCGTAAAAAAGGCATATCAGCCTTTATTTCAATAATGAGGGGCTGCAATAACATGTGTGCGTTTTGTGTTGTACCTTTTACACGTGGTCGGGAGCGCAGCCGAAGCAAATCCTCGATTCTTAATGATGTTGAAAAAATCATTAACGAAGGTTTTAAAGAAATAACAGTTTTAGGTCAGAATGTAAATTCATATTTTGATGAACTGAGCAAAACCGGATTTCCTGGATTATTGGAGGAAATTAGTAATGTGGATAATTCGGTGAGAATACGATTCACAACGTCTCATCCGAAAGATATGTCTTATGAGTTAATTGAAACGATTGCAAAACAAACCAACATTTGTAACTCGATACACTTGCCGGTTCAATCCGGATCGTCAAGAATGCTTCAGTTGATGAAGCGAGGCCATACGCGTGAAGCGTATTTGGAAAAAATTAAAACAATCAAAGACCTGATCCCAGGATGTAAAATTTCAACCGATATTATAACCGGATTTTGCACCGAAACAGAAGAGGATCATCAGCAGACATTGTCTTTGCTTGAAGAAGTTCGTTACGATTATGCCTTTACATTTGCTTATTCCGTTAGGCCGAACACCTCGGCGGAGCGCGATTTAAAAGACGATGTTTTAGCCGATATCAAACAACGACGATTAACAGAAGTTATTGATGTCCAACGGCGAATTTCTGCCGAAGAATTTCAAAAAGCAATCGGACAAACCGTTGAAGTTTTAATTGAAGGGGAAAGCAAACGCTCTCAAAATCAGTGGATGGGGAGAACAACGACAAATCGTGTAGTGGTGTTTCCAAAAAACTCGGCTACCGTTGGCGATAAAGTGAATGTTAAAATTCAGAAGGCTACAGGTGCAACATTAATTGCTGTAGCAGAACGCTAAGTTTTAAAACATATTAACACAAACAGTGAATCTGGTCGTTATAGATTCATCGATAGAAAACGCATCTGGAAAAAGAAAAAAAGTAATTAAAAAACTAATTATTGATAACGTTAGAAAAAGGCTATGTTTTTTGAAACTTTTTAATATTTTTCTCTCTAGAAAAAAGCCTCTTATTGCACAGCATTTGCAAAAATTGCGATCATCGAGGTTATAAGCGTTTTCATCATGAAAAAATAAAACCAGGATTTCCGAGATTTAAAATGAACCAAGGAAACATGAGTGGCTTAGAATCCAATTTCCCTCTCAGAACAGATTTAACGATTAAAGATAAAATCAAAGCGCATATTGAGCTACTTGACCCGGTTACTTGGATCAGCGCAGTTCAGGGAATCGCTTGCGGTGCAATTGCTTCAGGGGCAATGGAGCTAAATTGGTATCATTTCTTGTTGTTGGGTCTTTTGATTGTGTTATATGGTCCGCTTGGCACGGGTTTTAGTCAATCCGTTAATGATTATTACGATCGCTTCTTGGATAAAGTCAATGAACCTTCCCGTCCAATTCCTTCAGGACGTTTAAGTGAAAAAGAAGCTGTTTGGAATTGGTCGATAGTTGGTGCGCTGGCTCTTTTACTTGGGGTTGTTTTAGGGTTGCAGTTCGAAGGACAGCAACGATTTATCATTATTACGGCCATTGTCGTTGGCTTATTCATGGGCTATATTTATTCAGCGCCACCATTTAAACTTAAACGTAATGTTTTGGCTTCAGCTCCGGCAGTTGGATTAAGTTACAGTTTTATTACCTGGCTTTCCGGCAATGCCATTTTTACCGAAATTCGATTAGAGGTCTTTTATATGGCCATTATCAATGCTTGCATGACCATTGGTTTGATTTTCTTAAACGATTTTAAATCTGCAAAAGGTGATAAAGAAGGCGGTTTAAAATCACTGCCGGTTATGATTGGCGCAAAAAACACCTATCTTGTGTCATTTGTATTTGTAGATGTGCCTTTTATATGGTTTGTCTATTTGATGCATGACTGGGGCTTTCAGATCATGTTTTATGTTTCGTTGATCTCATTGATCATTATTTTAGTCATGCAAATCACGCTCTTCCACGATCCGAAAAATGGCGCAAAAGCATTGGATGCAAGTGTTTCCGGAATGGGATTTTCAAATTTGGTTGGTAAAAGTGAAGTAAAAGAACATAAGTCTTTCTTAAGGTATTTGATTGTTAATAATGGACTCTATTTAATCAATGTCATTGCCGCCTCAATTATGCTCGCAGGAAATTAACAGAAGTTCTAAGCCTTCCTTAACCCAAAGCACATATTAGCTATGCTATTTATCCAAATTTTTAGTCACGATGCACTGATTAATAACGTGGTCGTGACTTTTTTTACGTTTGTCTATGTTTTCGGCTTGGTGGCGCTCATGGATTATTTTGTTAAAAAGCATGGGTTGGCGCCAGATATCAGCCGAAAAATCACCCATATTGGTGCTGGCTCTTTAATTATCTTTTGGTCGCTATACACAGATGGCGATGGCACGGAGTACTTAAATATCTCTGTGCTGGTGTTGTGGTTATTTTTGTTGGTTATGAAAGGATTGTTTGCCGACCCTGATGATGAAGCGGTTCGTACCATGACCCGAACCGGCGATCGAAAGGAATTGTTGAAAGGGCCGCTCTATTTTGTGATTGTCTCCATTTTATGCGGCACGCTATATTACAAAAGTTTTGAAGGCATAATGGCAATGGCAGCTCTGGGTTGGGGTGATGGCATTGCTCCGATGATCGGTACTCGATTTGGGAAAATGAAATATAAGGTGTTGAGTCAAAAAAGCGTTGAAGGAAGTCTTTCGGTTTTTGCAGCCAGTTTTTTAGCAGGGTGCTTTTTTATGTGGTTTCTTGCCCCGCAATATTTTGATGTTACACGTATTTTGATTTTTTCGGTAATTGCAACAATAGCTGAAGGTATAAGTCCGAAAGAATTAGATAACTTTTTCATCCCGGCTTCTGTTATTATTCTTGCGCAGTTCATATAATCGAGAATAAGAATGGAAAAATGTGTCGATGTCAAATCTATATTTTATTAGCGATGTCCATTTTGGCTTGCAGGAAAAGTCAAAAGAACAGGAAAAGCTGGAACTGGTATTATCCCTTTTTGAAGAAATAGAACAAAAAGGTAAAACCTTATTCTTAGTTGGGGATATCCTTGACTATTGGATGGAGTATAAGCACGTGGTGCCAAAAGGGCATGTTCGTTTCTTTGGCAGATTAACTGATCTTACGCGAAAAGGTATTGACGTTTACTACTTAGCCGGCAATCATGATTTTTATCTGGGTTCATACTTCACTGAAGAACTGGGATTAAAAACCATATATGGGCAGTTAAAATTAAATCATAACGGGAAAAAATTTATTTTGGCTCATGGCGATGGCATCGGCAAGGGCGATATCGGCTACAAGTTGTATCGCGCCATCATTAGAAATTCATTTAATTTAAAGTTATTTAAAGGAATCCACCCCGATATTGGCGTGGGTTTAATGAATTATTTATCGCGTTTAAGCCGGAAACACACCTATTCACCCTCAGATTATGGGGAAAACGAACGCTTGTATATTTATGCCAATGAGTTGTTGAAAAAAGAAACGTTCGATTATTTTATCTGCGGCCACAGGCATGTGCCAAAGCTTATGCCTTTAAACAATCATAGAAGTTATTATGTGAATCTAGGCACATGGATTGATGATAAACCTACATATGGTGTATTTGCAAACAATACGATGACTCTTATTAATGCAAAAAATGGTAAAACACTTTATAGTGAGCCATTAGTACCAGAGCAAAGTTTATCGCACAATTTTATAAGCAAATAGACGCGGGATTTTTAAGGGATTACTCAATTAGTTAATATTAAATTCAGTTGTAATTACATGTCAGAAAAACCAAATCAAATTTTAAAAATCGGTTTACCTAAAGGTAGTTTGCAAGAGTCTACTTTAGATTTGTTTGCAAACGCAGGTTTCCATTTTTCGGTATCAAGCCGCTCCTATTTTCCCTCAATTGATGATGATGAAATTGAGGCTATTTTGATTCGCGCTCAGGAAATGGCACGCTATATTGAAAAAGGGGCGTTTGATGTGGGCCTTACCGGAAAAGATTGGATTATTGAAACTGGCGCCGATGTTGTTGAAGTATGCGACTTAATTTATTCTAAAGCTTCTATGCGACCGGTTCGTTGGGTGTTGGCAGTCCCCGAATCCAGCTCAATTCAATCAGTTAAAGATCTCGAAGGTAAACGTGTAGCGACGGAAGTCATTAACATTACAAAGGATTATCTGGCAAGAAACAACGTCACCGCAGATGTTGAGTTTAGTTGGGGCGCAACTGAAGTAAAACCCCCTGAGTTAGTGGATGCGATTGTAGAAGTTACCGAAACCGGAAATTCATTAAGAGCCAATAAGCTTAGGATCGTTGAAACCATTTTGGAAAGCAATACCAAGCTGATTGCAAACAAAGCGGCCTGGAACGACCCGTGGAAAAAAGAAAAAATTGAAAATATTGCCATGCTGCTTGAAGGAGCTATTCGCGCACAAGGCAAAGTTGGCTTGAAAATGAATTTTAAAAAAGACGATTTTAAACGGGTGATGGACCAAATCCCTGCTCTCAGAAAACCAACCGTCTCGAATTTAACGGATGAAAACTGGGTGGCATTGGAAGTGATTGTAGAAGAAAAAACGGTTCGTCGTTTAATTCCCGAGTTAAAACGCGCCGGCGCAGAAGGTATTTTCGAATACGAGATTAGTAAATTAATCTTGTAATTCGTTAGCGCTCAAGGCATTTTGTGGCAATTATGCGGATAATTCTCAAAAATGTTGTAAGTTTAACTGCACTATTTGATGAATGTGAAAGATATACGGAAATTTAAAGTTGCAGTTATTACAGTAAGCGATATAGCTTATCAAGGTGTTTATAAAGACGAAACCGGCCCGATGGTAGTAGATGTGTTTGATCCTGAAGTATTTGACGTTCATATACAAACTGTTGTACCTGATAATGAGCAGTCGATTGTTGATGAGCTGTTGAGATGCACAGATATTGAAAAAATGGATGTTGTGGTTACGGTAGGTGGTTCAGGCTGCTCTTCCCGCGATGTCACCCCCGAAGCAACAGCTAAAGTGCTTGATAAAGAACTCTCGGGCGTTTCAGAAGCAATACGTGAAGAAACCCGGAAGCGTTACCCCAAAATGTTGTTTTCAAGAGGTCTAAGCGGATTAAGAAAAAACACGTTTATTCTTAATTTGCCGGGTAATCCGGAAAATGCTAAATCAGCAATAGAGTGTGTTGTTGATTCTATCCCGCTTTGTTTAAAAACCATTCAAAAGCAAAAACCAAGAAAAAAAGAGCATGTTCGTAAAAAATAAAAGTTTAAGGGTTTTTGTAGTTCTTTGAATTAGGAAATTATCAGGATAAACATTTTTAAATGAGTAAGGTCTTAGAAAATTTTTTTCTAACAAAAGTTTCTTTTAAATTCATCACCATTTATTTTAGAATCTAAACTTAATTGATTCTCTTTTTGAGAAAGGATGTCACAGAGTTATGAGAATTATTGTATTTACAGGTAAAGGTGGGGTTGGTAAAACCTCTATTGCAGCAAGTACCGCACTAAGAGCTGCAGAGAGCGGTAAGAAAACATTAATTATGTCTACCGACCCAGCACATAGTTTGGCTGATTCACTTGATGTTGAACTCGGGCCATCTCCTGTTAAAGTCAAAGAGAACTTATGGGGACAGGAAGTAAGCGTTTATAATGATTTAAATACCAATTGGGAAGTTGTGCGTGCTCACTTTGCGGAATTAATGCACAGCAAAGGCATTGAGGATGTATATGCTGAAGAGATGGGAATTTTACCAGGCATGGAAGAACTCTTCTCCCTGTCTTATATCAAAGAATATGAAAGAAGTCAGGAATACGATCTCTTGGTTGTTGATTGCGCCCCTACCGGCGAAACTCTCCGTTTGCTATCATTACCTGAAACGTTTGGTTGGGTGTTAAAGCTTATTCGTAATCTTGAAAAATATGCAGTTAAGCCTCTGATTCGTCCGATGTCCAAAATGTCGAAAAATATTGATAAAATGGTTGCACCGGCTGAAGTATATGATGCGGTTGAACAATTGTTCTCGGCAACAGATGGTATCATTGATATCTTGGCTGATAATTCCAAAACATCGGTTCGTTTGGTCATGAATGCAGAAAAAATGGTTATCAAAGAGTCGATGCGTGCTTTGACATATCTTAATCTTTATGGTATTACTGTAGATCGCGTGATGATCAACAGATTGTTGCCGGATGAGCAGGATAGCGGTTACCTCAACGAGTGGAAAAAAATCCAACAAAAATATGTTGGGGAGATCAACGAAGCATTTAGTCCGATCCCTGTATCCAAAGCGCCGTTGTTCCCAGGCGAAGTCGTAGGTTTAGATATGCTCAGAAAAATGTCTGATCAGGTTTATGGCGATTCTGATCCTTCGGAAATCTACTTCAAAGAAAATCCGATTGAAATCAAGAAGCTTGATGGCGGCAACTTCCAGCTAAAAATTAAATTGCCTTTCTTAGCCGACACCGGTATGGATATCAAGGTTCTTCAACAAGGCGACGATTTAACAATCAGGCTCGGTGATAATCAGAAAACCATTACCTTGCCAATCTTCCTTGCAGGTTTACAATCTGATGAAGCTAAATTTGAAGATAAATGGCTTTGCATTGATTTTGTTCAGCCTGCTGAAGGCGCTAAAACCCAAGAAGAAACTCAAACAGAAGCAACAACTGCTTAAATGATTTGGGGCTATTGCTTTTTTGCAATAGCCCTTTTTTATTTTTATGCTTATTTACCAACTTTGTATTTCATTTTCCCTGATTGTCTTTTTTGCTATTCTCCTCAAGAATTTCATTGATTTAAAATCATTACCTAAAGCTTCTCCGGCTAACTATCCAAAAGTATCGGTAATGGTACCTGCCAGGAATGAAGAGACCAATATTGCCGCATGCATTATGTCGTTATTGGATCAGAATTACCCAAATTACGAAGTGCTGGTTTTGAATGATCACTCCGAAGATAAAACCCCGAAGATACTTAATGAGCTTCAGCATCAGTATCCTCAATTAAAAATCTTAACCGGAAAAGATTTACCCGACGATTGGCTGGGTAAGTGTTGGGCATGCCATCAACTTAGTCAGGAAGCATCAGGTGATCTGCTGCTATTCACAGATGCCGATACCAGGCATAAACCTCATAGCATAACACGTTCGGTTTCTGCATTGCAACAAAATCAAGCGGATATGCTAACCTTAATTCCATATCAGGAATTGGGATCGTTTTGGGAGCGAGTTATTGTGCCATTAATTCATTTTAGCGTTCTGTGTTATTTGCCGATAAAATTTATATGGCGAAGAAAATCGTCGGCATTTGTTTTTGCAAATGGTCAGTTTATGCTATTTACGCGCAAAATGTATGAAACCATAAATGGTCACGAATCTGTTAAGAATGCATTGGTTGAAGATGTATGGTTATGCAAAGCCGTTAAGCGCGCAGGCGGAAAACCCATGGTATTTAGAGCTATTGATGAAATGTCGTGTCGAATGTATCGGAACTTCAAAGATACCTACGAAGGATTTTCAAAAAATTTATTTCCCGGATTAGGGAGTAATCTGGCGGCTATTACGGTTATTAGCGCACTAAGTTTTCTGTTTTATATCGCGCCGTTTGGCTTTTTGCTGCAAGCTATTATTAATGGAGAGTTCACATTAGCAAACTTTTATCTTCCATTGAGTCATGTTTTAATTGGAATTCTTTTAAGGCTCATAATTGCGTTATGGTTTAAGCTATCCTTGCTTGAAAGTGTTTTGCATGTTCTTTCCATGTCAATGTTCATTTTAATTGCAATGAATTCGGTGCGTTGGATCAAGTTTGGGAAAGGGGCGTTATGGAAAGGGCGTCGTTACAAGTTTACTTAGTAACAAAGGCTCTAATGAGCTGAAATTTGTATAAGTAATGTTAAAGGTTTTATTTACTACAAAGATTTAATTATTTTGTAGAGCCTTCCTATCAATTATTGAATTTTTTCTCATGTCGCGTAAAAAAAGGGTTAAACATATATTTGTTACTGGTGGTGTTGTATCGTCATTAGGAAAAGGAATTCTTTCGGCTTCACTAGGAGCGCTATTAAAATCTCGAGGGTTACGGGTTGCCATACAAAAGTACGATCCATACATCAATGTTGACCCGGGCACAATGTCGCCCTACCAGCATGGCGAAGTTTATGTTACGGATGATGGCGCAGAAACTGATTTGGATTTAGGGCACTACGAGCGATTTTTGGATGAAGCAACCTCCCAGGCCTGTAATATGACGATGGGAAAAATCTACCAGACGGTTTTAGAGAATGAAAGGCGCGGTGAGTATTTGGGTGGTACGGTTCAGGTTGTGCCGCACGTCATTGATGAGATCAAGTCTAAAATGCTTGAGTTGTCAAAAAATGGCTCGTATGATGTCATCATTACTGAAATCGGGGGTACGGTTGGTGATATTGAGTCGTTGCCTTTTCTTGAAGCCATGAGGCAATTGAAATTGCAGTATGGGTCTAAAAATCTGGTGAATATCCATTTAACACTGGTTCCGTTTATCAGATCGGCATCTGAATTAAAAACCAAACCTACTCAGCATAGTGTAAAAATGTTGCTGGAAATTGGTATTCAGCCCGATGTTCTGGTTTGTAGAAGCGAAAAAACGCTCTCAAAAGATATCAAACACAAGATTGGTCTGTTTTGTAACCTGAGTGATTCGGATGTTGTTGGGCTTTGCGATGCCGAAACCATTTATGAAGTCCCTCAAATCCTGCATAAAGAAAAATTAGATTCCCTGGTACTTAAAAAATTTGGCTTAAAATCATCTAAATCCGCGGATTTAACCGATTGGATAACGCTAACCGATAAGATTAAATATCCGAAAGACGGGATAGTGAAGATTGCCGTTTGTGGTAAATATGCCGAATATCCCGATGCTTATAAATCTATTGTAGAAGCGTTTGTTCATGCTGGAGCAGCAAACAATGTCAAGGTGGAAATTTCATGGTTGCATTCCGAAGATCTTGAAAATGGCGTGATCACCGCAGAAAAAGCGATGGATGGCGCCAGCGGTCTTTTGGTTGCACCGGGATTTGGAGAACGAGGTATTGAGGGCAAAATTGAGATTGTTAAATATGTCCGGGAAAACAATATCCCGTTTTTTGGCATTTGCTTGGGAATGCAGTGTGCTACTATAGAATATGCCAGGAATGTGTGCAATATGGATATGGCGAATTCTACGGAATTTACCAAGAAAACCAAGTATCCGGTTATAGATATGATGGAGCATCAAAAACGGATCAAGTTAAAAGGTGGTACGATGCGACTGGGTAACTACCCTTGTATTATCCAGGAAGGGACGATTTCGTATCATGCCTATCAAAAGAACTTAATTAACGAGCGCCATCGTCATCGTTTTGAGTTGAACAATGCATATAGAGATCAGTTAATAGAAAATGGTTTGGAAGTTGTGGGCACTTCACCCGATGGTGTATTGGTTGAAATTATTGAGTTGAAGAATCATCGATGGTTTGTAGGCGTTCAATTTCATCCCGAACTTAAGTCAAGAGTGCATAAACCCCATCCACTTTTCAATTCCTTCATAGCGGAAGCAAAAAATTATCGTGATGGTATTTCGGTCACCCATGATCAGCCATTATTTGATAACCAAATGATCAAAGTTGATAACCAGTCGTAAGAATCATAACGGATCACACAATTGCCAAGCTAAAACGGTTTTAGTAATAAAGGTATTGTCCCAATCATTGTCCCCAGCCACCTTCGGGTTATGCTAAATGGAGTTTGAGATTACTGCCAGATCAGCTTGTTAAACCCAATTATGTTGATAAGATTTCACATGTTTCTGTTCGGAGGTCTTTAAAAAACGAACTTAAACCATGAAAAGTAAAAAGTTGGGTGATTTCAACGCAACAAAGCAGCTAATTGGTAGCGTATATTGAACAGGCGCTGGATAGCCAATATCCGGTTATTAGCATGGATGAATCCCCCAAACAACTCATTGAAGTTGTTTCTTCAATTTCTATTAAACCGAGGCGGGTAGCCAAGGTGGGTTGCGAATATATCATGCGCGGTATGGTTAACGAACCTTTTCAAGGGAAGCGTATAGTGAATTTGCAAAGAATAAAAAGAAGCCGGATTGGGCACATTTTATAAAGGTTTTGACCCTGAAGGGCCAGGATATTACGAGAGCGTTTTGAATTTATTTACGCCCCGAAACATATTTCTTGGTTAGATAGGGCTGAATTAGAATTTCATATTCTGAATCATCAATGGCTAAACAAACATATAGCGGAACAAAAAAAAGTTGAGCAAGAAGTAAAATCATGGGAGAAAAATAGAAATTCTCAGGAATCAAAAATAATTTGGAAGTTTACAAACGAAAAAACAACAGTAAAATTAAAACGGTTATATCCGTCATTACATGATTAACATATTAACCCGGCATTATAATTATAGTATTATTTCCTTTCCTGAGTTGGTTACCAGGCAGCTTGCTGAATGCTGCTGAAAAACTAACGAAGAGTTATACAAACTGAAAAATCGGCATTTCGGCACGATTCAATGACCGGTTTTTTTAGAAAACATCAACTCTTCTGATTCCTAAACTATACGCACCGGATTAATAACACTAGTTATTTTATGAAAAACCTCGCTTTGGGTAAGTTTTTATTGGCGACCAAGTGGGGCTATCTATGCACATAAATAATTAACATGATAATAGGAGGGAATAACGGTTCAAATGAAATACATCAGGATTTTTATCAGGTGTATAGAACAAGGAAAACGTAGTTATGCAAAACCTTTTGAATAAGCAATGGCATTGTCTTCAAGTCAACGAAGTTCTGGAACAGCTTAAAGTTAAACCTGATTTTGGGCTTGAAGAATCTGAGGTTTTAGAACGACAACAAGCTTTCGGCGCAAATCGGCTATCGCAGAAAAAAGGGCAAAGCCCCTTCATGCTATTTCTCTCACAGTTCAACCAACCATTGATATATCTTTTATTGGCAGCTACGGTAATTACTGCGTTTCTTCAGGAATGGGTAGACTCAAGTGTTATTTTTGGCGTGGTGCTTGTTAACGCTGTTATTGGATTCATTCAGGAATCCAAAGCATTGAAAGCCATCGAAGCCCTCTCAAAAACAATGGACACGGAAGCAACTGTCATTCGAGCGGGCTATAAGCAAAGAATTCCGGCATCTGAATTAGTAGTTGGAGATATTGTTGTGTTGCAGTCCGGCGATAAAGTTCCTGCCGATATGCGCTTGATCAGATCGCGAGAATTGCAAGTGGCTGAATCGGCGTTAACTGGCGAATCTGTTCCCGTTCAAAAACAAATCGATTCGTTATTACTCGATACAGTGCTTGCCGACAGGAAAAACATGGCTTATTCTTCTACATTAGTTACCTACGGCACAGCGACAGGCGTCGTTGTAGCCATCGGCGATCAGACGGAAATCGGGCGTATCAATGAATTGATTTCGGCGGCGGAAGTTTTGGCAACCCCGCTTACCAAAAAAATTGAACAATTCAGCAAAATGTTGCTTTGGGCAATTCTTACGATTGCTATGCTAACAGTGGGACTGGGTTTATTTCGCGGCGATCCGCTTTTAGATATTTTTATGGCTACGGTAGCTTTAGCAGTGGCTTCAATTCCAGAAGGGTTACCTGCTGCTATGACAATTATGCTTGCTATTGGCGTTTCGAAAATGGCCGCTCGACACGCTATTATCCGTAAACTCCCTGCGGTTGAAACATTGGGAAGCACTTCCGTCATTTGCTCCGATAAAACCGGTACATTGACCCAAAATCAAATGACGGTGGAAAATATTTTGGCCGGAAACAAGATGCTTACCGTTACCGGCGGAGGTTATGCGCCGAGCGGGGAATTTTTGTGTGATGAAAAAAAATTTGATCCTAAAACGCATGAAACACTCATGGAATGCCTCCGAGCCGGTTTGCTGTGCAGCGACGCCCGGTTGATAAATACAGATGAAGGCTGGAAAATTGAAGGAGACCCCACCGAAGGAGCGCTGATAACCTCGGCGGCAAAAGCGGGCTTAAGCATTGAGGCGCTTCATGAGTCCATGCCGCGCATTGATTCTATTCCGTTTGAATCGGAACATCAATATATGGCTACATTGCATGATATGCCACAAAGCTCTTCAAGAATAATTTTTTTAAAAGGCTCGGTTGAGCAGGTTTTAGCGCGTTGTAAAGATACTTTAGAGGATGGGAATAGAACCCTAGAGCTTAATACCGACGAGGTTCATCGTCACGTTGTGAATATGACGGCCAAAGGACTTCGGGTTTTGGCTTTTGCCAAATTAGAAATACCGAAAACGCAAGAACATATTTCGCATGAGGATGTTTCCGGAGGTTTGACATTTCTCGGATTGCAAGGCATGATCGATCCGTTACGACCGGAGGTGGTGGCGTCTGTTTGTACTTGCCAAAAAGCCGGCATTCGCGTGAAAATGATTACCGGCGATCATATTGGCACGGCTGTTGCCATTGCCGAACAACTTGGCCTTCAAACAAACGGCACAAAAAAAGTTAAGGCATTAAGCGGTCGGGAATTGGAGACGCTTTCCGATGAAGAGCTGATTGAGGAAGCGGAGACGACCGCGGTTTTTGCGCGCGTTGCGCCTGAACAAAAACTGCGCTTGGTTGAAGCCCTACAAACTAAAAACTATGTAACCGCTATGACAGGCGACGGCGTCAACGATGCTCCGGCGCTTCGGCAATCCAATATCGGCATTGCAATGGGAATTACAGGAACGGAAGTTGCCAAAGAAGCTGCGGATATGGTACTGACCGACGATAACTTTTCAACCATTGAAGCCGCCGTTGAAGAAGGGCGAAGCGTCTATGACAATCTGGTTAAGTTTATTACATGGACCTTGCCCACAAACTTAGGGGAAGCGCTTGTTATTTTAGTGGCTATTTTTGCAGGTGTTGGCCTTCCTATCACACCGGTTCAAATTCTATGGATAAACATGACAACAGCCATTTTTCTTGGTTTAATGCTGGCATTTGAGCAAAAAGAACCTCGCATCATGGCGCGTTTGCCACGCAACCCAAAAGAACATGTCCTAACCCCGAAACTTATTTTCCGAATTTTTCTTGTGGGGATTATGCTTCCCATCGGTGCGTTCGGACTTTATAATTGGGAACTTTCGCATGGCGAAAGCGAGGCTGCAGCAAGAGCCGTAGCCGTTAACATGTTTGTTTTTGGCGAGCTGTTCTATTTGTTTAATTGCCGATCGCTTACGTATTCCATGTTTAAAATGGGTGTATTTTCAAACGGGTTGTTACTGTTGGGCGTGGCAGGAATGATTTTAGCTCAACTGCTGCTGACTTACGCGCCATTTATGAACGTTGCTTTCGGCACTGCCCCGCTGGGGCTTGCGGAATGGGCCTTAATAGTGGGTGCAAGTTTTGTAATATATCTTATCATCGAACTAGAAAAATTCATACAACGATCCTTATCTACACAGCGCCTGAAGCCATAAAGCGTTTAACGAGTGCGCACATCAGAAATAAGATTGTAGCGTAATGAAATGTTGTGGTGATTTTTTCAAGCGTTATTGTTTTCAAGAATAGTAAGTGGTGCGGTATTAAGCTCCGGCTTATTCTGATTACAACATTCAGCCAAAAGAGATAGGAAAACTTAAATTAAGCTACTTTATTGATTAAAAAGGATTTATAAAAATTTATAGCTGCCATTTGTTGGGGTTGTAAAATATTTTCATCCTTTAACCCATGATCTCTTAACAAGTTGTAATCTTTGTCAGTAGGGGCGGTAACAAAAAGTTTACCTTTATACCGGTTTCTTTCCAATATCTTTTTCAACTGTTGAGAAAGTTCATTGCTTGCAACAGAACTAATGATAATCTTGCTTTTATCATATGGAATTTGTTCTAAGAGATCAGGGTCTTCCATATCGCCGTAAATAATGTCTTTCCCTTTTTCTTTCCATTCACGTATCACACTCGGGTCAAAATCAACCCCTAAATATGTAATTCCCGGATGGGCATCAAGCATTTCAGCCAGTCTTCTGCCGAATCGTCCTAAACCAATTATCAGCACGTCATATTGTTTATGTCCATCATGGATGTTTTCCATTTCGGTATAATCTTTACTGCGTTGAAAAATATTCAGCGCCGAGGAAAGTAGCTCATAAATTTGATGGGAATACAAGATGAGGTAAGTCGAAAGCCCAATGGTTATCAGCCCAACCAGAGTAATCAAACCTACAACTTCATTGGTGATATGACCCACAGCAAGACCCATGCCCGCAAAAATCAAAGAAAATTCACTGATTTGGGCAACCGTCAATCCGGCTAAAAATGATGTCCGCTTTCGATATCCCATTATCCCCATAATAATTAACACAATGAGAGGGTTTCCAATAAGTACAAAAATTGAAAACGTTAAAGCCGAATACAATTGACTTCCAATAATGGATAAATCGAGGTTGCTACCAAGGTTTACAAAGAAAAATAGCAGCAGGAAATCCCGCAAAGTTGTTAGCCGGGTACTGATCACGTCTTTAAAACTTGATGAAGCCAGGCTCATACCAGCCAGAAAAGCCCCCACTTCACTACTAAATCCGATAAGTTCCCCGACTGAAGCAAATGTAACCGCCCAAGCAATAGCAAACAGGGTAAGCAGTTCCTGGGATTTAGCTAAAAAAGCGCTAAGGCGAGGAATAATCCATTTCATGGCAAGGAAGGTAAAACCAAGCAGTCCAAAACCGGCAATAAGCGTTATGAAAATATCCTCAGAAAGCGACGTTTCAACGCCTTTCTGAAAAGCTGATAAAATAGTCATCATAAGAATGACCACAATATCCTGCACAATCAAAAAACCTATAGCAATTTGACCGTGCAACGAATCGATTTCCTTTTTATCAGAGAGCAGTTTAACAATGATAATCGTACTTGAAAAAGTCAGCGCTACAGCAATATAAAAGCTATGCAAGGCTGAAAAACCGAGTAAAAGACCTATGAAATATCCAAACAGCGAAGTAAAAAAAACCTGACCCAAGCCAGTAAGCAGGGCGGTTTTTCCAACAGCCTTAATGATTCGTAAATCTAATTTTAACCCAACAATAAAGAGTAATACTGAGATGCCAATTTCGGCTAGTAAGTGGATTTTCTCAGGAGATTTTACAATATCGAGCACAGAAGGGCTTACAATAATTCCCAGCGCGAGAAACATCACAATCAAAGGTTGTTTTAACAACTGTCCAAGCCCGCCTAAAAGTGTTGCTAAAGCCAGAATAATGGTAAATTCGTAAAACGGATAATGTGAGATGTCAAAAAGCCAATTCATGTTGATAAAACGATTAAAGGGGTTTTACCGCTATATACCAGCTCATTAATCATAAATTTTCTAAATAGTTTATCTGCGAGAGAGCGGGAACCTTGCTGAAGCGCCAAAAAGGAATTTTCCGTATGTTCCACTCGTTTTTTTAACAATGCTAATGCATTGTTCCCTTTGTAAAGTTGAATGACCGGATTGTGGGATTGATATTCAGCCTGAAGCTCTAAAAGCTGATCATTGGCTTTTACTTCGTCATCATCGTCTTTAAGAATTGTAAAGAATTCCAACTCATTAATTAGACCTTTTAGCGAAGAAAGCACTAAGTTAAGCTGATGTTTATTAAGCGGATATTTTTTTGGGGATACCCCTACAAGAAGTTTTTTTGGTAAAAGAATCTCAGATTGAGCCGGAACGGCGACAGTCAGCAAATCAGATTCATCAATAATGGAGATTGTAGTGCTGCCTATGAAAAGGCGTTTAAGTGCGCCAGTTCCTTTAAGGCCTGCAAACACCCAGTCATGGTAATGATCATTTTTAAGTTCTTTTAATATAGTGAGAATAGGCTTCTTGCTAACATAAAATGAATCGTTGCTGTAAAGTCTGCCTTTAGCGAGTTTTTTAAGGTTTATATGAGCTTCTTTGGTTTCTATTTTAATAATTTGGTCTTTGATTTCATGATCTATTATTGCAGGCGCGATGCCTGAAATTTTATGAACAAAAACAACTTTTGCGTTAATGATTTTAGAAATACTAAATGCAAAATTGATCAGATTTTCCGAATATTCTGAAAAGTCAATTAGCACTATGATTCTGTTTATTTTGTTCATTTTATTCTGTTTTAAGAAATGCTATCCACCAACGTTTGGTGTTTGCATCCTGTTACTTCCAGCTAGTTTTTTTACTTTGGATAGTTAAAACTCAGACTGCAATAAAGATGTATCTAATTGTTTGCTTTCCAATCATTGTAAAACCAATCCTTTATTCACCCAAATCAACCCTATATTAGTTTTTATAAGGGGTTTTTAAGTTTGGAATATTGGATAACGATTTTCATTCCTTTAAGATTAGTGGTTTTTTCTATTACTGAGAAGCGGCAAGTTATGTTTACTGATTATTTCAGATGGTTATACGAAAGGTTAATTAAATAAGACGATCATTTTGCTGTTAATTTTTGCATTATTGAACTAATCGCCATTCTTTTTATTGGGTTTTAATTTACTTTTAGCAACGCCAAGGGTAATATCCTCATGTTTTTCCTCCTCAAAATTTATACCCGTTCCTCCAAGTTTCATTATGAGTTCGGAGATAATTCGGTTACATATAGACAGTTATAGAGAACCATATTAGGTATGAATGATCTTCATTCATTTGGGATTCCCAATAATTGCTCATCGCTTGAAGAGTAACATTAGCTCTTTAATAAGGAGGCTTTTGTTTTAGCATCCTCTTTCTTTCAAGACATGACCAAAAAATTAATATCTTGAAAACGGGGTTTAATTTTTGGCGGTTTAACTTCAGAATATTATATTAATCCCCCTGCCCAATTTAAACGATTAAAGAAGCGGGGAATTTTGTTTTTTTAGGTGCGATTTTACTTGTCAGAAAATCAAAAGATTTGTATATTGAAAGCTCGTCTGATTTTTTGTTCGTTGCCGAGTTTTTGATCCAAAGCATTTGATTTTATTTGGAAATGTGAAGGTGAGTATTTATACTTGCAACCCTGATTAATACAGGGCGAAAAAGATGAAAAAAGTAAAGATAATGTTTGATAGTTAGAGATAAGTTTCGTACATTGAAAGCTCGTTTGAAATTTTGATTTCAGATGTTTTTTTGTTAGAAGTTCATTGAAATTGTTGCAGTTATTAAAAGCCAAAAGTCAATCACTTTGAAACCTAAAGTGAGAGCAGGGTAAGAAGTTAAACTCTTTTACAACGGAGAGTTTGATCCTGGCTCAGGACGAACGCTGGCGGCGTGCCTAACACATGCAAGCCAAAGGAAAGCTTCGGTAAGTACTTGGCGCACGGGTGAGTAATGTATAGGTAACCTGCCTCTTGGACTGGGATAACCCCGAGAAATCGGGGACAATACCAGATAATGCAGCGGCACCGCATGGTGATGTTGTTAAAGACTTGTCGCCAAGAGATGGGCCTATATTTCATCAGGTAGTTGGTAGGGTAATGGCCTACCAAGCCAACGACGGATAGCTGGTCTGAGAGGATGATCAGCCACACTGGAACTGAGACACGGTCCAGACTCCTACGGGAGGCAGCAGTGAGGAATATTGCGCAATGGGTGAAAGCCTGACGCAGCAACGCCGCGTGGACGATGAAGTATTTCGGTATGTAAAGTCCTTTTGCAGAAGAAGAAAACCTCGCTTAGCGAGCTTGACGGTACTCTGCGAATAAGCCACGGCTAACTCTGTGCCAGCAGCCGCGGTGATACAGGGGTGGCAAGCGTTGTCCGGATTTACTGGGTGTAAAGGGT
>JANQGG010000023.1 GCA_028277445.1 Chloroherpetonaceae bacterium | reverse complement strand
AAATGCTGCAAAAACGAAAAGCATACAGAAAATATGACAGGCGCACAAAGCATGGAAAGTATAGTAAGTATAAATAAATCCCTAAAGTTAGCACCATTACATCCAAGAGGGGTATTTAGATTTAAAACTTTTGAAGAAAAAGAGAAATGGGATCAGAAAATGATGAGCCGTTAGTGTTATTATATGACAAACTTGAAAACAATTTTTCAGTTCTTTCTAAAAAAGGATTACGAATAAAAATCCCCCATGATACAAATGGCAAATAAGTTTGTTATACCTTTACCTTAAACTAATCTGGCTAATAAAACTTTAGTATTATAAACCCAGCTCAGTATTCACCCAACCCTCAATGTGTTGTGTAAGCAAATTCAATTTCCCGGTGAAAAAATGATCGGCTTTAGGCACAATATGAATGGTTTTGGGTTCGGCTAATTGTTGAAAAAACGGCTCAATTTCACCCAAGGGGCAAAATTCATCCTGATCGCCCCAAACAATCAGTTTTGGCTTGGTGCTATACATAAAATCAATCGTTGAAAACATTTTTAAGGGCAAGCCTAAGCCGATCAAAAATCCAACCCGATCATCTTTTGCGCCATGCTTCAGGCCTACCCAAGCCCCGAATGAAAATCCACAGACGATTACCGGAGCTTGATGCTGATAATATTCAGTGGTTAGAAAATCTATCGCTGCATCCACATCCTCTTCTTCCGCGATGCCTTCGCCATACTCGCCATCACTAGCCATAACCCCTCGAAAATTAAACCTCAAGACTGCCCCGCCTAGTTTATTTAAAACTTTTGCCGCTGATACAACGACCTTATTGTGCATTGTGCCTTGAAAAAGCGGATGAGGATGACAAACAACGGCTAAAAATGTTGGGGATTCGTGGGCATATAAAACTGACTCCAGCTTTCCGGCCGGGCCTGGAATAAATTTAGATTTTACAAACATGATACCTGAAAGACGTGACCAAGTGAATTCGAATTAATTGAAGATAATCTGAAAATTAACGGTTTGTTTTTTTATTTTAGCGATTCAATCTCAATTCGTGTTGAGATTGTGCTCTGCGGCTTGAGTGGTTGTTGATTTCGTTATTATCTTTACGAGTTTAAATATTAAAAAAACAAACAGGTAATGACACTAATAAAATCGTGCATTGAGCGTAGCCGAAATGCCGATTTTATTAGCGTCATTGGAAGTCCGGCATTTTGAAAAACAAAACACAAATGGGTAATGTCGCATGAGTATCAGCTATAACAAAGGATTGCTACTCCTTGTTTTCGAAAACACCACCGCAAGCGTGGGATAAAAACACGTCATTATCTATTTGTGTTCGGTTTGACCAAATAATTAACCACTAATTACTTTCTCAAAAGGCATTTACAATTGACTATCAAAGAACAAGGTCCTGAACCTTCAATAGCGTCTTTTCACAAAGACGATCTTAAACAACAAATTGAAGCGTTGATCTTTTCAAGCGATGAAGCCTTGCCGGTAACGTTAATCCAAAAAGCCTGCGATGATAAGACGCTCAGCATTGATAGACTTGAAGCAATTATACGGGAGTTAAATGACGATTACGAGAAATCCGGTCGCACGTTCAGAATTCGCAAACTTGCCGGCGGGTATCGGTTTCTTACTGAAAAACAGTTTCATCCAATCATCCAGAAACTTATTCAACCAAAGCTTCAACGACGTTTATCACAATCGGCGTTGGAAGCGCTTTCAATTATTGCTTATAAACAACCGGTTTCCAAACCGGAAATCGAGCAAATTCGCGGCACAGCTTCGGACTATGTGGTTAAAGTGCTCTTAGAAAAAAACTTAATTGAAGTTACCGGCCGCTCTGATTCGCCCGGAAAACCTTTGCTTTATAGCACAACCACCGAATTTTTGGATTATTTCAACATCTACTCAATTGATGATTTGCCAAAACCCAGGGAAATTGAAGAACTGCTCAAAGAAAATGAGGAACAAAACTTGCTAAAAAGCAATCAAGCGTTGCCCCAAAAAGTCGTTTTGCTGGATCAACCTGATAAAGATCAAGATGAACATGCTTAGTTTATAAAAGAATGTACCGATGATAAAATCACCAAAAACGTCAAAAAACACTAAAGTAAAAAGCTCGCGAAGAGCAACGCCCAAAACAAAATCAGAAAGTCCTGAACACTATGATGAAGTAAGGTTGAACAAATTCATTGCCAGTTGTGGTGAAGCTTCGCGCCGGGCTGCCGATGATTTGATCAAAAATGGCGCGGTATCTGTTAATGATAAACCGGTCATGGAACTGGGGTATAAAATCAATAAAAAAAATGATATCGTTAAGGTAAATGGAAAAGCGCTGCGTGAATCCAAACAAAATGTTTATATTTTACTCAATAAGCCAAAAGACACGGTAACGACAAGTTCCGACGAGAAAAATCGTCGTAGTGTTTTAGATCTTACCGCCATTAATGAACGAGTTTTTCCGGTTGGGCGGCTGGATCGCAATACAACCGGTGTTTTGCTTCTAACCAACGATGGTGAGCTTACCTATAGATTAACACACCCATCGTATGAGATTGCAAAAGAATACGTGGCAACGCTTGATGAAAAAGTTACAACTGTTGTCATCAAAAAATTTCAATCCGGTTTTAATCTCAAAGACACCGGCGAGCGTCTAAGTCCCTGCAAAGCCAAAATACTTGATGATGGATTTCATGTATGGCTTTCAATTCATGAAGGCAAAAACCGTCAGATACACCGTATGTTTTGGTCGTTTGGTATTAGCGTTAAAAAATTGAATCGAATTGCATATTGCGGTCTGAATGCAAACAAACTTAAATTGGGCGAATGGCGTTTTTTAACATCGAAAGAAGTTAAATCACTTTATAAGTCCGTATCATTAAAATTAAATTTTACACATTAAAACCATAAACATCTCAAAGGAGACAATAACATGTTTAAGCGACAAGCTTTTTTATGGATCATCTCTTTACTATTGGTAGCTGCATGCGGAACCCCTCGCGAACAATCTGTTATAAAAATGTCTGCTGCCGGTGAAGCGATCGGTAAAGCTCAGGAATTGCAGCGTAAAATTGATTTGGGCGACGGCGGTCCTGAACTTGAAAAAGAGATCAATGAATTAAAAATTCAGGCGATCAAACTCTCAATGGAAGCCATTGAAACTGACACAACAAACCTTGATGCATTTTACAATTACGGCATTATTTTGCAAAGTATCGGGCAGTTTAATAAGGCCATCGAGCAGTACAAATATGGCTTAAGCAAACTCCCACCTCCTCCGTTTGCACCCGAACTAAAAGATTCATTGCAAAATTTATATAACAACTTCAATGTTGGCTTGGTCGTCTGCAACAAAAATATCAAGAACTATACGGCGGCTATCCATCATGCGTCCAACATCAAGCAATACTTCCCTTCGCGATATGCCGAATCACTGTTTAACTATGGGTTTTACTTACAGGCTACGATGAACGAAAGCAAAGACCCAATAGCTCAGGTAGATTCTGCCATCCAAGTATTCACAAAATCGATGCGGTGGTACAAAGAAGCGGCAGGTCGCGGAAGCGCTGATCCTCAGCAAATATATCAAGCAGCGTATTATGCAGAACAGGCTTACCGTTCAAAAGCCAAAGCAGCGAAAAGCAAACCAAATTACACTGGTATTATAAATGCCTATGAAGCTGCATCAGCTGCAGATCAGAATAATGCTGAAATTTATGTCCGTTTAGCTGCTGCTTATGATGAAAGCGGGCAAAGTTCAAAAGCGTTAAATGTATATCAAAAAGCATTGGATAAAAACCCAAGCAACAAAACCGTTCGCAACAACTATGCGATGCTTTTGGCTGAAAAAGGAAAAACATCCAAAGCCCAAAAAGAAATGCAATATTTAATTGATAAATTTCCAAACTACGCGATGGCTTATTTTAACATGGCCTCGATTTTACAGAAAAAAGGAAAAAGCCTGAAAAGCAGCGCCGTTCAGAAATACCTGCGTAAGTATGTTGAACTAGCAAAATCTGATCCAAACCAAGCTCAGAATGTTCAACAAATTGAGCAATTGCTCCGCTAAGCATTCATCAAGATTGATAACCATTTCATCGCCTAAATCATGTTTGTGATTTAGGCGATTTTTTTTTAAATCGTACCAAGCTTTCTTTCAATGATTTTCTAATTTTGGTAAGATGAAAAAAAGAGCGCTCCCCGGAAAATCATTCTCTCTTTTTTCACAATTCCAAGAACGCTTTTTCACCCATTGTTTTTTTGTCTGCTTCGTTCTATGGTTCATAAGTTTTAATGCCTCACTACTCGCTAAAGAATCTTCACCGGAAATTTCAAAACTTCAAAAACTTAAAAGCAAGCTAAACGCCATTTTTTTGTCGCAGTCGCCTCAAAATTTTTTTTGGGGAATTAAGATCGTCGATTTATCGAGTAAAAAAACGTTGTATTCATTAAACGCTGAAAAGAATTTTCTACCGGCTTCGAATTTAAAACTCGTTGTTACGGCCGCTGCATTTGAATACCTTGATCCATCGTTTAAATATTCGTTTGATGCTTATTTAACCTCGCTTCCGGAAACCGGCTCATTGATGTATAATGGCGATATGATTGTTAAAAGCAATGGTCATCCATGCATAAGTAGCCACTGGTTGGATGAAAACCCTGCATTGCTTTTTGAGCATCTAGCCGATTCATTGCTTGCTAAAGGCATTGTATTTATTAATGGCGATATTATTGGCAACGACCGTGAGTTTGAAGTATCCGACTTAGCTATGGACTTTCGAAGCGGCGATGGTGATTATGTGGCCACCTGGGAATTTGAAGATTTGCTTTATGCCATGGCCTCCCCTGCTTCGGCGCTCTCGTTTAATGAAAATATGTTGGATGTTGAAGTTTTTCCTGCTGAGTCCGTAGGAAAGCCTCCCATCACTGAACCTTCCTTGAAAACGTCGTTTTTTATCATACTCAATCAGGCCTTGACCGGAAAAGAAACTCAAGAAAAAACCCTGCGCATTACCCGACAGGTTGGCACCAACAATATTATTGTTTCAGGCTTGCTGCCCATCAATGCAAAAAGCGTTTCCGAACCTATTGCCATTGAAAAACCGGCTCAGTATTTCCTGACTGTTTTAAAAGAAACGCTGCATCGAAAAGGTGTGGCCATTTCCGGCCAAGCCAGGCGAATCGAACCTAATGAACACTATTCAGAACAAATGTTGATCCCATTGGCAACATTCTATTCCCCGCCGATGCTGGACATTTTAACATACATCAATAAAGAGAGCAATAACTTTGCCGCCGAACAGGTTTTGCGAACTTTGGGAAAAACCGTCAAACAAACCGCCTCGCAAGATTCGGGTTTAAAAGTTCTGGAAACATACCTGGAATCGCTTAATCTTGGCGAGCATGCATACAGAATTAAAGATGCCAGTGGCCTTTCGCGACATAATTTGATTTCCCCGGATGCGATCGTAAAAGTGTTGACGCATATTTATCAACGCCCCGACTTTGAAGACTTTTTACATACTCTATCAATTGCCGGCGTTGATGGTACACTTGAGCGCAGGTTTCAACGCTCCCAACTCAAAGGTAAAATTTTCGGTAAAACGGGATATTTATCTTCGGTACGAACATTTTCCGGGTATTTGGAAACGCCATCCGGCAAATGGATAGGGTTTTCCTTAATGGCGATGAACTATACCAACAAAACCCGAACCATTGAATCGTTTCAAGATAAAGCGTTGGAATTGCTCAAAAACTGGTAAATAAATGTTTCCCACCCCGATGAAAACAGCATTTACAATAATCATTCTATTAATAATCATATCTCTTAAACTGGATGCCCAAACGCCAGATCACGTCAGGGATTCACTTAATTCCTCCATAGAGACTTTAAATTTGATCCAGGAATTACTGGAACACGACGAAAACTCAGGATCACGAAATACCGAATTGCTCAACGAACTTGAGCAACTTCAACTTCACCCCATACCCATTAATATGGCTACTTTTTCTGAGTTGATCCGAATTCCGTTTTTAAGCGCCTATCAAGCTGAGCAAATCCTTAACCTACGCGATCAACGCGCTGAGCCTTTCTATTCGATTAGCGATTTAAAACCCATTTTAAGCAAGCAATCTCTCGACTATATATCCGGGTTTATCTCTTTTACACTCCCGGATTCGTTAACCGAGTCAAGCCATCAAAAGTCATTTTGGGATGTTTTCCGACCCAATGCGATGGATAATGTTGGTTTGGATGTTTTATCACGAACGCAACTTGAAACGCCTTCACGTGTAGGTTTTTCAAATGGCGCCTACCTGGGTTCACGACCAAAAACCTATAACCGCATGCAGGCTAGGTATTCGGAAAATGTCATGCTCTCCATGCTTGTTGAAAAAGATATGGGTGAGCGTTCTTATGCGGATTTTGTGACCTACGGCGTTGAGTTTAACGAAGTATACGCCTTAAAAACACTGGTATTTGGGGATTATCATTTGCGATTTGGGCAGGGATTGGCTATCACAACCGACAGGTACTTTTTCAAAAGCGGGGATGTGTTTAATTCCGTGAAACAATCTGGCTCCAAGACCAGGGTTTATGCGTCTTCAAGGGAAAATCAATTTTTTAGAGGCTTTGCCGGCCAGCTTTCTCTCACTCCGCTTAGCATTTTTTTCTTTTATTCTCAAACTCAATGGGATGCAACAGCAACCGACACGTCGTTTTCAAGCCTTAAATTGGATGGCTTGCATCGAACCGCATCAGACTTGGAAAAAGAAAACCAGGTTCATGAAACCACCTATGGCTCGCATATTGAGCTTTTCTTTTCACCAAATCCCTTTCGCTTTAATATTGGAAGTACCGTTTTTCATACTCGCTACAACAAGCGGTTTCTGCCTGAATCATCATTAGAAAATCAACATAGATTTACCGGACGCTCACTTTCTGTGGGAAGCTTGGATTGGGATATATTGGTGAAACGAACCAACGTGTTTGGTGAATGGGCACATAACGCCAATCAAAACGCCCAATCGCTTATTCTGGGTCTCAGACACTACATTTCAAAAGCTTTAAAAACCAGTTTGGTGTATCGGAATTACAGTCCAGACTTTTTTTCTCCGTATGCTTCAGCCTTTGCTGAACGAGGAGATGATGCCCGAAATGAAAAAGGATTGTTTTTTGGATTGAGTTTAAAGCCTTCCCGCAAACTATACATTTCAGCCTATTACGATGTATTTTCTTTTCCATACATCAGCTCAAACACGGCTTTCCCAAATTCCGGGCACGATCTTTATTTCTCATGCCGTTATAAACTCAATTCTCAGTACACGCTTCAAACGCTTATACAGCTCAAACATAAAGAAGAAGCCCAAGTTGAAACGGATCAGTTTGGCGACACTTACAAAATGACGGGCATCAACAAAACTACCCGACTGCGAAATGATCTGACTTATAAGGTTTCAGATCGCTATCGTCTAAAAACACGATTAGAACTGAAATGGGTTGAAACGGACATTTCAAACAACTCCGAAGCAGATATGGGATGGCTGTTCTATGAAGAAATGCAAATGGCGCCCTTTGAACCACTAAAACTTACCGTTAGAATTTCGCTCTTTAATACCGACTCGTTTGATGCCGCCATTTATGCCTATGAACCCAATCTTCCACTGCTGGCAACCACAAGAGCATTTTCAGGCCGCGGTCACCGCTTGATTTTGAACGGTTCGTATCAATACAGCCGTTTTGCAAGCCTTGCGTTTCGTTTTGCCGCTACAGTACGGCACGATGTTTCTGAAATCGGTTCGGGTAATGAGACCGCCCCGCAAAACTCCATTCAGGAATTTTCGTTAGGCGCTCGGTTTAAATTTTAACCTAACCATGTGCGGCACGAATCAAACGATCCATTAAGGCTAAACCAATGCCATTCTCTGAAACACGTTGGCAGTAAATCGTTTCAATTTGATTGTATTCACATTCCCTAAAAAAATCAAATAACCTAAACGCATACTCATCTATAGAAGCACATATTTTTATGATCGCATTTCCAGGATCTACCGGGAAATCTAAACCAATAAATGCCGCTTTAGAATAATCTGTAATTTCAGAGGGATGATCAATTAATACCACTTTGGCATTAGGGGCATAATGCCGGTACTTTTGTCCCGGACTTTTTGGGGTGTTTTCTGAGTTAGAAGCCCGAACTGTGATTTCAGGAATCACTTTTCTAAGACGTTCTAAGCCAATAGCGCCGGATCTTAATAAAACAGGAGTTTTACGCGTACAGTCAATGATTGTAGACTCCAGCCCCACCTGGCTTTGATCGCCTTTTAATATTGCTCCGATTAACCCGTTCAATTCTGCTTTTGCCGCCTTCCATGTCGTTGGACTAGGTCTGCCGGATAAATTTGCCGAAGGCGCCGCTACAGTAACGCCACATTCTTTCAAAAAAAACTGCGCCACACTATTTGATGGCATGCGAATACCAATGGTATCCAAACCTCCGGTAACATTTGAAGGAACATACCGACTTTTTTGAAGAACCAATGTTAAAGGGCCTGGGAAAAAGGCATCAATAAGTAACTCAGCTTTTGCCGGTATTCGCTTAACCAAAATAACCAGTTCAGTTAAGTTGGAAACATGTGCGATTAATGGATTATCAGCCGGACGACCTTTAACACGATAAATTTCATCTATTGCAGATTCAGAAAAAATATTTGCGCCTAATCCATAAACCGTTTCTGTTGGAAAGGCAACCAAGTCATTTTTAAGCAGAATTCGGGCTGCTTCTTTAGCAGAAGCAGTAACCTTAGTATTCATTAATTCAAAAAACTGTTGGTTAAATTTTGTTAAAAGTTAAAACACAAACTCGCGTTTTAATTTTATATCATCATTGCTTGTTTAGAATTAACATCACGCTAATCCACTGCATTATCATTCACCTATGCCTTAATGTAATAAACAATATATAGGTTCAAGGAAAACTTCACCTTATTTTAAAAACCTTATAAGCAGATTGATAAACTTCCTTTCTTTAGGCTTTATAAGAATATCAACTAAATCGGTTATCGAGAAGAATTTTATACAATAAAAACGTCCACATAACTTGCTTGCTTGTAAAAATATCAACAAAGCAACAGTGAAAGCATGGGCAGTTCATCTTTCAGAAAAAGCAAATAATATCCATATGCTGCCAAACCGCCTAAAATTGGCACGGTTAAATTATCATCAATTGCAAATTTGAAAAATTTAATCTGGAAAAGCTCTGCAAGCGTTGCAACGAAAGACATGATAGCGCCTGCCACTATATCAAGATTAGGCGTGTATAAAACAATGAACATGGACGAAATAAAAAACGCAGCGCTTCCTTCCAAGGTTTTACTTGCAATTTTATGCTTGCCAAATTTTCTGCCAACCAAAGCTGCAATTGAGTCTGAAATAATTAATATCGTGAAAGCTGCAATAGCAATCATTTTTGGAAAAAATGCAATTGTAAAACAAGCTGAAAACATCACGAATGTAGCGCCGTTAAAATGGGGCTTTTTTTCATCAAGCTCATGTGGTCGTAGCATCGAACTAAATATGCTGTAATACCACCGAGAAAGGGGTTTAACGTGCATTTTTAAAAAATCAACCGAAAAAAAGCCCAAAAAAAGCGGAATCAAAATCAGTAAAGCCACTTCTTTTTGGATGTGATAGTAAATAATTGGAATGGATATAGAGGACAAATGAATAGCTTTACGTGAAAGCTCGTTTTCAAAATTTATTTGCCTAATTCGTTTAGATACTTTTATGGAACTGGTGTGTTTCATTACTTCACAAAAACAACGGTATTAAAATACGATACGTAATATCGCACTTGTTAGAGATTGGTTACTGCATTATTTCCTAGCCACATACATAATTGCTGTTTCAAAAGTCATCGGAATAAAAGACGCATCCTGAAAACCGGCATTGACTAAAATTGAAAGAAAGTCCTCACATTGAGGAAACGATGCTACGGATTTTGGCAAATAATCATAAGCAAAACTGGATTTTGTAAAAAGTTTTGCAAACTTTGGCAAGATCGATTGAAAATACACTTGATACAATCCGTTAATTACCGGATTTCTTGGAATCATCGGCTCAATGATTATGGCATGGCCGCCCGGTTTCAACACTCGATGAAATTCGCTTAATCCTTTAGGCAAATCCTGAAAATTTCGAACCCCAAAACCAGCCGATACCACGTGATACGTTTCATCCTGAAAAGGCAACGCTTCGGCTTTTCCCGAAAGAAATTCAACATCCGGGCATTTTTTGCGTGCAATCATTAACATTTCTTCGGATAAATCCAATCCCGTAACCTTAGTGTTTTCAATGCCTGATAAAGCCTTGGCCAGATCGCCGGTACCTGTTGCCACATCCAAAATTGCCGGCTTTTCTATGGACTTCAATGCTTTTTGAGCATACCGTTTAGCATTGTGCCGCCAATAATAATCAATGCCAAAGCTAAGAACATGATTGAGTAAATCGTATGTTGGAGCCACTTCATCAAACATGCGTTGTATCTCCACGTTTGATTTTGTCGCCAAAAGGCTATCGGCTTCAGCTTTGCCGTTTTGCCCCAATGCCAGTTTTTTTGAATCTGTTTTATCCACTTGATTTTCCATAAACTTCTTCTGCATCAAACAATTTTTCATCACAGATCGCCATGCTTTCATTGTCGCCTTCTACCTGCCGATAAAAACAAGAGTGGTACCCGACATGGCATGCGCCGCCTTTTTGCTTGACTTTCAGCAAAATGGTATCGCCATCGCAATCGATACAAATTTGCTCAACCTTTTGAACATTGCCGGACGTTTCTCCTTTGATCCACAGCTTCTGTCGGCTTCTGCTCCAATAGCAGGCTTTACGCTCTTTTAAAGTCATTTCAAGACTCTCTTTGTTCATGTAAGCCATCATCAAAACTTTGCCCGAATCTACATCCTGAACAATTGCAGGCACCAATCCATTCTGATCATATTTTACAGCTTCGGCAAATGAAATATCAATACCTTCTGATTTTTTCATGGTTAATTCAACGTGATTTCTTGGTTTGAATAATTCTTTTAAGTTTTAAATTCTGATGTATCTCTTCATTTAACTTGATATGCTCAGCCTGAACGAGCGACCATCTACCGTTCTCAGTATTTTTCTTTAATAATAATTTGCCAACACACTCCCCATCTTTTCCTGCCGAAGCAATAATGGTTTGCTGAACTTTCCAAGCCGGTTTAATGGCAAATCGTTCGGTGCAGGTTAATATGAGATCAATGGTTTTAAACTGCTGAGCAAGCTTAAACTCAAGATTGTAATCCAAAGCCCTTAAGAGCAAAATCACTAAATCAGGATTATACTTTTGAACCTTTTCAAGCGATTGTTTTAACGCATGTTGATAGGCCTTTAGTTCAAAAGCGCTCCGAATACTATCCGAAATTACACTATACGCATTTTTAGTTAGGAGTCCTAGAATTGCCACCCGAAAACCACATTTTTTTTTGATCATAAAGGGTTTGAATAATGCTCTGCCACCGCGCTCAGTGAGATTTATTGATAAGGTGTTTTTGTCCCTGACATGCTTTAAAAAAAATTCTTTGCCATAAACAAGATCCTGCTCGCCAATGTTTCGTGCATCATAATTGAGGTATCTGACAATCTCGGCTACCAACTTATCGTGCCTAGCTTCTTTTGGGTATGATGAGTGAAAATTTCCGGCGTCTAAGTACAGCAACGATTTGGGATACTTTTCACGATAGGTTTTAAAGACGCTTGCCCGGCGCGCCAATCCCCCTAAATTCTCAGTTGAACAATCGCAAGGAAAGATGTACCCATTGGTATTAGAGGTATAAAGAATGCCCAGATCATACTCTTTTGCCAATAGACTGCCTGAATCAACACCAAAAATCAGACAGCATAATCCAATCAGCCATCGGTAAAATTTAAAATGATGATATCTCATGAACTCATTAAACCATGTGTAAGAAAACTTCTTAAAAAGCCGGCGAAAAGGCTGTCTTTTAATCCAGAAAGTATTATACTATCACCCAATTAATTTCAAATTTTTAATCCGATATATTGTGGCGTTTATTTTTAAACCTTTGGATGACAAAGTTAAAAAAAACTAAAGTTTAAGTTTGAATGCAAACCGCTAAAAAAATTGTCCCTAAACTTACCATAGCCGTAGGTGTCGTTTTTGTTCTTACCATCCTTTACATCCTAATCCGCGGCGCTATCGTAAAAGTTGAAGTTGAAGAAGTCAAACAAGGCGAGCTGGTTCAGGCAATCTACGCCACAGGCTTCGTTGATGCCGATGCAATAGCCAATCTAAGAAGCGAGGTTTCAGGTACGGTTAAGTATGTTGGCGCAAAAGAAGGCGAATCGATAAAAAAAGGCGATGTGATCATTTCGTTTCGTGAGCGAGATTTTGTGATTGCTCTCCAAACGGCAAGAGCCAAACTTTCCGAACAAACCATTTTACTGGACGATAAAAAGCGCACGCTTCAACGCAGGCTGCGACTTTTTGATGAAGGCGCCATTTCTCAGGAACAATTGGATGAGGCTAAACGCAGCTACGATCAGGCTCAGGAAATCCAAAAACAACGCCAACTGGCGGTAAACCGAGCCCAGGAAGATTTGGATAAAACAAACATTCTTGCGCCAATTTCAGGGATACTAACCCTGCAAACGGTAAAACTCGGCGACTACATCGTTCAAAATACCCAGGTCGCTACAATTCTGGACACATCAAGCTACAATATCGTTTTGGAAGTCGATGAACTGGATGTGCCAAAACTCATCTTAAACCAAGATGCCATTGTTGCCTTTGATGCTATCCCGGAAGGTCGGTTCAATGCAAAAGTCTTGAGGGTTGTCCCACAAACCGATTTGGTGACCAAAACATCAAAAGTATATCTTAAACTCACCCAATCAATTGCCTCGATACAACTGGGCATGACAGCCACCGCCAACATTATTTACAATACCCAACCCAACACGATCCTTATTAAAAAAGCCGCAACGCTCAAAGAAGGCAAAACCTATTATGTGTGGAAGGTTGTCAAAGATAAATTGCAAAAGCAGACGATTGAAACCGGAGCCAGTGATTTGAACTCGGTTGAAATTTTAGGCGGCCTTGAAATTGGCGATCTGGTTGTAACAAACCCGAGGGAAAATTTCAAAGAAGATATGCAAACCGAAATCACCTCAAAAACCAATAAAAATTGAGTTGGTTTTAACCAGTTAAAATCAATAAAAACACGTCATCACAAGGCGAAGGATATCAACTCCAACATTTTTTGTTTCTTATTCGGAAACAAAGTAGATTAAATCATACTCCAATAAAGAAACTGAATGCTATGGGAACGCCTAAAGAGTTAATTGCAGAAGCCCTAAACCTTTCGCCTGCTGAACGCTTAATTATTGCTGAAGCATTAATTCATAGTTTTGATAAACCTGATTTGGAGATTCAACAAACATGGGGAGAAGAAGTTGAAAAACGTTTGGCTGCCTATAAAGAAGGTAAGCTTGAAACCATTGATTTTGAAGACCTTTTTAACGACTGATCAATGCCTCTCAAAATTGCTATTTCCAAAATAGCTCAGCTTGTCCAAAACAATTTTATCGTCATTCTTGCATTTGCACATCAACATCGCAACCCGAATTACTGGATTGACAGTCTTTAATGTATAGCTTGCCGCTTATTTGCAACTTATTCGGAAACAAAGTAGATTGCGTTTTATTGCAACATCACTTGGTAAGTTTTGGAAAAAAGCATGAGTGCACGGTTAATTGATTTTTGCAAATGGGCGAACGAGAAAACGGACGCCATTTCTTCACTTGTAAGCTTTCCCGGTAAGCCCCTTGAAAAAAACCTTAAAGAAAGCCTAAATAGTCTTAAAGGCCGACTGCGGCATCCTGAAGTCAGGTTGCTCATTTTAGGCCCGTTAAAATCCGGCAAGTCAACGTTGATGAATGTGATTTGTGAGCATCCATCAATCAGCCAGGTTAATCCGCTTCCGGCATATCCATGCACGGTTGAAGTCAGGGATATTGAGCGTGATCTGAACCTTCACCCAATTGAAAAAGAAAATTGCACGTTCTACAAACAATCGCAACCTACTAAATCCATGCCTCTGGAAGAAGGCATGAAAACGCTGAACAATCTCCTGGATGATTTTATCCAGCGCCCCGGTGACATTGAAACACGCTTCGATAAAGTGATTCAAAAAATCAATTTATTGCCCAAAAAAAATATGCCGCCGGAAAATCGTTACACGGTGCTTGTGGATTCTCCGGGACTGTTTTTTAGCAAGAAATCCTACAGCATGGATGTTGAAAAAGAATATGCAGAGGCCGATGTGGTGATTTTTGTGGTTCGCCAGGAGCAGCTTTTTTTTGAAAGCGTCAATGAGTACTTGGTAAAATTTACGTCCGAAGCGGTTCATCGCCGGGGATTTATTTTGGTCAATATTGCCGTCCCCGACCCTAAAGATATGGATCAATCCTCACAGGAAATCTATCAAAAAAAGCTGGATACGTATTTCAGAAGGCATATTGCCACGCCTGAACTCAATCAGGAACTCATCAACGACGACCGGATCAGCATTCGTTTTGCAAATTTGTTTTTGGCCTATGAAGCCCTTATAGAAAAAAAAGGTGAGTTTGAGCAAACTTTCCAAAATTCGGAAACCGCAAAAAGCCTAGCAACCATTCGGAAGTATTTGCAAACCAAACTCGTGGATGAAAAAATTAAGGATATCAGCAAAAAGTTTACACTTACGGCGCGTGAAGCCGAGCAATTTTTAAAAAAGCTTCTTGATGAAGAAGAGGCTGATATTCAAACCTTGCAGCATGCCGTAGATAAACTTCAGCTCGAAATTCAATCCAAAGAAGAACTTAAACAGGGCGTTGAGCAAGAAAAAAAAGGCTCTCGCGATAAAATTGCTCAAAACGAGCGACGTTTAGAGCTTCTGCAAACCGATTTTGATCCCGATGATTTTTCAAGCACCGACCCCGATCCATTGATCAAGCAACTTAAATCGGCTTTTAATGCCTTACCGCTTTCATCAGATCATTGGATGGAACAGAGCGAATTGCGCGAGTTGGTCGAAAAATCCTACATGAAATGGCAAAGCGGCGCTCATGGCAATCGCACGTTTAATAATCTCATCAAGATCATTTGGCAAACCGATGTTGAAGACGATAACCTATCGCTCACGCAGTACTATCAAAAACTTTTTACCCACACATACAAAGATTGCGTAGCCAGGTTGAAGTACAATTTTTCAGACGAATTGCTCAGGCTGGCTGCCGGCGATTCCGACACCGATGAGTATATCAATACCGCAATAAATCTCAATTCGCAAAAAGGCGATCCCAAATACCTCATGTTCAAGCCGCGAGGGTTTTGGATTTGGCGTAAAACCCCTGAAACATTTTGGGGCGAATATGGCGACAGGATTGTCGACGAGGAAGATGAAGAATTGCTCCATTTCGAAGCCGACCGGTTTATTGGCCAGATCATCCAGGATTGGGATATTTTGGAACTGTTTTCAGCCGAAAACTTGCAAAGCCTCGCCAAAGAAAGTCTCAAGAGAACCTTTATGCTGAATCTTCGCAGCTTGATAGAACGCCAAAACCAGTCCGAAGAAGCGCTAACCCAAAAGCTAAATCATCGCACAACCCGTTTGGATTTGGATATAGCCTCATTAACGCACGAAAAAACCAGAGTCCAAAACGATTTGGATCATCATCAAAAAAATATTGACAGCCTCAAAAACAGGCTCAAGGAACTCAAATTAACACTCCGAAGCTTTGATGATGATATTCACCAATTTACGCATATTCATTAAGCATTTGCGCTTTGCTTTAACATGAACTCCGCGAGTATCAGACGACACGACAAGTTGAACTTTTTTGACGGTTTGAAAAAGACAAACAGGAAATAACAGATTTTTCCTCTCCCGGCCTGTCTGCCAGCCTCTCCAGTGAGGGACATATACAATTACGAAAACAAGGGGTTGCAACCCCTTGTATAGCTCTATACTTATGCGCCATTAGTAACGCCTGGAAGGCATGCCAAGTTATGACCAAATCAAAAAATCCCCGATGCTTATCCGAAAGGTTGAATTTTATAAATCAAATCCGGCGTTATTACTTGAAGTTTCGATTTAGAAATTAGACGTAAATAAAAGTAATAAAGGAGTAAATATGTCTGAACATGCTATCAATAAAGCTCTTTTAATTCAAGCTATTGGTATGACGGCAGAAGGCGTTGCTATTAGCGATCCCAACCTTCCGGATAATCCATTGATTTTTGTCAACGAAGGTTTTGAAACAATCACCGGTTACACATCCGAGGAAGTCATCGGAAAAAATTGCCGTTTTTTGCAAGGCGATGCCTCCGATCCCAAAGCATCACAAACCATACGCGACGCTATTAAAGAAGGCAAATCATGCGTGGTTGAGCTTTTAAACTATAAAAAAGACGGCTCACTGTTTTGGAACAGGCTTTCGTTAAGCCCAATACGTGATGAGAATGGAAACATCACCAATTTTGTCGGTATCCAGTCCGATATCACCAAATCCAAAAATTTAGAGTTTACTTTGGCCGCCTTAGCGGAAGCTTTTTTGGTTTATTTCGGAAACCAGGATAGCAGTTTTGACCGCACGCTTGAAGATCTTAATAAAATTATTGCCAGCGCACATGTGGAAGGCCACAATCTTGAAAAGATCAAAAAACTCAAGAAGTTTATCGAAGAAATGGAATCTACCAAGATTTAGTTTCAAACTAAAAAGCGGTCTTTTGAGGTCGTTTTTTGATTTAAATTCATACGATAAAGAGTTTTAACACCTAACAAATATTGACTTTAAAAAGGAACGCTTTGAAAAAACATTACCTTTAAAAAAGAAAAACCTGATGACTTTTCAATTCAAACCTATTTTCTATGGAAACCTACTATAATCCTGATGATCTCAAGAAATTTTCACATATCGGAGAATTTCAGAAAAGCATGGCCGACAAGTTTTTTCAATATTATGGCGAGGTGTTTAAAGATGGCACGTTAACCGAACGTGAAAAATCGTTGATTGCGTTAGGCGTAGCTCATGCCTTGCAATGCCCGTATTGCATCGACGCCTATACAAGCTCATCATTGGAAAAAGGCTGCACGGAAGAGCAAATGATGGAAGCCGTTCATGTTGCCGGCGCTATACGTGGGGGCGCTACGCTGGCGCATGGGGTGCAAATGATGAATCAAACTAAAAAATTGATGATGTAGGATGAAATCGCTTTTAGCCCAAGAACATTTGCTCTCCAAATCTACCGAACAATTGCATGTTCTCAATCAAAATGGTTTTGCAAAATTCAGGGATAAGTTAACCGGCATTGGCTTGAACCCATTAAAGCCAACTAGCATCGATATCTTCCAAATGAATGTCGGGAAAATGTGCAACCAAACCTGCAAGCATTGCCATGTGGATGCCGGACCGGATCGCAAAGAAATTATGACCAAACAGACCATGCAAACCTGCCTGGAAATTCTTTCAAAGCACGATATACCGATTGTTGATATCACCGGCGGTGCGCCTGAAATGAATCCCAATTTTCGCTGGTTTGTAGAGGAAGTCAAAAAATTAGGCAAACACATCCTGGTGCGTTGCAACCTTACCATTATCCTAGCCGGCAAATCGTATCATTCCTTACCTGAATTTTTCGCAAAACATCATGTGGAAATTGTCTCCTCGCTTCCTCACTATACAAAATTCAGAACTGATCGCCAGCGTGGCGACGGCGTGTTTGATAAATCCATTGAAGCCTTAACCATGCTAAACAATGTCGGCTATGGGCTGGAGGATTCCGGGCTTATGCTAAACCTGGTTTATAATCCAACCGGCGCCATTCTGCCAGGTCCGCAAAAAACGCTTCAAGATGAGTACAAACTAAAACTCAAGCAGGAGTTCGGAATCATGTTTAACAATTTGTTTGTCATTACTAACCTTCCGATCAGCCGTTTTTTGGATTATCTGCTGGTAAGCGGGAATTATCACGATTATATGAGCCAATTAATAGATGCTTTTAATCCGGCTGCAGCTTTGGGCGTTATGTGCCGAAACACGCTTTCTATCGGCTGGGACGGATACATTTACGATTGCGATTTCAATCAAATGCTTGATATGAAAGTTCAGGGAACTTCAACGCATATTTCCGAATTTGATCTTGAAGCGCTCTCGAATCGGGATATTGCGGTCAATCAACACTGCTTTGGTTGTACGGCGGGGTTGGGTTCAAGTTGTGGCGGACAAATGGTATAAATCAGGATTCACAGTTCATGCCTTCAGCAACCGTTCTACCAACTGATCAGGCTTAATGCCTTCTGCTTCGGCGCTAAAATTTAAAATTAAGCGATGGCGCAGAACCGGCAAGGCAACCTGTTTTATATCTTCAATTTCCGGTGTGAAACGTCCATGCAATAAACACCTGACTTTAGCCGCCAAAATCAAATATTGCGACGCTCTTGGGCCGGCGCCCCAACTGATGTATTGTTTGACATCCTCCAGCCGAGAGGTTTTCGGCCGGGTATTTCCGACACAAGTTACAGCGTAATCAATCACATTATCGGCAACTGGCGCTTGGCGCACCAAGTCCTGAAAATGGATCAGTTCTTTCGCATGAAGAACTTTTTCAAGCGTGTGTTTTTCTGAAGAGGTTGTAGATTTTACGATCTGTTTTTCTTGTTCAGGTGTCGGGTAATCAATCATCAAATTAAACATAAACCGATCGAGCTGTGCTTCGGGCAATGGATATGTGCCTTCCTGCTCAATCGGGTTTTGCGTAGCCAGCACAAAAAACGGTTCATCCAACCGGTACTTTTTCCCGGCCGAGGTCACCTGATGCTCTTGCATCGCTTCCAACAATGCAGATTGGGTTTTAGGCGGCGTACGATTAATTTCATCCGCTAAAATTACATTGGCAAAAACCGGCCCCTGGATAAATTTGAAGGATTTATGCTGTGTGGCCATGTCTTCTTCTAAAATCTCAGTACCGGTAATATCCGAAGGCATCAAATCGGGGGTGAACTGGATGCGGTTAAACTTTAAATCAAGCACATTGGCAAATGTTGAAACCAGCAACGTTTTTGCCAATCCCGGAACCCCAACCAACAAACAATGTCCTTTCGCCAAAATTGAAATAAACAATTGTTCGATGATATCATCCTGACCTATAATCACCTTATGAACTTCGGCCTTAAACCGGTCATATTTTTCACGAAGCTCCCGAATGTGCTCAATGGCCTGATCCTGAACTAACATAAAGGGTTAATTAATGGTCATGTTGTTTCCTTCTTTGTCATAACATACAACCTCCCCAAGACTTTTCATATCGCCAACAATATCATAAACATTGCTGGCAATTGAATATATAAACGACTCAGGATGCAAGTATTCTTGTGCAACGCGCAGCACATCGCCAGCGCTGATGTTTTGAACGGACTCCTGATACCTGGTGTAATAATCCTTTGGAAGCCCAAAGAAGTGTTGCGTTAAAATACGAGATGCTATGGCTTCGGCGGTTTCATTTTGAATATGAAACGATCCGATCATGTATTGTTTGGCCGCCTGCAATTCTTCTTTAGACACTTCTGTGGTTTGTAATCGCTTGATTTCGTTTTGGATTTCCTCAATGGCTTGCAACGTGGCATTATTTCTCACTTTAAGCGTAATGTAAAAATCGCCGGATAATACCTTTAAGCTTAACCGGCTGTGAATACTGTAAGTAAACCCCTTGTCTTCCCTAATGTTCATATTTAGTCGCGAGCCGAAATAACCGCCTAAAATCATATTCGTAACATGCAACGCCATAAAATCAGGATGGTTGCGTTTAATGCATAAATGTCCGGCATAAATTGTGGATTGAACTGCGCCTTCCTGATGCGTTAAAATGATCTGTTGCTGTGAATTTAATCGTGGCAAAGCAAAACGCTCTGGGTTTATCGGTTTGGATGTCCATCCGCCAAACGCATTTGTTAATTTCCGCATGATTGCATCGGGATCAACATCGCCGGCAACAATCAAAAAGGCATGTTCAGGGGAAAACCGCTGTTGATAAAAAGTATGCAGGTCTTGAGTTGTAATGGCATTTAAAGACTCTTCCGTGCCATCGCCTGGATTTCCATAAGGATGCGTCTCATACACCGCTTTTAGAAAGGCTTTGGAAGCTAACGATGACCCATCGGCTTTAGACGCTTGCAATTGACTGAGTGACAATCCTCGTAAAAACGAAAGCTCTTTTTCGGGAAAACTTGGATTTAGAATGACATCTGCAAACAGCTCAAGCCCCTCATCGATGTACTTGGTCATAACATCTTCATAAATAGTGATCCTATCGGCGCTTATGCCTGTGTGCAAATCAATGCCTAGCCGTTCGGCTTGCTCGGCAATATCCGTAGCCGATCTTGAATGCGTGCCTTGCATGAGCATTTTTGATGTTAAATAGGCCAACCGGTACTTTTGCCCATCGCAACTGGATCCAGAGCGAATGACCATTCTAAAATCCACCAATTCGGTATCATGATTTTCATAGATCAAGCAGGTTAAACCATTGGGGAGTGATCGCTGAATCCATTCCGGAAATGCTACTGTTTTTTCAGAACCTGGCTTGGGAGGCTTGCTGCGATCAAAATTTGTACTATGGTTCTTCATGTTCCTACAATAAGTCAGGCAAAAAAAAAGCCGCTGAAGAGCGGCTAAATCGTGTGGATGTGCCCGAGAGGAGATTCGAACTCCTACACCTTTCGGCGCTACCCCCTCAAGATAGTGTGTCTACCAATTCCACCACTCGGGCATTCATGATGTGGTCTTGAGATGGAATTGATAATAATGGCCACATCATATTGTGAGTATAGATGGACTCGAACCATCGACCCTCTGCTTAAAAGGCAGATGCTCTACCAACTGAGCTATATACTCAACCTAAAAAACTAACTCTGTAAAATAACAAACATCAAAAATTATTACAAATCAGATAAGGATTGATGGACTTAAACCAATATCATTATTTATTTCTGTATCTCAATCTCTTCTTATGACGATTCTTACGACGCTGCTTTTTGCGCTTGTGAATAGCCATTTTATGACGTTTTCTCTTTTTTCCGCAAGGCATAAACTTCAATATCGTTGAAAATTAAAAAGAACTTTAATATAAACATAACGCGCCATTAACTCCAAACGCTTCACACTAGATTTTTGATTTTATGGGGTTATTCGGTAGATCATCCGGGGATAAGGCGCTGTTTCACGAATATGCTCCAAACCACAAATCCATGCCAAGGTTCGTTCCAAACCCAAACCAAATCCCGCATGTGGAACGCTTCCATAACGCCGCAAATCCAAATACCATTCAAACGATTCTTTGGGCAAATGATGCTCTTCTAAACGCTTGGTTAAATGATCAAGGCTATCTTCGCGTTGTGCGCCGCCGATGATTTCACCATAACCTTCCGGCGCCAGGATATCCATAGAAAGCGAAAGGTTTGGATTTTCAGGATCACGTTTCATATAAAACGCTTTGATATCGGCCGGAAAATGATGTACAATAACGGGTTTGTTAAACTCAGCAGCTATGGCGGTTTCATCCGGGGCGCCAAAATCGTTACCATAATCAAACTCAGCGCCTTTTTCTTTCAGTAACGCTGCGGCTTTATCGTAAGTGATTCTTGGAAACGGTCGAACCACATTTTCAAGCGGTTTGAGCTCTCGTTCCAGGATTGTTAATTCATCCTTACAGAATTCCAAAACCCTACCGACCACGTATTCTATGAACTCTTCGGCTAAGTTCATGGTCATCTCCAGATCGTAAAACGCCATTTCAGGCTCAACCATCCAAAATTCCGTAAGATGCCGACGGGTTTTGGACTTTTCAGCCCGAAATGTAGGACCGAACACATAAATTTTTCCATGCGCCATTGCCGATGCTTCACCATAAAGCTGACCTGATTGCGAAAGATAGGCTTTTCCAAGATCAAAATATGGCGTTTCAAACAAAGTGGTTGTTCCTTCGCACGCTGCCGGCGTCAGGATTGGCGAATCAATTCGAATGAACTCACGCTTGTTAAAAAAATCCTGGATCGCCGAAATCATCTGGTGACGCACGCGCATAATCGCCCATTGCCGTTTTGAACGCAGCCACAAATGGCGATGGCCGATCAAAAAATCAATCCCATGCTCTTTTGGCGTTATGGGATATGGCTCGGACTCGTGCATAACTTCAATAGCATTAATCTGTAATTCAAAAACACCTTCCTTTTTCGGATGGCTGGTTACGATGCCCTTCACTTCAAGCGCGCTTTCCTGCGGAAGACTTTTTAATGTGTCCCATACCTCTTCATCAACATCTTTTTTAAAAACAACCCCTTGCACCAGCCCCGATCCATCTCGAATTTCAGGAAACATCAACTTGCCTGACGACCGGCTATTATAAAGCCACCCTTTTATGATAACCTCCTCGCCGACATGATCTTTCATGTGTGCAATTGAAATGTATTCCGCCATTTTTGACATAAAATTTTTTTCGCTAGGATGATGGTGAATTAAACAACGAGCGTGCGGCAAAGAGCAATAGTAACGAAGCCAATGTTCCCAGAAGATGTATAAACGAACCGAAACTCAACGGATACCCATAAAACAGATAACTGCCATATGCGCTGGAAGTGACGAAAATCATCAAAACAATCCAGGCGTACCGCCATGCAAGATGCGAAAGCTTAATCGTCCCCACTGCCGTTGCTACCATGACTAACCCGGAAAAAAATGATAACACAGAGGCTTTCATGATATCGGCTTGACTTAACGATTTCTCTTCAATCAAAATCTGGCTTTTAAAAAAAAGGTACGCGCCTTCAATGACTCCCGATACGCCAAGTGTCATAATTAGCAATGACGCAAAAAAAATACCGGCACGTGCCGGACTACGTAAAGAAGGGTCAGGAACCTCCGGTTCATAACCCTTCTCAATTTCATTCGGCTCATCTATTTCATGATTTTCCATAAACGGCCTATTTAATCGTTGGCGTAAGAAACCCGTTTATTTTTTCTTGCTTTTGCTGTTTTCTTTTTCTTCAGACATTGCAGGAGCAATTTCTACAAAATCAGGTTTTTTACTGCTTTTAGCTTTTTTCTTTTCTTTTTTATTTTTCTCAGCAGGTTCATAAACCTCCGAATACGCATTCATAGAATCCAGGATGGTTTGTTCGGCGGTAAAGAAATCGTACCAGCCAAAACTTTCTACAGATTTTCCTTCAAGTTCTTTGTAAATAGAAAAGAAATGCTCGATTTCAGTAGGCAAGTGAGAGGAAAGATCGGCCAATCGTCGAACATTCGCATAAGTTGGATCGTTGATCGGTACTGAAAGGATTTTATGATCCAATCCTTTATCATCACTCATTTTAAGCATTCCAATAGGACGAACTTCAATTAAACATCCGGTAAATGTTGAACCGTGTGTCATGACCATAATATCTAACGGATCGCCATCTTCTGCCAGTGTTTTGGGTAAAAAGCCATACCCCGTCGGGTAGTGAACCGATGCGTAAAGCACACGATCCAGCTTAAATACGCCCAATTCGGGATCAAATTCATATTTATTCCGTTCTCCACGAGGTACTTCAATAATTGCATTTAATATTTTCGGAGGATTTTTTCCTGTCGGAAGGCTTTTAAAATCAATCATTATATCTGTTTAAAAATAATTTTATAGGTTGTACAACTTATGATGCCGCGTTTTCTTTAGAACTCTGCTTTGACATGGCTTTTGCCTCTTTGACTCTTTCTTTACGGCGTTGAATGCTTTTTCTGTGTTTTTTAGCCACTTTTTTATCTTTCTTATTCATGGTAAGATCGGTATTAATGATTTAAATAATTATAAGTTAAACTGATTTTTTGGCTTGGCCGGCATCCTGTCCGACTATTTCAACCAACACTCGTCCGGTTTCTTTAGGATGAAGAAATGAAACCAGTTTGTTTTCTGCCCCAAGCCGAGGTTCATTTAACGGGTTAAACCCTCGTGCTTTTACATTTTCCGATTCTGCATAAATCTCATCGGTTTCCAGGGCAATATGATGCAATCCCTGTCCACGTTTGCTCAAATATTTCGAAACCACGCTATCGGGAGACGTTGGCTCTAAAAATTCAATTTTGGTATCTCCAATATGTATAAAAGCCACTTTTACTTTCTGGGCCGGTACCTCCTCATAAGTAATTTTCGCTACGCCGTCATCGATCAATTGTTTAAATGTTGAAATTGTATCATCAAGGCTTTCTACCGCAATAGCCACATGATCAATCCGTTTAAACATATCTGAAATTAAATTTAGATTTTAGAAAATTACCCAAGAACCTCAACCATTCATAATCTTGAAGAACTCTTTATTATTTTTCGTTTCATCCATCTTCTCACGAATAAACTCCATACATTCAATCGGATTTTTATCAGCCAGGTATTTTCTAAGCAGCCATGTTCTGGAAAGCTGCTCTTGAGGAACCAAAAGCTCCTCTTTTCGAGTGCTGGATTTGAGAATATCGATAGCCGGGAAAATACGACGATCCGATAGACGGCGATCCAAAACAAGCTCCATATTACCGGTACCTTTAAACTCTTCAAAAATCACATCGTCCATTCGCGAACCGGTGTCAATCAATGCCGTGGCAATAATGGTTAAGCTGCCGCCTTCTTCAATGTTTCGAGCCGCTCCGAAAAAGCGTTTGGGCTTGGTGAGTGCGTTGGCATCAATACCACCCGAAAGAATTTTTCCGGAATGAGGAATCACCGTGTTATGGGCGCGCGCCAAACGAGTGATAGAATCTAATAAGATAACAACATCCTGGCCAACCTCGGTTAAGCGTTTGGCTTTTTCGAGCACCATGTCGGCAACCTGAACGTGGCGTTCGGGCTCTTCATCGAAAGTTGAGCTGATAACTTCGCCCTTAACGCTGCGAAGCATGTCGGTTACTTCCTCCGGACGCTCATCAATCAACAAAACAATTAAATAGACTTCGGGGTGATTTTGAGTGATGCTATTTGCCGTAGCCTGAAGCAGCATGGTTTTACCGGTTTTTGGCTGAGCTACGATCAAACCACGCTGCCCTTTACCAATCGGCGTAAAAATATCCATAACCCGGCCGCTTTTGTTACCAGGGGTTGTTTCAAGATTTAAATGCTCTTCGGGATATAGCGGTGTGAGATTATCAAAGAAAACGCGATCGCGAATTTGCTCAGGATCGAGACCGTTAATGCTTTCAATTTTTAACAATGCAAAAAACCGTTCGCCTTCTTTTGGAGCTCTAACCTGACCCGAAACCGTATCGCCGGTACGCATGTTAAATCGTTTAATCTGAGAAGGCGACACATAGATATCGTCGGGGGAGGACAAATAATTATAATCGGATGAACGAAGAAATCCATAACCTTCGGGAATTACCTGTAAAACGCCTGTATTAACAACCACATTACTCGAATCCGGCGTTGCTTCTTTCTGAGTTTGAGCCTCAATCATCTTAAAAATAAGCTCATCTTTACGTAAGCCGCTGGTTGGCACACCCATGTCCTTAGCCATCTGATTTAACTCAGCGACTTTTTTCTTCTGCAAAACATTGATATTCAACCCGACTTTGGTGTCTAGTTCACTTGTAGTGCTTGAATTATTTGACATAACGATCTAACTTCATTGTTGGTTAAAATTTTATCAACACACCGCCGACGTTTTTAGTCTAATCGGTGCTGGAACATTGTGGATTATAATTAAACTGATATGTAGAGGATTGATGATTAGAAAATTTCATTTTAAATAATCATTCAAACACTGAACGAACCGAAAAAAGTTTATCGATTCTTTCAAATTATAATTGCATTCGATTAGCGAATACAAACAATAAAACGCACATTTTTTTAGTTTATCCTGCTAACAAGGCTATTCGGGAAACTATGCTCAATGATGAGTATTAACTTAGAAGATTCAGCTAGGCCTGACTATATTGGTTGTAATCAAATAACAGTATTGAAGACGGATACAATATAAATTATTTTTTCTTCTAATCAAATCTATTCATCAAATACCTGAATTTTTGGCCATTGCTTTGTCGCCAAGATTTCACCCGCCAAATAAAACGATCCGGTAACTAAAATAAGGTCGTCCGAGCTTGCATCTTCCCTGGCTTTTTCTAAAGCCGCCGACGATGAATCATAGATGGTGTACTGAATTTCCAAACGCTCACAAATTGATGATAATCTTCCCAAATCCATCGCACGCTCGGTGTTGATCTTGGGCAAATACATAGCATCGGTTAATGGTTTGAGGTGTTCTAACATTTCATCGGCATCTTTTCCTGAAACACAGGCAAAAACCACCCTCACACTCCTGAATTGCGATTTGAATTTCATCAAACTCCGCACAGTTCTTTTCATCCCGAATGCATTATGAGTTACATCCAGCAATAACAAGGGTGAACTTTCCATTTTCTCAAGTCGCGCTCTAAACCCGGTGTTTTCCGAAAGTTTTTGAATGCCATTTCGAATGTTTTCTTCAGAAAAGTTCATTTTTTCTGCCGTTAATATCGCAATCGCAATGTTTTCGGTTTGATACACGCCAAAAAACGGAATCTTAAATCCATGATAACTCCGCCTCAGCGATCTGACATGTAAGCTCATTTCAAACAGCCCCTCGCTAACAACCTGAACATCAACAACCGCCGGCGCAATATGAATTTTTGATTTTCGTTCGCGAGCTACTCTTGTAATGACCTCTAAGGCTTCCAAATCTTTAACGCCGGTTATAACATTAGATTTTGGGCGGATAATGGCTGCTTTTTCAGCCGCAATTTTCCCGGTAGTCTCACCAAGCCACTCGGTATGTTCCAGACCGATATTGGTGATAACGGTACAATCAGATGCCACAATATTGGTTGCATCCAACCTTCCTCCCATGCCAGTTTCTATAACGGCTATTTCAACGGCTTCATCGGCAAAACATTTAAATGCAATCGCTGTAGTGACTTCAAAAAATGTAGCGCCCAACGCTTCAACTTCCGACTTCAACTCGGTACAAATCTCGGCTACTTTTTCTTCAGAAATCGGCTGGCCATTTACTCGGATTCGTTCGGTAAAACTTACCAAATGCGGCGAGGTATACAGCCCGACTTTTTCCCCGCTTTCCATACAAATTGAAGCCAGCATTGCCGAAACAGACCCCTTGCCATTTGTTCCGGCTACATGAACAACCTTTCCAAGCCGGCGCTCGGGATTGCCAAGTTTATCGCATAATTGTTGAATGTTTTGAAGCCCCGGTTTTTGACCAAATCGCCTTAATGGGTAAATGAACGCAATGGCTTCCTGAAAATTCATAGTGATGAAAATTTTTTGCGTTAAGATTTAATATGTCTTAGGGCAATTTTAATGAGTTCATCAACTTCGGCATTCGGCGCTTGTTTTATTGCTTCTGTGATAGCCTTATCGGCCATCTGTTTTGTAAAACCAAGCGAAATTAATGCCGAAAATGCATCTTGCTGAGAGCTCTGACTTATCCGCGGCATATCTTTGGTTTTTATTTCCATACCGGTAAACTTGTCTTTTAGTTCAATCACAATTCGTTCCGCCGTTTTTTTGCCGACGCCGGCAATAGAAGAAATTAATTTTAAATCTTGCTCGCGGATAGCTTGTTGAAGTTTCTCAATCTCAAAACCCGAAAGAATGGTTTGCGCCAATTTTGGCCCAACGCCCGATATTCCAATCAATAATTTAAAAAATCCCCGCTCTTCAGGACTTAAAAATCCATACAATTGCATGGCATCCTCTCTAACATGCAGGTAAGTATGAAGCGTTAGATTTGAGCCGCTATCAGGTAATTTTTCATGCGTAATCGTAGAAATATGCACATGATAGCCAATACCATTGACCTCTAAAATCGCCTCTGTTGGCTTTTTTTCAATTAGAATCCCCGAAAGATATGCAATCATTGGGCTAATCTAAAGTAAACAATGGAAGATTATAATGATATGAAAAATGAAGGAAATTAAGAGCGGCCACCTTTTGAAATGGCCGCCAAAACCATTTAGGCGCTGGCTTGATTAACCAGCTTTGATATCTTTGATTTTTTATTTGATGCGTTATTCTTTTTAATATATCCTTTAACGGCCATTCGATCTAACTTTTGAACCACCGCGCGATATGCGCCATCTATCTCAGTTTGCTCAGCTTTATCGGCGACCAACTGTTTGATCTTTTTAATCAGCGTTTTCATTTCCTGCTTTTGAAGCCGATTATGCAAATTACGTCGTTTTTCCTGTCTCTGTCTTTTTATCGATGACTTATGTTGTGGCATACCTTTAATGTTAATTAAAGCTTGGAAAATTTTAATAAGAACTTTGAATTTATGAATATAAACCCATAAAACCTAATACTTTTATCGGCCTCGCTAACTTTTCAGGGAAAGATAATCGCACATTATCCCGTTTCTTTTTTGTAACTTCTCGTGCATCAAAATCAATCTAAAAACCGCCTGTTTTATGAGTTTAATGGTCAGCGTTTCCGGAATCAGGGGCATTGTGGGTGAAAGCCTCACGCCGGTTATTTTAGCCAAATATACCCAAGCCTATGCCACATGGCTCTATCAACATATCGAAACAAAATCAACCGAACAAGAAGTCCGCTCTCCCAAAATTGTGATCGGACGCGACACTCGGCCAACTGGAAAAATCATTTTAGATTTTGTTAAAAATGTGTTGATTCAATCGGGGTGCGTTATTGTTGATCTTGGGCTGGCCACAACACCGACCGTTGAAATTGCCGTTCTGGAAGAAGAGGCAGATGGCGGTATAATCATTACAGCCTCTCATAATCCGATTGAGTGGAATGCTTTGAAACTTCTCAACAACAAGGGTGAGTTTTTAACCGCTGAAGAAGGCCAGGCGATGATCCAAATTGCCGAATCAGGCGAGTTTAAATCAGCAAGCTGGAATAATTTTGGCATTTCCGTAACAAACAACGCCTACGATGCGCTTCACATCCAAAAAGTGCTGGATTTGCCGTTTATCAACACCGAGTTAATTGAAAAACAAAACTATCGCGTGCTTATAGATGCCGTTGAAGGCGCCGGTTCATTAATTGTTCCTCAACTTTGCCATGCTTTAGGCATAAACGATCTTGTTGAAGTGGGTTGCAAGGCCAGTGGCATTTTTCCTCATAATCCCGAACCGATTGAAAAAAACTTAACCGAAACGCTCGCGCTTGTTAACACAGAATCATGTGATTTTGGTATCATCGTAGATCCCGATGTGGATCGACTGGCGATGATCTCCGAAGACGGCACGCTGTTTGGCGAAGAATACACGCTGGTTGCTTGTGCGGATTATTATTTAACCAAAAACAAAGGCAATGTGGCCAATAACTTATCGAGCAGCCGTGCATTAAACGATATTGCTAAAAAACATGGCGTTGGGTGCTTTAGCAGCAAAGTCGGCGAAGCCAATGTGATTGAAGAAATGAAATCACGGCAAGCTACGATTGGCGGCGAAGGCAACGGCGGGGTGATTTTACCTGAAATTCATTACGGCCGCGATGCGTTAATTGGCATAGGGTTATTTGTTCAGGCGTTCTGCCAATGGCAGCTTCACAACAATAATCAACCGCTTTCTGCTTATAAAAAAACCTTTCCCGAATACCATATGGATAAGCAAAAAATCAAATTAAGCGGCGTTAAAGGTTCCGTGGAAAACGCCTTTGAAACATTGGCTGAAACCTACGCTTCGGAAAAGGTTACAACAATTGATGGCCTGAAAATTGATTTCCCTGAAGCTTGGGTGCATCTTCGTAAATCCAATACCGAACCGATTGTCAGAATCTATACCGAAGCTAAAAGCCCCAACGAGGCCCAAGATTTAGCCAAGAGGTTCGAAAAAGAACTTTTAGATGCTTTAGCGTAAAACTTGATTGGTGAATCCATTATAAAATCGCCAAATGGTTTTTAAATATCCGGTTTTATTCTTACTCATATATTGAGTGATCTATGTAAATGTATGACATGCAGTAAATGAATTCAAACAGAACGCCGCCACAATCCAAATCAGAACAAACATCAAAAGGATTCCGAATCCAACCGGATACCCCGCACTCCAAAAGATCGAAAAAACCGGCAGATACCAAAGTTTTTCTACGGTTATTCAAATATGTAAAGCCTTATAAGGGTCTTCTGACTGCAACGATTTTACTGACAATATTCGGCTCGTTTTTCTCTCCTCTTCGACCTTATATCACTAAAATTGCAATTGATGATCATATCGCCATCGGTGATTTTGAAGGGCTGACTCTAATCTGCCTTGTGCTTTTAGGCGTCATTTTGCTGGATTGCATCAAAGTATATGGTTCGTTTTATCTCACTCAGTATTTGGGGCAAAAGGCCGTCTTAGCGTTACGCACCGATATCTTCGGACATCTTCAAAAGCTCAACCTGAAATTTTTTGATCGCAATCCTATTGGTCGTTTAATGACCCGGGCGACAAACGACGTGGAATCGCTCAACGAAATGCTTTCAAGCGGATTCGTAAATATCGCCAGTGATCTGTTCCAATTACTCTTTATTGTGATCTTAATGTTCATTTTGGACTGGCAACTCAGTTTAATCACGCTCAGCATCCTGCCCGTAATTGTTTATGTGACGTTTATCTTTAAAAAGAAAGTCCGTGTGGTTTATGAAGAAGTGCGCACGCAACTAGCGAGGTTAAATGCGTTTCTTCAGGAACACATTACCGGTATCAGCACGATTCAATTGTTTGGCCGTGAGCAAGTAGAATTTGAAAAGCATGCCAAGATCAACTCGGCTTACCGCAACGCCAATATTCGCTCGGTATATTATTACTCGGTGTTCTACCCTTCGATTGAAATCCTGAGCAGTATTGCTATGGGTATGATCATATGGTACAGCGCCGGCCGAATGCTCGAAGATACGCTTACCATCGGTGTGATTATTTCATTTGTTCAGTATGTGAATCAGTTTTTCCGGCCGCTTCAGGATTTATCGGAAAAATATAATCTTATTCAAACAGCTGTTACAAGCGCGGAGCGAATCTTCAATCTGTTGGATGAAGATTCGTTTATTTCAGAGCCTCTTCACCCAAAACAACTCCAGCAGTTTAAAGGCTCAATAGCGTTCAAGAATATTTGGTTTGCTTACCAGGATGAGAACTGGATTCTGAAAGATATAAATTTTGAGGTCAAGCCCGGTGAAACCATTGCCATCGTTGGGGCAACCGGTAGCGGCAAAACATCTACGATAAATCTTTTATCAAAATTCTATGAACCCCAGCAGGGTGATATTTTCATCGATGACATCCCATTAAAAAACCTCTCCGAAGCCGAACTTCGCAAGCATTTGGGTGTAGTCATGCAGGATGTTTTTTTGTTTTCCGGTTCTATTAAAGAAAACATTACCCTAGGTCGAACCGATATTACGGATGAAGATATTGCGCATGCATCCAAACTGGTTGGCGCTCACGACTTCATAGAAAAATTGCCTAACGGATACGACTATGAGGTTTTGGAACGCGGGGGCGGGCTTTCCACCGGACAGCGACAATTAATTTCGTTTGTACGCGCCATGGTGTATGACCCAAAAATCCTCATCCTGGATGAAGCCACCAGTTCGGTGGATACCGAAACCGAAGAAAAGATTGAAAAAGCCATTGAGCTGTTAATGAAAGACCGCACATCCATCATTATCGCGCACCGGTTATCTACAGTTCAGCGTGCCCATAAAATCCTGGTTTTGCATAAAGGCGTCATTCGTGAAAGCGGCACGCACCAGGAACTTCTGAAACATCGCGGACTGTACTATAAACTCTTCCTGCTCCAGTACCCCGAACAGCGTCATGCCAATGGGTTGGTGAAATCTTAATTGTTTGATAATTTTTCACATTATTAATTTATGATTGTTTTAATCACTATTATTACCTCATAATCATTAACAGTTTTGTTGCTACTCATCATTGAATTATGGTTATTAAGCAGGAAATATCTAACAATCAAGATGATTTTAAGCAGTTGTGTAAAAGACACAATGTTAGATATTTATATGCATTTGGATCCTCAACTACCGATGCATTCAATGAAAATTTAAGTGATATCGATTTGCTTGTTGAAATAGATGAAACGGATCCAATTAAAAAAGGTGAGAAACTGATGTCGTTGTGGGATAATTTTGAACAATTTTTCCATCGCCATGTTGATCTACTAACCGAATCATCGATTAAAAACCCATATCTCAAAAAAAGCATTAACGTTACAAAAGTGCTGTTATATGATGGATCAGGGCAAAAAATATTTATCTGATATTTTGCGCGCAATAACTTTAATTAAGGACTTTATTCTCCCTATTAAAGATTATTCCGACTATGCCCAGGATTTAAAAACCCAAAGTGCAGTTGAAAGACAACTTAGTATTATTGGAGAAGCAGTTAACAAATACGATAAACGATTTCCTGAAAACAGCATAAAAAATGCCCGCGAAATTGTTGGATTTCGCAACAAGCTTATTCACGCGTATGATTCTGTGGATACTACAATTGTATGGGCTATTTTAAAACGACATCTTGAGCCATTAGAAAATGAGATTGAAAAATTATTAGAGATATAATCCGCTTATAATTATCAATACTTATCCAAACAACTCCATACAAATAATATTGTGCAGTCTTATTTGTTTAATAATTTTTCACACTGAGATTTCTTGAAGATATTTTTAATTGACCTTATTACTAAGCAATCCTGACCCGATAAAAGGCAACGTATTTTCCTTTTTAGATAAAATGCTGTGGCATCTTATAGTTTAATCAATTCTACCCAACACTATGATTGATGTTATTCAGGTTTATAAATTTAAAGGGGTTTTTGAAAAGCCCTTTTATACCCCTGAAAATCGCAAGCAATTCAGCGAGTTAAAACCAGAGATAGTCTCATCTTGTGGCTATTTGGATGAACAAATGCTGGTATTACCCAGCGCTTATAAACACCTTCCCGGACTACCTTTAGCCAATTTGATCATCTTGTTAGATATTGATGCAAACATCCCTATTTATGATGATCAAAAGCATGTGTTTGGGTTTAAAAATCCTAATTCGAAAATCGGATTTGAGATATTTAAACTCTGTAAAACCAGCCCTGAATGCTTTGATGTATTTCTGGATTACACTACCGACGCTGCCAGAATAGGCATTCCTAAACGGGAAAATCATAAAATTGGAGAATTGAAAATCAGCCGTCCGATTCGATATAAAATCAATGGTAAATCAGATTTTACTTTTTCGGGTAGAAAGCAGCGAACTTTTTATGAATTTGAGTACATCCTGGATTGGATTGGTTGCACTGAAGAAATAAACTTCCAAGAATTAAATCAGATCAAACGATCTAAAAAATTGCCACTTACAACTTGCAAATTGATCGAAGAACGAAAAATATTGAGGTGATAACTTTAAGAAGGGATGAAATCTTCATTAAAAAATTTACAGCAAATCCCGGACTTGATTTGACAAACTTTTTTGAGCTTCTAGCATTCTGCTTTTTAACAGGCAACAATGATATGCATTTAAAAAACTTTTCTCTTTTGAAAACAAGCGCCGAATATCATTTGTGCCCGGCATATGATTTGTTGGCATCGGAATTGTTTGTAGAAGGTGATGACGAAGAGCTGGCGCTTAACCTTAATGGGAAAAAGAAAAAAATTACGAAATCAGATTTTGAAACGCCCATGCTTGGCACCGGATTAACCCCAAAAGTAATAGAGAACATTTTCACGAAATTTAAAAAGCTGCTTCCGAAATGGGTTGCCTTTATTGATCAAAGCCTTATCAATACCCGAATGAAAATGAGTATAAAGAACTTATAATAACGAAAGCCAAACAACTGGAGCTTATAAAGTAAATGCTACTTTTTCAATAATGTTTTGAGTTTTTTTAAATTACAACTGAACCTTCATTTTTGGAGGATATTATTATATGTTCATAGGCCCTTGAATAAAGTTTCCTTAGACAATTACCCTTTTGTTACTTTTTAACCCAAAAAATCCGCCATAAACGAACAAATAGCATAACATATAGTCCCGATAAACGAAATTCGTTTATCCCGACGTTTGTGGCAATTAAAGATGAACATTCTGCCATGATTAATAATAAATTCAATAATATAAAACATAAATAATGCTTGATTTTACACTAATAGAAAATGGAGAAGAATTCGAGCAATTATGTGAGGATATTCTAAGAAATAAAGGTATTGAGATAATCACTAAACCATCAAGAGGCCCTGATTTCGGAGTAGATATTATAGCAACTATAACCGTAACAGATAATATTGGAATTAGTGAAAAGCATAGAATACTTATTGAATGTAAACATTTTGCTAAAAGTAACCGTTCTGTCAGAGAGAATGATATTGGAAATATAATTGAAAGAACAATCGCCAATAATTGTCATAAATATTTGTTAATTACCAGTACAACTGTATCTTCTGTAGTTTCTTATCAATTACAAGGCATTACAAATAATCCGTCTATTCCATTTTCAGCTACTTTTTGGGCAAAAAATGATTTGGACAAAATTATCAATGAATATCCTGATATTCGCGATAGATATTTTATTAAAAAACAAAAAGAGAATATAGTAACTATACAAAAAACTGAACCTGAACTTACCGTTATTGTCCATTCCCATCCAGATTTCTCACAAGAATTAAATAAAATAGTGAACTTGTGGAATGAGCAACAAAAACATATCTCATTTAATTTAATTCGTCCCTCCCGTTTATTAGAAACTAAATTACTTTCATCAGGTTCAATTAGTGAAGATGAGACTGCTACAATAGCCGATAAAATTAGAGAAGAAGCTGGATTTTTAAAAGATGATGGTATAATTCAATTTTGTGAAAAAAGATTATATGGAGGTCAATATTATCAATTATTTGCTTCTGGTACTGAATATTACGAAGAACCCCCCAATACATCGACTATTTCTCTTCAATTTATGAGACTTCTATCTCAAGGAAGAACTCCTAATGATTCATCAATCCTTGATATGATTTATCAATCAATTATACATGTAATTTCGACTGGTATAGGTTTAGAAGCACATGATGAAACAAGAGGCTGTATTATGGATTTTGATAATAATATGTCAGATATTCTTGTCGGATTAAAAGATGGACCAAAATATTGTACTTCTTGCGAAAAACAAATTAAAAAGATGGGTGCAACTAAGATTGAATTTGTTGTTAATGACTTAGGTGTTTCCAGACTCACCGCTGCAAATTATTTAAATAAGCTGTCGGACGATAATATGCTGAGAAAGAATAAATTAGGAACAGGGAATTACTATATCAACGAAGAATTATTTGAGATATTGACGAAAAGGTAATAAAAGCTCCGGCCACAACGAAGGCTATAGACAGAACCGTTACCCTAAGAAAAATTCAACACCTCCCTACAAATTGGCATCCCTGAGCACTTGGACCGGTTCTAATTTAGCCGCTTTTCGTGACGGAATGGTTGCGGCTATGGTGCTGATGGTTGAAGTTAAAAATACGGCAATCAAGTAATAATACGGGCTTTGCGACATGGCAAACCCGGTTTGGCGAACAGCGCCCTGCGAGGTTTGCGTTGGGATAGACGCCATCAGGTTGGTGGTACCGATGGCTAGAATTGCGCCGATAATCGCACCGATCAAACCGACGATCACACCTTCCAAAACAAATAATCCGACAATCTGATTGGCTTTAAACCCAAAGGATTTCATGATGGCAATATCGCGCGTTTTTTCATAAATCGTGGTCACAAGAATATTAGCCACGCCAAATCCCGACACCAAAGCTACAAACCCCACTAAGGAATAGACAATATTACCAATTCGTGTAAATAATCCGATGATGGTTTCGTTAGCTTCCTGCCAGGTTTCGCACTTGTAGCCGGTTACACGTTCAAGCTCTCTGGCAAGACGGGTGTTCGCGAGGAGGTCTTTAACCTTTAAATTAATACCGGTAACTTTATTAGACGGCATTTGAGTTAAGAGCTGACCGATTTTTAAATTCACAAAACCTTTGCTATCAATGGATTTCACACCCGTTGAAAAAATACCAACCACCTTCACCTGCTGAGAAACCCCACTTGAAGCCACAAGCATCATTTCATCATTCAGTTCAATTTCCAAATCCTCAACAAGAGGTTCGCCAACCAAAATACCATTGGGTGTTTTTTGCAACGATTCCAAACTTCCACTGATTAATGTGCCTTCAAGTCGCGCCACTTTATTTTCCCGCTCTATCAACACGCCATTAATTTGAATGGGTTGATTGGCCGTTCCTTTTATGGCCATCACCTCGGTGGATATAAATGGCGAGGCCACGAAAAGCAGTTTATCGTAGGGATTTTCTTCAATCAGCGATAGAATCTGGCGGTAATTGGTAATTTCTTCCTCTTCTTGTTTTTGAACATTATCCACTACAAAGGCTTGTATATTTTTGGATTGATCTGAAATAACATCAATGGGTCTAGGCACAACCTTTTCACCACGGATCACAATGTGAGGCGCAATATCAATAATGGTTTCGGAGAACGAGTCCACCAAGCCTCGCATTAGAGAAATTGTTGTAATTAAAACCATTGTACTGACCGCAACGCCAACCACCGTTGTAATGGTTTGCCGTTTTCTTCCGACAAGGTGTCCGATTGCTATCTGAAAAATGGTTTTAAACATGGGTTTTTATATCCTTATAATTATCAACTAACATTGTATATTAAGCCACGGATAGATCAAATTAGGTAACTCGTTGTAAATTATTGTATTAATTTTCCAAAACGCATTTAGATGCATTCGCTATGACAACCAAACCGGATACCTTAATGCAAATCGCCAGTGAGATTGTTGAACGAAAACAAAGTCATGTGGATATTTGCATGAACGAGCCCATCAATTTCGACAATACCGCTGGTTTCGAAGCCTATCGATTTACCCATAATGCTATCCCTGAAATAAACCACAAAGATATAGATTTAAAAACAACTTTCTTAGGCCGCACCATATCTTTTCCATTGATGATCTCTTCAATGACAGGCGGCTTTCAAGGCGCTGAGTTTGTTAATCGTATGGTGGCGGAAGTTTGCCAAAAATTAACTATACCGCTGGGCGTTGGCAGCATGCGTCAGGCGTTGGAAGAAGAAACGCACCAGGAAAGCTTTGCCATAGTCCGGCAAGCGGCTCCCGATATACAAATCTTTTCAAACATCGGCGCTCCTGAAGTAGCGCAAGGCTTAAGCCATGATGCACTAAATTTATTAATCGATATGATTCGGGCAGATGGCCTGATCATCCATTTAAATCCGGCCCAGGAGCTGTTTCAACCCGAAGGAAATACAAATTTTAGCGGATTTCTTTATCAGCTCAGGCAGGTAGTAAAACGTTTGGATGTGCCGGTCATCGTTAAAGAAGTTGGCTCTGGCATTTCGGCAACCGCTGCCAAACAATTGGTGGATTGTGGCGTGCATGCGATTGATGTTGCCGGCTCGGGCGGCACCAGTTGGCAAAAAGTGGAAGAAGTTCGTTATATAAAACGCTTCGCTCGCGACCAGCGTTTTTCGCCGGGAGCAATGAACGAACTGCTGAACTGGGGTATCACTACGGCTGATTGCTTAGCCGATATCCAACGCTATAATTTGGAGAGCGGCGGCTTCGACGACGTTGAAATCGTTTCCTCCGGTGGGCTTTCGCATGGATTAGATCTAGCAAAATCGTTGGCATTAGGCGCTCAGATTGGCGCGGCTGCAAAACCGTTTTTGAAATCACTCTTAACCTACCCCGATCACGCCCAACAAAACCTCGAAAACACAATTTTAACTTGGATGAACGACCTGAGAGCCGCTATGTTTTTGGTTGGCGCTAAAAATATACAGGCGCTTCGCTCGGCACCCCTCCGGAAAATCGGTTCATCTTAATAACATCGCTTTTAGTTTTTTGTTTTTAATAACTTTTAATGCTACGAAGTTTAATGACTACATTTCATAACCAATCAGAATATTCAGAGATTCAGCAAAAATATGCTGAAATGCATGCTTCCATTAATCAGAAACTTAAAACTTGCTTAGTTAATAAAACCCCAGAATCGCTCTATGCGCCTGGCCGATACATTTTAGAAGGGAAAGGTAAACGCATACGACCGGTATTGGTATTGCTTGGCGCAGAATCAATTCTGGGCCATTATGATAATCTTTTAGACCTGGCTTTATCGGTGGAGGTTTTGCATAACTTTACACTGATTCATGACGACATTATGGATCGTGCCGATTTAAGACATGGTCGCGATACGGTTCATAAAAAGTGGAACGATAATATTGGGATTTTATCTGGTGATATGATGCTGGCATTTGCTTACGAGCTTGCCCTATTGCGCCCGCTTAAAAATCTCCATCAGATTTTAAGCATCATCACCCAAAGCACAATAACCATTTGTGAAGGCCAGACATTGGATTTGGATTTTGAAACGCGCCACGATGTTACCATTTCGGAATATTTAGACATGATTTCCAAAAAAACCGGACGATTGATTGCGGCTTCATTAGAAATCGGCGGGCTTGCTGCCGAGGCTTCACCCGAACAGTTTAAATCCCTAAGCAAATTTGGCGAACTCATTGGACAGGCATTCCAAATTCAGGACGATCTTCTGGATATTATGGCCGACGACAAAAAATTCGGTAAAGTTCCCGGTGGCGATGTCATGACGGGCAAGAAAACATTTTTGTTACTCAGAGCCATTGAGCTCTCTTCAGGTGAAGACCGAGATATTCTGCAAAAGATCGTAGATAACCATGGTACAACTCAGGATAATGTTCCCAAGGTAAAAGCGATTTATGAAAGGTGCGGGGTTTTAACTGAAGCAAAGGATATGATCAACAAAAACTTTGATGAATCTAAAGAATTGGCCAATCAATTGCCAAGCAGTCAAGGTAGAAAAGCGCTGATTGATTTTGCAGCAATGATTATGAAGCGCGAGTCTTAAAGGTTATTCAAGCATCTCTGGCAATTGATCTTGGGGGTTGAGCAATTGTCAGAGAGTCTTTATTTTTAAAACCCATACTCATTTCCCTAACGAACGACCACATTGCTTACCTCTGGGTACCAAATGTCATGCCGGACCCGATCCGGCATCCAAAGCATAACCATGTTTTAGTCATGCTGCAAATTTTTGGCGTAGATAGCCAAAAAGCAACAAAGAAATGACGAATTCATTAATTTAAAGTTCATCAACCAACCCATTCCTGCGCAGGCAGGCATCCATAGGCTCCTTCTTTCGCAGGAGCGACAAAAACAAAACCTCGTCATTGGAAGTTTAAATATTTAAAAAATAAACAAACAGGTAATGATGCGTTTGCCCTCCGCGGGCGAATATTGCTTCAAAAACAAGGGGTTGCAACCCCTTGTTATAGCTTATACTCATGCGTCATTAGTAACTCGATTCAGCATCTCTAACAGCTCTCCTTTGTCTAAGACCCTGAAACAATACTGAAACCAGTTCAGCACATGGTTCAGGGGACTGGATATGGAATCTATTATAATGGATGATCCGGCCTGCGCCGAAATGACGATTCCAGAGCAAGGTGCGGGGTATTGAACCGTAAAGCAGAATACCCGTTTTCCTAATAAATCCAACTTTTAATAAACTTATTGCAATATCCAAAACTTTCATGGGATTCAGTGTGACTCAGAACAAAATGCTGTTGGAATTCGATCAAGTTGTTTGCTAGTGTGAGGGCAAACTAAGGCATCTTTGTTTTTCAGCAGTGTTTTTAAATCTCCAGCATCATCAATATCGTACCATCGTTTAAGGGTGTAAATGTTACATTGGCTTTTGGTCAGGGCTTTAATAGTTTGAAGGTAAGTATCGGATTGGCTATACCCAACATTCTCGAAAGCTTCTGCAAACATGGCATTCATCCCGATCAGGTAGTAACCGCCATCTTCACTTGGCCCAATACAGCACGATCCGGGTTCGTACTGCAACACTTCAAACGCTTTACGAATCACCGTTGCAGGTAAATCCGGGGAATCCGTTCCAATCAGCACAACTGATGTGTATCCCTTTTGAAACACATCGTTCATAGCATGCTTCATTCGAGCGCCCAGATCACGCCCTTCCTGCTCCAATACTTGCAAGTGATGTTTGGCAAAAAATGCGTGCAAATCACCACAAGAGTTTTTCGGACGCTGATTGCCTGAAAATCCAATGATTGTTACGCCATCAAGATCACCCAGTTTGGTTATCGTGTCCTTTATAAACGCTTCATAAAAATCGGCCGCTTTTTTTTCACCTAAACATGGAATCAGCCTGGTTTTTACCTGGCCTGCAACCGGCCACTTAAAAAAAAGGATTATCGCCTGGTGAGATGATTTTAACGACGACATAATTGTTTAAAATTGCACGTGTTGCATTTATTGATTGACACGGTTATTGGAAATGCATCTTTGGGTTTTGGCAGGTTTTGCTCAACATCAATACAGTATTCCCACATCTGAAACGTTTCGTTTTGGACGATCTTCGAAAATGCCAAAATATCCTCATGCGAAAGGCTCATATCCATTTCATGGTATTCCGGGAAGAGATACGCCGAACTGCAATTGATCAGGGCCGGATTATGATTGAATTTATCCGATGCCCAATAAGAATAGGCCGTAAGTTGTTTTTTATGCTTTTCCATATGAGGCTGACCCGTTTTCCAATCCATGATCTGAAGATTTTTTCCACTGGGAAACAAAAAATCAACCTTGCAATAGGCTTTGTAACCATTGATTGTTGTTTTTCCATACCCTGGCGGTTCAATGACCCATTTGGATTTTTCTTCTTCGGGTCTTGATATTAACCAATCACTTCGTTCAGACTCTAAAAAATTAATCAAACATTGTTCAACTTTGGGGTAAAGCATTTCCAAAGACTCAATGGATTCATACTCTCCATAATAGGTCTCAAAAAATTTTTTTGCATCGGAGTAACGCTGGGTTAATTGCTTTGAATACGCAAAAAACCGATTTTGGTCGATGGGCTTAGCGGATCGTTGCAGACGCTCTAAAAATGTTTTCAGAATATCATGGACAATGTTGCCAATTTCGAGTGGAATGGTGGTCAGTTTTTTCAATGTGTTGATCTCATGACGCGAGTACTCGTGATCGTAATTGCCATAATATTGATAATAATACAACCGCTTACAGAAAGTAAACGTATCGTAACGGGTAACCGACCAACCTAACATTAAAATTTACTTTTATTATAGGTGTGTTAAACTTTTCTCAAAATAATCCTTTAAAAACAAAAAAGCCCAATTTCACTAAAGAAATCGGGCTTATATTAATCCGATGTTTATAGTCTAGGAATCAGAATCGTTGATGTTTTCTAAAAAAATCGTGCATTGCCAGTTAATTATTTGGACAAGCCAAACACAAAAAAGAAATGACGAATTATTTTTTAACAGGTCATCGCGAGCTAAAATATTTGGCAATAAACAAATAGAAAATGACACTCTTTTTTCTTAGTCATGCTGAGTGAAAATTTTTGGCAATGGAAGCCAAAAAGACAAACAGAGAATGACGAGTAAAGTGGGTAGTCATGCTGAACTTGTTTCAGCATCTCAACCAAATTGGTATTATCTGAGACCCTGAAATTAATTCAGGGTGACCAATAACGTAAATGTGTCATTGGAAGTCCGGCATTTTGAAAGCCAAAAACACAAATATGTAATGACGAATTTTTCCTGTGCTAGCGAATGTAACTTCAAAAACAAGGGGTTGCAACCCCTTGTTATAGCTGATACTAATGCGTCATTGGAAACGCCTGGAAGGCGTGCGGCGACCCAGAAAATGCATCTGGATTGCTTCTTCGCTGCGCTTATCGCAATGACTTCATAGACATATGCTCAATTATAAATTCGTTATTGGAAACCGAAATGCTTGTGTTGAGCGGAGCCGAAGCACGATTTTGAAGGTAACGTTTCGGCTCCGCTCAACATGCCTCTCAGCAAGCGCTCTGCGAACAATAATATTGTCATTGGAGGTTAGGTGCCCGAAAACTGTATATCCGAAATTTTTTGAATTTGGATGGGGATTAAGAACAAATTGTTGTAGGGTCAACATGAATTGATCTCCTGCATTGGTTACCCTTAGCAGTCTGGTTTTACCCAAAAAAAAGGCCGGCATTTCCGCCGGTCCCAATTCATCACTTATCATTCATCATTTTACTTCACCAGCATCATTTTCTTGATCTGGGTGAAGCTTCCACTTTGCAATCGGTAGAAATATACCCCTGACGCATACCCTCTGGCATCCCATCTCTGAATATGCATTCCGGCTTTTAACTCATCATTTAATAATGTTTTCACTTTTTGCCCTAATATGTTATACACCTCCAACACGGTTTTACCTGGCTTTTGCAAACTAAACGTTATCGTCGTTACCGGATTAAACGGATTCGGATAGTTTTGTTCTAAACTGTATGCATCCGGCCGGGTAATGGCTTTCGTCTCCAATACATTTCTGTTACCGGCAATATCCACATCCGACAAACGATAGTAATAGGTCTCTCCATGCTTGAACTTGCCATAATCCAAATACTCATAGCTTGTTTCCTGCGATACTGTTCCCTGACCTTTTAAATTTGATGAGCTTTGATACGACGCCACTTGCTCGAATCCTTGGTTCGGTTTCGTCGAGCGCTCCAGAATAAACCCTTGGTTATCAACTTCTGCGGCGGTTTTCCAGTTAAGCTTTACAGCATTGTCCTGATTTTCCAAAGTATAAGACGCCAATTCAACCGGCAATGGATTATCATTGCCGCCGCCAATCACAAAATCTGAAAAACCGGTTAACCCTTGAATGGTAATGGAATTCGGACAATCGTTTCGGTTCAGGGTTGCGCCTAAATCAGCCACAACATCTTGCCAGGGAGAGCTGCTGTTATCGCGTTTTAGAACATAAAGTGTTGAGCAGTCATTAATGCCGGAAACGCCGGTTAAATCCAAGGTGATATTATATGTGCCCGTAACCGTACCGGAAGTCACGGTTGCGCTCCAATAGCGCTGCGAGAGGTTTTGAACGCTTCCAGGAAGCGATCCTACAATATTTGGCTCGGATTCGGTTTTAACCATGTTCAGCTCAATGGCCCCTGCGTTGCCAACGGTAAATTGCACCGATGCGCCGGCGGCGGCAAAACTTTGCTGGTCGGTATTAAGGGCGGGGATGGTATTATTCATACTGTTTTGCCAGGCCAAAAATGGATAACCGGAAATAGAGCCGTTAAAGTCCCAATGATCATTCGTTCCGTTAGCGGTTTCGTCAGTAAAATCCCAGCCGGCATCGGTGAAGGCGGTCTGGGTTCGCATCTCGGCGGTGGTTTTGCCCGTTCCGCCGTCGCTGCTGCTTTGGTTGGAAGTTTCACTATCCCAGAATGAGTTGGTTACCGTGCCGCCGGAATTAGACCCCACAAGTCCGCCGACACGATCGTCGCTTCCGTTTACAGAACCGGTACTATAACTGTTTTGTATCGTGCTACTGGCATTATACCCCACAAGACCGCCAACCAGGGTGCTTCCACTTACAGAACCGGTACTATAGCTGTTTTGTATCGTGCCGTTATTGTTAAGCCCCACAAGGCCGCCAACTTTATTGCGCGTGGTGATATCTACATTTGTAAGCCCAAGGTTTGAGATTGTGCCACCGTTCACATAACCAAACAGTCCGACATTATCTGTTAAGGAGCGACTAATGTACAACCCGCTGATCGTAAAGTCCTGACCGTCATAATTACCCGCAAACTTAGTTGTGCTGTTCCCGATCGGTGTCCAGCCTTGATTACTATCCCATGTGTTAATAGACGGCGAAGCGGCCGAAAGATCAATATCCGCCGTTTGTTTGTAATGCTTACCCCACTCGCTGGAATTTTGGGAAATCCAGTACAGGTTTTCCCATGTGGCAATTTCATTCGGGCTGCCTTCCGAGCCGTCGCCAACGCTTGGCGCAACCTCTGTTTGAGCAATTGCATTCATATTCAAGAATAAAATGCCAATAATCAGTAATACAGTTTTTTTCATAGCATTGGTTTTTTACTGAAAGGAGATGAATGAGATGCAAATCGCACCATTTTAATGAGCAATGCTAATGTAACCGACGTACATAAGTAAAAAATAAGCCCAAATTGCGGCTCATTCGCTGCATTCTTTTTGAGTCGGAGGGCTTTGTAGCTTCAGAAAACAAAATCGGGCAAAGGTGCTTGCCGAAATGCATGTGTTGAGCAGAACTGAAACATTTGTGCTGAGCGGAGCCGAAGCACGATTTTGAAAGTCTTGTTCCCTTTGGTAGCGCTTCGGTAATGCTTCGACTACGCTTAGCATACCTCTCAATAAGCACTCAGGGAACTGGAATTTTTACGTTATTGTGAACGCCGCAGGCATTACTAATGATGGATTTGACAATAAAAATTTTTAGATATTACGCATAAATTTTTCCACCTCCTGCTTCTTCGAAGCCACCTCCCAGAGCGTGAGGATAATTTATTGAAGTCACAAATTCTAATACCGAATTGTGTTTTATTGTCCCTCTCTCTGAGAGGGTGGCCGATAGGCCGGGAGAGGAAAAATTCGTCATTACATATTTATGTTTTTGCTTCCTTTGCCTAAAGTCTGCACTACTACTGGTAGACCGTGAGAGGAAAAATTTGTCATTACCCATTTGTGTTTTGTTCTTCAAAATGCCGGACTTCTAATGACCGATTTGGGTTAATTGTTCTGCTCAAAATAAACTACCCTGAGGCAGAGCCTCGCTGAGCTCTCCAGATTAAAATATTGTAACTTATTTTCTTAAAAAGGTTTGGAAAAAAGTTCAATAAGAATTCACAGCTAAAAATCCATTTTCGTATCTTACAGGTCAATGTAGCTTTTCAAACAAGATGATTAAATCGTGCCAAAACGAACAGATATCAAAACCATTTTAGTTATCGGAGCTGGACCAATTGTAATTGGACAAGCTTGCGAGTTTGATTATTCCGGTACCCAGGCCTGCCTGGCATTAAAAAGTGAAGGTTACCGTGTTGTTTTAATCAATAGCAATCCGGCCACGATCATGACCGATCTAGAAATGGCCGACCGCACTTATGTTGAACCCATCACAGCGGAATATGTTGAAAAGATCATAGAGCAGGAACAACCCGATGCCCTTTTGCCAACCATGGGCGGGCAAACCGCGCTTAATGTTGCCGTTAAGCTTGCCGAAAGTGGCGTTTTGGAACGCTATGGCGTCGAGCTCATCGGCGCAAAATTGCGTGCGATTCGCAAAGCTGAAAATCGTGAATTTTTTAATGAAGCCATGAAAAAAATCGGGCTCGAAATGGCTCAGGGATATTTTGTACGAAGTGAAGCCGAAGCTCGCGACGCACTTGCAAAAATTGGCCTTCCGATTGTTGTTCGCCCGTCCTTTACGCTGGGTGGAACGGGCGGCGGTTTTTCAGAAACCGAAGACGATTATTTTGATTCGGTTCGCCGAGGTTTAATGGAAAGCCCAATCCATGAAGTGCTGGTTGAAGAGTCCTTAATTGGTTGGAAAGAATATGAGCTTGAAGTCATTCGAGATCTCGCCGATAATGTCATCATTGTTTGTTCGATTGAAAATCTTGATCCCATGGGGATTCACACCGGCGATAGCATTACCGTAGCGCCCACTCAAACCTTAACTGACCGTCAATACCAAATCATGCGCGATGCTTCTATTAAAATTATTCGTGAAATTGGCGTTGAAACCGGGGGTAGCAATATCCAGTTTGCGGTTGATCCACAAACCGGGCGAATGGTTGTTATTGAAATGAACCCGCGTGTTTCCCGCAGCTCTGCGCTTGCTTCAAAAGCCACCGGTTTCCCGATTGCTAAGGTTGCTGCCAAACTTGCCGTGGGCTACAGCCTGGATGAAATTCAAAACGACATTACAAAATCTACGCCGGCCAGTTTTGAGCCTTCCATAGATTATTGTGTGGTGAAAATTCCACGATGGGATTTTGAAAAATTCAAAAATGTTGACTCGCAACTTGGCGTTCAAATGAAATCGGTGGGCGAAGTCATGGCGTTCGGGCGCAACTTCAAAGAAGCGCTGCAAAAAGCCTTGCGTTCATTAGAAGTTGGCCGTGCCGGTCTTGGCGCTGACGGCAAAGATATTCTCAACATCCTTTACATGACGCCTGAGCAACGCTTGGTTGCCAGAGAGGATATTATTGAAAAACTAAAAATCCCGAAAGCCGACCGAATTTTCTATATTCGTCACGCATTTCTTGCAGGGGTTTCAATTAATGATATTTATGAAGCCACGCATATCGATCCATGGTTTTTAACCAATATTAAGCAAATTGTGGATTTTGAACTTGAACTCAGGGATTTGGCTGATAGTGAGTAAAACCTCTCTTGCTGAATGTTTGTGCTGATCTGATTTAGCTTAATTAACAGTACTTTGTTTTGTTTAGATGAATTATTTGGATAAAATTTTAGCCTACAAACGTGAGGAAATTGCCCATTACGATAAAACCGATTTAAAACACAGGCTTCAAGATATCGATCTTAACAGTTCCCCAACAAACGATTTCTATGCGGCATTAAAACGAACGTCTCCTGATCATGCATTAAATCTGATCGCCGAGCTCAAAAAAGCATCTCCTTCGCGTGGCGTATTAATTGAAGATTTCCGGCCGGTTGAAATAGCCAAATCGTATCGAGCCCTTGGCGCCACAGCCTTCTCTATCCTTACCGATGAGCGTTTTTTTCAAGGCCACGCCAAGTATTTGGAATCGGTACGCCGCTCGTTTGATCTACCCATTCTTCGTAAAGATTTTATTATTGACGACTCTCAAATCTACGAAGCTCGTTTAATCGGCGCTGATGCCATTTTACTGATTGTTGCCGCTTTGGAGCCTGGAGAACTCAAAGACTTTCGCTTACTTGCCGAAAGTTTGGGTATGCAAGCCTTGGTTGAAGTCCATTCCCATCATGAGCTTGAAACAGCCTTAATGAGCGACGCCAAGATTGTAGGCGTCAATAATCGGGATTTAAAAACTTTTCAAGTAAATATTCAAACATCGTGCGATTTAAAAATGCATTTCCCGGATGATGTGATTTCGGTTTCTGAAAGTGGTATTAAAACTGAGGACGATCTGCATCTGCTTTCCAGACACGGATTTGATGCGGTGTTAATCGGGGAAGGGCTGATTTCGGATCAATTAAAATCCTATCCTTGGAAATAATCATCGGGTTTAAAGCAGCCAAAAACGACTGTTTTAAACCGATTATAAAAATACGCTAAAACGTCGGTACGGATATGGATTTGAATTTTGTAACCACTTCAAACGGATCAGGCGCTTTATAAAATGCTGAACCGGCAATTAAAGCTGTTGCCCCAACTTCCACAACCGATGGTGCATTGTCAGGATTGATCCCGCCATCAATAGCGATCACCAAATCCGGATTAACTTCCTGGCGCGCCTGATCAATCTTCTTTATTTTTTCAATGGCGTTTTTGATAAACTTCTGTCCGCCAAATCCTGGGTTTACCGACATTACGAGCACCAAATCCAGATCCGGCAATATTTCATCCAACATGGAAACGCTTGTTGATGGGTTCAACGAAACCCCGGCTTTCACCCCGCACGACTTTATAAAATCAATCGTCCGGTGCAAATGTTTGCACTCTTCCTGGTGAACCGTCACTTGATTCGAACCTGCCGCCACAAACTCTTTGATATACCGATCAGGATCGGCGATCATCAAATGGGTATCAATAATCATATCCGTACAACGCCGAACTGCTTCAACAATCATTGGGCCAAATGATATGTTGGGGACAAACATGCCATCCATGACATCACAATGAATCCAATCCGCGCCTGCTTTTTCGGCAAGTTCAACTTCCGAACGAAGTTTTGTAAAATCCGCTGACAAAATTGAAGGGGCAACTAAGACATTTGATTGTTTTTCCATGTTGATAATGCATTAATATTCACCTGTATTAAAACGCCTCGCCAATGGCAAAGCTAAAATTAAAATCGCCGGGTGTCAAATCAGAAATCACCCATTTATTTCCTTGTTCTGAAGGATCGTAAAGTTTATACCCAAAATCCAATCTTATTGGCCCGATCGGCGTTCCGATCCTCAAGCCTAAACCGCCATCCCACGCCATTTCTTTATACCAGGAATCAAATAAAAAAGCATTTTCACCTTCCCTGTTCCAAATGTTGCCGATATCGGTAAATAGCACAATGCCGGATTTCTGTTTTAAAAAAGTAAAAAAATTAATCCTGTATTCAAGGCTGGTTTCGATTTTAATATCCGCCCCTAGGTTAGAAACCGTTTCGCTTTGGTTTCTGCCTGGTCCAATAGAATTAAACGGCCACCCTCGAAGACTGTTTGCGCCGCCTGAATAAAAGCGTCTTTCTTGCGGGGTATTTTCAGCCTTGCCATATGGAAACATCCAACCCAAAAATAGTTTGAACGCAAGTGTTTCGCGCCGCGAAGCTTTTTTTGAAAAGGTTAAAAATGAGCTGAATTTAAGATAGTGCGAATATGGTAAACCAAAAATCTGAGCATCATCATCCGTAAAACCTTTCGGCGTTTTTTTATCAATATATCGATCGATGAGATAGGCCATCAAACCGGATTCTTCCGCCAGAAAATTCCATCTGAAACTATACTGACCAATTTTGTCATGAAACTCATTGTAGAGGTAATCAAATCGGATAATCGGGTTTAAGCGTTTTTGCAACAAACTATCTATTGATGACTCTACCGCTTCGGGATTGGTTGGATCCACATCAAGATTACTGGCAATCTTTTCGGTAAACAGCTCGTTAAAGCCGGTTAAGGTGTCAGACAAAACCAGTTCAAGCTCCAGAAAGTCCAGGGTGATTCGTTGAAAGCGATTTGCGGATAAATTTGATCTAAACCTCAAAAGTGCGCTTTGCTGCTGCAAGAGTATAGGCAACTGATTGAACGAATATTGTAAGGTTGTCGTAAAACGCTCACCAATGACATTTGAAAGTCCATATACCATTCTCACATCAATATTGTAGGGCAATGCCGAACTTATATTGCTGTTGATATCTTCCAGGAGCGCTTTGTTATACGATAGCTGAGCGCCAATACTTGTTGAGAGATTAAAACTTTCAGCGCCTCCGAATAAATTTCGGTTTAAATAACCTAAAGAAGAGCCGATAAAGGGTGCATTGTAGCGGTTATCAATCAAAATTTCCGGTTTTATTTGATGTTGGGGAAGCAAGTCGAGGTGAATGCTCGAGTAAAGTTGATCACCCATCAATGAATCGTTTCGAATGGAGATTGATTCAAAAATACCGGTATTTCCAAGTTTTTGAATGGTCGTGTTTCTTAGTTTCTCCTGTGTGTATTTTCCGGGGACTAAATCAATAGCATTATAAATTAACTTGTGTGAAAGGCGGTCGTTATTAAAAACGCTTACTCGAATACCATCGTTTGAACTGGTTTTGAGATCGGCTGCTTTATCGGCGCCAAAGGCATTATGAACAACAACATCAATGTTTTCGTACTTAATTTGTTCGGGAAGATGAATATCATAAGTAACACCGGCTTTGTAATCCATGGTATCAATAGTAACCAACACGCTATCGGGAGAAAAAAAATAGTACCCCCTGTTTTTAAAATAGCTAAGGATTCTGTCTCGTTCCGATAGAATGGTGCCAATATGACAGATATCACCTACTTTCAATAAGGATTGATCATAAAATTTGTTCAGGTTAAACGCCTTAGCCTCATTTAAACCATTGAATACTATTGAATCTATCCGGGTAGGCTTGCCTTCATCAATATTAATCTTTAAAGATACATTGTTTCTATTTTCAGAATACTCGATGTTGGTTTTTATTATAACTGAATGGTAACCATAATAGTTGTATAACGCTTTTAGCCGGGTGATATCCAGATTGAAATCTTTAGGATTAAACAGCCGTGGCTGTTCGCCAAGCGAATTCTGAATCCAACGTTGAACGCTGCCACTGTCTGAAGCGAGAGGTTTTTTAAAATGATAGGAGGCCTTGCTGGTATCTGAAAACATAAACCGAGCAAAGTTATACACACCTAACCATGGCTTGAAAAAACCAAAATAGGTTGTGTTCTCTTTGGTTTGCATTTCCGCCAACAATTCGTCTTGACTTAAAACATCATTACCAACAATTTCTAATCGGTCTACTAAAATCGTATTGGTTGATACTGAAGGTTGTGCCGTTAAATCTTGATATGGGCTAAACGAAAGCCATACGACAAAAAGCTGAAGAAAAAATAAATAAAACTTTCTCGTCGTTCTGGCTTTGAAAACCGTTTGCAATAATAGTTTTGATAATAATATGTTAAAACAAGTCGTAGCGAAAAAAAGATGAGAGTTTAAAAATCCGAATCTTCGTCGTTGTAATAAAAATCTTCGTCAGTTGGGAAATCAGGCCATAATTCTTCAATGCCTTCATATTGCTCATCATTATCTTGAAGTTCGTTTAGATTCTCAAGAACTTCCTGAGGAGCGCCTATTCTACCAGCATAATCGATTAACTCTTCTTTTGTTGCAGGCCAAGGAGCATCAACAAGATATCGCGCTAAATCTAAATTCCAGTACATAAGAATACGCCAAAATGTATAATTTAATGTGAAATGAAATTCATTAATTACTATTAATTAATGCCATTTACTTTTGCGGCTGCAATATATTCTGTTGGACTGAAATCATCAAATATAAAATTCAACGGATTCATTTTTATTCCGTTCTTAATCACTTCATAATGAACATGTGGCCCGTCGGAAATTCCCGAATTGCCAGAAAGCGCAATTATATCTCCTCGTTTAACACGATCTCCTTTTTTTACTTTAAACTCAGATAAATGCCCATAAACTGTTTTATACCCGAAACCATGATCAACACGAACTACTTTTCCATAACCGCCATTGGTTGCTACAAAATCCACCTTACCATCACCGGTTACATACACCGGACTGCCAACTCGTGACGAATAATCGATACCGGCATGAAAACGACGAACTTTAAAAATCGGATGGATTCTCATTCCAAAACCACTGGTAATTCGTCCTTCAGCAGGCTGTATAGCGGGCATGCATTTGAACATCTCCTCATTGTTTTCATACTGACGCATGATTTCCATATAACTGGTTCGTTGCAGCTCAATTTTTTTGGAAAGTTGCTCAGCAAGTTTTTCAGATGTTTTAAGAACCGCATCCATATTTGAACTTTCCATATTTAAGAAAGCTTCGCGCGAACCGCCTATTCCTAATTCCTTTTCTTCGTGATCAAGCATCGGAAGATTAACTTCAGCGCGCAATAAGTCGTCGGATTCGGCCAATTGATTATAACGTTGGTTTAAAAGATTCAAATGCTGTTTTAAATGTGAGATTTCAGAAAGCATTTGCTTTTCAGTCTCATTTAAAAAGATATCCTGGCCATAAAATTTTATAACAACTGCAGATAAGGCAACCGATAGCAACACTACGGAAGCCAATTTAAAAGTAATGGATTTAATATTTCGTTTTTTTGGTACAAAACAACACTCTTCTTCAGAATAATGAAACTCAGATTGATTAAACATGTTTCTCGGGTTTTCAGGTTTTTTCCTAACACTTTGGGTAACTGTTTTCATCTCTCTCTTTTAGTAATTATAAAAACATCATCTTATTAATTCATAGCGCTTACCTAACAATAAACTTAGTTAAAGTAAACAAATTTGTAAGTTTAACCAAATATGGCTCAATGAGCTTCCAGCCAGTTATCCCCTACGCCAATTTCAACATCAATCGGAACTTTTCTAACGCCTACCTTTTGGGCAGCTTCAATCATTTTTGATTGAATTATTGGGGTAATGCTATCTAATTCATTGATTTTAGCATTAAACACCAGTTCATCATGAACTTGAAGTACCATCCTGGATTGAAAATTCTTCGCTTTGAACTCATGGTGTATATCAATCATTGCCATTTTAATCATATCGGCGGCAGTTCCCTGTATGGGTGAATTAATAGCTGCACGCTCAGCTCCTGATCGTATCGCAAAATTCTTGCTGTTGATGTCTCTGATGTAACGTCTTCGTCCAATTGAAGTCTCAACATATCCCAGCGATTTGGCTTTTGAAATCATTCTATTTAAATATTCGAAAATTTTGGGATACTTGGCTTTGTATTCATCGATAATTTGCTTGGCTTCACCCTGAGAAATATCAAGGCGTTGCGCCAAACCAAATGGCATGATACCATAAAGCACGCCAAAGTTTACTTCTTTAGCTTTGCGACGCATATCGCCGGTTACTTCTTTGGTATTGAAAATCAGCTCGGCGGTTTTGCGATGAATATCTTCCGCATTATTGAACGCGGCTATCATTATTGGGTCTTCTGAAAATTCAGCGGCAATACGAAGTTCAATTTGAGAATAATCGGCAGAGACAAGCTTTGTGCTATCATCACCGGCTACAAAGGCTTTTCGGATTTCTTTTCCAAGCTGCGTGCGTATGGGAATATTTTGCAAGTTCGGATTGGTAGATGAGAGTCTACCGGTAGCTGCAATATGCTGATTGAAAGAAGTATGGATTCGTCCTGTTTTTGGATGAATCAGTTTGGGCAGGGCATCAATGTATGTTGTTTTAAGCTTTTGCAAATGCCTGTACTCCAAAATGTCACTGGCGATTGGGTACTCAGCAGCCAATTCCTCCAATACCCTGACATCGGTAGAATAACCGGTTTTTGTCTTTCGCTTAACCGGTAATTGAAGTTTTTCAAAAAGCACTTCGGCAAGCTGCTTGGGAGAATCCAAATTGAAGGTTTTTCCAGCGCTATCGAATATTTTATTTGATAGGAATTCGAGATCGTTTTGCAATTTTACAGACATATTTGAAAGGGCTTCAATATCTAGTTTAACCCCTTCTAATTCTATATCTGAAAGTACTGAAAGCAATGGAAATTCAATTTCCTCACAAATAGATTTAAGCTTTTTTTCTTCTTCCAACTTACCATCAAAAATATGTTTGATTTGTAAGGCAACATCGGCATCCTGGCATCCATAATCAGAAAGTGTTTTTGGATCAACATCAAAAATTGACAATTGCGATTTGCCTTTCCCGACCAGATCACTATACTTCACCGTTGTTAAATCCAGCAGAGTTAATACCAATTCATCCAAATTGTGTGTGTTATCGGGATTGAGCACGTAACTGGCAAGCATCGTATCGAAGCAATTCGAGTCAACATCAATCCCGTAATTTTTTAAGACCAAAATATCGTACTTCAAATTTTGACCAACTTTTAAACTATTCGGGTTTTCAAAAATCGGTTTCAAAAGCGATGTTATTTCTTTGGGTTCTAATTCATGCTCAGGAAAATGAATGAAAAACGCTTGTTTTTCTTTGAATGCAAACGATATGCCCACCAACTCTGCATCTAATGTGTTCAAACTCGTTGTCTCGGTATCAAACGCAATTTCATGTTGTGTTTTAGCGTTCTCAATTAACTCAAGCAATTGCTCTTTCGTGGTGATCATATGGTATTCACCCTGATCCTTGGGGGCTTTTTTTATAAACTCAAATTCGGGATCTACGTTTGCGCCAAAGTTAAATTCAACCTCGTCTTCCTCATAACCCAAATCCGCATCTTTAACCAATTCATTGCCTTGAAATCGCTTTTGCAAACTTTTAAACTCCAATTCTTCAAGCATTGGCATCAGGCGCGATAAATCCGGCGGGGTTAAGACCATATCCGATAATGAAAGATTTAAATCCATATCCGTTTTGATCTCAACCAAAAAACGCGACATCTCCAACAACGACCGGTTCTCCTTCAGATTGCTCTGAATTTTTGGTTTTTGATCATTAAGATGGTCATAGATGTTTTCAATAGTTTGGTATTGATTCAGGAGATTTGCTGCGGTTTTCGGGCCAATACCCGGAATGCCGGGAATGTTATCGGAACTATCGCCCATTAAAGCCAACAAATCTTTAAACTGATCGGGATATACGCCGAATTGCGTTTTGACTTCTTCAGGCCCAAAAAGATCAAATGCATCATTCTTTTTTGAGGGTTTGAGCAGTTTCACATCATCATGAACAAGTTGCGCAAAATCTTTATCGGGCGTCACTAAAAACAGCTGACAGGATTGATCAAACGCCTTCGTTATGGATCCTATGATATCATCAGCTTCAAAACCTGGAATTTTAACGGTTTTTATCCCTAAGCACTCCGTGATGTCATAAATTTTTTGAAGCTGGAGAATTAAATCTTCCGGCGGCTCTGGTCGATTGGCTTTATAATCGGGATATTTTTCGTGTCTGAAGGTCTTTTCTTTGCTATCGAACGCCAACGCAATGTAATTGGGGTGATACGTTTCTATGATTTTAATGATGGTATTCAGATAGCCATAAATCGCACCGGTCGGAAAACCGGATTTGGTTTGCATTCGTGCAGACATCAACGCATAATACGAGCGGAAAATAATAGCCATACCATCGATAAGAAAGATGGATGGTTTAGACTCCGATGAGTTAGTTGGCATATGTTCAGACGTGATAAAGTTAGATGAATCTTGTTGCATTGGATTTAAGCGACAGTAAAACCGAATCACTCGATTTTACCATAACAACCCAAAACTTTCACCATTGGCGATATCTCTTCTAAATGTGCGAGTGCATTTTTAACATTGCGTTCAGTGGGACTTCCAATAATATCGACGTAAAACAAATACTCAAAGGCTTTTTTTCGTGACGGCCTGGATTCAATTTTGGTTAAATCTATTTTCCTCAATGCCATTGTAGCCAGCGCAGTAAACAACGACCCTTGCTCATTTGGCATTAGAAAAACGAGCGATGTTTTTCTTTCAGAGGATTTTACCGACGGATGAATAGCGACGTCTTTTTTTGCAATACAAACAATGCGGGTAATATTCCAATCGGCATCAGCCAAATCGGTCTTGATAATATTCAAACCATACAACTCAGCCGCCCGTTTAGACGCTATTGCCAGTTGATTTAAGGATTTTGTTTCAGCAATTAACTTAGCGCTTCCCGCAGTATCGTAAGTGGCTTCTGCTTTTAAATTCGGGTGCGCATCCAAAAAATCTTTACATTGCATTAAGGCTTGGGGGTGCGATAAAACATGTGTGGCTTTCTCTAATTGTGAACCGGGCAATCCCATCAAACAGTGCTCTATATTGACATATGTTTCGGCGATAACATTTACGGGAAACTCCATGAGGTAATCGTAATTCTGATGAATGCTGCCGCCAAGTGAATTCTCCAATGGAATCGCACCATAGTCCAAACTGCCATCCACAACAGCTTGAAAGATATGTTTAAAATCTTCAAAAGGTTTGTTATTTTCCGCAAAACGCATAGCTGCAATTTCGCTATATGCACCGGGTTCGCCTTGGTAACCGACACGTTGATTATTCATAGTAAAACTGATTATTAGGTTGATTTTTAATTAGATAAAACTTTTAATTAAAAAGACATAACACTTTTTATATTTTTTAGCTAAACGTCTATTTTACTCAACTCATTTAGAGAGAATTTTAATTTTCAAAGCGAAAACGATTTATTTTATTTCGATAAGTTCAGTTCATATCGTCTTATTAATTTAGTTTAGATTATGTCAGGACATAGCAAGTGGTCAACCATTAAACGTAAAAAAGCTGCAACAGACCAAAAACGGGGCAATTTATTTACCAAACTCGTCAAAGAAATTACCATTGCGGCTAAAATTGGCGGAGGCGATCCCGAAGCTAACCCAAGGCTGCGTTTAGCAGTTGATAATGCCAAGGCAAATTCCATGCCTGCCGATAATATCAAACGCGCCATTCAACGAGGAACCGGCGAACTTGAGGGCGTCAGTTATGATGAAATTACCTACGAAGGCTATGGCCCTGGCGGTATTGCCATTATCATTGACACGGCTACCGACAATAGAAACCGCACCGTTGCTGAAATAAGACACATTATGAGCCGAAATGGCGGGTCGTTGGGCGAAACAGGAAGTGTAAGCTGGAGTTTTAAGAAAAAAGGAAGCGTGAGTGTTGCCAAGTCTGCTAAAACCGAAGACGAGCTTATGGATCTTTTGATTGATTCAGGCTTGGAAGATTTAAAAACGGACGACGATGATTACTACATCATCTTATGCGACATCAAAGACTTGGAGTCCATAAAAAAAGCCCTTGATGAAAATGGTATTGCTTATGAAGACGCCAAAATTGATATGATACCGGACAACACACTTCAACTTGATAGCGAAGAAGCCTTAAAAGCTTTGAAATTAATCGAAGCGCTTGAAGATAATGATGATGTTCAAACTGTTTTTTCTAATCTTGAACTTTCAGAAGAAACACTTTCAAAATTAAATTAACTTGGCCATTATAAGCAGAATATGGTTATTGTAGGGGTCGATCCCGGAAGTTTAAAAACCGGACTTGGTTTTATTGAACTCTCTCAAGATGGCTTAAGACACATTGCTCACCATGTGATCCATCTGCCAAAACATAAAGAACTTCCTGATAGGCTAAAGTGCATCTATGATGAATTGGCAAAATTAATCAATATATATCAACCATCTATTTTATCTCTGGAAACCTCTTATTATGGAAAAAATGCACAATCAGCTTTGAAACTGGGCCAGGTTCGCGGGGCGATCATTGTTTTTGCTAAAAACCACAATCTTGATTTTGTTGAGTTTTCCCCAAGGGAAGTTAAAAAAGTTGTAACCGGTAAGGGTTCTGCCACCAAACAGCATGTTGCTTATATGATTAAATCAATACTCAGCCTGGAGGAGCTTCCCAAACCGTTTGATGCTTCCGATGGTTTGGCATTGGCTGTATGCCAGGCCCTTAAATCCAAAGAAACTTATTTAACCCAATATGAAAATCATCGAACGACAAAGCGTCACAAATCAAGGCAATCAGAATCATGGTCGCGTTATGTTGAAACTAACGCTCACCGAATCATTTCCGGTTAATCGCAAATCTATGAGATTAGTTAATTCTTAGGTAGCCCCAATATGTTTTTAAAATCGATGCAATCACAAAACTATTGATATGAAAAATATCCTTGTTACCGGTGGCGCCGGATTTATTGGAAGTAATTTTGTTCGGCATATGCTTCAAACATATGATCACTATCATATCGTTAATTTTGATTCGCTAACTTACGCTGGAAATTTGGAAAATTTGCTTGATATTGAACATCATCCAAATTATTCATTTGTAAAAGGCGATATTGGTTCGCTGAATGATGTTGAGCAAGTTTTTAAAACTCACAATATCGATGTTGTCATAAATTTTGCCGCGGAATCTCATGTAGATAGAAGCATTCTTGGCGCCAGAGTATTTGTTGAAACCAATGTTATCGGTACTCAAACGCTTTTGGATGTATCGAAAAATATCGGGATTGAAAAATTCGTTCAGATATCAACCGATGAAGTTTATGGCTCTTTAGGCCCTAGCGGTTATTTTACCGAAACAACGCCATTAATGGCCAATTCACCTTACTCAGCAAGTAAAGCCGGGGCAGATTTACTTGTAAGGGCTTATCATGAAACATTTGGTCTCCCATGCATAACCACCCGATGTTCCAATAATTATGGACCGTACCAATTTCCGGAGAAACTTATCCCGCTGATGATTGCAAACGCGTTGGAAGACAAATCTTTGCCAGTATATGGCGATGGAAAAAATATCAGAGATTGGTTATATGTTGAAGATCATTGCCAAGCCATTGATGCGGTTTTACATAAGGGTTCGTTTGGAGAAGTCTACAATATTGGCGGGAATAATGAAAAAATGAATATCGATATTGTAAAGTTAATCTTGAATAAGCTCAATAAACCTGAAAGCTTGATTGAATTTGTTAAGGATAGACCCGGCCATGATCGACGCTACGCCATTGACGCTTCAAAAATCGAAAACGAGTTGGGATGGCGACCAAAAGAGACGTTTGATACCGGAATAGAAAAAACAATTGAGTGGTATTTATCAAACACGCAATGGTGGGAGCGCATTCGTTCTGGGGTCTATATGGATTATTATAAGCTTCAATACTCGGCTCGTTAAAATCATAATCAAAAAATCCATGTCTTTAAAAACCAAAATTGAAAATCAAACCGCAACCATTGGCGTTGTAGGATTAGGCTATGTCGGCCTGCCCATAGCCGTTGAATTTGCCAGAAAAGGCTTTAAAACCTTAGGCATCGACTTAAGTTCACAGAAAGTAGAACGACTCAACAATGGCGACAATTACATTTTAGATATTAAATCCGACGAGTTTCAGGAAGCTTTTGATAACGGATTCAGAGCCGAAGATAATTATAGCAGAATTGGCGAATGCGATGTGATCTATATTTGCGTGCCGACTCCATTCACGCCAAATAAAGAACCTGATATCTCGTACATTGTTTCTTCAGCTAAAGAGATTTCAAAACATCTCAGAAAAGACCAGCTCATAATTCTTAAAAGCACAACATTTCCAAATACCACTGAAGGATATGTTTTGCCGATTTTAAATGAAAGCGGTCTAATGGTTGGGAAAGATTACTTTCTTGCTTTTTCACCTGAGCGTATTGATCCTGGTAATAAAAAATGGAATACTCGAAACACGCCGATTGTAGTAGGCGGCGTTACGGAAACCTGTACAGAACTTGCATCCATAGCAAATCTGGAAATTCTATCACATGTGCATAAAGTTTCTTCGCCGAAAGTTGCTGAAATGGAAAAGCTTTTAGAGAATATTTTCAGAAGCGTTAATATTGCATTGGTTAACGAATTGGCGATGCTTTGCGATAGAATGGGCGGTGTTAATATATGGGAAGTAGTTGAAGCTGCGTCTACAAAACCCTTTGGTTTTATGCCATTTTATCCTGGCCCGGGTATTGGCGGGCACTGTATCTTAATTGATCCGTATTACCTTGCTTGGCAAGCGCGCGAGCATGATTTCCAAACCAAGTTTATTACCCTTGCGGCTGAAACCAATGAAAATATGCCGTTTTATGTTAGAGATATGATTTGGCACGAGCTTGCTAAAATGCCTGTAAGTTTAATTGATGCCAATTTTCTGATTTTAGGTGTGGCCTTTAAACAAGATGTTGATGATACGCGTCATTCACCGGCTCTAAAAGTGATTGAGCTTTTAATGAAAGAAGGGGCAAAACATATCAACTACTGCGATCCTTATGTACCTGAATTAAATGAAGATGGTATCCATTTAAAAGCCGTTGAGATAAATCCTGAGGTTGTTTCAAAGGCTGATTTGGTTATCATCACAACCGCTCATAGCGATTTTGATTATGAAATGATTTCAAAACATGCCAAATGTATTGTTGATACAAGAAACGCCACAAAAAACATTTCATCAAAACGTAATATTTCGTTGCTGGGCTCAGGCAACTCTTAAGTTTAAATTATTGGGAATAACCGTCGCTAATCAAAGTCGACGGTTATTCCCATTGTTTTACAGCACATTCTACAAATTTTTGATCCTTCATGCACATAAAAGCACGCTCTATGTTCATTAAACCATAAATCGCAGTCTTTATTTTCGCACTTAGCATAGCCGATTAAACTGGCAAACTCACAAATCATATCATCATCAGGATCATTACAAGACTCACCTGATAAATCACTTTCTTCAATCAAAGCCGCCTTGATTACGCCATAGGAAGCAACTGATTTAAATAGTTGCAATCGTTCAAGCGCTGTATATTTATTTAACATCATTTCTACAATTTTAGTAAGTTTGTTGATGTACTAACATTCACATCATTTTGATCATTTTAATAAGTCCAATTCCTTGTGAAATCGAACATTATAACCATATCAAACTTTTTAAGCATTTCCCGAATATTGCTTCTTTTTCCATTCATCTATTTCTATGAGGAGGATTACCGATATATAGCATTTATAATTGCTTTAATTGCAATTTCAACGGATTGGTTTGATGGTCAAGTTGCCAGGCGAACAAATACCGTTTCAGAATTAGGTAAAGTTTTGGACCCGGTTGCCGATAAAATATGCGCGTTGGTTGCGGTAGGCTATTTCCTTTGGAAAAATGAATTACCGTTATGGTTTGTCTTGATTGTGGTTGTAAGGGATGTGGCTATTTTTTTTGGCGGGATATTCTTAAAGTACCGATATCAAGTGTTAACCACTGCACTTCCCATTGGAAAATGGGCCGTAGGATTTTTGTCGTTAATTTTTGTTTGGATTATCTGGCCAAATCCTTCTTCAACGACTCTTTTACTTAAAGACGTTTGCATCGTAATCACAACTGTTTTATTAATGGTTTCTTTTGTTCAATACTTATGGAGAATGCTAAATATTATTCGGGGCAAATCTTACACAAATCTATAAATTACTCACAGAGAGCAAGATTTGTTCAGCTTCCATTAGTTGTTCAACTGTATTGATGCCTCTAATTTCATTGAAATTTTTGGTTTTAACTGCTGAGACTTTTAATTGCGCTTTAAAGAAAAGCTTAAATACATCCGGCAAATAATACTCCCCTTGGGCATTGTTATTATCCACTTGATGTAAAGCATCGAATAGCTCGGATTTTTTGAACACATATATGCCCGAATTTATTTCTTTAATGGCTTTTTCAGTTTCCGTAGCATCTTTGTGTTCAACAATTTTTATAACTTCCGTACCCTCGTCGTTGCGAACAACACGTCCATACCCGGTAGGATCCTCAAGTTCCGTTGTTAAAACCGTTGCAGTGGCTTGTGCATTTATATGATGGGATAATAAATTGTTTAATGTTTCAAAGGTTACCAGAGGCACGTCTCCTGAAAGCACGAGCACATGTCCTTCAAAACCAGCTAATGGTTCTTTTGACTGCATTACGGCATGACCTGTACCGAGCTGAGGCTCCTGAAGTGCATACTTAAGCTCATACCGATTGGTTGCTTGTTTAACCATATCGGCCTGATGACCAACAATTAAAACGATCTTCTCGGGATTAAGTTTTTTTGCGGCATTCAACACATGCTCTATAAGAGTGAGGCCATTTAACTCATGAAGTACTTTTGCTTTTGAGGATTTCATTCGCGTGCCTTTACCGGCAGCCATGATGGTAACTGCTAACGACATAAACGGTTTTTAGTGTGTTAATCCCAATAATTATTAATTGGATTGAAAATTAAACTCTTTCTGATCCTGATTTTCTTCACCATACTTGAAAACACGTTTTGGCCTGTTTTTTTTATCGACCAAAACCACCGTTGGTTTATGCACACGTGCTTCTTCGGGCTCCATTTCAGCATATGTGATTATGATAATTTCATCGCCAATCGTTGCTAATCGTGCAGCAGCGCCATTTAATTGAATCGTGCCCGAACCTCGTTTACCTTCAATAATGTATGTTTCAAATCGTGCGCCATTATTGTTATTGACCACCTGAACTTTTTCATTCGGAATCATTCCAGCCAAATCCACCAAATCCATGTCTATGGTAATACTTCCTTCATAATTCAAATCAGCATTCGTGACAATTGCCTGATGAATTTTTGACTTAAAAACATGTAATCTCATTTTTATCCTGTTTATAATGTTATGCTTAACTTACCAATAACCCATTTCATTCATCAGAAGCATTATTAATTTTTGCTTCCCCGCTAACTTTAAAAATACGATAATTCTTCATGTTTTGATCACTTTCAAAACCATATCCTCGAATTATTTCAGTTGGCTTTGTAATCGTAACAAATTTATCGGAATATATTTTTTTAACATTGTTGAGCCATTTCATATACTCGGTTTCAACTTTTGTGCAATCGTTAGATACAATAACCACATCTTCAAACGCTTCCATATCGTTATTCGGACGAATAATGGCTCGCTTAGCTGTAAGCACGGTTGTTGTATCGCCATCGCGGCTTAAAAAATCAACCCTTAATCCCCCGTTCAATTCCCGATCTTGTTGATTGCCTTTTTTAAACTGAGCGCTGTGTTTAAATGTTAATTGCGCTTTAACATAACCCGAATCGCTAAACGTAACCCACCCGTTCCAGGTTTCTTGAACCGGGTGATCGTCGCCAATATAGGTTGTTTGAATACCTGGCCTGTCTTTATCCGTAGAACAACCCCAACTTAGCCAACCATAGAACAGACCGGTTACAAGGATAGATAATAAACGCACAACATAAAATAATAAGCGTGTAAAAAAGAAGTTACACGCCTTGAGTTTTCATCTGATCAAGCTTAATTATTTCAATTCATCCAAAACCTTAAAGGTTAAATCATCTTTTTTATCGCCATATAGTACAACGCCAGCCAAGCCACCTTTTTCTAAAATCATGGAGTATCCATATTTTTTAGCCACTTTTTGAATCGTCGTTAAAACTTTTTTGCGAATTGGTTTTAAAAGCTCAGCTTGTTTTTGATCATATTCGCCGCCACGACTTAATTTTTTTGCCTGAAATTCCTGAATGATACGTTGTTTTTGTAAAATTTCACTTTCTTTTTTGGATTTTGCTGATGAAGTCATGGTTGCTTTTTTTCGTTCGTAATCCGCAATAGAGGCTTCATAGTCTTTTTTGAGCTGATTAAACTCCGCATCCCACTTTTCAGTAATTGTTTTCAACTTAGCTTCGGCTTTTTTAGCTTCCGGCATTTGTGCGATGATCTTTTCAGATTCAACATAGCCAATTTTTTGAGATTTCTTTTGAGCAAACACATCGGCGGGCAAAAACATAACGCTTAATAGCAGTGCAACAATTGATCCTTTTAAGATATACGTTTGAGTTTCTTTAAATTGAAACATAATTTTAACTGGATTGTTTTGGTTATTTAAATTTTGATTGCCGAATATAATGATGATTTAGGGTTTCGCCTAATTTATTATTTCTTCTAAAATGGTGTTCCCTTTTATTATATCCAGAACCTTTTCAGTGAGATTGTACTTTGTATTTGCATACAAAAGCATGACTTCGGATGAACGATCAAAAATAAAGTCGTAATCCTCTTGGCTGGCAAGCGTTTTTAGTGCATTAAACACTTTGGTTTGAATCGGTTTCATTAATTTTGATTGCTCGGAAAAATAATCACCATTTACGCCAAATTTTTGATTTTGATACGCCGCTATCTCCTTTTCTTTTTCAATGATAATTTTCTGCTTTTCTTGTTTGATCTCGTCGGTGTAGAGAATTTCCTTGGATTGATAGTCTTTAAACAAACTATCCAACGATTGCTTTTTCAGTGCAATTACTTTCTTCCATGCCAATGAGCGCGTCTCAAGCCTATTAAGCGCATCCTTATACTCCGGCATTTCCGCAAAAATTTTTTCCGAATCAATGTATCCGATTTTTTGTTGTGCATAGGCGTTTGGCACAACGAATAAAAAAAATATGACGAGCCCAATGTGTTTCATAATGATTAAAATAAATCGTAAGGTGTTTTTTATTTCAACTTACGTTGAAAAAGCTTGCCAGGCAGTTGCTCAATTATGCCCTTAAGTTCCAATTCAAATAACATTGCCAGTAAATCCGAGATATCTATTTCACAACGAATCGCCAGCTCATCAATATGTATCGGCTGGTGATTCAAACACGATAAGATGGCCTGATCTTCTTTGGTTAGTTCCGAAAGGTCTGAAAACAGCGATAGATCGTTATCATTTTTTGCAGTCTGATCCGGTCTTATTGGCGTTTGAAGCTCATTTAAAAGATCATCCGCAGAAAGTACCAGTTTTGCTCTGCCATCCCGAATCAATTGATTGGTTCCATGAGACTTTTTAGAAAATATATTTCCAGGTACGGCAAACACGTCCCTGTTTTGATCCAGTGCATATGATGCTGTTATCAAAGCCCCGCCATTGATATCCGATTCAACAATCAACGTGCCTAAACAAAGTCCCGATATTATTCGATTGCGTTTTGGAAATTTATCGGATGTGGCTTTTGTACCGATGAATTCTTCGGAAATTAATGCCCCGTTTTCAATAATCTTAGGATAAATGTGACCTTTTGGATCGGTGTAAATGTAATCAACCCCACCGGCCAGCACGGCAATTGTTGGCGATTGCTTTTCAATGGCTGTTTTATGGGCGATGCTATCAATGCCATAAGCCAGGCCGCTGACAATCGTTATGCCGGCATCAGCCAATCCTTCACACAGGCGCCGGGTTACTTGTTTTCCATATTCGGAATTCAACCGCGTCCCAACAATGGCAATAGATTTGTTTTGAAGAACGCGTTGCTCTCCCCTAACAAACAAAAAAGCCGGTGAATCATAAATTTCTTTAAGCAAGGCCGGGTACTTTTCATCCCAATATGTCACAACAGATGCGCCCAACTTTTGAGCGCGCTCCAACTGAGTTTTGGCCTCGCCAATTAATGCCTCATATTTTGCAGAAGATTGCAGGGCTGATTTGATCTCTTGAGCAAGCGATTGACCAATCCTTGAAATTTCACACAACTCATATTCTTTGGCATGCCTGATGTTATCAATCGAACCAAATGTTTCCAGCAATTTGATGACTCGTTGCGAGCCAACCCCAGCAAGTTGTGCCAATATCAAACACGAAAGTATCCGTTCATCCTTTGAAGTCGGGGTCTTACATTCAATTGGATTCATTGCTGATGAATTTTATGGATTGGATTTTTTCATATCCCTGAACTTATCGGCTGCCAAAAAGACAAATACCAGCAATACCAAAATATTCGTTACCAAAGAAATGGTTTTGCCCAGGGTAAATGAAGCCGGTTTAAATTCAAATTTTACGTTATGTTTTCCTTCCGGGACAACAATACCACGAAACGCATAGTTGGTTTTTATAATTGGCGTTTGCTCATTATCAACAGTGCACAACCAACCAGGCGGGTAGTAGATTTCACTTAAATTCATAAAATGCCTGCCCGATGCTTTAACCTCAAAAGTCAAATGATGAATGCCCGAATCCACTAGCTTAACATAGGACGTTGAATCGGGCTTAACGACATTTTGCGCCAATTCATTTTCTACCAACGCCAACCGCTTAGGATCATACGAGGAGGCTTTAATAGCCGTAATGATTTCATTTGGCGGTTTAACGGCTAGAGAATCCACAAACCATGCGCGCTTTGTCCAATTGTTTCGTTCAAGGATGACCTTTCCATTGGCAAAGACTTCGGTATAACCGGGCAAACTGGCTTGTTGATTCAATATAATGTACCGGATGTTTAACAAATCCATCATTGCCGGACTTTTATAGAATGCCGGATACTCGGTTGAACCGCCACCCACAACTTCTATCAAATCCTGATAAAGACGCATCTTGGCCGCATGATACCCGCCAACAGACTCCAAATTGAAATACGCATACCAGGATGATTTACGATCCGGCGTTAACGGTAAAATCCTGAATTTAGAATCCTGCTGCTGAGTTTGAAGAAATTCGATATCAGGGGTGGATTTAAAAAAGCTCACCTGTTCTTGCGGATCATTCAGATTTTTCAACAGCTTCATATCTGCACGTCCCAGATCAACAATGAGCATTGGAATTAGCGCCATTTGGAACAAAACCGGAGAGAGTTTTTGCTGCAATAAAAAATGAGCGCCGGTAAAAAGTGTGGCGATTAGAAATAAAGTGATAAACGCATCGGTTTTCATCATATCAAAAATCGGCTGTCCATATCGCTCAATCACATTAGGAACCTGTCCGCCATATTTGGCCAGCAGTTGCTTGCCGATATTGCTTTTTGCGATGCCGCTAAAGTAAGCATCCTGCAAGAGGTTAATCCCAACCAAACTTATTACAAACAAAATGCCTGAGCCAAGCGCTAAATACGTAAATACTTTTTTGGCCTCCGCATCATTTGACTTATACAACTCAATCAATGACTTCAGTCCATAACCTGCCAACACACATGAGGCGATCTGAACAAGGATCAAGATCATGGACGGGGCCCGGAACTTATTGAAAAACGGGAGATAGTAGAACAAAAGATCAAAAATCAAGGAAAAATGTTTTCCAAAGGATATCAATAAGGACAGTATGGCAATTAAACCAAGCGCCTGAACAAAATGATTTGAGCGATTATAAATAAAGCCTATTATGGCAAGGATTAAAATTAACGCGCCAAAAAAATTCGGCGAATGCGTGAAAAGCTGCTCACCCCAATACGTTTGATCGCCATAGCCATAAAAAGACGGCACTAAAAATGTGATGATCTCGGAGGGCGGAAACGACCAATTAGTCGCATAGTCGTAGCTCAAACCGGATTCTGCAGAGGCTTTATCCACATTGGCGCCGGTTGATAACTCCGGATAGGTTTTGGTAATGCTTTCCGAGCCTCGTATCGAATGCGGGGTATAATCCAAAATGGAAAGATAGGTATCTGCCGACATAGATAGTCCTATCAATGCCGCAATTGCAAAACTACCCACACTCCTTAACCAAATGGAGATTGGTGACTTTTTAATGAGAGACGATATTAAATCAAACAGGAAAAAGATGGCTAGCGCCATGGCTGTGTAATAAATCATTTGCACATGGGTTGAGCGAAAGAGCATTTGAAATAATAGTCCCAACAAAGCGGTATTGAGAAGTATTTGCTTCCAATGCCCTTCCTGACGCACTTTTTCAGCCAAAAGCAATAAAAAAGGAATGACGGCTATCGTAATGATCTTGGTATTGTGCCCAACAGTAATCCAAACCAACGATAGCGTTGAAAATGTAACGCCAATAGCGCTAAACAATGCTGTAAGCTGAGAAGCGTTTTTCAATCTCAACAGCCAATAGATGCCTAATCCTAAAAAGAAGTAATAGTTAATGATGTAAGCGCTATCGGACTCAAAAACAAAGGTTAAAAACCGGATGAGCTTTTGGGTTATCAGATTGAAAAAATCATAAGACCGATCTCCAGCAACCATTAAACTTCCATACGATGGCATGCCACTGAAGATATAAGGCGTCCAAAGCGGGAAAATTCCCTCCTCATTGGCCTGGGCAACTAACGATCGACTGCTAAACGAAGTGGTATTATCAGGAACCAAAAACACTTTGCCATCAATCAATACCGGCCAAAAATAGATGATCACTAAAAAGAGCAGCGCTAAAATGGCATACAGATCAAACTTAAACGCATTGTTGCCAAGCAACGCATTAATTTGCTTGGGTTTGTTTTGCTGCTCAGTCTGAGTTTGTGCGAGAGTTGATTTGGTTTTTTGTTTGGATTTCTTCGACATAAAATGCGTTTAACGATTTTTAAAACTTCCAATGACCTATGAGCACAGTTATAACAAGGGGTTGCAACCCCTTGTTTTCGAAGCCGCCTCCGCCAGCTGCGGATAACGCCCGTCATTATTCCTTTGCCTTCTAACTGTTTGTTAACTGCTATTGCAGCAAACTAACATTACCAGCATATGTTTTCAGGTAACTTAAAAAAGGAAATTCTTCTAAATGTTATTTAGGTACAACTTCCCGAATCAGCTCAATCATTGATTTGGCTTGGTTTTTCCACAAATAGTCTTTGGCTTTTGCATGGGCCGATTCTCTGAATGTATTATAACCATCTTCTGTTTTAAAGACCTCTTTAATGGCTTGCGCCAGTTTTTCAGGATCTCCTGTTGGTACAAACAACCCACCTTCATTGGGATTCATAAAACTGCGCGTTGATGGCAGATCGGAGGCAACCACAGGAATACCATGCGATAAATAATCAAAAAACTTATTTGGAGCCGTTAAATGCTGATTGTAAAACTCATCCGTCAGAGGGATAATGCCAACGGATATTTTTTCAAGATACACTTCAACTTGTTCATAAGAAACCCAGCCTGTAATTAAAACCCGGTCTTCCAGACCTAATTCGAATATTCGTTGCTTTACCTCAGCAATTTCCTTCTGACTTCTGCCGCCTACTAAAATAACTTTAAATTCATTTTTACCCACCAGTTTGAAAGCCTCCAGAAGCGTATTGATCCCTTTTTTTAGCTGTAAGCTGCCAACATATCCAATCAATTTGCGGTAAAAACCTGCCGGCGCATAAGGCTTTATTCGCAGCAATCCCGGTTTAGCCACTAAAACGGTTTGATCGGGAAATTCATTTCGGAACAACTCGGCCTGCGCTTCCTGCAAACAAAGCACGCCATCAATTTTTGAGATGTAATTTTTCTCTAAGAGATGATATTTTTTTGCATTAGTGGGGTTAACATCGGGCCGCCGGGAAAGATCAACATAAAAATTATGGGGCTGATAAAATACCTTAATCCCCCGGGTTTTCTTTAATTTTGCCAAATAAGGCAACGCCCCCGGATCTCTTGAAATAACAGCATCTATGGGTTTTTCTTGGTGAAGCTTCTTAATTTCTTTAAACGCTTTAATGTAAAACCATTGGTTGGTTTTAATCCCCAGAACCTTTTTTTCAAGATTTAAATGAACATGAAAATTCGATAATGGCTTTAAATGGAACGACTCTAAAAGTTTCGTAGCTGTGAGCTTTTCACTTTTTTTCTGCACCATGAGAACTGTTTCTGATCCGGCTTCAGCCAATCCATAGGCATTGGCAATTGAAAAATTAACTGCCGGTAAGGGGCTATCTACAAAAACTTTATTGAGGTAAACTAAACGCATTGAGTTTGGTGTAATATGTTTAGGTTTAATGGCTTACTTGCTGTAATGAGTTTTCGATGTGATTGATTAATTTTAATGTGATTTTTTGCCAGGTGTAATTTTCTTCAACGCGTTTTCGTCCCTGCATGGCCATCTCATCTCTTAACTTTTGATCATTAAAGAGTAAAAGGATTTTTTGGCTCAGCGCCTTTGGATCATCTGGTTCAATCAAATACCCACTTACACCGTCCTCTATGGCATCAGGAATGCCACCGGAGTAACTCCCGATAACGGGACAGTGGCATGCATTGGCTTCCAAAAACGTGATCCCAAAACCTTCCGAATCACCGCTTTTTTCCAGCTCTCTGCTGACCATTACATACACATCGCTCATGCTGTAGTACTTTGTGAGGTCTTCATCGGAAACGAAACTTGAAAACACCACATGTTCTCTCAAATCCAGATCGTCAATAAGTGTTTGTAATTTTTGATAAAAAGGCTCTTTCCATGGCCCAGCAATCACATAAACAGTTTCCGGGTATTGCTTGATGATATCAGGCAATGCTTTGATAACGGTATCATGCCCTTTTCGCTCAATCACTCTGGCCAGGGTTAAAATAACCTTATTGCGTTTATTTACACCGAGTTTGTTCTGAATTGTCCGGAAATCTTCAACAGGATAGAAACGATCAATATTGACCGCATTTGGTAAAAATTCTACCGAAGAATTGTTAGTGCTTAATCGGTTTAAGATTTCCTCTTTGGTAAATCGGCTTACGGCAATGGTTAAAACGGCATGCCTGATGGTTTTTTCAAACGTCCTGAGTTCTTTAGCGCTCTTTAGTTTGGTGACTTCCCTGCCGTGGGCTATGATGACAAGGTTTGCTTGTGGGAAAAAACGTCTTAAAAACACCATAGGGCTGCCAAGCTCCCAGGTTGTTGCAATAACAATGCACCGGGGATTTTTCTTCAAAAATTTCCAAAGGTAGTATAACACGTACCAATAGCGGTAGGTATTCCAGTCGCGACCATACATGCAGGTTAATTCATAATCTTTTTGATCATGATCACTCGTGCTGACTTGCTTTCTCCAACGCGAAAGAACATTGACCTTATAGTCCATAGCAACTAAACTTTCAGCAACGCCCAACGCCCATTCTGCTATACCACCACCCGAACAAGGTGGAAAATTATCGGTCAAAATGGCAATGTTTTTTAGTTGGTTTTTTTTCATCTCAAACTCATATGACGACCATCAAGAAACGGCCATTTTATAACCCTGCATGGTCAATTGTGCGGTTTTTTCCCAAGAAAATGTCTTTGCATGTTCCAATCCTCGCTGCTTTAACTTATCTCTTAAAACCGAATCATCCAGTAATTTTAAGAGTCCTTCCTCTATTGCATTTTGATCTTTAGGATCAACTGTAATAGCCGCATTACCTGCCACTTCCGCCAAAGATGTTGTATTTGAGGTAAGTACAGGACAACCACAGGCCATTGCTTCTAAAACTGGCAGACCAAAACCTTCGGAAAGGGACACGAAAACAAAGGCTTCTGCGGCATTATAAAATTGAACTAAATCTTCAATAGGAACACCGGAAAACTGATAAATTTGCGATTCAACACGTAATGAATTTTTAAACCGATCAAATTCTTCTTGAATGGCTTTGCTCTTTGCCCTGCCAATTATGATAAAACTAATTGCTTTTTGGATCGAATTAGGTAATGAATTATATACCCTAAGCATCGAAAAAATGTTCTTTCGAGGTTGTAATTCCCCAACATATAAGAGATATGGCTTTCTTATATCGCTTATACCATATTTTTTTAAAAATTCTCGGTTGGGGGATCGTTTCACAAACTGTTGATTAAATCCTAATGGGGTTACTACAATCTTATTTTCCAAAGCCGGGAAATAATTCAAAGCCTCGCTTTTAGTGAAATTTGAAACCGTAAATATTACTTTGGCTTTGTTTAAAATTTGCTCAATATGTGATTGATAAAACTTTTTTGTTCCTTCTTTCGCCCATGCTTCTTTACTTAAAGCGATTAAATCATGTAATGTTACGACTACATTACCGACCTTTTTAGGAAACCTCATGGGATTTGTGCAATGATACAAATCAAATGAACCAGAAATCCATCCCTGAATAGATTGATTTAATTCCGCAATTGCTGTTTTAAATGCTTTCCCTAACATCAACTGCCCGGGTAGAATATTCCTATATGCGACTGATGATGAATTACCAAAAACCTTTTGAGTCGTTTGCCTAGTATGCCAATTTGTAATGAGTTGATATTGATTGCCGGGGTTGGTTTTTACTAAGGCCTGGATTAACTCAGTGGTATAAACCTGGTTTCCACTAAATCCGGAAACCTTCATCACATCGTATGCAATTTTCAAACTCAAATGGGTATATTTTCTTTGTATTTATAAAACACAAGGTTAGAAAAAATTACTAAATGATTCAAAAAAATTTTTTTACCAGCGAAAGTGGTAATGTCAAAAACCGCTCAAAATATATCAGAGGTGCATTATATAGAAATGGATATTCAATTTTTAAACAGGCTCCCAAAGAAATTAATAATCCGAATTACATATGGTTTCATGGATTATCCGGTAAAAAAAACTATCTGAAAATTTTATAGAAAAAAATTATTATAAAAGCATTTGATATTATTATATCATCAAAATATTAAAACGCTTACTTTTATTTCACTAATCGTTATTCTACCAACTTTAAAATTCCATTCCAAGAATTTAAATTATCATTAAAGTACCTGTAATCCTTATGATGTTTTCGTTTGGCATTATCATACAATTGCTTGTTATCTATAATCTTGCGCAGTGTTTCAACACGTTGTTTAAAGCCCCATCCTTTAATTTTATTTCGTCCACGGTTTGCCCCATAATACCCGATGTGCATTTGCCTATCAACATCAGGGGTTAAAACAAATGCATTATCTTTAATCATAGCAACATCCACAAGACGATTTATTAAACCGGCTTGTTCAATATGTTTATTATCGGTGTATTTATATCCTTTCTGATTGAGTTCTTTGTACTTATCATTAATGGCTAAAACAACTTTTTCACGATTCTCATAATAATTTTCATTTGCATAAGGCAATACGTAGTTATCAAAAAACCATTTACTGATAACACTTGCCCAAGGTGAATAATCATGACCTTGCCTAACAATTGATAAATCCCCTGAATTATTCAATTCAGCGGTTTTAGCAGACCATGAAAACATACCATGTTTTGAAGCTGAAATCGAACTATATGGATATACCTCAGATATTGCTAATAATGTTTTTAGGTAATGAAAATATGTTTCATGAATTAAGATGTCATCTTCAATTATTAATACATAGTCATCGCTTAACGTAAAGGCTTCTTTCATTCCTTCCATGAGGTTCCTACTTAATCCATAACGAAAGTACAATTTTTGATTTTTGACTAATTTCAAGATATCTATTGATTCATATTCACGTTTCCGAAACACATACTTGGCCGGAAAAGGGTATGATTTTACAATTTGCCTTGTCTTATGTAATGCCCCATATTCAATGAGGAAGAGCGTTAGAAACTCATGATCTTTTATACCTGATTTTTTTCTTGCACGAATCTCATATTCTATTGAGAGCTGTAGCATTTCAGGTCGATTAAAAACAGGCCGTAATATTATATTTTTTGACATATTAACTCAATATCTGAGGATATTATTATCTCAATGATTTTAAAAGGAATGGCTTAAATTCATTTGGGATCAACCTATACATTTTTTGATTAAATTTATCATTATATTTTACAATTTTAGATTTTAAATAGGTAGTATGCTTTATATTTATGTTTATATCATTCTTATTAATTATCATTCGATTGATCTCAAGCAAAGTATTTTTAAATTGATTTGCGAAAACCCATTGAAGCGGTTGATAATCTTCTTTATATTCTTTCATTGGCCTTAAAACAATAGGATTCGTGTTTATCTCCCAGACCTGAAGTTTACCATTTAATAGGCTATAATCAATCCTACCATATTCAATTCCGGCTTTTTTAAAAATTGACTTAAGCTTATTTTCATGAGGGTTCGTTTCCAAATAAAAAGCTTCTTCAGTATAATCATCATCCACTCTTTCAATATCAGGATATTTCACCATCCATTTGTTGCCATATAAAATATGACGAGGGATAACTTTTTCACCTAAAATAAACGATGAATACTTCCTATAAACACCTCTGGTATCTGAAGTATCCAAAAACTCAACAATTAGAAGTTCACTTACCTTTCTTATTTTTTTTACGGCTTTTTTTAAGGCTAAATTCAGCTCTTTGCGATTATATATTAAACCTGAAAGACTTCCGTAATGATCGTTTTCCCCTCTTATAAATACTGGGAATTTAAGGCCTTTTTTACTATCTGAAATTCTAAATACCCTGAATGAATTTTCTGAAAAATCATATAGCGTTTTTAACAATTCATAACGCCGCATTGACTTTGTAGGATGGTTGTATAAACGTATTGAGGTGTTATTATGAAGTTTATCCCATAATTCTTCAGCCAATATTACCATATGCGGCGACAATCTTTCAATATCGGTAAAAAAATATAATCCCGAATTAAAACTTTTTTGATTAAAAATTTCATCGTAAGATTTAATAAAAACTATATTTTTTAATTCCGGCGCCCAATCATTTAAAAAAGCGTTAATTGTATATTGATGCTTCGATGTGGTAAGAAAATATATCATATAAACTTATTTATTTTTTATCATTCGATACAGATAATACCTAGCTTTCCCATATAAAGGCATTCGATCTTTAACATCACTAATCATTATAGCCTTACATGGATTACACCAACCACAAGGTTTGCCATTCTTCGGCGTATGACAAAACCATGTTTTTTTAAGTATATCATAAAACCCATAATGTTTAGCATTGTATTTCATATCTAACTTAGTCAAAAAAAATACCGGAAAATGAAAATCTTGTAGAAACGAAAGATTAAAATCAGGTAATTTTTTTGACAATGATATCGTTTTCCCCTCAATCTGCATAAACTCACTTAGATATTTAAAAAAAGGACTTCTATCGATAACATCCTTTTCTATACCTATTTCTAAATTTTTGATCTGATACTCATGTGCAAACTTAGCAAGCCACTCATATTGACTCCCAATATGAAACCGCGACTTTAAACTCATGTATTTATCAGAAATCTCCTGATGGTCATTAAGTGATTGAACTTTTACAATTTTTGTTGAAAACAAAAGTTCAGACAATAGCTGATCTTTCTTTCTAAGTAATTTTCGAATATCATTCATTGCCGCCATTTCTTCTTTGGTCGATTTACGATCTGGGTCAATGAGATAATACGGCTGAACGTGCTGGTTCTCAACTATGATCAGATAAAGCAACCTATATGTTGAATCCCAACCTCCTGTCCATAATAAATTTATCATACACATGTAACAATTATTGCAATCATTTATTATAACATCAACTTTTCATTATCTTTATAATAACAACCCTTACTAATTGGCATTGCAAATCAAAGCTTTCCTAATAACAATATTTTCATCATTTTAGATGCTTTTAAACAAGACTCACGTGCCTACTTATCCTTTACTTTTAAATATTGAAATCACGTTTAAGCAACCTCAATCCCTTTTCTAAAACATGAAAATTGACCACCATTTTCTTTCTTAATTAATCTTACTTTATCATGCTTCTGATGTAATTGCTCTAAAACCACGTGTGAATCGTCGATTGAGCCATCATCAACTATTATTATTTCTTTTAAATACTCTTTATCGTTTGATAAAATGCTTTCAACTGCATCTTCAATGTAATGGCTATAATTGAAATTTGAGATAACAACTGATATTTTCATAAAATAAATTTTAACGAAACGCTATTTTAAGATTAATCAATTCAAGATTTTATAAGTAGATTATGGTAAAGACTATTCATAAAAAACAGGCTGGAACTTAACAAAATAGATGAAAGTATTAAGAATCTGGCATGCAGCAGTGCTGGCAGAATACCGAAAAAAAATCAAGGCAATATCTAATATTGAAGATGTTGATTTAACATTACTTATCCCACATTCATGGTATGAAGCCGGCAAAGATGTCCGCTACAGCTTTGATTCATCCATAGATAGTAATTTCAGGATTATAACCGCACCTATTTTATATAAAAATAACATCCGCAAATATGTATTTTTGCATCAATTGCTTCAGGTTATGTCCTCAATCAAACCCGATGTCATTGATATTGAAGAAGAACCTTCAGCCCTGGTAACTGCTCAGGTGATTTGGTTTCGAAAACTGTTAAAGCTTAATGCTCCGGTTATTTTTCACACCGCGCATAATATTGAGTCGGTTTATAAACCCTTTTTTGAGCGCATTCAACGCTATGTTCTTCATCATGCTGATGGTGCTATTGTAAGAAATTCCGATGCAAAGTCAATTTTACAGGCAAAACAGTTTAACAAACCCATTTTTATAAGCGGCAATGGCATTGACTTAACCCATTTTAAACCACACAGCAGCAAATCCTTTCAAACCAAATACAGGCTTGAAGGCAAGAGGGTGATCGGCTACGTTGGAAAGCTAAAATCGGCTAAAGGCATCATGACATTGCTTAACGCCTTTTCAACACTTGACGATGATAACCTAGCGCTTATCATCATCGGCTCTGGCGGTTTAAAACCGACTATTGAAACTTATATCAAAGACAACGGTTTGGAGCAGAAAGTAATCATGATGGGTCACCAGGATCAATCTTCCTTACCTGACTATTACAATTTAATGGATATGCTGGTGATTCCATCTGAGACTACGGCCAAATGGAAAGAATCATTTGGCAGAGTGATTATTGAAGCCATGGCTTGCGGCGTTGCAGTTATTGGCTCATCATCAGGGTCGATACCCGAAACCATTCAACAAGCCGGTCTGATATTTCAGGAAAAAAATGCCAAAGACCTCTCGGAAAAATTGCGCATGGTTTTATCCCAGCCGAATCTAAAAAAAGATTTAATTGAAAACGGGTTTCAACGCGCCAAATGCTTCAGTTGGGAATCGCTGGCTCAAATCAATTATCAGGCCTATAAAGAGATTATTAACCAACGCAATAGTTAATCAAGCCCCAATTCTTGGGCCAAATTCTTACCGATGGCATCCCAAGTAAATCGTTCTAAAACACGTGCTCGTGCTTGCGCCCCAATTCGTTCGGCCAGCGCGTTATCAGAGAGTAGTTGAATCAAACGTGAGGCAATTTCATCAGCGCTTTTCGGATCAACCAAAAAGCCATTAACGCCATCATCAATCGCATCAACAACCCCGCCTGACCGGCCACCGATAACTGGTTTTCCACAGGCGTTCGCTTCCAAATACGTAATCCCAAACCCTTCCGTATCACCACTGTTTTCAAGCTCTCGGCTTGGCATGATATAGACATCGCAGGCGTTATAGAGCCGGTTAAGCTCATCCGAAGGAATGTAGCCCACAAACCGCACTGCATTTTCCAAATCCAGGCGCTGAACCAACATTTTCAATCGCTCGTAATACTCGCCCTCTTTTTTTCCACTCACCAGGTATATGGCGTCGGGCACGTTTTTAAGAACCTCAGGCAATGCTTCAATGACTTTATCATGGCCCTTTCGCTCCTGAAGTCTTGCCAACGTTAAAATCACTTTTTTGCGTTCAATGGCTAGTTCTTGTTTGTATGCTTCTGCAGGTTCTTCCGGGTAAAATAAATCCGGATCAACACCATTCGGCAAAACCTTAATCCGGTTGGCCGGCACTTGATATCGCTCTTCAACAACCGATGCCGTAAACCGGCTGACAGCAACCACCAAATGCGACGCATTCAAGGTTCGTTTGATCACTTGATGCTTGAACCAACTCATTTTCCGGGTGACTTCCAAACCATGAACAATAATCACCAATTCGCTCTGGGATGATTTTGCCAAACCGACGAGGCCACGAGCAATATTGCTGGTAGTTGCAATAATGACCTTGGGTTTTAGGCCATCATCCAATAGCTTGCGTAATGCCTTGGTTGCATATATGCTCCGAAAACGCTTCCAATTCTTACCTTTAACCTGAACCAGCCTGTAAGGCTCTTTTTCCTGTATCCGCTGAAAATTTTCATTCCAAAAGCGCGTTAAGAGATGAACCCGCAAACCAAGCTTGTGGAAGCTTCTGGCCACCCCCATTGCCCACTGGGCAATGCCGCCATCCTTCGGTGGGAAATCTTCGGAAAAAATGACAATATCAACCGGATTCATAATCTTGATGTAATTTTTTTACAGCGTTTAATACCGATTCAACCTCAATATCACGAATCGTTGAAGATGGTGATATCAATTGAACATGGTTGGTGAGATAAGGCGAAAAACGCGATAAATGCACGGCATCGGCGCGGTATAATCCGACAACCGGGATATTAAAACACGAGGCGACATGCACTAACGACGTATCCGGCGTTATTAAAAGCGTGAGTTGTTTGAGCAAAGCGCCGACATCAAACAGCGATTTGGTTACCGGTGATGGCTTGACCTGCTCAAAGGTTTGCTCCAACCGCTTTTTTTCACCAAGTCTCTCTGGCATTGAAAAAACAATAACCGGGCTTTGAACTAAACCAATTAAGCGCTCATACTTCTCAAAAGGCCATTCCCGGCTCGCTTCCCCAGCGCTTAAATTTATTCCGATTAGCTTACCGCGCTCAAGCATTTGTGCAAAGTCCTTAATTTGTTTCGATGCGCTGGAAATGTTCAACGTGGGCCTGCAATCCTCTGCTGAAACCTTGCAGCCCAGGTAAGCAAGCAATGCGCAATTCTTTTCTACAATGTGTTTTTGAAAATCAATGCCCAACAAATGATGATAAAGACCTTTATGAAACTCATGATCAATACCAACCTTTATCTTTGCACGAATCAAACTAGAGTACAGAAGATATGTCCATGACGGATGGTCTTTGGTGTTAAACAACAGATCAAATGATTCCCTGAACATCAAATTGTAAGTTTCTCTCCCGAAATGACGAAGTACCAAAACCTTATCAACATTTGGGTCTTGGCGAAGGATCGCATCATTTTTCCCAAACGTGGCCACGCAAATACAAAGGTTTGGAAAATGCGTTTTTAAATTTTTGAATAGCGGGGTTAAAAGAATAGCATCGCCAAGTTTTTCCTGAGCCAGAATTACCACACGCTCCGGTGTTCCCTGAAAAACCGGTTGAGATGATTTCGTGGGTGTAATGGCGCGTAAAATGGTAGCCAACAAACGCCGTCGCTGATCTTTTCTCATAACCTTGTAGCTTTTTTTTGCGCAAGCTTTTCAGCAAAATAATCTTCAAGATGCCGAACCATTCTTTCAATCGTGAATTCTTGCCTGACCCGCTCCATGCCATTATTGCCGAACTTTTGGCTTTGAGCAGGATCATCCAAGAGGATTTGAATAGCGCCGGCAAGCGCTTGTGGATCCTTTGGCGGAACAATTAACCCTGTTTTACCATCAACCATAAGCTCCCTGGCGCCATTGACATCCGTAGCCACAACCGGTTTTCCAACGGCCATAGCTTCCATGACAACATTTGGCATGCCTTCATAAAGCGATGCCAGCACAAAGAGATCGCAGCCTTTTAAATACGCATCAATGTTGGGTTGAAAATCCCATATTTGGCAAGATTTTTGTAAACCTTTTTCATTGATATAATCATTTAACTCATGCTTTAATTTTCCTTCGCCCATGATCACAAATGCTAAATCCTGCCTTTCTTTTATTAGAATGGATGCTGCATCTATGAGATAATTAAATCCTTTTTGTTCGGCCAATCTTCCGGCGCTGAAAATCACTTTTTTATGGCCAAACTGCGTCTTGAAATCAAATGGTTCAATCCCAATTTTGGGTTCAATGCCATTATAAATCACCCTCACAAAATTGTCATCAAACCATCCGTATTCTTTATAAGCTTGTTTAATGGTTTTGCTATTGGTGATAATGCCATCGGCCAGGTTTGTAAGCGTAAGTTTGTGTCGCCACTTATTACCGGCTAGTTGAATCCCATGCCGGGCTAAAACCACCGGTTTCTTGATTAATCGGGCTGCCAGCCCAGCCACCCGAACATCTTTGTTAAGATTGCAGATTAAAATATCTATGGCTTCTTTTTTTAGAAACTTTGCAATTTGCCAGGTTTTCAAGGGACTAAAATCGCCATGAATTTCTATGATTTCGGTTCGTATCCCCAGATGTTTAGCCGCTTCAACGATTCGCGATTGTTTTCGGCTGGCCAAAATCACGTGGTGCCCACGATCGCTTAATCCTTTTGCCGCCTTTATCATCCACTTTTCACCCCCGCCAAATTTATCGCGGCCAATGGAATTCAAAAATAAAATATTCATCAATGTTTTTTTTCTCCTTGAACAACGTCCGCTAAAAATTGTTCAAGCTCTGTTGTCATCGTCTGTACTGAAAAGACGTCTTGAATGACCTTGAACGCTTCCACATGAAGCGTATGTTTTTCAGATGGGTTTCTATACAGTCTATAAATATGCTCGCCCAGCGTTTTGGAATCGTTAAATTCAACCATTAAGGCGCTTTTTTCATGGCACAAAACCTCCTGAACGCCACCAGCCTGCGTTGTAACAGGCGCATTGCCAAGCGCGATGCCTTCCAAAAGCGCATTGGCAAACCCCTCGTTGTTAGAAGTCATTGCAAACGCATCACTTACGGCTATGCATGGATAAGGATTTTCAAGAAATCCAGTAAAAATAACCTTTTGAGCAATACCCAAGTTTTGAGTTAGTTTTTGCAGTTCTTCATATTTCGGGCCTTCGCCAATAATCATGAGCCCTGCGTTATCGGCATCGGAAAGGGTTAAAAAATGGGCAAATCCCCGTATCAAAAAATCAAATCCCTTTCGCTCATTTAATGTCCCCATTGAAGAAACCACAAATTCGAAAGGTTTGGTAAAGGTTTCGGCAGCCGCTTGTTCCCGAAGTTTTTTAACACCAAGCCCGTTGTAAATAACCCGAATGTTTTGGGCCTTCATAAACGATGAACCGAGCAAGACATTCTTGATTTGCTTTGCATTTACAATAATGCCATCGGCGAGTTTATGATAAACCAGGTTGTTGAAAAAACGCTCGCCCAAATCCCTGACAATGCCAAGTCTGAGTATATTTTTTTTCCCGGCCAGTTTTGAAGCAATGCCAGCCAGCACATAATCTTTTCGTTTGGTGGGCAGTAAAACATCAATCTTGTATCGGCGAATGAGGCCAATCAAAGCGATAATCGTTAAGGGATCAATTTCGGCCAGAAACAGAAGCTTCGCCTTGGGCGCTTTAAACCGATTGCCATATACATCATTTTGATACGCCACATAAACATTATGACGCTCACTTAAAGCATTTGCGGCCATCAACGACCATTTCTCATTACCTCCCCATGATTTGGCGGAATTTAAAATTAAAATGTTCATAGCATCCTATCGGCCAACAAGATTTCGGGCTTGCCCGTTATTCCAATGCTGAACCGCTTGATACACGTCCTGTACCTTAAGCCAGGTTTTCCACTTCCGAACCATTGGTTTAGGCAATCGTTTCACCAGGGATTTTGCCCGATACGATTTATATGACCAAACCCGAACGCTTTTTATCCGGCTGTAAAGGCCGATTACGGGGACTTTTAACGCATAGGCCAAATGATAAAATCCGCTATCATTCCCAAGGTATAGATCGCATGCCGCCAATTTTGGCAACAAATCATTCAGCTTGTCCTGTATGATGATTAAATTTTGGGATTGCGGCAAAAATCCGGGTTCCAAAAAATGACTTTCCGATGGACTCAGAAAAAGCACAAGCGCTAGATTCTTGTCCTTGACCAGTTCAGTGATTAATTCACAATAATTTTCCGCAGGCCACACTTTGTTAGGATCTGCGCCGCCGGGCTGAACAGCAATAAGCTTATGAGCATGCAAAAACTCACCCTTAAACCTCTGCTTTTCAAGAAGTTGATTTTGCAATAACGGCAGTAACGATTCCGGGCACTCCATGAGCTCAGGAAAAAGCATTTTTAACTGTTGCTTTCGAATCTGAAGCACATCCTTTTTTGGCCATTTTCTGTGCGGTAACGACGATATCCAATTTGGATTATCAAATGATTTGAGAATTGGGCGCCACAAGGAGTGCTGATTTTCCGTATTCCAAATCCATGTATAATCTTCCGATTTTAGCCAATCATGAAGCCGGTCAGACGATTGTTCAGAAATGATCTGTTGATCGAGGATGTTTGCAATATGCCGAACATTTTGCGCTAAATGCTTTAAACCTGGTGCAAACATATGAATGCAAAGTTCCGGTCGGATATATTTAAGCGCGCGCAGACTTGGCAATAAGGTCAGAGCATCGCCCAATCCTTTTTCGGAAATAACCAGAAGTTTTTTTTCAGAACTCATCCTATTGAGCTAATTAAACAGCAAAATGCTTTTTGTAAACCGCATAAACTTTTAATATAACATTAATCGTAAAAGAATATCTCAATTTCAACATAGATTAACTATATTTAAAGTTTTGATGATCCGATAATACTCAGGTTTGCATGCGCAATTTAGATCGATTATTATCCTTTGTATGAAATTATATATTCGAATTTTAAAATACCTGGCTCCTGCCAAACATCAGATTGTTCTGACTGTAGTTGCAAGCCTTATAACTTCATTACTCAGCGTTGTTTCTATCTATACGATTCTGCCTTTGCTGAGAACCGTCTTCGACGCCGATACCCAAAAAACCGAACAAGTTGCACCTCAACAAAACATGAGTTCGGTGCCCGAAGAAGAGAAAAACCAAGATGCATCACTTAGCGTTGAAAGCCCAAAAGACATGATGGGTTCTTTTAACATGGATTCTTATAAAGAAACAGTCAAAGAGCTATTTAATGATGCGCTACAAGCCAACTCCAAAGAACAAACGCTTTTAAACATTTGCCTCTTTTTGGTTGCGGCGTTCGTATTAAAAAACTTCTTTCTTTACCTGAATAATCAGTTGGTCATACGCATACAAACGAAGGCCGCCAAAAAATTGCGGGATGATGTCTTTACCAAAATCCTCAACATGCCACTTTCATATTTTAATGAAAACCGCGTCGGTACATTAATGAACTATGTGCATCATGAAGTTAGCGTGGTGAATCGTGCCATTAGTTCTACGTTTATCAATATTATACGTAACCCGTTTCTGGTTTTCTTCTACATTGTTGTTTTGGTTATTATTAGTTGGAAACTGACCGTTTTTGCATTTTTAGTATCCATTTTCAGCCTGATTAGCATACGAATATTTGGTAAGAAAATCCGAAACTACGCCATTTCTATTCAATCCCGATTAGGTACCATAAACTCACGATTGCAAGAGGTTTTTAACGGCATTAAGCTTGTCAAAACCAATGCAATGGAAATCCGTGAGTCCGAAAAGTTCAGACATTTTACCAACGACCTTCGCAGAACCGAACTCAAGGCAGCGTCTTTAAGAGGTATAATTGGCCCATTGAACGAAACTCTGGGTGTTTCGGCCATTGCGCTGGCTTTATGGTTTGGCGGCTTGCAAGTCTTTAAAGGCGAGCTTTCATCGCTTGAACTGATCGTTTTTGCCTTTGCGCTTTTTTCAACCATGAGCCCCATAAAATCCATTGCCGAAGCAAACACCAAAATTCAGGAAGGCATTGGTTCAGCAAAAAAACTCTTTAATATTTTAGACATTGAACCGAACATGAAAAACGGCGCTGAGTCAATCTCGGAATTCCGAAGCTCAATTCAATTGGATAATGTATCGTTTCGGTACAATAAAAATCTGGAAGATGGCTATGTGCTCAAAAATATTTCACTTGAGATTAAAAAAGGGGAAACGGTTGCATTTGTTGGATCATCAGGATCGGGAAAATCAACCCTTGTGGATTTGATTCTTCGTTTTTATGATGTGGATGAAGGTTCTATTAAAGTTGATGGCAAAGACATTCGTGAGTATGATATTGAACAGTTCCGCAAGATTTTCGGTGTAGTTAGTCAGGAAGTGATTTTGTTCAACGACTCCATTACTGGAAACATTGCTTATGGCTCGCCTAAAGAGTTCAAAGAAGAGTTGATTTTGGATGCGGCAAAAATTGCCAATGCACATCATTTTATTGAAGACACCCCTGATCAGTACAAAACCAATATCGGCGATCGTGGCCTGCGCTTATCTGGCGGTCAGCGCCAGCGCATTTCCATTGCACGAGCAATGATGAAAAATCCACCGATTTTAATCTTCGATGAAGCTACCAGCGCACTGGATAACGAATCTGAAAAGATTGTTCAAGAGGCTATTGATCAAGCCATGGAAAACCGAACATCCATTGTGATCGCTCATCGATTATCTACCATTAAAAATGCGGATAAAATTGTTGTTCTTGACCGAGGCATTATTTTAGAAACTGGTCGTCACGACGAACTTCTTCATCTGGATGGAATATACAAACGCCTCTATGAGATGCAATTTCAGAATAACAACCAAACCGAATCCTTTCTAAACTAATACTTATGAAACATGCGTTAGTTACCGGCGGCGCCGGTTTTATCGGAAGTCATTTAATTGATAAGCTGCTCGAAGAAGATTGGAAAGTAAGCTGTATTGATAATTTCGATCCGTTTTACGATCGTGCCATAAAAGAAGAAAATATTCACCATCATCGCATTCATCCCAATTACACACTCTATGAACTGGACATTCGCGATCAAAACGCCCTGATGCAAGAATTACCTCTGGATTTTCAGGTGGTGGTTCATTTAGCAGCAAAAGCCGGAGTTCGACCAAGCATTCAGGATCCGGTCACGTATCAACAGGTGAATGTTCAGGGTACGCAAAATCTTTTAGAGCTGGCTAAACATGCCGGTTGCAAGCAGTTTGTTTTTGCCTCTTCGAGCAGCGTTTACGGCGTAAATCCAAATGTCCCCTGGCATGAAGACGATCATGTGCTTATGCCAATCAGCCCATATGCCGCTTCAAAAGTAGCCGGGGAACTTCTGGGGCATGTCTATAGCCATCTTTACGATATACGATTTATTGGACTACGCTTCTTTACGGTTTATGGTCCCAGGCAACGCCCGGATTTGGCTATTCACAAATTTGCGCGAAAAATCCTGGAAGAATCGCCCATACAAATCTACGGAGATGGTTCCACACGGCGCGACTACACCTATATCGATGATATTGTTCAAGGTATCGTGGCGGCAATGCATTTTAAGACTTCGCGTTATGAAATCATTAATTTAGGCAACAACACGCCAACGCGTTTATCGGAATTGGTGGAACTTATGGAGGCTCAATTTGGCAAACAAGCCCGGAAGGAAACCTTGCCCGAACAGCCCGGCGATGTGCCGCAAACTTATGCCAGCATTGAAAAAGCGCAATCCATCCTGGATTATCATGTTACCACGCCATTTAAAGATGGTATGGCAAAATTTCATGATTGGGTTAAAGAAAAGTATATTAAACCCGAAAATGTGGATTAAGCTATCTTGGCGTATTGATCCCCGTCACAATGCCCGTGAAACCATTGCCAGGCAATTGTCGTCAAATGCCAAAAGTTTAATTACCAGAAACGCCAAAAACGTTTGTAATGAAAAATTTAATTTGGCGCTTTAGCCTGTGTTTATTTTTACTTAGCCCTTGGGGTTCTAATGGGATAAGTCATGCAGAGTCGCCCCCGAGCTCATTTACTGACGACCAAAACGCTAAGTCCGCACTAACCTTGGATAGCGCATCGGATGAACTTTCGGGACTGGATTCGTTGCTGCTCAATCACAAAAATCACCAATCATTCAACTACAGAACCCATCCAAACAACACTTATCAAATCGGTGAAAGTCTCAAATACAGCATAAAATATGGCCCGATCAAAGCGGTAAATACCGAGATTTTGGTTTATGGCGATACCACAATTCGCTCGCGAGACTGCTACCATATTGTGTATAATGCCAGAACTGTGCCGTTATTTGATAATTTCTTTAAAGTTGATGACACCTACGAAACTTTTATTGATAAATCCGGCCAGTTTCCATTGCGGTTTACCCGGCGTGTGCACGAAGGTAATTACAAGCGAAAAAATGTGTTGGAGTTTTTTCATGAACAGGGTAAAGTGTGGTCTCAGTATCGTAAAAAAGTCTTCGATATCAATCCGTATACACACGATATTTTATCGGCATACTTTTACATTCGAACATTGAACCTTAAAAAGTATAAAAAAGGGGATATTATTACTCTTGAGAACTTTAGCGATCGCAAAAATTACAAACTTGATATAAAAATTCATAAACGAGACCTTATAGAAACTGATTTGGGTGTTTTTAAAACGGTTGTTGTCGAACCTTTGGTGCTTGGCGCCGGTTTGTTTAAAAGTGAAGGCAAAATAATGATTTGGATGACTGATGATAAAAACAATATCCCTCTCAGAATTGCTATTAAAGTAGCTGTTGGTTCCTTAAAAGCTGAGATTAATGAAATTAAGGGTAATCGTTACAAATTAACCTCAAAAATGAATTTTTAAGGCGCTCATTACATCAACATTATGGCCAATACCGATACACCCGAATCCAACCGTACATTTTACCCAACATCAGCCGATTCATTACATTACCATGGTTTTTTTGAACATGAGCGATTTTCACCGCTCATTATTAATGTGCTGGTTTTAATATTTATTCTTGCCACATACAGCATTATCGGGAGTTTATTCACAATTTTGGCTTCGGAAAAAAGTTTTGAATCATTTGTAAAAAACGCCGAAAATTTGCAACTGATCATCAACGACGAAAATCTTTCCGCCATTCGTTGGGTTCAGTTTTTAGCGCAGGTTATTATCATCGCCGGGCCAATTTTGATTTTGGTTCCCCTTCATACCGGCGAGTGGAATCCGTTTTCAAAGCTCAATCGATCGTTTCTAGGCATTAATGTAAAACCGTCTCTTAATGAACTTTTTTTTGCGTCATTAAGCATTATCCTTTTGCACCCTTTGCTAAGTTTAATCGGCGAGATTCAATTGGAGTTTGTTGACTTTGTATTCGGAACCGGCGAGGAATTAAAAACCGACCAGAAAGCCTTTGAAACCATAATCAAGCAGCTTACTCAGGTGCGCTCCCCGCTAGAATTTTTTGCCGTTGTCGGTTTGATTGCAGCCACGCCAGCAATTTGTGAAGAATTGCTATTTAGAGGTTACATTCAAAAAAATTTTTCCAGAGCCCTTAAGCCATTTGCAACCATTATCATTACCGGAACTATCTTTGGTGCATTTCATTTAAATCTGTTTGAATTTATGCCTTTGGTTGCTTTAGGTGTTTTCATTTCGTATTTAAGATATCAATCGGACTCCATTGCTGTTTCAATGACTGCGCATTTTGCCAACAACTTTTTTTCGGTTGTCGTTATGCTTTTAACCCTTGATCAAAACATTGGCGTCTTGGATTCCTTTCAAAACACTGTGTTTACATTAGAATCAATGCTTTTTATAACAGTTTCCACGTTTTTATGTTTGTTGTCTTTTCGATATTATCTACAGGCTGTTCGCACCCGAATGAACAGTGTTTAATTTTCAAATAATTGAATCATGTCAGAATTATCATCTCATTTCAACGCAATTAAAGCTTGGAATAAGATTTATAATTCAAATCATTGTTTTTAACCTATACCTTTAGTGAGTGAGATTCTTTTAAAGGAGTTTAACACGTGACTTCAAACCTTAAAAAACGAATTATTATTGGATTTATTGGAGCGCCTCTATTGATATGGATCATCTTACTTGGTGATCTTTATTTTTTAGGCCTTATGTTGATTATTGTTTTGTTCTCCGTTCATGAGCTTAACCTGATGCAACGTGCAAAATCCGTAACCCCGCTTGGTTGGTTGGTCTTGATATTTTCAGCGTTAATTCTTCTGAACTTTTATTATAAATTCACTGAGTATTGGCTTGCGGTTCTTATTCCGATTATAAGCTTTAACGGTCTGGAGCTTTTCCGACGGCAAAAGTCCCCAATATTCAATATTTCTACGGCGCTTTTATCCACGTTTTACATTCCGCTTTCTTTCGGATCACTGGTATTACTCCGTCAGATGGATGAAACCGGCTACTTTGTCATAACCGTGCTCCTGTGTGTGTGGGCCTCGGATACCTTTGCATATTTCGGCGGGCGTTGGCTTGGTCAAAAAATCATTGAAAAAAAGTTTTTCGAACGCATTTCACCCAAGAAAACATGGGAAGGGGTCATTTTTGGTCTGTTAGGTAGTATTGGGATTGGGTACCTTCTTAACCAATTTTTGCTCGAGAATCAATTTTCAACCGTTGAGGCATTAATGTTGGGTTCTATGATTGGTTTTCTTTCACCAGCCGGCGACCTGATTGAATCTATGTTTAAACGCGACAGCCAACATAAAGACTCTTCCGAATTTATACCCGGCCATGGGGGATTTTTTGATCGGTTCGATTCATTGTGCTTTGTTTCCCCGTTCGTCTATTTATACTATCAAAATGTGTTGATTTAAGCGATTTATTCAAATTAATTGATGGATGTTTTAGTATATTTTTGTTTATTTATCAGTCCATTTGTCCGGTCATACTTTTTTTTGAGTAACTGATTTCATTGTAAGAATTTAACCACTGCATAATGAAGCTTTCTGATCTATTATCGAAAGAATACATTCTCCTCGACTTGGATAAAAAAAATAAGCCGGATATCATAGAAACAATGCTCAATCTTGTTGCAGATCATCCTCATTTAATTGATCCTTCAAAACTTCAGAAGGATGTGTTAAAGCGGGAGGATGAAATGTCGACAGGTATCGGAAAGAACATTGCTTTGCCTCATGCCAAAACCATGGCTGTTAAAAAACCGCTTCTGGCTTTTGCCATCTTAAAAAACGGCGTTGATTTTAATGCGATTGATAACGAACCGGTACGCCTGGTATTTTTACTGGCAACGCCCGAACAAATGTTAGCTCAGCATCTCAAATTATTAAGCCGAATTTCGCGAGTGGCCAGTAGAGATGAAATTCGCCAGCAATTATTTTCCGTTAAATCCGTTGAAGATATTTTAGAGATTTTCACAAAAGAAGAAAAAGCATTTCCTGAAATTTGAGACTTGTTATTTGATCCTCATGTTTAAAACAATCAAGGGCACCAAAGATATCCTACCTTCCGAAATCCACAAATGGCACTATATCGAAACGACTCTCCGACGACTATTTCACCGCTTTGGTTATCAGGAAATTCGCACGCCGGTTTTTGAAGAAACCGCTTTGTTTCAACGAGGGATTGGTGAAACCACCGATATTGTCGGAAAAGAAATGTATTCTTTTCGGCCCGAAGAATCCTCGCCGTCTTTAACCCTTCGGCCAGAAATGACCGCCTCAGTTATGAGAGCGCATCTTCAGCACAATCTTTCGAACATTTCTGCTACAACAAAGCTTTTTTACATCAGTGAGTTGTTCAGAAAAGAACGACCCCAAGCCGGCCGGCAGCGCCAGTTTTGGCAATTCGGTTCGGAATGCATCGGCAGCCAAACCCCTGAATCGGATGCTGAAACAATCGCATTAATGATGACCATCTTCAAAGCGCTCGGCGTAAAGCATTCAACGCTGAAAATCAACAGCTTGGGCGATCCCGAAAGCCGGTTAAAGTATCGTGAACAATTACAAGCTTACTTTAAACCGCACTTCGACACACTGGACGATATTTCAAAAGTGCGGTTTGAAACCAATCCCCTAAGAATTCTCGATTCTAAAAATCCCGATTTGCAAACCCTGATCCATGATGCGCCAAAACTGATCGATGCATTGGATCAGGACTCAATGAATTACTTTCAACACGTTCAATCGTGCCTAAAGGCTTATTCCATAGATTTTGAGATTGATCATCGTTTGGTTCGCGGGCTGGATTACTATTCTCATACCGCATTTGAGTTGATCGGCAATGAACTTGGCGCTCAAAACGCTTTGGCAGGTGGTGGTAGATATGATGGACTTTCAAAGATTTTAGGAAGTAAACAGCTTGTACCCGCCGTCGGTTTTGCTGCCGGTATTGAGCGATTGATTATCACAATGGATAAACTGGATCTTTTCAGTGAAATCAAACCCAATGCGCCAACGGTGTATGTGGTTTTGCAAACCAAAGAAGCGAAAACTTGGGCGTTTAAAACGGTTCATCAATTCAGAGTAAAAGGCATTGCCGCCGAAATTGATCTGCAGGAGCGAAGCATGAAAGCACAAATGCGCGAAGCCAATCGACTTGGGGCGCAATATGTGCTTATTGTTGGTCAAAGAGAGCTGGAATCGCAAATGTATGCGCTCAAACATCTTGAAAGTTCCAAGCAAGAAACGCTTTCGCTTGAAGACATCGAAACAAAACTGTTAAATGCCATTGAGTTGTGCATAGCTTAAACTACTTTTCAAGAAAAGTAATCACATTGATATAATGCTGCCATTAATTGAAATTTATACCAAAGATGAATGCTGCTTATGCGATGAGGCGAAAACTGTGCTTTTGAAAGTCAAGAAGGAAATTGACTTTGAACTTCGAGAAATTAAAATTCAGGACGACGCTCATTTGATCCAGGAATACGGACATAAAATACCGGTCGTTTTCATCAATGGCCGATTAGCATTCAAACATCATATTTATGAGTTGGAATTAAAAGAGAAACTCTATAAAGAAAGTTCTTAACCCAAATTTTGTGGATAATCCCTTTGCAAAATACATATCTATTGAAGGCGTCATTGGCGTTGGCAAAACCAGCTTAGCCAAAGAACTTTCCACACGACTTCGCTCGAATTTGGTGTTGGAAACCTATGAGGGAAATCCGTTTTTAAGAAAATTTTATGAAGATCCCGGCAGTTTGGCCTTTCAAACTCAATTGTTTTTCCTGGTTAGCCGATACTCTCAACTCAAGCAATTCAACAGTTATAATCTTTTTTATGACTACCTGATCACCGACTACACGTTTGATAAAGATGACATATTTGCCCAGCTCACACTCAGCCAAGACGAATACAGGATATACCAAATCATATCACAATCGTTGCGCGAAAAGCTAACAGCCCCAGATATGGTGGTGTATTTGCAATCCGATCCGGATCGTTTAATGAAAAATATTATGTCACGAAATCGCCCTTACGAAAAACTGATTTCCAAACGCTACATAGAGGATTTGCATAAAGCTTATAATCAGTTTTATGCATCTTATAAAAAAACCCCTTTATTAATCATTAATGTTTCGACTTTGGATTTCGTATCTAACGAAGATGATTTTGAGCTTATTTATTCACTGATTTGTAACAGAAAACATAATGCGGGAGTAGAATACTTTAATCCTGAAAAAGATTTGGGTGTCTAGTACACGCATCTAATTACGAAACTTATACTACTGATATGTTAAGAATTCTTATACTAGTATTTGCCGCTTACTTGGTTTATATGTTATTGAAACGTTTTTTTCAAAAAACTGTTTCGGGTAATGCAAATCAATTTAACCAGAACCGTTCTTTTCACTCACAACGTAAGTCGGTTGATGACGCCGCTGAAACAGATTTTATAGAGGTTGATAGTAAAATTAAATCCGATCAAAACTAGAAATATGGGTTAATTCACATTTAGGGTTGAAACTTGTCGGATTGTATGTTATATTACCGGCAAGAAAATGATGTCAGTTTTTTTGAAAGAGTGGGTCGGAAACCCACTTTTTTTGTTTATAAGGTTTTATGTCCAGAGCAATTTCAGAGCGCGATACAATCATTAAACAGAAACTTGAGCAAGTGCTGGATGAGTTCTCCCAGGATAAGCCTGAAGATGATTGCATTTACCTGGTTGATCTGGAGATCAAACATGCTCATGGTGAAGATATCATTTCTATCTATGTTGATACCGATCAAGGTATTGATATTGATCAATGCAAAGCCATCAGTCGTTTTGTATCGGAGGCATTGGAAACGGATCGTGAGTTTGATGCTTATTTGCATCATAAATACCGTTTGGATGTTTCTTCACCCGGGTTGGCCCGGCCGTTAAAACTTGAGCGACAGTACAAAAAAAATCTTAATCGGTTGCTTCAGGTTAAATACAAAACCCAAGATGGTCAGTACAAGGTTGCCGATGGCATTTTAACGTCGTTGGATTCGGAAGATAGTCATATCCGATCGCTGACATTAAATATCACTAAAATTGATAAGAGCAAGCCAAATGTTAAGCCAAAAGCGCCTGAGTATGTTACAATTGCATTTAGCCAAATTGTAGAAACAAAAGTTAAAATAAGCTTTTAAATGGCCTGTTATTCTGGCTTGGGGTCAAATTAATTTTTATCCTAATATTATTATGGCGAAGAAAAAAGCTAAAGTTAATGAAGCTGAAGAACGAAAAGCACAAATATTAAATGCCTTTGATGAAATAGAGCATTCCGATAGGTTGCGTGATAAAAAAGCTGACCCGAATACCGTTAAAATGGATATTGTGGATTTGCTTCGCGATACCATTCAAAAACAACTTCGTAAGGATTATGATCCTGAAGTTGAAGCACGTGTTATCATAAATCCCGATCGCGGTGATTTTGAGGTGTATATTTTAAAAACCGTGGTGGAAGAAGTTGATTTACCTTCAATTGAAATCGGGGTTGAAGAAGCCCAGGAAATTGATGATTCGTTGGAAATTGGCGATGAGTACGAAGTTGGCCCGATCAAACTGGATGATTACTTAACCCGAAAGTCCATACAAATCATCAAGCAGGCTGTTCAAAAGAAAATGCGAGATACCGAGCGTCAGGCTATTTATGAAGAATGCCTGGAAAAAGTCGGAGAAGTGGTTTCTGCCGAAATCTACCAAGTTCGTCAAAAAGAAAGCATTTTTACATACAACACATCTAAAAACCACAAAGTAGAGCTTACCTTGCCTGCTTCGGAAAAAATGCCGAAAGATAATCCGCGCAAAACCCCGCGGATGAGATTGTTTGTTAAGCGGATTGAGCGTGAAAAAGTCCGCATCAAACAGGAAGACGGCACTGAAATTGAAAAAGAGCGTGAAGACGGGCCAATGAAAGTGATTGTATCGCGTACCGATGATCAATTCCTTGAAAAGCTTTTCGATAGCGAAGTACCCGAAATTTACGAAGGCCTGATTGTCGTTAAAGGCATTGCCAGAGTGCCGGGCGAGCGCGCCAAAATTTCCGTGGAATCCACCAGTTCCCGAATTGATCCGGTTGGGGCTTGTGTTGGTCATCGTGGAAAACGAATTCAAAACATTGTTCGTGAGCTAAACAACGAAAATATTGATGTCATTTGCTTCAGCGATGAACCACAAATCTATATTGCCCGAGCATTGCAACCGGCTAAGATCGATCCGATGACGGTATACGCCGATCCGAAGACGCGAAAATCGCGTGTGATGTTGAAACCGGATCAAATTAAATATGCCATCGGGCGAAATGGAAACAATATTCATCTGGCTGAAAAACTGACGGGATTTGAAATTGAAATTTATCGTGATATCAGCGATAAATCTATGGAGGATCCGGATGATATCGATATCATTTCATTCCGTGAAGATTTCGGTGATGATATGATCTACCAGTTGCTTGATCATGGATTGGATACGGCTAAGAAAATATTGGAGGTTGGCGTTGACGACGTTGAAAATGCATTGATCTCATCTCCGAAACGCGAAGAATTGTTTGAATTTGGCCGTAAATCGTCAAAGCAACCACAGATTAGACCAATGAGTGACGACGAACGGCGGCATTGGAGAAAAATGGCAGAAAATATCTATAAAACGATCAGTCAGGAATTTGATGAAGACGCAGCCTCTTTAGAATCCTCAACAAACGAAGATTCAGATGAAGGGGGGTCTGAAGATTCATCAACTGATTAACTCATTACGACTTGTAAAACATATGTGTTTAGCGACAACGCGTTGTTGCATGAACAAAATCTTATCCTGAGCTTGATACCTGATAGATGAAATGACAGTAAAGGATACTAAATTGATCTAAATTGGAGGATAGTATGCCGGCCGATAAAGAAAAGAAAAAACATAAATTAATGGATATTGCCGAAGAGCTTCAGGTTTCACTGGGTGATATACGTTCATTTGTAGAAGAATTGGGATATAAAACCACAAACGCTACAAAAGTTAGCGATAGCGTGATGGAGGAAATATTAGAGCATTATAGTGATGATGTTCGCCGCCATGAATTGTATAAGAAGCTAAAAGAGCAAAAAGACAAAAAAATCCAGGCTCTTGAAAATAAAGGCCGATTAGATACTGCCAAAAGAGAGTCGCTTAAACCACCAAAATCGACTAGCGCTTCGCTTAAATCCAAAACGCAACTTAAGCTCGAAACAACTTCTTCGGAAGAAAAATCAGTATCCATCGAAAGTAACGATTCAAATAATCGTGAAAAAATAGCTCCTGAAGTGTCAACGCTTGAAGCAGGTGAAGCTCCTGAAGAAAAGCCGGCACAAGATACCCAAGCAGTTGTTGAAGAGAGTGTTGAACTAGAGACAAGGCCATCAAAAGACGATCACATTGAAGAAGAAAAGGCTGAGCTTGAAACTAATCATTCCCAAGAGCCTGAGCAATCAACAATTGAAGAGCCCGAACAAGAAACTGTTGAACCTGAACAACCAAAGGAAACTGATACGCCTTCCGAGCAACCTGAACTACCGACTGAAGAACAGCCCATAGAATCGGCTGAAACGGAATTGGAAGCAACCGAAAGTGTTGCTGAAGCGCCACCCACTGAAGAGCTATCTGAAAGATCGGACGCAGAGGAAATAACTCAAGCACAAGAAGAAATTTCCCAAGATATATCTGAAGATGACGATCTCAAATCTGAAATTCAAGAAGAAATTACCCGTCAGCAAAATGAAATTTCCAATCGTTTCAACGAAGCCTCAAATGTTGCCGGATTAAAAGTTTTAGGCAACATTGAACTTCAAAAAAAGAAGAAAAAGCGCAAAAAGAATTTCAGAGAGCAGGCAAAAGATTTAAACAAAGAACTCGGTACAAAATCATTTGTTCCTGATGACGCTGGAACGGACGAGATTAAAAAAGAAAAATCCAAATCCAGTGATAAAGACGAAAAGAAACAGGGCAAGAAAAACAAATCCGAAAAACGGCCAGATTCAACTGAAGAAAAAACAAACCAAAAGAGTTCGAAACGTAAACCTAAAAAACAAGTGGATGAAAAAGTTGTTGAGCGCAACATACGCCAGACCATGCAAACCATGGATGAAATCAACGACGCATCATCCCGGCAAAAGTACAAGAAAATTCGCCGTAAAGAGCGTTTGGAAGAACAAAAAATTGAAGCTGCAGCCCAGGAAGCTGAAAATAAGATCCTTAAAATCACTGAATTCGCCTCTACTCACGAATTTGCAGATATGCTTGGGGTAACGCCAAAGGAAGTGATTGAAAAGTGTTTTAAGCTGGGCAAGTTTATTACAATTAACCAACGGTTGGATAAAGAAACCATTGAGCTTTTAGCGTTGGAATACAGCTGTGAAGTTCAATTTATTTCCGATGTGGAAGCCACGGAAATTGAGGAAGAAGCCGATGATCCTGCTGATTTAAGTTCCCGTCACCCGGTTGTTACCATCATGGGACATGTTGACCATGGTAAAACCTCGTTGCTTGATTTTATCCGAAACAGTAATGTTGTTGCCGGAGAATCCGGGGGTATTACCCAGCATATGGGCGCTTATGAAGTCACCTTAGATAGCGCTCAGAAAATAACATTCCTTGATACGCCCGGTCACGAAGCATTTACCGCGATGCGTGCCAGAGGCGCTCAGGTTACCGATGTGGTTATCATTGTGGTAGCTGCCGATGATAATGTGATGCCTCAAACAGTTGAAGCGATTAACCATGCTAAGGCCGCTGAAGTACCGCTTATTGTAGCCATTAACAAAATTGATAAGCCTGAAGCAAATCCCGATAAAATTAAAACCCAGTTATCGGAAATTGGGATATTGATCGAAGAATGGGGCGGCACAATTCAATCTCAGGAAATATCGGCCAAAAAAGGCGATGGTGTTAGTGAGTTGCTGGATAAAGTGCTGATTGAATCGGAATTGTTGGAATTAAAAGCCAATTTTAATCCTGAAAAACATGCAAAAGGGGTTGTTATTGAAGCCGAGCTGGATAAAGGAAAAGGTGTTGTGGCATCGGTTCTGGTTCAAACCGGTATCTTAAAAGTTGGACATCCGTTTGTTGCAGGAAGTTCTTCGGGTCGTGTCAGAGCAATGCTTGATGAGCGTGCAAAACGCCTTGTAAAAGCAGGGCCTTCACAGCCGGTAAGAGTGTTGGGTTTTGAAGAATTGCCCCAGGCAGGTGATATTTTCAGTGTAAGTCCAAACGACAGGGTTGCCCGCGAAATTGCTCAGCAGCGCAAGCTTATTCGTCGCGAGCATGAATTCAGACACAGCAGTCGGGTTAAACTTAACGATATCGCCAAACAAGTTAAAGAAGGAAAAGTCCAGGAACTTCGAGTTATTATCAAAGCCGATACGGATGGCTCTATTCAAGCGCTTGCCGATGGGTTGATGAAAGTTCAAACCGAAGAAGTTAAGGTTGAAATTATCCATAGAGGTGTTGGCCAAATCACCGAAACCGATGTCTTATTAGCAGCGGCATCTGATGCCATTATCATCGGATTCAGGGTAAGGCCGAATCTCAATGCTAAAAAGCTTGCTGAAAAAGAAGAAATTGATATTCGCTTCTACAGCGTTATTTACCATGTTCTTGAAGACATTCACGATGCGCTCGAAGGCATGCTTTCACCAGAATTAACTGAAAAAGTGACAGGTACGGTTGAAATCCGCGAGGTCTTTAAGATCTCTAAAATTGGTAATGTTGGCGGATGCTATGTGCTGGATGGCAAAATCAATCGCGACAACAAAGTTCGCTTGCTTCGCGACGGCATTCAGATTTTTGAAGGCTTTTTGGATTCGTTAAAGCGTTTTAAAGACGATATTAAAGAGGTTGATACCGGCTATGAATGCGGTATTACCTTAAAAGGTTATGATGACATTAAAGTTGGCGATGTTATTGAAGCCATTGAAACTGTTGAAACCAAACGTAAATTGGTTGTAGAATAAAATTGATCCGGATGGATCACCAACTTGTATTCTATTTAGTATTGAGTTTTTTACTGGCGCTTTCATAAAACGCCGTCATAATTTGAAGGATTCGAACAATGTCTATTCGTACTGAGCGTGTTGCTGAGTTAATTCACCGCGAGCTTAGCATGATTTTTGAAAAAGAACTCCCCAGGAATGGCGCTCTCACCACAATTGTCGGCGTTAAAGTCACGCCCGATCTCGGCATTGCCCGCGTTTATATATCTGTACTCGGAAGTAAAGAAATGGGCGTTTCCGTGATCAACCACATTCAGAAAGATTCCAAACACTTCAGGAAGCTGCTTTCGAGCAAAATTCGCAATCAATTTCGGCGAATGCCCGAGCTTGAATTTTATAAAGACGATATGTTTGAAGAAGCTGAGCGTATCAATGAGTTAATACGCAAGGCCAATGAAAGTTCAAATCAGGCGTCTTCATCCGGCAATATAGCCGACTAGCCCAGCGTGGTGTTTATTTTCACTTCGTTTTCCAATGTTTGATGCACCGGGCATTTATCGGCAATTTGCAATAAACGCTTTTTTTGATCTTCATCAAGCGCCCCGTTTACGATGATATGGCGGAAAATTTCATCGATTTTACCTTGTTTTGTCTCGCAAGTCATGCAATCTTCAGCATGAATTTTCTGATGTGTAAGCCTCACTGAAATCTCATCAACATGCCATTTTTTTCGATTGGCGTAAAGTTTTAAGGTCATTGCCGTACAAGCGCCCAATCCGGACAAACAATAATCATAGGGCGAAGGCCCTTGGTTGTTACCACCGTAATTGATAGGTTCATCGGCAATCATTGAAAAACCGTGAGCCAGGATATCTGTGGTGAGTCCATCCTTACCAAGTGTTACACGAACATCATCATAATGCGGTTGAATGCTTTTTTCGGGCAATTGTTCAGCCTGAATGTATTTCATGGCCCATTCTGCTATTATCGAGGCAGCATAGACGGAATGATCGGGATTCATCAGCAAATGATCGGCGTCATCAAGCGAGATAAAACTTTTGGGGTGTTTGGCCTGCATGAATATATCGGCAGCATTATTGATGCCAACCGTTTGATCAATCGGAGAATGCATAATCAGCAATGCCCGGCCTAGCGATTGGATTGATTTTGACATCCTGGTTTGAGATAAATCATCTAAAAACTGTTTTTTTACACGAAATGGCCTCCCGGCCAACAGCACTTCAGCTTCGCCCTTTTGTATAATTTCATCCTTATAACCGGTCAATAATTTATTAACATGACTGGGTTCGGAAGGCGCGCCAATCGTGACCACCGCTTTGATTGAAGGAAGCTGGCGACTGGTCTGCAAAACCGCTGCTCCGCCCAACGAGTGTCCGATTAAAAGCTGCGGCGCCTGGAAATGCGTTTCAAGATACCTGGCCACCGATACCAAATCTTGTACATTGGACGAAAAATTGGTATCGGCAAAATCACCCTGGCTTTCTCCCAGGCCTGTAAAATCAAACCTTAACGTGGCAATTCCTTTTTGTGCCAATGCCCTGGAAATTGTTACGGCCGCTTTAATATTTTTTGAGCACGTAAAACAGTGCGCGAAAACAGCGTATGCAATTGGCTTTTCGTGCAGGGGTTGTTCTAAACGGGTGGCTAGCTTTATGCCATCGGGATTTTCAATAACCAGCTTCAATGTTTGCATCTCTTAATTGGTACCAGTTAATCGTTTGGACGAGATTTTTCTTGAAATGATGTGACTTTAAATTTTTTGTTTTATATTAAGGGCTTTGCAATTTGTATCACTTTCAACAGGAATTTGTGAGTCAAAATCTTGGTGAATTTTTACTCGTTGATAAACCATACGGCTGGACTTCATTTGATGTTGTGGCTAAAATCAGAAATGGTTATAAAAAAGCCGGAAAACATCATAAAATCGGACATTGCGGCACGTTGGATCCTTTGGCAACCGGTCTGTTGATTTTAGCAACTGGGAAAAAAACCAAAGAAATTTCAACGATTGAAATTCTTGAAAAAGAGTACGTTGGCCAGATAAAATTGGGGGTTGAAACGCCCAGCTATGACGCGGAAACCGAAGAGATCAATCCAAAAGCCTTTGATCATTTAAGCGATCAAGAGATACATCTTGCAGCAAACACGTTTATTGGCAAACAAGAGCAATTGCCGCCAATGTTTTCGGCGACATGGCACAAAGGCAAACGATTGTATGAACTGGCGCGAAAAGGTGTGGATGCAAAAGATCGAAAACCAAAGACTATCGAAATTTATAGTTTTGAAATCACGGGTATTTCATTGCCATTTGTAGAATTTCATGTTAAGGTTTCCAAAGGCACATACATCCGAAGTATTGCTCACGAACTTGGCCAAAAGCTAAATGTCGGTGGTTATTTAACCAAATTGAGACGAACCAAAATAGGGCGGTTTTCCGTTGATGACGCTAAATCCGTGGAGGAACATTTGGAAGTTTTACGCCTCTCATCGTCCTTAAATCAGTAAATGCGTATAGAATCCTATTCCAATGCAAATTATTCGTTATTCAAAAAACGATTTTTATTCCTGGGATTCTCATCAACAACTCAATTTTGATGCCGTTCGATCGGCAATTACAATCGGTTCTTACGACGGGGTTCATCTTGGGCATAGGAAAATCATTTCCAAGATGGTTAAGCGTGCCAAACAGCATGGGTTTAGAAGTATTTTAATTACGTTTGAACCTCATCCAAGGCTTGTTCTTAAAAACCCTAAGAATGATCCTACATTTTTGCTGACCACGTTTGAAGAAAAGCAAAAACTGCTTAGCAATCTGGGTTTGGATGTTCTTTTGGTGGTTGAGTTCGATAAACAGGTAGCGGCCACAACGCCACATGATTTTGTAAAAGAATTTCTGGTTAAAAAATTGGGGTTGGCTGATATTCTTATCGGATTTGATCATGGTTTTGGCAAAGACCGGCGAGGCACGATTGATACGTTGATTGAATTATCGAAGTTGTATGGATTTGCCGTGGAAGTTACCGAGGAACAACTCAATCACGGCCATCATATCTCAAGTACGATAATTCGACGATTAATCAGTTCGGGCGATATTGAAGAGGCTAATCAATTGCTTACTGCGCCATATCTTTTAATTGGCAATGTGGTTGAAGGGGCTAAAATTGGAAAAACGATAGGGTTTCCAACGGCAAATATCGGAGGTATTGATCAGCATAAATTAATTCCGGCAAACGGCGTTTATATTGCCGATGTGCTTATCGACTCGGAATGCCATCGCTCTATGATGAATATTGGTTTTAAACCGACGGTTAGTAAAAAACATATCTTAACCGTTGAAGCACATGTGCTTAATTTTAACGGAAATTTATACGGAAAAAAATTGCTGTTTTCCATACTAAAAAGGATCCGAAATGAAATAAAGTTTTCCTCGCTTGAGGACTTGAAATCACAACTTGAAAAGGATCGCCTGAAAGCCGAGGCATTTCAGAATCCGTTTTCATGTTTTAAATCATAAATTTTTTAATTACACCTATAAAATAATTCTTAATTTAGCATGGCTATTACGAAAGAAAAAAAAGCAGAATTAGTTCAACGATTTGGTGGCTCGCCTAAGAATACCGGATTGCCTGAAGTTGAAATCGCTATTTTAACCGAACATATTTCAAGGCTTACGGAGCATTTAAAAGAAAACCCAAAAGACAAACATTGTCGTTATGGCCTTTTAAAACTTGTTGGAAAACGCAGAAGCCTATTGAAATACTTAACTAAAATCGATATCGATCGTTACAGAAAAATTATTGCTGAACTGGGTATTCGTAAGTAAGTAGTCACAATATGTACCTATAAAGCCTTGCCCAATTTTTATAAGCAAGGCTTTAAATCTTTTATTGTTCTTTTAACATTTAATATCCATAGACAACAATTGCATCTCTTCTATAGCTTTCTGGCTTTTCAACAGGTTGTTTTATTCAAAAAAGAAGAATTTATTTGAACACGTTTTAAATAATTGATGGCTTTTAACCATCCTGACAATCAATCTATTCTGCTCTCTTATGATTCAATCCCAATTATAACAAGAGGAACAGCAGGCACTCCTCGACCCTGTCTAATGACATTATAAAGTTCACCTTCATAATAGGCAACACCTGAACTCATTTGTGATTGGAGTGATTTCATCGGTAAAATCTCAATTCCTACATCTATTTTATCACCAATGAAAAACGCGAGGTGCTTTACAAAAAGATCATATGCAACAAAGGAGTATTTTCCAAATTGCACTTCGATAGCAACCCTGTCTTTAATGAAATCGGTCTGATTGTAACTAAAAATGGGGATACCACCTGTATCTTCGATTTCCTTTTTTTGCTTTTCTGGTGGCATCGTCAAAGTCTTTCTTATTAATCTTTCATCCTTCGTAACCCAATAACTAACTCTGCTTTCATTCCAATGCAAATGTTCTAATTTTTCTTTGAATGCTTTATTCATATCTATTGGACTATAAAGTAATTTTCCCTTCATTGTTTTCTCTTTAGAAACCTTGGTCTTACATATTTCACCGTCAATACTAGAAATAACCTGCTGAACTTCTCGCCATAATTTGGGCTTGTGAACAAGTAAAAATTCAAGCCCATTAAGATGGGAATATGTTTCAACGATTTTCACTCTTATGCTCTCCTCTATTTTCGAATAGCATTGGTTGTATTGATTGGTCTTGTGCTTTTTTCTCCCATGGGGCCTCTGTCAACTTATTTCCAGAAATATTCGGGTCATATTTAGGCTTGTTCATTGGTCGCACTTTAAGGGTACCTAAAACTGCTTCTTGTATTCTTCTTCTTGAGATATCAACATATTTCTTTTCTATTTCTGCACCTACTCCTCGCCTTCCATTTCTAATTGCAGCAACAATTGATGTTCCAGTACCCACAAAAGGATCGAACACCCAATCATCTTCATTACTCATAGAAAGAATTAATCTTTCAATTAAGCCTACCGGAAACTGACAAGGATGTTTAGTTTTTTCAATATGGTTACTTTTAACATTTGGAATATCCCAGACATCTCCTGGATTTTTACCAAGAGGATTGCAAGAATACTGCCCTGCTTTTGGACCCTTAAAATATTTTTTTCCTGGGTATTTTTGAGGGATTCTAACGGGGTCTAGATTGAATACATAATTTTTAATTTTACGAGTGAACCAAATAACAGACTCGTATCGTCCGGAAAATCTTTTCGAACAGTGTAATCCATGTTCAAAATGCCAGATTATTCGATTTCTTAAAACTAGACCAAGGTTACTAAAAATAGGGTATAAAACTGTATCCAATGGGATAATGGAACCATTATCTACATAATTACCCACTTGCCAACAAATACTGCCATTTTCTGAAAGAACTCTTTCACATTCTTGGATAACATATTTTTGTTGTTCCAAATATTTTTCAAGTTTTAACTTTTTTTCATACTCTTTTCCAATATTGTAAGGTGGTGAGGTTACAATTAATTGAATGCTTCTGTCAGGTATTTTGCTGAGTAAATCCAAACAACTTCCATGATACAAAACGATGCTTTCATCTTCTTTAAAAGATTCTGATATTTGCAAGTTCTTTTCAAACATATTAATCATTAAACCGTTTTTATTCTTTCCATACTTTGTTATGTATGTTATATACAACATTCTGCAAAAAAATTGGACACTGCATGAACTACTCAAAAAGCCTCAGGAGTTATGGAAATAAAAAAAGCCTTGCCCAATTTTTATAAGCAAGGCTTTGATAATATCTGTAAGTTTCTATCTAGTTTGCAGCATCTTCTTTTTCCAAGGCTTCTTTAGAAAGCTCAATTTGATTGGTTTCGGCATAAATCTTACCGAGTAAGTGCCACTGTTCTTTTTTGTTATCACGCTCCGCAGCCGGTTTTAACACTTCAACTGCTTTACCGTATAGCTCTCGATAACCGGTGTATGAAGCATCATTTTTGTGCTCTTTTCGATCGATCTCTGCCAATCTCACATAAGCGATAGCTAAGTTGTATGTGGCATCCGAAAAGTTCGGATCAAGCTCCAATGCTTTGTTATACTTCTCTACTGCTTGTTCGTAGCCTTCTTTGGTTTTCTTTTCAGTAAAGACCAATCCATAGTAAAACCACATGTATTTATCTTTCGGAGCTAGTTCAACAGCTTTTTTCATGATTGGTTTAGCCTCTTCGGTATTGCCATCATATAGATATGCCAGGCCCAACTGACGGTACATGACTGGTGATTCTGGATATTTATTCACCCCTTCTTTAAGCACGTCGATGGCCTTTTTTGTTTGAACCGGTTCTGAGAAAAGATAAATCTTACTTAAAATTTCATACGTCTGCTCATCAGCAATTGCATTTAGTAATGCTTCCTCTAAAATCTTAGTTGCATCGCTGGTTTTCTTCTGAACATTATATACACTAGCAAGTAAGTTAAATGTTGCTACAGTATCTTTTCTAAGCTCAATCCCTTGTTTAAAAAAGTAAGCCGCTGAATCTGCCAGTGTATTTCGTTGAGCCTTATCCTTGGCTTTAATGAGTTTGTTATAGTATGTAATGCCATCGTTATAAGCCATTGCCCACATCGTAAACATCAAACCTTCAATTTGCTCTTTACGCTCAGATTCCGGATTAAGCTCAAGAGTTTTTTCAAAGTTTTGCTTGGCTTTTAAAAAATCTTTCATTTCAAAGTAAACCTTTCCCAAACCAAAATAAGCTTCAGCGTTTAGGGAATCATTTTTAATTTCTTTTTCGTAAATCGCAATTGCCGATTTATAATCTCTGTTTGCTACAAACGATTCTGCTTTTCCAGAAGACCCGCCACAACCGCCATCTGCAGCGCCAAGCAATCCGGCAATTAAAACAATGGCAATAGCATGACCAATTTTATTCATAATGTGGTGTGTTTTGTTTGAATTGAGAGGTATGATTTATGTCTAAATTAAGTAAACTTAACAGTTCGGCTAAATTACAAAAGCGCAGTTTATTTCTCAATATTATAATTGTAATAAAACCATAAAATCTTGATTTATATTACAGGGATTTTTAAAATGTACCCATTATTTTGAAGGCTAATGATAATTACTGATATATTAGCCTGTTAATCTTGACAAAACCATCAATGGCTGTAAAACTTCGCATTGCCCAAATCGACTGTGTTCTTGCTAATTTTGAAGAAAACCTACAAACTCATATTTCGCATGTTGAACAAGCCATAAAAGACGGTATCGAGGTTATTGTTTTCCCGGAGCTTTCCCTTACCGGATACAATGTTCAGGACGCCGCTCAGGATATTGCCATGCCCGTTGCCGATAAACGTCTTGAACCATTAACCCGGCTTAGTGAAAAGATCACCATATTATGCGGCGGTATTGAACTTTCGGAAGAATTTGGCGTTTATAATTCCGCATTCTTTTTCGAGAACGGCAAAGCCTCAACCATCCATCGCAAAATTTACCTTCCAACCTATGGGATGTTTGAAGAACTCCGATATTTCTCAGCCGGCCACGAAATTCATATTTTTGAGTCTCAAAAATTAGGGAAAATTGGTGTGGCGATCTGTGAGGATTTTTGGCACATGTCGGTTCCGTATTTATTAGCCATTCAAGGAGCCAAAGTGTTGTTTTCATTGATGTCGAGCCCCTTACGGATTGAACTGGACACCGGCGAGTTAAAAATTGCCAAAACATGGGAAATGCTGAATCGAACCTACGCTCATTTATTCAGCGTCTATGTGGTTTGCGCAAACCGAATAGGCAACGAAGATAGCCTTTCGTATTGGGGAAATTCTGAAATTATCGGTCCAGATAGTCAAACGATTGCCAAAGGGCCGGTCTTTGAACAAGCCGTCATTGATGGCGTGATCGACTTAAATGAAGTTCGCCGAACACGGCTGCATTCATCTCACTTTCTCGACGAAGATTTGCGCCTGATCAATGCCGAACTCAATCGCATCACCTCTAAATGTTGTTATTAACACGTTGTGCTTTTTTCAATACTTCCGGCAACGCATAGACATCTTGGATTGATTCAATCAAAACGCCACCCATACCATTTTGCACGGGTAGCTCCAAGTCGATTTCCACCCGATCGCCAATACTGACTAACTCGTTAAATGCCAGCCCTAAAACATTTGCTGTCATTTGAAATGGTTTCATGGTTGGCTTGGAAACCAGCGACATATCCAAACCGATAACCGATTCAAAAAAATCCTCAACACCCAATGCAGCTAAAGTTCTTTGAACAATTCGCGTAGCATTGTTACTGACAGCCGCAATTTTATAACGTTGGCTAAGTTTTGCCAGCGTTTCAGCCAATTGATCATCTTTAGTAAGATAGGCTTCGGGTTGAAACAACTCCTCGCGCCACTTGACATTTTCTTCAAAACTGATCCCGAATCGATTAAACAAATTACCGATGGAAAGCTTGCGCCCTTCATTTTCATCCTGAAACGCTTTTTGCAGTGCATCCAGCTCGCGCTTCATCTGGTCAAACGATTTGCCTTTTTCTTGGGCAAGTCGTTTTGTCATCAACGGACCCATCGATTCATAATATTCTCTATTTTCATACAAAGTGAGATCGACATCAAAAATCAATCCCTTAATTTGAGAAGGCAGCGAAAGTACTTTCATGATTTAATACTTACCTGATGGCAAAAAATTATTGTTCCCTGAGTCCAAATTTTTGGCAATGGAAGACAAACATAGAATGACGAGTAAAGTGGCTAGTCATGCTGAACTTGTTTCAGCATCTCTAACAGCTCCCCTTTATCTGAGACCCTGAAACAAGTTCAGGGTGACCAAAAAGGGTAAACTCGTCATTGGAAGTTAATTATTTGGCCAAGCCATCAACAAATGTATGATGACGTGTTTTATCCTCCACTGGAAGATGTAGCTTCGCAAACAAGGGGTTGCAACCCCTTGTTATAATAGCAGTTTTCATATTTGCAATAAACAAACAGGTAATGACAATAATAAAATCGTGTGTTGAACGTAGCCGAAGCATTACCGAAATATAAACGAAGGAAACATCATCTTTTATATTGTTTTCTGACAATAACAATGCACGACCAGAAAATGATCGTGCATGTTTTAATGATAATGATTTAAGACGTGATATGATCCGAATTTATCAAAATATTGTAAATATCTTTATGGTTTATCGTTCAACACTTTTTTGGCCGAATCCGGTGAAATCCCATGAGAAAACCGTGTTTCGGAGTATCGTGCAAAGTATTCTTCAATTGAAATATATTTGCCTTTTTTATCCAATACTTTTCCGCTCCAGGCACACTTTTTTATCCATCCCTCCGGAACCATCATTTTAGCGGCTTTTGCAAGAATTTTAACGCTTTCTCTTTCAAGTTCGCGTTGCTCCGTGATATCTTTGGCAACGCATACAAAAAAATTAACAGTGCCGTTTTCATCATACATTGGCGAGATATTCAATGATACCCAATATTTTTTTTGCTGTTTATTGTAGTTCAAAATGTCTTCGTCAATGGGGCGTCGTTCTTTAATCGCTTGGCTGATACGATCTTTTGTATCTAAATTCGTAAATGGCCCATGAAGGTAATCGCCTGGCTTTTTGCCGGACAGTTCCGATAATGTATAGCCGCACAGAGATTCATACTCGGAATTCATCCAGGTTACCAAGCCTTTATTGTCGGTAATCATAACCGGCAATTTTAATTGGGTTAAAATGAGGAAATCTTGCTTCCATTGATTAACAAGCTTTTCCTGATGTAACGATTGATGCATTTGACCGGGGTTTAAATTTTGAATAAAAGCCTCCTAACACTACTCACATACATAAAAACTGTATTGATCCAAGAATATCAGGTGAAATGAACAGGGATTCTGAGATCAATATAACCAACCTAAATTCTTTTTTATTGCCGTTTCGATAAGTTGCGTTTTTTTTGGCACTAAATTAGCATCAGACTGTTTTTGGAGTATTGGTATGAACGGCATCAATCATATCGCGAAAAAAATGGTTGTCTCGATTCTGTTCAAACACATTACCGACAACCACAAAATCTGCGCCGGCTTCAACTTTTGATCGTGCGTCTTCAGGTGTCCGAATACCACCGCCAACAATAATCGGAATATCTACGGTTTGAGCAACCGCCTGAATGGTTTCGATAGGTACGGAAAGCTCAGCGCCACTGCCAGCTTCCAAATACGTGATTTTCATACCCATATATTCTGCCGCCAAAGCATGAACCGCGGCAACTTCAGGTTTGTGTCGCGGAATCGGCGTGGTATTGGTCATAAAACTCGCCGAAGTTGATCTGCCCGACTCTATTAACATATATGCTGTTGAAATGACTTCCAAATCCAAATGTTTTAACGTAGGCGCTGCCACAACATGGTTTCCGATTAAAAACTCCGGGTTTCTTCCACTAACCAATGATAAATACAACAATGCATCCGCATAACCCGAAACCTGCATGATACTACCGGGAAATATGATAACCGGAATATCAGTAACTTCTTTGATCATTTTAATGTACTTATCCAAGCGATTGGAAAGCATTAAACTGCCGCCAATCAGAATAGCATCTACACTGTATTGTTCAGCGCGTTCAGCTAATATTACAACTTCTTTACCTTCGTATTTATCAGGATCAATAAGTAACAAAAAACCGGCCCCTTTCGAAAGCGTAGCAGCAAGCAATGATGTAAAAACAGTATGTTGTTTCATTAAAAATGTAACTATGTTTTTTAAGCAAATGTTAGACTTCAACAGGTTTCATCAAAAAACCTGAAGGCGTTAGAGATGACGGGTACTTTGCATTAAACACCTGAAAACAAGACTCAGCAATCTCCTTATCCGAAAATACGCCAAATACAGCTGAACCACTTCCCGAAAGACGAGTTAAAATACTTCCATACGTGTTGAACTCATCACACAATGCCTTTACTTCAGGGTAATTTTTATAGACCACCGATTCAAAATCATTTTCAAATACGGTCAAAAGCTTGGTATCCTTGGTTTGAGAAACCATTTTACAAATAATTGCCAAATCCGGTAAATCCCTGGAAAAATTAGGTTTAAAATTTTTATATGCCCATACGGTTGATATCGGAATTTTTGGAAATACTGTTACAATATAAAACGGAAAAGCAACTTCTAAATCCGTGAGCTTTTCGCCGATGCCTTGCCCAAGCGCTAAACCCGGAATATCAAGGAAATAAGGAACATCGGCACCTAGTTCGGTTGCAAGTTTGTGCAAAGTTTCTTTATCGATGTTGGTTTCCCAAAGACTGTTTAATGTCGTTAAAACCGCTGCTGCATCACTGCTTCCACCGCCTAATCCAGCGCCAAAAGGTACATTTTTTTCCAAATGCATTTTTATCCCCCGTTCTGAGCCTGAAATTGCCTGAAGACGTTTTGCTGCTTTTAGACAAAGGTTGGTATCATCGGTAGGCAGTTCGGGAATTGAACAGGTAAGCGATATGCTATCGGATGGTTCAAAAGACAGCTTATCGTACCAATTGATCGGGGCAAAAATAGTTTCCAAAGTATGGTAACCATTAGGTAACTTGCCCGTAATAAACAACGCTAAATTGATTTTAGCATAAGCCTTTACAACATGAGACATATCAAAATAATTGATTAAAATTAGGCTATGAAAATAAGGTTTTCTTTTTGATTTTGACAAAATTAACGAAACAATCCGAAACTTGTCGGATATTATAGCTCAATTGAATTGATATTTTAAATTCAATGATTTCATAGAACTTCTTTACCGAAAGTTTGAATCTCTACCTGTTATGCAAAAACTATTGGCGTTCATATTACTGCTGGGTTTTATGAGTTCTTCCATTCAGGCTCAGGAAAAACAAAACATTTCAGATATCATACTTAAGTACGCCACCACCGGAAATTTTGCATCGTTAGAAGATTTAAAATCATTGTCCTTAAAAAAAGATGAAGCCATGATGCTGAATGCCTTGCTGGAAAAAGATGGTAAAGTTGCACGAGCCATTTATAAACGCTTTTTGGATCTGTACCCGAATTCAAAATTAACGTCGCTAAGCCGATCCCGTTTAATGGAGTATCACTCGGCCGTTAATGAAAGCCAGGATACTTTAGTTCCAAGTCCGGTTTCTCATGAGCCTGCAGAAATTGTACCGGAAGTAAGATATACATTACAGTTTGGCAGTTTTATCAGTGAAGAAAATGCGTTGCGTTTTTCAAAAAAATTCCCTTCTAACTTGAAAACAGCAATTATTCCATTTATTGATGATTATGGTCAAAAAACCTTTAAAGTTCGGTGGAAAGGCTATAAAACGTCACGTGCCGAAATAGATCAACTTGCCGAATCATTACCGTTTGATTCTTTTGTTGTAGAGTATAAATAATACGGTTAAATGAGTATTTTCATGTATTACAACCTCGAATGCACATATGAACTTATAAGCCCGGTCCAAGTAACCTTAACCCAAACCAGTTTTGTATCGTTATTAATATGCAAATGCCACATGCTATTATAGGTCAATCGACTGAAATAAAACGCCTCGTATCTTTAGCCAACCAGGTTGCATCAACCAGTGTAACGGTTTTAATTACCGGTGAAAGCGGTACGGGTAAAGAAGTTTTTGCAGAATATATCCATCAACATAGCAACCGAGCAAACAAAGCGTTTGTTGCCGTCAATTGCGGCGCTATTCCTCAAGGGTTAATAGAATCGGAATTATTTGGTCATGTCAAAGGATCGTTCACCGGGGCTTCTTCATCTCGAAAAGGGTACTTTGAGTCGGCAAATCAAGGCACCATTTTTTTAGATGAAATCGGCGAACTGCCTTTAGAAACTCAAGTAAAGCTCTTACGAGTTCTGGAAAGCGGCCAGTTCCAACGTGTGGGTTCTTCCGAATCAACCCAGGTCGATACCCGAATCGTTGCCGCAACAAACCGCGATCTTCAAATTGAAGTCTATCACAACCGATTTCGGGAAGATTTGTATTATCGTTTAAAATCGGTGGAACTATATCTTCCTCCCTTGCGTGAGCGCGGTAACGACATTCTTCTTTTAACCGAAAAATTTGTTCGGGATTTCGAACAAAAGCATTCCCGACAGTTCATTGGCTTTACATCCGAGGCTGCTGAACTGCTCTTAAGTTACGATTGGCCGGGAAACATCAGAGAACTTAGAAATTTAATTGAATCCTTAATTGTGCTGGAAAACGATGAAAAAATCTCTGCACAATTGCTGGAAAATTATTTGTATCGTGAGGATAAAAAGCCATTTGTTAAAAAAAATGAACCGATAGAAAATGATTTTGAAAAGGAAATGATTTACCGCGCGCTGATACAATTACAAACAGATATGTCGCAAATCAAGTCCATGCTCTCCCATTTGCTTGAAAAACCCAAACAAGAGCCGGCGAAACTTCTGCTGCCGGAACGCGCTGAAAGTATTCTTTCAAAAGAAGACCGGAAAACGGATAAAGAAGAATCGCTTCGCGATATGCTAAAATCATTTTATGAAGAAGCCAAAAAAAGCGATCAAGCCCCAACATTACAAGAACTTGAGCGTTATGCCATCGAAGAAACGTTAAAAAAATGCGAGGGCAACAAGCGAAAAACCGCAAAGACGCTTGGCATTACGGAACGTACCTTGTATCGTAAGCTTAAAACATATCACATCGAATAACCACAAAGTTTATTCTTTGGCAAAACTTTTGCGTCGTCTCTTTATATGTAAACTGATTGCGCCAATGATGATAACTATAGTTGTAGCCAAACATAGTTTTGGAAACCAATCTATGTTGCGCACATAAAACGTTAATTCCTTAGAAAGGCCAATGTTTTCAGTGGTCGTCAGAGGCATCCACCATGGAATTTCGCCGTACGTTCTGCCAAACTTGTCTATAAAAAACGATATCCCTGTATTGGCTGAACGGGCCATCCAGCGGCGTGTTTCAATACATCTTAACCGCGCAAATGCCGCATGTTGATAAGGACCGTAAGATTTTGAAAACCATCCGTCGTTGGTAATAATGGTTAAAAAATCAGCGCCGTTTTTTACAAACTCCGCCATAAAGCCTGGGTAAATGGATTCATAGCATATTAATCCGCACACCTTAACCGTATCTTGCACTTTGGATTCAAACGAAAAGAGTTTCATTTCATCACCACGACCCCAACTGGAAATGCCGGCAATTTTAACCGTGGCAAATGAAAGAAATGAAAAATGCTCCATGTAGGGTACGCGCTCGGCAAACGGAACCAACTGCATTTTATGATACACCTGAGGCGTTATTTGTTCGGGCGTCATTAGCATTGACGCGTTAAACGTATCGTAATATTGCTTTCGGCGTTTATCGTATTTGGCCCCGGCTTGTTTTTGCGTGCTATCGGCGTAATAAATCGCATCCGAAAAACCGGTCAGCAACGGCGTTTGCCATTTCAAAACTTTTGAAAACAGCATATTCTTGTACCTTTTGGCCGAATCAAACAGGATAAAATATGGGATTGCTGTTTCGGGCCATAAAATCATATCCGGCTGATGGCCTGTCAAAACTGAATCGGTCAATATCATATGACGATCCAAAATATCGCGCCTTGTCATGGTTTCCCATTTTTCAAACGGATCAATGTTTGGCTGGATAATGGCAACCTTAATTTGTTTATGATCCTGGGTATCCTTAACCAAAAAACAATACGCACTATAAAGAAGCGGCGGCGTTACCATCACCAAAAGAAGCTTGGAAAAATCTTTTGCAAATCCGGTTGTTCGCCACTGTGTCTTATGCTTTTCAACCAGAGTAATTGCTAACACATTAAATATGAGTATCCAAAACGAAATTGCCCAGGCCCCGAACAGATCAACATATTGTACCAACAAAAACAGATTTGACTGTGAATTTGCAAGGCTTAGCCATCCGAACGAGATGTCCATTTCAAGGTATATCCACTCCCAGGCTGTCCAAACAAATGGCAACGCAAAAAGAGCCGTATGCCATTTGAGATGTTTTTTGAGATAAAAAAACACCATGAGGGGCAAGGTCATAAAAAACGACTGGGCAATAAGCGTGAGCGCACCGCCTAAAACGGTTGAAAGCGATATCCACCATACCGATACTGCGGCTAGTGTAACCATCATGACGTAGCTTTTCCGGAAAAAAACCGAAAATTGCGTTTCATGTTTTGTATCAATCAGAAAGGGCACTAAAGCAACCCAAGCAAGAAATTCCAAATGAATAAACGGGTATGAAGGAAACGATAAACCTAGTAATAAGCCGGAAATAATGGATGGTTTAAATTCTTTAAAAATCATTAAATAGCTAAACTCTTGAATTCATTTGAAGAATACATCATTATTAATTTTGCGGTAGGCATGTGATCGGTTTTTTTTAGCACATCGACATATGAAGCAAATTGATGACCATATCGACTTTTTCGGCCATTATGCCCAATTAAAATCATAAAAAACCTTTGGAAAAGTATACAATAACTGTTTAAGTTTAATGTGCGTAGAGTTTTTCTAATAAAAACTTAACATTTTATTGAAATACTACAAGATTCGATGTTTATATGATTTGCAAAGCACTGTTATTTTTGATTAACTTATTCATCATTAGTAATTTAAAAAAACACATTGGAGTTTTTTAATCAATCTTTCTTAAAAGGCACTAAGAAAAAAGGAGAATAAAATATGGCTCTCTTCGGTGCAGCTGAATCAACAGTAGCCCGTGCTGATTATGAAATCATCCTAGAGGGTGGTACAAGCACATGGGGCAAAGTTAAAGGGCGTGCTAACGTTAATGTAACTCCAGCCATCCCTTTACTACCTACCGACTGCAACATTAAAATTAAAGCAAAACCAATTGGCAACAATAACGATGTTGTTCGTTTTACGTGTTCAATTGATGCTGTGGTCGATAGTACAGTTAAAAAGTTAAACTTAGAAGCTGACATCGCTAACGAAACACCAGAACGCCGTGTTTCAGTTGGTGATGGTAGTGTAACTGTGGGTGATTTCACCCATGCATTTTCATTTGAAGGTTCGGTTGTTAATCTTTATTACTACCGATCTGATGTCATTCGTCGTAATGTGCCAAATCCACGTTACATGCAAGGTCGTCAGTTTCATGATATTCTCATGAAAGTACCTTTAGAAAATGATGATCTTATCCAAACCTGGGAAGGTACTCTTTCTGCTATTCGCAACAATGGCGGTACATTCTCCGACTGGATTCGTGATTTCTGGTTTATCGGACCTGCTAAAAACGCTTTGGATGAAGGCGGTCAGCGTATTTCAAACATCGAAGTTGTAAGCATTGGCACACAAGGCAGCAATGATGGAACACCTCTTGGCGTTACCAATTGGAGATTCTCTAATGCAGGCTCGGGTGTTGTAGATGCTGTAGCTCGTTGGGCTGAGCTTTTCCCTGTTGAAAAACTTCTCAAACGTGAAGCTACCATTGAAGGCGCGTTCCGTTCCGACTCTCAAGGTATTGAAGTAAAAGTTGACGGTGAACTTCCCGGTGTTTCTGTTGATGCCGGCGGCGGACTTCGTCGTGTCTTGAACCATCCTTTGATTCCTTTGGTTCACCATGGTATCGTCGGTAAATACAACGACTTTAAAGTTGACTCTCAACTTACCGTTACCTTGCCAAAAGGATACAAAATGCGTTACACCGCTCCTCAGTTCAAATCTCAAAATGCTGAGACTTACAAATGGTTTGGCGGAACTTACGCTAAATGGACCGAGCACGTTTGTAAAGGTGGAACAGGTCAATTTGAAGTGCTTTACGCACAATAAACCCAGTTTTTTGTTCAATTAAAAGCCGGCTCAAAGCCGGCTTTTTTGTTTTGATTCGATGCGTTCTTAAATACTTTTCATGGTGATGTTTTAGGCAAAATCCCTATCTTTTGTGATCGTTGAACAATGAAATGAAGTACTATGGCTCTAAGCTACAAACGTATTCTGATAACCGGCGCTAATGGATTGCTGGGTCAAAAACTTACAGCTTATTTTGCTCAAGACTCTAATTACGATCTTCTAACCTCTTCCCGTCAAGATTACTCCAAATGCAAATCATATAGCTTTGGTTATATCAAATTAGATATAACCGACACTAAATCTGTAAAAGAGCTCATCTGGAATTTTGAACCCGATGTTATCATCAATGCCGGGGCTTATACCAATGTGGATGGATGCGAGCGCGAAAAGGAACTCTCGTGGAAAATTAACGTGAGCGGTGTTGAAAATCTGGTGAATGCCTCCAGGCTTGTCGGATCACGAATCGTCCATATCTCAACCGATTACATTTTTGATGGAAAGCATGGCCCGTATGATGAGCGCGCCACGCCAAATCCACTAAGCTATTATGGCAGGGGTAAGTTGGCCTCGGAAAACGTTGTGCGATCTTCCAGCAATGACTGGGCTATTGTTCGAACGATGGTTGTTTATGGCGTAGGTTATGATCTCAACAAAAATTTTGCAACATGGCTCGTTGGTGAACTTAGTCAGGGAAATCCGGTTACAATTGTAGATGATCAAATTGGTAACTCTACATTAGTTGATGATTTGGCCAATGGTATATATTTGCTGGTAAAAAAAAATAAAAAAGGGATTTACAACATTGCCGGTTCTGAAATTATCAGTCGCTACGATTTTGCTGTAGCCCTTGCAAAAACTTTTGATTATGATCCATCTCTAATTAAGCCAATTAAAACAAGAGATTTAAATCAATTAGCGCCTCGTCCTCTTAACTCCGGTTTAATTACGCTTAAAGCTGAAAGTGAACTCGGGTATCGTTTTTTGTCGTTAAAAGAAAGCCTTCGCATGTTTAAATCTCAATACTTGCAGCAAACCATGCATTAAGAAAATTTAGCTAAAAGCTCCTCCAAAAAACCTTTTATTTCAATTAAGGCTCGTTTGTTTTTATCGGAGTTGGTTTGATGCTGAATTTGTTGTTTTATAGAAACCTGATGGTCTTTTAACAACGCTTTTGTCTTTTCATGTTGGTCTTCCGATTCATTTTCATTTTGCATCAAATATTTTGCACGCTCTACCGTATAGCCTTGGTCATAGACTAAATTTTTAATGTTTAGAATTACAGCAATATCTTTATTTGTATAAATTCTATTTCCTTTGGGATTTCGGGAAGGAGAAAGATTAGGAAATACGCTTTCCCACTGCCGCAGAAGATAGGCGGGCAGGCTTGTAATTTTACTAACCTCACCAATTGTATAGTAGAGTTTTTTTGCTTCGAATCCTTTCATAATTGGTCGTATAGGGTAAAATTATCCTAATAGTTGATATTGAAAGATAAAAATCAGATTGAATTTGTGTAAATTATTTTTTATTTGTGTAAAAAACATCTCACAATTCTATCAACCAATTATTTAGAACGCCTTGTTGCAGCATGAACTCAAACCTTATTTAGGGGCTCTGATTTCTGATATCAAAAATGAATTGAGTCAGAAAAAGCATGAGTTGCAAATTGTAAAGCTTAATTCTCCGGTCAGCCGAATAAAATTTATTAGCAACCTAAGTCAACTGGCTGAGCTAAAAGGAATTGAGATCCACGAAACCAGTTTTTCAACGCATGTCAATTTGTTGCATCAAATCGAGAATGAAATAGAACAAAGTGAAAAAAATCTTGATGCTGTTGTAGTCAATAGCTTTGGTCAGGAAGTCAACGATCATAAAAATGAAGAGCAGGTTGCCATTCTGTTGGATGCATTCGGTAGAGAAATCAGCCATTTGCCCATATCCATCATCTTTTGTCTTCCAGCGTTTATTATCGATATCGCCTACCGCAGGGCGCCCCATTTTTGGAAATCCATTTCAAACCGAATTATAGATGTCAAACCCCAGGAAGACTTTTCTCGTGAAGTGGAATTACTTCTTGATGACTCAGAAAACGGGTTTCAAAAAGAACAAAGTTTAGCACACCTTGAAGAAAAGCTCGAAGAGCTTCGCCAAAAACCGGATATTCTTCCTACCGAGCTTTTACCTCATCTCATGGAACTGGCCAAAGCTTATTTTCACGATAAACAGTACGAAAAATCATTTGAAGCTTATAATGAAATCCTGGCATACCAAAGTGAATCAAACAATCCGGTGGTCTTTGCCAAGATCATGCTAAATATCGGAATCATCTTGCACATTTGGGGATGCTACGATAAAGCCAGACTTCACTACCAGGATAGCGAGCGAGTCTTTTCAGAAATAAACGATAAAAATGGCCTTTCAACGTCGAAATATCAATTGGGTATTTTGTATCAGGACTTGGGCGAATTTGATAAAGCCATCGATTATTTCAACCAAAGTATTGATCTCTGCAAACACACCAAAGCCGTATCTATCGAAATTAATTCAATCATCAATCTTGGTTCTATCTATAATGAAATTGGCTTATATAAAGAAGCGGTAGAAAAATATCACCAGGGATTTGAACTAGCACGCCAAAACCACGATCAGAAAAAAATGGCCATTTGTCTCTCGTTTACAGGCCGGGTTTATGAAGAAAAAGGGATGTATAGAGAAAGCATCAAATATTTTATAGCTGCCAAAACCCTCTTAAATCACCTAAACTTGAATTGGATGCATCTTGTTAAAGACAGCTTGGATACCATCGAAGAAAAGATTGGAACGGACGAATTTAAAAAGCTGGTTGATGAAGCATTAAGGCAAACAGTGAAGAAAAAATCTTAGATAGTGATTCCAACCCATTAGTAACTCCATGAAATCTCTTTTAAAACTCAATAAATATTTATTAAAGTATAAAAAGCCTTTGTTTTATGGTTTTTTGTTTGTCATTCTGAATAATCTGTTTTTAATACTCACCCCAAAATATATCGGCGAAGCCATTGATATTCTGAAGTCATCTGTGGATTCCAAGATGGTATTCAGATATGTACTTCTTGCAGTTGGCAGCGCTTTTGTAAGCGGTTTTTTTATGCTTTTGGTACGCCGAAGCATAATCATTACATCCCGAAAAATTGAATTTGATATTAAAAACGATTTTTACGCTCACCTTCAATCGTTATCCCTAACATTTTTTAAGCATAGAAGCACGGGCGATTTAATGGCACGCGCCAGTAACGATTTAAGCGCTGTGCGGAATTATTTTGGTCCGGCCATAATGTACTCCATCAATACATTGTTTCGTTTGATTTTCATTTTCAGTGCAATGGTTGTGATATCGCCATCATTATCATTTTTTGCACTTTTACCGGCGCCTTTTTTAAGCTACTCCGTTTATAAAGTTGGCCAAATGGTTCATGCGCAAACCAAAATTCTTCAGCAATATTATGGCATTTTAACCACCAGGGTTCAGGAAAATCTCTCCGGGATTCGTCTGGTTAAGTCCTATACCCGCGAAGCTTATGAGCAGGAGCGGTTTTCCGAAACCAACAATTCGTATTATAAACAAAATTTAAAGCTGGCCAGACTGCAGGGGCTGTTTTATGCGGCAACAACCGGTTTGCTGGGTCTTTCCATCATCATCCTTTTATGGGCCGGGGGATTTAAAGTCATCAATGCCGAGATCACCCTTGGTCAAATTGCACAATTCCTGATCTACATCGGTATGCTCTCATGGCCGCTGGTTTCTATCGGATGGATCACCAACATGGTTCAACGAGCAGCTGCAGCCAATAAACGTTTGATTGAAATATTTGAAACAAAGCCTGAAATCATAGATTCTCCGGAAGTGGATCATGCCATTAAAACGCTTGAAGGCGATATTGCATTTGAAAATGTCAGCTTTTCTTACCCAAAAAATCCTTCTCAGCTCATTCTGAAAAACATTTCGTTTCGCATTGAAAAAGGGATGAAACTGGCCATAGTTGGCGCAACCGGTTCGGGAAAATCAACCTTGGTTAATCTAATACCCCGTTTGTTGGATGCCACTCAAGGAACCATAACCATTGATGGCGTTTCCTTAAAACAAATTCCATTGCAAACTTTACGAAAAGCTATTGGCTTTGTACCACAAGACTACTTTTTATTCTCCGACACCATTCGAGAAAACATAGGCTTTGGATTACCAAATTACTCTAAAAACGATGTTGAGCAGGCTGCAAAACAAGCCATGATTTATGAGGATATTCTGGGCTTTCCAAATCAATTTGAATCGATGCTTGGCGAGCGCGGTATCACGCTTTCGGGCGGACAAAAACAACGCACTTCTATAGCAAGAGCGCTCATTCGCAAACCTAAAATCTTAATCCTTGACGACTCTCTTTCAGCCGTGGATACCAAAACTGAAAACTCATTCCTCAATAATCTGGATGATTTCGCCAATCAAATGACAGTTATTCTAATCAGTCATCGTATATCCTCCGTGAAAAATTTTGATAAAATTCTTGTTTTGGCTGATGGGTGCATTGCCGAACAAGGTACTCACGATGAACTGCTTGCGTCTAATTCCCTGTATGCAGAGCTGTATCAAAAACAATTGCTTGAAGACGAACTAACTGCTATGGAATAAAAAAGCCCCGTTCAAAAATATTCTGAATCCCCTATGCTTAACCTTATGCCGGATTCATGATCGTTGATGGGAATTGTCTTTAAAACCAAAAACGGCCGGTTAGAGATAAGGAAGAAAGCGTGATTTCATCGCTAACAAGAGGCGAGGAACTATAAAGCCTGTTTTCAAAACGATTGCTGGTTTGTTGGTAGGTTATATCAAGAGCTAAGCTGGATTTTAAAACAAGGCCTAAACCTAAAGACAACGTTTTATAGGCCTCGTCATACCCGGTACTTTTATCAGGATTGCTTAAAGTGTATTTATAGGGACTTTGTTCATAACGATATCCGCCTCTAAAAAAAATATTTGAACCCGGCAAGGTTATTTCCAAGCCGGCAGCATAAGCCACCGCCTGTTGCAATTCGGTTTCTATGATACGATTGACTTGATCCAACTGATTTTCATCATCCGAATATTCCATTTGAGACCAATCCACCCACTCGGCTTGCCCACTCAATCTAAGCCATGCGTTCCTGTAGCTTAAGCCAATTCCAAAACGAAATGGGGCAACCAGTTCGTAATTAAAATCACCCGTTAACTGACTTTGAAACTCGGTTTCATCCGTTGTACCATCCGGAGCCTGATCGTAAGAGGCGCTCAAACGTGTCGTATAGGTATCCTGAAGGTCGTAGTAGATTGGTGAATCCACAGTTATGCCAAATGTGAAGGCGTCATCAATATTGTAAAGTAATCCCAGTTTAAAATTAAAACCGGCAATATCGGTTGTGATCCGATCTTCCAAAGCCAAATATTGAAATGTGGTGTAAATGTTCTCTGTATCTTCTTCTTCAAAAACTCTATAATAGGAATACTCGCCGGAATAATAATTGAACGCGCCTCCCAGGAAAACATGTTCGGCAATTTCAACAGATGCCGCAATGCTATACATATTAATACCACCCGACTCTTTCAAGTCTGAGCGTTGCTCAATTTGCCCGTTGGAAACCTGTGGGTTTTCATACTCTTTTCCGTCGCTAGAAATATCCTGCAAATAGGTATCAAATGCCAATGCCCCGGGATCAAGCAACAATACTTTTGTGGGATCCTCTTCATCAAAAACCGGCGAAAACGCACTTACAAAATAATCGTTGATACTCCCGTTGATATTGAAGGCTTTTATTTGTTGAACCGATTCAAAGTCAGCGCTTCTGGAATAGCCGAAAGCGAGCGTAAAACTGCCCTGTAAGGTTGGAAAAGGTATTGCAATGCCAAGCATATCCATGGATGTTTTACTCAGATCGGATTCAGTTAAGTCAGATAAATACGAGGACTCCGAGTTAAATGAGAGATTTTGAAATCCCAATTGAACTTCCTGTTTTTTAAGAAGCCCCAACCCTGATGGATTGCTAAACAATGCCGAATAATCATCTGCAACGGCAATAAACGCCGATCCCATCCCTAATGCTCTTGCTCCAATCGCTGAATGTTTACTTGCAAATCTTACAGCATCGACTTCGCTTTGTGCGTAACTTGGCGCTATTCCAGAGCAATAGAGCATCAATGCAAGAAGCATGCATTTAAAATGAAACCTAAAAACCGATGTGTAACTCATGGTTAGTGTGCCTGTTTAAACATTAAAATGTTAGCGCGATCGCGAAGATGGCCTGGATGATCGTTGCGATTTCTGAGGTTTAGTTTCCGATGAAGACGATTCTTTAAACCCACGGCGTGAAGATTTTATGGGTTCAACTTGCTCGGAGTTGTTTTGCGATTTTGGCAAAAAAGTCCGTTTTGATTTTTTTGCGTGGTTGTTTGAAGATTTTGTTGATTGTTTTGTAACTGCGGTTTTACTTCTACCCGTAGTCGCCCGCCGTACGCTTTTTGAGCTTGCCTTTGATTTTATGGCCTTATCAACCGTCCTTGCTGATGTGCTTTTCGATTTTCCGATTACCCTGGAATTTGCTGCCGATCTAACTCTTCCCCACGTTCGGCTATGCTGCTTGACTCCAGGCTTAGCCTTGCCATCATTGTATCGCCAATGATGTTTATGCCAATAACTGGGGTAATAATAAATGTAGCCGTAATGGGCATAGTAGGGATCCCAAACCTTAACATAGACAGGGTAATGCGGCCATAAAGGATCATAAAACGGATCGTACCAAGCATCATGCCAATACGATAAACTATAGTATGGTCTGAAAAAACGGCTATATCTTCCAAAATACTGGTTGATAATTATGCCCTGGCTTTGGTCAGAAAACTCATACAATGGTTCTTCAGAAATTCCATCCGACTGTTCGGAATCAATATTTTTGCCCTGAAGAAATGCATCCGATGGCCTTGTTGACGAAAACTTCGTATAGCATCCCGTAATCAATGTTAATCCAACAAAGCAGCACATCAATTGCCATAAAACCTTAACCTTCATATCCCATCCTTTGCGCGTTGCTTTCATACTAATTAATAACATGGCAATTAGGTTTCCAGTTTTAATTGGAACAACCTGCAACCAAAAACGGTTTAATTCTAAAGCATTAGAAACGATTGATAAACTCAAGACGTGCGCTTCTGCTTGCTGAATTGATCGTCTTGATATTATCGGTTAAATTAGTCAGATTAAACTCAACAGTCATGCCTTTACCCAACGACCACCTTACGCCTAAATCAAGAAAACCATGCCCTTCACCCAATGCCGAATTATTGTTATCGTTGATAGCAAAGTCGTATTGTGAGTATATTGAAATCTCAGAGCCAATTGTTTTTTCAATACCCACGTAAATGTTAGGATCTTTATCATCATCGGTTTCCAAACTGTAATTTACTCCGCCGTGCAAAGAAATGAACCCTAAGAAGGCATAGTTTTTTGTAGCCACGGCAAAAAAGCCCGGCGATTTTCGCTCAAACCGATCCTGGCCGGAAATGTAATTCTCACGGCCTTGAGATTCAAAGCCAATTGTTATTGCAGGCGTCGATAGCGTTTCCTGAATAATTCTATATCGGATCATGACGCCCGGTAGTTCATTCCAATCCGGATCGCCATTTCCTATTAAATTCCCTGCGCCATAAGCCACACCAAATGTCACTTGTTCTGAAATGCCAACGCTTATTGAAGCAAAACTTCCACCGCCGGAATAAAACCAGCCTTCTATGGCATATGCCCCACGATTTAATACGCCGGCTGTTGGCATGTTATACATGTACCTGGGTTCTTCGCCGGCATTATTTCCCGCCGTACCTTGTGCAAAAATGACTGATGAGGGAAACACTCCCAATATTAAAGACAAAATCAGAACTCTTAACATCATCAATGTTGGTTTTTTGTTAGCAAATTGATCTTTATATCACTCTTTTTTTTGATTTTTCCAATAGCAGAAACGGTTCATCTCATCCATTATTTGAGAATAAATTATGCCGTTACCCGCTCATGATATTTAATGAAGGTTTGCTCAAAGGTGTGATCGGGGTTTATGGTAATGGAGTTAATGATTGAGCGACTTCGTTTGAACGCGCCCGCATTCATAAAAACAATACCATTCACTTTATATACTTCTGTTTTGTGAACATGTCCATGTAAGGCAATCTTGGCATTGATCTTTTTTAAAGTATCCACGTATGTATCGCGATTAGTTAACTCCATCGTCCAAACATAGGCTTGTTCATATGGCGTTTTTGCTTTGAGGACATTATAACCGTGATGTGAAATAGAAATCACAAATTTGCCGTTCAATAGTTCCAAGATATCTTTTTCCAGCATGGCTTTCATTTCTTCTTCACGAATGTATCCTCGCGAGCCAATCGGATTATTGGCCAATGAAAACTCAAAAACACTGTTAAATGCCACAATCGCTAAGTTTTCATTCGGGCCGTCAAAAATTTTAACAAACGGAAAATAGTAATTGGCATAGTTATCGGGCGTCATCAACTCCCTGAATATTTCACAAAAAATCTTAAGTTTTCGAAGAGAATTGACCCCGGAGGCATTAACGGCATTATTGACCACACGCTCAGGATTAAATTCGTACTTACCGAACAAATCATGGTTACCGGGAATAATGGTCATTTTTTTCCAGTCCATAAATCCATTTCGTTCAAACATATCCTTTAATTGCTCCATATCTTTTTCACTCGCTGCATCGGTGATATCGCCGGTAATAATGACATGATCATAATCGAGATCAAAAATATTGACCAACAGTTCTTCAAATTGAGTCATTCTATCCGGGAAGACGGGGTTATCGATGTGAATGTCTGAAATATGTGCTATTTTCATATCAGATTGATATTTCTTTTAGATATTAATTAACGCTACTTTTACAATAGAGATTTTGAAATCTCGAAAAAAGCATCATTTTGAGTGATTACACTCGTACGAAGTTTGAGAAAGCGAATCTGGTGGAAACGGTTGGTCAGTATCTCTTAATGCAAAAGTTAAAACAATTTCCTTTTTATTTATAATTTAAAACGCTTTATCATGTCCATTACCTCAATTGAAAAAACTGATATACCTGTTTATTCCATTCCCCAACAGATCAGTCTTTTAGAAAAATTATCAAAAAATCTTTGGTGGTCATGGAATCATCATGCTCAAAATATTTTTGCCGAACTTTCGCCCAGGTTGTGGTCGCGTTATAACCACAATCCAATCCTGGTCATGCACAACATTTCGAAAGATGAACTAACGGCTGTATTATCCGACAATGTTTTTGCGTCCAAAGTAAATGACGTTCTCCATGGTTTTGAAACATATTTATCCGATCAAAACACTTGGGCCGATAATCATGCCTCAGAATTTAAACCCAATCCGGTCGTTTATTTCAGCGCTGAATTTGGTCTTCATGAATGCTTACCCATTTACTCAGGCGGTTTGGGAATCCTTGCCGGCGATCATATAAAATCAGCAAGCGATCTTGGTATAAATTTTATTGGCGTTACGCTCTTTTACCGTGAAGGCTATTTTAATCAGCTTATTTCCAATGAAGGCTGGCAACAAGAAGAATATACATTATATGATCCTGAAAAGATGCCGATGCATCCGATTTTAGATGAACAGGGCAACCCGGTAACGGTTTCGGTTGAAATCGGTCATAGTGTGGTCGATGTTGTGGCTTGGGAAATTCCTGTAGGCCGGGCGCGATTGATTTTATTAGATACAAATTTAGATTCCAACGAAGGGCATTATCGCGATATTACCTGCCATGTTTATGGCGGCGATTCAACCACTCGCATCAACCAGGAAATCATTTTAGGCATTGGCGGAACGAGAATGATAGAAAAGCTTGGTATTGTGCCGAAAGTCTATCACATGAACGAAGGGCATTCGGCATTCTTAACCTTGGAATTACTAGCCAGGGAGCTCAAACAAGGCAAGTCATTGGAGAAAGGTATTGAATCGGTAAAATCGCAATGCGTATTTACCACACACACCCCGGTACCGGCCGGCCATGATCGATTTACCGAAGACCTCATGGACTATTCGCTGGCAAAATATGCCAAATCCATCAATCTTAAATTTGAATATCTGATGAATTTAGGCCGTGAGCATAAAGACAACGCCGATGATTTATTTACCATGACGGTATTGTGCCTACATATGTCGCGCAAAGCCAATGGCGTTTCTGAACTGAACGGTGAAATTGCCAGAGGTATGTGGACTCATTTGTATCCTGGGCAGGAAGTTCCCATCGGGCATGTCACAAACGGTATTCATGTCAAAAGTTGGATAACCGATCGCACCGAAACGTTCTGGTCGCGTTATACCGATTTCGATCTTGATTTTATTACCGACCCTGAAAAAATGAAAGAGACTCTCGATAAGATTTCGGATTCCGAACTTTGGTCGCTTCGATATCGCTTAAAGCGCGATTTAATAGAGTATGTCAGACACAAGCTTGAAAACCAAAAGTCCGTGTTTGCTTCGGAACTCTCCATTCCGCATTTCGATATTTTATCAACGGATGCCCTAACCATAGGATTTGCGCGACGTTTTGCAACCTATAAACGTGCTCCGCTTATTTTTTCAGATATAGATCGCATTGCAGGTATCATCAACAATGCCGATCGCCCGGTTCAAATTATTTTTTCCGGAAAAGCGCATCCCAGGGATAATGGCGGCAAAAAATTCATTCAAAAAATTATTTCAATTGCCAGAATGCCCCAGTTCTTCGGTAAAATTATCTTTCTTGAAAACTACGACATCAATATCGCCCGTCATTTGATATCGGGTGTTGATGTCTGGCTAAACAATCCACTTCGTCCGTTGGAAGCCAGCGGAACTTCCGGCGAAAAAATCATTGCCAATTGCGGCTTAAATTTCAGCATTCTTGACGGATGGTGGCGCGAAGGCTATAATGGCGAAAATGGTTGGGCAATTGGTAAAGACGAAAATATCAGCGATCAAGAACAGCAAACCAAGCTCGATGCTTTGAATTTATATGAAACCTTGGAAAACGAGGTTGTTCCTACATATTATAACCGCGATGAAAACAACATTCCAAAAGCATGGATTCAAAAAGTAAGAGCCTCTTTGATGAGCCTGCTTCATCAATACAATACCCATCGTATGGTTCAGGATTACTGCTTGAATTATTATAAAGATGCTTAAAACGCCCATTTAAATACTAACTAAAAAAGCCATGTCGCAATTTATTGACATGGCTTTTTTGATTACAATAATTTTGGGCAAAAAAAAGGCGACCAAGGTCGCCTCATGTAACAGACAAGTGTCCCCCATCCACTTGCCACACCTCACAGGGCGTGAGATGATTGTTACGAAAATCTATATTTATTAAACTTAATGTGTTTATTCCACTTGTAAAAAAACGATAAGGCGACTTGAGTCGCCTTTCGTGACATGCGTCCCCCACACCGCATGTCACACCTCACGGGCGTGAGATGCCTTATCTATCAAAATTTAACATTAATATAAATCTTGTATATTTGTTTTCAAAATATAATGAACAAGATATTAGTTTAATCACCTAAGAATTTTATCAATTACCAGATACATATAAACTCAAACTTTTTTTCTTTAGTTCATTTTTCAAACCCTGATTAACCAGATTTTTTTGTGTTGCATTTATCTCAATTAGAACCTGAACTTAAAAATTTAGCACGTCGGTTAAATTCAAAACGCATCTCCCAAACCAACTTGCTAAACGATTTAAAAACTTGTATAGAAAAAACGCCGGATATCTTTGATCGCTGGAAAATTTTTGACAAAAAAGCTTTGAGCGCTTTGCCTCTGGAAAATCCATCATCTTCAATTGCACCTAAACCTCGCCCAAACCCGTTCACATTGTGCTCAACGGATGGCTCTCAAATCTTTCCGGATCGCAACATTAATCTTAGTTTCGCACTCATCAATATCAGTCAAATATGTTTTCAAATCGGGACGGTTGAGCCGCCTGTTATTTCGCAGCAACCTTACCTGTTCGACCTTGACGACCTTTCAATGTTTCCTTTCTTAAGCGGTTTAAATGTTGATGACGAGCAATTTTCCGATCTGGTTGGTCCGTTGCGGCAATTCAAAGAACTTGAACAACTTTACACATTGGCTAAAACCAACCGGGTTGCAAATCGGCCTGTTTTAGCGCTATCTGATGGCACACTGATTTTTTGGCATCTAAAAAAGATTCAAAATCCTCAGATTCAAGAGCGACTCTTTACTGCCTACACCGAGATATTAAAGAAATTTAGATTGGAAACGCTTCCTATATTCAGTTACATCAGTTTTCCAAGCGGACGCGAAATTGTAAAGTCGTTAAATAAACTAGTTAAGGATCGGTTCGAAACTATAAATCTCCAAAACTGGTTGTATGATCGTGATATTTTTTCATTACTTTTAAAGCCAAAAGAACGCTCGTCAGTTTTTGTCAGCCATTCGGATGTTATGGAAAATTACGATGAGGCTGATAAGATATTTTTCTTTTATCTACATACCGGCAAAGAAATTGCAAGAGTTGAATTGCCGGGTTGGTGTTTTTATAATGCAAGTCATACAATAGATTACATTCACAGTTGTATATTGGACGATGTTGAAAAAGGCGGAGGATATCCGATGTGTTTATCCGAAGCCCATGAAAACGCTGTGATTTCTCAACACGATCAAGCCAATTTTTATAAATTTCTTGAGATTCTTTGCCAACAACAAGGTTTGAATTTTCAATATTCGGCTAAATTGCTTTCTAAGCGATTTCCAAAACTTTAAATCGGGATAAAAATTTTATCGCCATGTTTCATCATACTCAAAAACCTGTTTTATTACTTCTCACTGTTCTTTTTTGCTTTAGCGGTTGTATTGCACTGGATGTTCAGGAAAGCGAGGTTACTCAATACCGTTCCGATCATACGGCCATCAACGACACGTTCAATGTTGTTTATCCAATGACATCTAAGGACTTTGATAATCCCCCGATTGCTAAAATTGTATTTAATTTCTGGGAGCCCCAGTTTTTTGAAAATGGCGAGCCCTACTTTAAAACCATCACCTTAAAGAATTACCAACACAGCTATTGGCTTGGGAAAATTGTTGTGCCTTCGGATGCAAAAATACTTTCGTATTCAATCATTAATAGAACCGATTCGGAGAAGAAAACATCCAAAAATTTTCTTGTTTTAAACAATCAAAAAGTGCCTGTTCCAACAGCTCATTACCGGTTGGCAACCGCTTTGCATCGCAACAATGCACCCGTTGATACCGTGCTTTATCATATCGAACAAGAACTCAAGCTCTATCCCAACAACTTCGATGCCTATATTTTATACTGGACATTGATTTATGAGAAAAACGGCAAAACACCCGAAGCGCTGGCTGAATTGGAAAACCAAATCGCTATTGCCCGCCGAAACCGACGCGATAATGCCGACCTTTTACAGGCCATTTCTCTAACTTATATCCATGCTATTGGCGATCGAAGAAAAGCCTATGAAATTGTCAGGGACATTCCCGATACTTATCTACACAAATTAAACCTCCATAACCGATTCCTGGTTGAACCTAACGAAGAGCTTCGCGAAATGGCACTGATGACCATGACTGAAAAATTCCCTTCCAGCAAGCTGACCGTAAAAATGAATTTGTCGCTGCTCTTGAAGTACATTTCAAATCCGAATGCTTATCGTGAACGCTCGGCAATTTTTGCACAAAACATATTAAACCAAAGGCTTTCCTCATTGCGAACATCCAAGGTGAATACCTACGCGGTAAGGCATTTGTTCGATTATTATGCCAAAATCAACCTAAAAAAAGCCTTGCCTTATGTTCAGGATATTCTTCGTATCGATTATGATCGTGCGGTTTATGACGCAATCACCCTGGCAGGATTTGCCGAACGATTTGCCGCTTCGCAAGAGTATTCCGGTCTGGCTATCGATATTGCCAATAAGCTGATTCAAAACCTGGATTTAGGTAATTTTTCACTGGCCGCCTCGCAGGTTGAGCGGGAAATTCCTGAAAGTTCGGATGCCTTCAAAATCGTGAAAGACGACCTTACGGGACGCGCTTACTATGCCATTGGCTATTCATACCTGACCATTGGCGATATGCAAAGCGCATTGGATAATTTGTTTCAGGCTAAAGGGTTATGCATTTCAAAAGAGCCTGAAATTTTGTTTGCCATAGCCAAATGCTATGAACTATCCGATCGGGATAAAGCCTTTTCATACGCCATAGAGTCGCAGGCTTTAAAACCCAATCAAGAAAAATTAAACTGGATAAAAACAACGTTTAAAAAGTCGCTTTCAAAAAGGCTTAAGAACAAACAAACGCTTGAAAGCAAAATCAACAACTTAAAATTAAAACTGGGTAAAACAGCGCCTTCTTTGACCTTAACAACAGTACTCGATGAGCAAGTACATAGCATGACTTCGGGTGATAAAATCAATGTGTATTATTTCTGGTCGCCGGATTCGGAAGTGAGCAAAATGTTTTTTAATAAATTGCAGCTTTTGTATGCCAAATACCGCGCTCGGGGCGTGAATTTTTATGCCGTTACCGTGCAAAACGACTTAAAACCCATCAAGGATCATCCGAGAGAATATGCATACAGCTTTCCATTTGCCAAAGGCAATTCATCCATGATCCGCGATTACAATATTTCTTACCTGCCAACGACGATCATTGTAAAAAACGGGAAGATCCTGTTTCGGGAAGAGAGCTTTATGAACAATTATATTGAAAATATTGAAGTAGCCATTCAAAGCTTAATAAGGCCATCATCTCGTCAAATTCGCAGGTAACGTTGTATGGAGAACAACGATCACATCGGTGAAATTATTTCATCCAATTCTTTGGGATTTCAGGCAGCCGGCATTAAAGGCGAGTTTCCTGGTAAGCAGCCGATCCATTTCGGGCAATTGCTGAAAGTCCAAACCCCTTCGCACGGCAGTATCTATGCTATCGCATCCTACATTGAGCATAGCGCGTTGGATTCATCCCGCCAGATTGTGCCGTTGGGTAAAACCCAAGATGAGCTTCAGCGCGAAATGCCGCAGGTTTTTGAGTTGATCCAAACCGTATTTCATGCCATACATGTCGGTTATGATGATCATGGAACGCTAAGCCAGGGTTTACCGCTTCATCCGCCGCATCTTCACAATTTTGTTTATTTAACGTCTGAAAACGAAAAAAAAGCATTTTTTGAGCATTCGCCGGTGTTTATACGTTTGATCATGAATAACCAAACCGTACAACCCGATGAGTTGATCGTGGCTTTTCTGAGGTATCATAAAACTTTTTTACAATCCGATACGATCATTAACATCGGCAAGGAATTGTCGTACTTCTTTGGCGACGATCACCGGCGTTTGGAGTCCTTATTGGAGAGGATCTAGCCATTTTTGTAATTCGTATAGTCTTATGTCTGAAACTTTTAATATTTCTTTAGGTCGGGGATTAACACTTCAAAATCCTGTATTATTGGCATCCGGCACGGTTTCTTATGGCGAGGAACTTCAGGCCTTAGATGCGCTTGATGGCATCGGCGGCATTGTTACCAAAGCCATTTCTCTTGAAGTCCGCGAAGGGAATTTGCCGCCAAGAATGGTAGAAACCTCCAGCGGCGTGCTTAACGCCATCGGCCTTGCCAATGTTGGCATTGAGCGTTTCATTAGTGAAAAGATGCCTGCGTTGCGTAAGATGGGTGTTAAAATCATTGTTAATATTGTTGGAAAATCCGTTGATGACTATGTTGAAGTGGTCAAACGATTGGACGATGTTGAAGGTATAGACGGCTATGAAATTAATCTTTCATGCCCGAATGTGAAGGGCGAATGCATTATTTTCGGGGTTAGCCCAACAGCAACGCTTGAAATTACCCATGCGCTTAGAAAGGTCAGTTCAAGACATCTGATGATCAAGCTCACGCCAAATGTCACATCCATTGGCGCTATTGCCCAAGCCGCTGAAGAAGGCGGCGCTGATTCGGTTTCCCTGATCAATACGGTTGTGGGTATGGCGGTCAATTATAAAACCCAAAAGCCCGTATTAAAAAATGTAACCGGGGGACTTTCCGGCCCGGCCATAAAACCGATTGCTCTGGCAAAAGTTTGGGAGTGTTACCAATCGGTAAAAATTCCGATTGTCGGTATGGGCGGCATCGCCAGCTTTGAAGATGCCATGGAGTTTTTGGTGGTTGGCTCAAAAGCCTTGCAAATCGGAACCATGAACTTTGTTCAACCCTCTATCGGCTCAGAAGTTGCCCAAAAGCTTAGCTTGTATTTTTCATCGGCAGAAAATCCCGATTACGAATCGTATGTCGGAAGCCTGATCGTTTAATTTACTTCAACTTCAAAAGGCTGCCAGGTTAGGGGTTTTAATCCCAACCCTTCCATAATAATGCCATGAACTTGCTGATAATACGTGGTTGGAATGTTTATCGGGTTGATGCCTAACCATGCCTTAACGATGGATTCAGCCAGCTTTGTTTTAATGGCATCAAGCTCGGCGTTTAAACTTGCCTTCATCAGTTCTTTATCGAACAACTTCTCAAAGAAGTCTTTTCGTTTGGGATAGTTCACCAGACGATAAGATTCATCCGGTGGAATATCGGACAGATTTTTGGCCATTTCAAGCGCTTTACTCATGCCGCCGATCTCATCAATAAGTCCGTTAGTTTTGGCGCGCTGGCCCGTCCAAACCCTGCCTTCCGCCACTTGTTTAACCGAATCCAAGGGCATGTTTCGATACGACGCGACTTTATTAATAAAGACATCGTAAAAATTGGCCAAATACGCATCATATTTCTCATAGGCTTCAGCCGGGAATTTATCAAACGCGTTGAATGCATCGGAAAATTTGCCCCGTTTTAATACCACGCGTTTCAAGCCTATGTTTTCCTGCAATTTTTTCAAGTATGGTTTTATGGAAAACACACCGATTGATCCGGTTACCGTCATTGAGTTGGCATAAATTCGGTTGGCGTTCATGGCAACCCAATACCCTCCAGACGCCGCAATGCCCGACATTGAGGCCACAACTGGTTTCTTGGTTTTAGCCGAATCTAACGCATTTAAAATTTTATCCGAAGCAATTCCTGAACCACCGGGACTGTCAATCCTTAAAAGAATCGCCTTCACGGATTCGTTCTTTGCCGCTTTTTGAATGCCACGTACAATTTGATTGGTTCCAAAACTATTGCTCTTACCAAAATCGCCATCGGCATCAATCAAATCCCCTTGTATCGTGATAATGGCAATCTCATGATCCGAGCCGAATTCAAATTCGCTTTCTTCTGCTTCTGCATATGACCTGGCAGAAATAAAAATAGTTTTTTCATCATTTAAGTCCTGGTACTTTTTATTGAGCTTATTTTTGATCTCGCTCATGTAGGCTATCTCGTCAATCAAACCCATATCCAGCGCTTTTTTATCCTGGATCAGCAGTTCCGAATCCAAAATCTTGCGATATTTCTCGGCTGAAAAATTTCTTGATTGGCTGACTTGCGAAATATAGTGTTCGAAAAAATCATCCAAAAGCGCGTTGCGTTGCTCCAGGTCGGCTTGGCTGGGCGTATTATTTACAAGGGCTTCTACCGCACTTTTGTATTTACCTTGTGCAGAGGCTTCGAACTCAATGCCCAGCTTTTCAAACGGCGTTTTAAAATACAGCAACTCTACTTTTAAACCGTCTAGAAACAATGCCGAATAAGGGTCAAGGAAAATTTTATCCGCAGATGTTGCCAGGTAATATTCTTTATCGCCGGCAAAGCTTAAATGCGCCCAAACCTCTTTACCGGATTGCTTCAGCATTTCCAGTTCGTACTTAAGTTCTTCCAGTTTGGCAAAGCCGGTCATTAATGGCCCGATATTAATCAGAACCATTTGAATACGCTCATCTGTTCTGGCTTGAATCAATGTTTTTCTAAGTCCCTGCAACGAGAGCGGTGTTCGGGAAAAAAGGCTTGAGAAGTCTTCATCCAAAACCGCATCAGGCAGATTGCCTGAAATATTAAGCGTCAAAACGCTGTTATCAGCAATGGAAATATTTGGCCGCGACATTTGGTATGTTCCCAAACCCACAATGATCATCAATAAAACCACTATGGATAGAAAAATTTTCCAAAAGTTGCTCTTTGATTTCGTCGTACTCATAAGAATAAATGTTATGTTGTTTCTTCTTTAACGGCTTTGAAATCGGGCTCGCTGGTTGGGTATAATATGCAACTGACCTCATGCGCAGGATTCTCCATTATTCGCGCCAGCTTTGGAACGGTGGTCTTGCATTCGGGTTTTGCTTCGGGACAGCGGGGATGAAAATAACATCCGCTTGGCACATTTACAGGGCTTGGGACATCCCCCGTCAGCACGATCCGATTGGATTTTTGATTCGGATCGGGGATCGGCACCGCCGAAAGTAATGCTTTGGTATAAGGATGTTTTGGATTTTCATACAGATCTTCTGCCGAAGCTATCTCAACGATTTTCCCCAAATACATCACGGCAACCCGGTTGGAAATGTGCTCAACCACCGATAGGTCATGTGCAATAAAGAGATACGTGATGCCAAACTCATCCTGGAGGTCTTGCAACAAATTGATGATTTGCGACTGAATTGAGACATCAAGCGCCGAAACGGGTTCATCGCAAACAATAAATTGTGGATTTACAGCCAAAGCACGTGCAATACCCAAGCGTTGGCGCTGCCCACCCGAAAATTCATGAGGGTAGCGGTTGGTATGGTCTTTTTGCAAACCGACAATATCCAAAAGCTCGCCGACTCGTTTTTGCGCCTCATCGCCGTGAGCGATGTTATGAACCATTAGCACTTCGCTAAGCATCTGGCCAACGGTTAATCTTGGATTCAGCGAGCTGTAAGGATCCTGAAAAATAATCTGCAAATGCTTTCGCAATTGGCGAAGCTCTTCTTTCCGATAGGCCAGGATGTTTTCACCCCGAAAAAGCACCTCACCGCCGGTCGGCTCAATTAACCTTAAAATAGCCCGACCTGTTGTGGTTTTCCCGCATCCCGACTCGCCAACCAAACCCAGCGTTTCACCTTTCCGGATTTGAAACGTGACATCATCAACCGCTTTTACATGGCCAACTGTTTTTGAAAAAAAACCTTTTCTAATGGGGAACCACTTTTTTAATTGGCGAACCGAAAGCAAAGGCTCTGTAGATAAATCTTCTTCAGGCATTTCAATACACCCTAAATTCGTTGGTTACTCTTTTTGTGAGTCAAATGATAAGTCAAGAAAACTCTGGTTCTCAATCAATCTCCAAACGAAACATTTAATTAATCTTCGCTTATAACCATAGCATTGGTTTTCATTTGAGCAGCTCCACAATTATAAAATTAAATCGGCGTGTTTCCTAAAATCGGCTGGATTTAACCCTTTCTAATTAAAACCTAAACCTTTATGAGACGACTCCAGTGGCCTTATTTTGTCTTTTGCCTCTTTTTTGTTTTTTCAATCCTCAAGGCAAGCTATGCCGAAAAACCGGCACCCGAATCATCATCATTAAATGATACGCCCGTAAAAACGTTTCCGTCATTAACCGATACAACCGTTCGCTCCGAGAATCCCCTGGATCAAACGCTTTCCCCGTATTTTTTTGTAAAAAGTGACGACCCATCCGTGGATCAAATGCCGCTTCTTTCCACCTCGGCCGAAGTTACCATAGCCGGTGTCATCGCTGATGTTACCGTTTACCAGGTGTATAAAAATTCCGGAAGATCGGCCATTGAAGCGCTCTATGTGTTTCCGGCATCTACACGCGCCGCAGTGTATGCTATGAAAATGACTATCGGTACGCGCACGATTGAAGCAAAAATCAAAGAACGGCAGGCCGCGCGAAAGGCTTATGAACAAGCCAAATCGGAAGGTAAAACCGCCTCCTTACTTGAGCAGGAACGCCCGAATGTCTTTCAAATGAACGTGGCTAATATTCTGCCGGGCGATAGCATTGTGGTAGAAATGAAATACACCGAACTCTTAGTGCCAAACGAAGCTATTTATGAATTTGTATATCCCACTGTGGTTGGGCCAAGGTATTCCAATCAAAAAAAATCCGACAAAAGTCCCGATAAATGGGTTGAAAATCCATATTTGAAAGAAGGCGAGCAATCGCAGACGACGTTTAATATTAACCTCGATATTTCAAGCGGTGTGCCCATCCAGGAAATCGCCTGTCTTTCACATAAAACATCCATAAACTACGATGGCAAAAAAGACGCGACCATTTCACTGGATAACTCCGAAAAGTATGGCGGCAACCGAGATTTTATTGTGCGTTACCGATTAGCGGGGAATCAAATTGAATCGGGATTGATGCTTTATGAAGGCGAGGATGAGAATTTCTTTTTAGCGATGATCCAGCCCCCGAATCGGATTACATCTTCAATGATTCCAAATCGTGAGTACTTGTATGTGATCGATATTTCCGGTTCGATGCATGGCGAGCCCTTAAATGTCTCCAAATCAATGATGGAATCCCTGCTTACCCGGTTAAAACCAACCGAAACCTTTAACATCCTGATGTTTTCAGGCGGCTCAAAAGTCTTTTCACCAAAACCAATGGCCGCCACAAAAGAAAACATTCAAAAAGGCTTGGATTTTGTAACCAGCGCCAGAGGCGGCGGGGGCACGCAACTTGTAAAAGCGCTTAAGCGAGCTATGGCACTCCCGAAAGCTGAAAAAGGCTCCCGAAGTATTGTGGTCATCACCGACGGTTATGTGAGCTTTGAAAAAGAAACCTTTGAAACCATTCGCAAAAATTTAAATGAAGCCAACCTGTTTTCCGTTGGTATAGGCTCAAGCGTTAATCGCTATTTGATAGAAGGTATGGCCAGAGCCGGTTCAGGCGAGCCTTTAATTATTACATTGCGAGAAAAGAAAAACATCCCTCAAAAAGCCGAAAAATTCAGAGAACTCATTGAGTTTCCGGTTCTCACACAAATCAAAACCGAGTATAAAAATTTTGAGGTTTATGATGTTGAACCCCTTTCGCCACCCGATGTATTTGCCAACCGACCGATCCTGCTCTTCGGAAAGTGGAAAGGAAAACCCAAGGGCGAGCTGCGGCTTTCAGGCATTACCGGAGAAGAAACTTTCCGAAAAAGGCTTAAGGTCAGCAATTTTAAACCTGAGAAAAAAAATGCTGCGTTGCGCTATTTGTGGGCGCGCCATAAAATTGCCATGCTGAGCGATTTCAACAAAGTACTCCATACTGAAGAGCATACAGATGAAATTACCAAACTGGGACTGAGATACAATCTTCTCACGAACTACACCTCTTTTGTTGCTATCGATTCAGAAGTTCGCCGCACCTCCGATACATCGGTCACTGTGAAGCAACCATTGCCATTACCGGAAGGCGTTTCAAATTATGCCGTTGGCCACCCAGCCGCTTCCGTGCTTGGCAGCAGTGGCGTGCGTTATAAAACCATGAACGGTGGATCGATTTCAGGCTATGGAAAAGGCTCAGGCGGATTGCAAGGCATTGGAGCTGCGCCAAAAGAAGCCTATGATGAAAAACGCATTTCAAAAGCCGATAAAAATTTGCCGGCTCTGAAGATAGACTCTGTGATTGTTTTGGCAGGCTCAGAGTCGCCGGAAACGTTTAAAAAAGTGTTGCAGAAAAAACTGGGCTATTTAAGATCGTGCTTGAAGCGCTCAAATAACACATCAAAACTTCAAGGGACGATCCATTTAAAAATCTACATTAATGCAAATGGTAACGTTAGATCCGTTAAAATACTGAACGCTTTAATCACTGAAAAAAAAGCGCTTAACTGCTTGCGTTCAAAACTAAAACGTCTGCGTTTTCCACAATCATCCGCATCGAATGCGCCAAGCCAGGTGATGGTTAAACTTAATATTCTCTAGTTAAGCAATTGCAGTTTAAAGCCCTTGGTATCATTAACCAAGGGCTTTTTTCATCATAAATTTTCAACCAGCCAAATATGCAAATCCAGCATTTTCCGAAATCCATCCATGCAAAACATCGGCGCTTTTTCTCCTTCAATGGCGCTAAAATCTGACCCAGATATCATCCCAAATAACCCATTATAAAGCAGATACTCGCTATGAGGAAAATCGGCCTGAAACCCTCGTGGTGTTTTTTTAAAGTGCTTATTACACAATTCAATATGATTGTCTTTTTTTAAAGGTTCCATAATCGTGTGCAATGCCAAGGCATTATCAGGCTGAGAGACGGCTTTGCGATACACTTTGAGCAAATCAGGCGGAAACATATACAGTCCAACGCCAACAAAATATTGGCCGGGTTCAATATGGAAATACAATCCGGGGCATTCCATTTTTTTTCGCTCTCCTTCCCAAAGAAAAATGCCCAAATGTGTTTTATAAGGCGATTTATTCGGGCTGAACCGTACATCCCGGTGCAAACGGAAAATGGATTTATCAATTTTTGGGATAGCCTGAATGGCTGGTCGTAAGGTTTTGGCCTCAGCGCCTAATAACTCAACAAATGCTTGTGCCGGAAACAAAACTTCATTGTTATAACGCTCACGGTTATCTTCAAACCATTCTTTGGTGTTGTTCTCTTTAAGATCAATGAAGAATTTCTCGGTTGCCGCAGGAAAAGAATTGTTCATGGTGAGTGTGTTTTCTAAATGACTTATTTTTTTATTATATAATATTTTACTATACTTGCCGAGAGAATTGTCCCCTGGCATATCTTATATCAAACATAAAGGATTTTCCCTGATTTCTAGTTTCAAAAATAAGCTACCCCGCGGCAACCATTGGCTATTAGACGTTATGCCGAACTCGATCCGGCATCCAGAAGCATAACTCTTTGGCCATTCAACCCGATTCTCCGTGGCATGCGCAGGAGTGACGATTCCAGAGCAAGCTGCAGGGTATTGAAACCCTAAGACAGCATAACAACTGAGCTGCTGATTCATTTCGCGTTTTTTTGGAATATTTGAATTACGCACGATGAAATGGTGCTATAAGTTTTTGATCCTGAGCAATAGAGTACTTCAATCTTTAAACCCCAATTCATGATGAAACGATTTACGCTGTTTTTATTCATTTTTTCATTAACCCAACATTTATATGCGCAAACCGCTATTCCACCTGATGGTAATGGTTCTCAAGAAACCCCTTACTTAATTACTTCTGTTGAAAACCTGTATTGGCTATCGCTCAACATCAGTGAATGGAATAAATATTTTAAACAAACTGCCGATATCGATGCAACCGATACCCAAAACTGGGATGATGGCGATGGCGGCGCTTACGAAGGCTTTTTACCCATTGGCGATTTTGCAAATCCTTTTTCAGGATCCTATGATGGTGATGGGCACAGAATTGATGGTCTCGCGATCAATCGCTCTTCATTAGTCTATATCGGTTTATTTGGTTATACATCGCCATTTGCAACCATTAAACGTTTGGGGCTTACCAACGCTGAAATAACCGGCAATAGTTTTGTCGGCGCGCTTGTGGGCTATAATGGCAACTCAACAATTTCGGAATGCTTTACGATGGGAAGCGTGAATGGCTCATCCAACATTGGTGGCATTGTCGGTTACAACATTGATGGCATTCTTAAGAACAACTACTCAACAGCCACTGTTAACGGGACATCAAATGTTGGCGGCATTGTTGGTTATAATCATTCCCACACTGTTGAAAATAATTTTGCTACCGGACAAATAACCGGGGCAACCAATGTTGGCGGGGTTGTTGGATATAACTCTTCTTCAGGATTAATTATTAATTCTTTTTGGAACACCGAAACATCCGGCTTACCAAACCCGGATGATGGCGTAGGCAATCAAACCATTCTCGAATCGAGGGTTCATGGTAAAACCTCTTCGGAAATGAAAGATGTGGCAACCTTTACACATTTATTTGTAACTGGTCTTACGAATGCTTGGGATTTTATCACAAACCCATATCATGATAATCAAACCGAAGACTACTGGCATATTGATGATTCCACAAACTCCGGGTTTCCATTTCTTACATGGGAAAACAGCAATACCATTACAATTTGTATGTGCAACAATAAGCCGCAACATTTTCTAAATGCAGGGACAACCTTACAAATTCTATCCCTTAATCTCTGCGACGTCACGTTGTTCCACCTTAAAACCCAAAGCAAGCCAAATATACACGGCTCATTGCCTAACGGAATATATCATGTGGCGCCCCGCTATTGGACTACGCAAACCGCATGTAGTTGCAACCCTTTCCCGTTCTTTTCTTACAGCCTCGCCTTTGATATTTCAGGTCTTTCAGGAATTACTGATTATGAAACCTTAACGGTTCTGACTCGCTCCGATTCCAACTCCGCATGGCAAAATATTCAAGATCTAGGCGGAACTTTAGATTTTAGTCTGGCTCCTGATACAATTCGGGTATTTGTCTTGAGTACACATCATGTGCCTCTCAATCGCCAATTTACCATTGGCGGTGGAAGCGATAATCCGTTACCGGTAGAACTGGCCGGTTTCTCCGTCGCGCCATCTAAAACCGGTGCAACACTGAACTGGACAACACATTCCGAAACGGATAATTTAGGATTTATCCTTTACAGGGATAGCGTAGAAATTGGCAGTTATGTATATAACTCAGCTTTAAAAGGCCACGGAACGGCTTTGAATAGTAATCACTACACTTTTACCGATGACTTGATCCAAACCGATAGAACATACACTTACCAGTTAAAAAGCGTGGATAATAGCGGGCTTGTACATTCGTATGAACAAACCGTTACACTAAACGTGGAGGGCGAAACGTCGTTCGCGTTGAATCAAAATTACCCGAATCCGTTTAACCCCGAAACAACCATTCAGTTCAACATGAAATCAGCCGGTAAAGCAACATTAAGAATCTTTAACATCACCGGGCAAGTTATCTACAATGAAACACTTCAGGCTGAGCAAGGACTAAACTCGGTTCAGTTCAACGGTTCCCAGGTCTCCAGCGGCGTGTATTTTTATCAATTGGTAGCCGGCAATGAGGTTCAAACTAAAAAAATGATGCTGGTGAAATAGTCTCATATGAACATATTATTGGTAAAAACGCAATGCATTGCGTCTTTACAAGTGCAAATTTTTAGCGTAGATAGCCAAAAAACAAATGAATCATGACGAATTTTTCCTGTGCTGACGAATGTAGCTTCAAAAACAAGAGGCTGTCTCATAAGTCAAAATAAATGTAATTTTCAATAATTTCGGAGTAGGATCAACTTTTAGTTATTTCTTTTTAAGTGTTTATTTTATAATAATTTATATTGATTTGAGTAAAGAAAAAGGGGCTCGTTTTTAGTACCCCTTTCCCGACTAAATTACCCTTTTGAGACAGCCTCTTGTTAAGCTGGTACTCATGCGTCTTTACAAGAGGCAGGCAGAGATGTCGGCCTTTTTTTGTTATGAGTGTTTAAAAAGAAACGACTCAAACAAATGGATACATCCTAAGGTTTTGTTTGAGTCGTTCTAATATTGGAAAACTTCGTTTTTAGGTGTTGCTCTAAAGAATATCAGACCGCAAACGATTGCAATGCTTCAACAAACGTATCCATTTCACGTTTGGTACGTTTTTCCGTAACGGCAATCAAGAGCTCGTTATCAGCGTTTGGATTGATATTAATGCCAGCGTGAATCTGTTTAGCCATTAAGTCAGTGATGATTTTTGAAGCTTGAACTGGTGTTTCCACAACAAATTCCTTAAAAAATGACCGCGTGTGTTTTACTTTGAATCCTTCTATCTTTTGGATTTCATCAGCCAGATAATGCGCTTTATGAAGTGAAAGTTCGGCAACTTCCTTCAACCCCGATTTACCCATCAACGCAAGGTATACGCTTGCACAGAGCGCATTCAATGCCTGGTTGGTGCAGATGTTCGATGTGGCTTTTTCGCGACGAATGTGCTGCTCTCGGGTTTGAAGCGTTAAAATAAAGCCTTGCTTGCCTTCTTTATCGATGGTGATGCCAGAAAGCCTTCCGGGTATTTTTCGGATCAATGGTTTTTTAACCGCAAACAACCCAAGGTAAGGACCGCCATAGCTGAGCGTATTTCCAAAAACCTGGCCTTCCCCAACTACAATATCAGCGCCATAATTGCCGGGGGCTTCTAATAACCCAAGCGATATAGGATCAACAGAAACCACAAACAATGCGCCATGCTGAGCAGCCAATTCCTGCAATTGATGGACTTCTTCTAAACAACCATAAAAATTTGGCTGCTGAACGATCAAAGCAGCCGTGTTTTCAGACATCAAACCAGCAACGCTATCCAAATCCGCGCCGCCATTAGTTAATGCCGATTGTTTAATTTCAATATCTTGACCCACCGCATAGGTGTTCATGACCTCAACCGTATTGGGATTGATCTTACCGGCAATAACAACCTCATACCGGTTTTTCTGAGCAACGCATAAAAGCATAGCTTCGGCAAGCGCCGTTGCGCCATCGTACATGGAAGCGTTGGCCACATCCATTCCGGTAAGATTGCAGATCATGCTTTGAAATTCATAAATCACCTGCAACGTACCCTGGCTGACTTCAGCCTGATATGGTGTGTATGCTGTATAGAATTCACTTCGTGAGGTTATAGCGCCAACTGCAGACGGGATGAAATGATCATAAGCGCCGCCACCTAAAAAACTAATGGCCTCGTCGGTACTTGTATTCTGAGAAGCCATTGATTTTAGCTCTTCCAAAGCCTCCATTTCTGATAAGGCTTCCGGTAAATTCAACGGCTCGTTTAGTCGAATTTTTTCAGGGATGTTTTCAATCAACTCTTCAAAGCGTTTGACGCCAATTTTTGCTAACATCTCTTGACGGTCCGCATCGGTATTGGGTATAAATGGCATGTGGTTCTCTACAATTTGTATTTGATGTTATTCTCCAATGTGCGTTTTATAATCTTCAGCGCTCATTAAACCTTCCAATTGCGACTGATCCTCCATGGTGATCTTTACCATCCAACCCTCTTCATAAGGGCTTTGATTGACTTTTTCAGCCTCAGTTTCCAAATCAATATTTACTTCCACAATCTCCCCGGCAACCGGAGCAAATAAATCCGATACGGTTTTCACTGCTTCAACCGTGCCAAATACATCATGCTGCTGAAGCTTAGTCCCCACATCTTTAAGTTCTACAAATACCACATCGCCGAGTTCGGATTGCGCAAAGTCGGTAATTCCAACAATGGCCGTATTTCCATCCACTTTAACCCATTCATGTTCTTTGGTGTATTTGAGATCATCAGGAAAGTTCATCTTGAGTCGAGTTTTTTGGTTATCAGATAAGATTTCTAACAGCTCCTAATGTAACATTTTTTCAGGGATGGTAAAATGGAAACGCTTGAAATCGAAAGGTTTTTGCGAGGAAATTGTGTTGGCGTTATAAAATCAACGCGCCGCTAAATCCCTTCTGAAGACGGGACTTAGAGATTTCTCTCCTCTTGAGAGAGCCGGGGATGTGTTACATGTTTTTCAGGGTGAAGAAGCCTATGCATTTTTCCAAAGCAACATTTCCGATAAGCGCATGTTCAACAAATGTTCTTTAGCTTAATCATCCACAAATTCCAACCCCTGCCTCTCCATCTGCTCGCGCAAAGCGTTGCTTTTTACTTCATCACGAACAAACTCTAACTTTGAATCATATTCACCAACTTCAATGATTGTATGTTGATCTGCTGTTGCACCTTCGAAAAATGTTTTCTCATCGATTTCAATATTTCTAAGATTTGCTCCCTTAAGATTTACCTTTTCTAAATTAGAGACTTTAAGGTTTGCACTACTAAGATCTGCAAATTGTAAATTTGCCTTACCTAGATTTGAGAGATATAACCATGCATATTTAAGATTAACTTCTTGTAAACTTGATTCAATAAGAGAAGCACCAAATAAATTAGCCATCATAAAATTTGCTTTATTACATTTTGCATTATTAAGTCCAGCAAAAATAAGATTTGCTCTAATTAGTGACGCATATTCAAGGCGTGCTTCATATAGATTAGCCGCATTTAACTTCGCATTAGAAAAATCAATACCATTTAAATTAGCTTCATTTAGTTTTGCCATTTGAAGATTAGCAAATAAAAGCTTTGCGCCTTGAATTTTTGCATTTTCTAAATACGCCCCTTGAAAATTTGAGATACTAAGTTTAGATCCTTGAAAATTGGATTTATTTAATTCAGCATTATGAAACCCAATTCCTTCTAAATTTAAACCATCTAGTTCAAAGCGTTCTAAACTTGGTAATCCATGATTAAATCCAGCTAAAATTGTGAATTGCAAATCTTTTGAATGATTTCTAAGAATACTACCTGATTTAGCACCTAAAACCGTTACCAGAGCTTGACCAACTGTGCTATAGGTTGCTTTAAAGCTTTCTTGCCATAGCTTAAAATTATTTTCAGTCCAATCATCCCATTTCTGTTTATTTATAGAATTATCAATGATTTCTTTTAATTTATTCTCAACCTCATTCCATGCTTGAACATTAGAGTACATTAGTGAAAGCCAAAGGCTTTTAAGCAATTGAAAGGCCGGGCGGCGGAACGAGTTTCCATAATCGCCTTTTAAAAAGGCTTCAAGCTGGTAAATCGCTGCAATTTGTAAAGCCGCCGCGCCATCATATTTTGTCAGGTTGCTTTTTAGAATGCTTTTCTGGCTTTTAAAAGCTTCATTTGTTTCAACTGGTATTTTTTTTTCACCGGATTCAAAACCTGTATTTTCAGGCAAATGCTGACCAGAAACCCACTCTGAAAGCCTTTGAAATTCTTTAAGGTTAATATCTTTGCGTTGGTTTTCAATTTGCATTCGGTTGTTCTTGTCTCGAAAAAACCAAATCACATATGCAGTAGGAGTTCCAAGAAAAAGTGTAATGAGTGTCCATGGTGGATTATCCCTTTCTATAAAGGATTGAAATATATTTTTAAATTCTTCAAATGAAGGAAAATCAAATAACCACCAAACTATTCCAACTCCAGTAAGTAAAACCCATAACCACCGCAACTTTTCAAACCATTTTTCTAAACTGAAATTCCGCCATGCCCGGTGCAATTGGATAGGCAATCTTGTGAACTGCCAATGAACTTTTTGGTAATAAAACTGATAGAAATTTCTTTGTATGACTATAAAGGAAAACTTTTGCAAACGCATATGTGTAATGGTAATGTTGAGAGAACTATCAAGAAATTAGGGATTGGAGGAAGTTTAAACAAATGTGCTTTTTATGTCTTAATTGAGCGTTGGAAATTCACTGGGGCATTTCATGAATTACTCCTACAGCAACCAATGCAAAGTTTAGGTAACAAGGGGTTGCAACCCCTTGTTAAAATACAATCATTTGAACCATGCCATTTCCTTTCTAGCATTTGGCCATCTATCCCAAAAATTTAAACTTCCAATGACGAATTTATAATTGAGCATATGTCTATGAAGTCATTGCGAACGAAGTGAAGCAATCCAGACGCATTTTCTGGATCGCTGCACGCCTTACAGGCGTTCGCGATGACCTGTTAAAAATAATTCGTCATTAATATATTTGTGTTTTGTTCTTCAAAATGCGGACTACTAATGACGAGGTTTTGTTTTTGTCGCTCCTGCGAAAGCAGGAGCCTATAGATGCCTGCCTGCGCAGGCATGACTTGGTTGGATAATGAGCTTTAAATTAATGAATTCGTCATTACTTATTTGTCTTTTTGGCAATCCCACGCCAAAAATTTGTACTCTAAATCCACTCTCAAGATGAGACTGTAATTGAAATCCAACATTAATTTTTTTTAATAGCGCTTTATGCCAGGCGCTGGCGCACAATTTCATAAAGCGCTACGGCAGCTGAAACGCTTGCGTTCAGTGATTCCACATTGCCAAGGATTGGAATACTGAGAATATCATCGCAGCGTTTTCTAACCAAATCGCGCAGGCCTTTTCCTTCCGAACCGATAACAATGGCCACATCATCGTTAAAATCAACATCATAGAACGGTTTATCGCCGTGCATATCCAATCCATACACCCAAATGTTGTGCTTTTTCAGGGTATCGATGGTTTGGCTTAAATTAGCCACTTTGCAAATTTTCATGGTTGCCAACGCACCTGCCGATGCCTTACTCACAGCCGCATTAATCGGCGCGCCCTGATTGCGAACCACAACCACAGCATCTGCGCCGCAAGCTTCAGCCGTTCTGATAATTGCGCCAACATTGTGCGGGTCTTCCAGGCCATCCAGCAATACAAACAAACGATGCTTGCCTCGTTTTTGGGTTATTATATCATCCAGCTCATAATAGCGGGTTGGGCTGACTAGCGCACATACGCCTTGATGCTTATCGGTTTTGGCCAGTTCAATTAACGTTTGATTCCGAGCTTTGCCGATGGAGATCTTGTGGCGTTTCGCCGTAATTAAAATTTCTTTGAGCTTGTAATGGTCGGTATTAAACTGAAAATAAATCTTTTCAACATCATCGGGTTTTGTTCGCAAAAGTTCCAAAACCGCATTACGGCCATAAATGGATTGAGACATATGTACTTAAAATCTGGGTTGTGCGTTAATAGCCAAAGCGTTTAAGCGTGCTTTCTACCTGGAAGGGATAATGCCCGCCAAAAAGCCGTGAATGAACCAGGAGCGGATAAAGGTTGTAGATATCGCGACGCTCAGTAAAAAATCTGGGTTCAATGCCATAATCCTCGTCATAGGCATTGAAAAATTCCGATCCAAATGTGCTAAACAAGGTAATAAACGCCAGTTCAATTTCGGGATGTCCGAAATAAATCGCCGGATCAATAAATCCTGAAATTTTGCCGTCTTGTACAATTACATTTCCACCCCAAATATCGCCGTGCAATAACGATGGCTTAGCAGGTTCGGCGATAAACTGATGTAAATCTCCAGCAAAAGCCTCAATACGCGACATGAGCTTGCTAGAAATACGCGAAGCATTTAACGCATCCTTTGCCATATAAAGCAGGCGCTCTTGTGCGAAGAAATCTATCCAGGAGTCGTTCTTGGCATTGGGTTGATGCAAGCCGCCAATTAATGTGGGATAATCAAAACCAAACTGAGATGCATTTATCCGGTGAAGATCGGCCAGAAGTTTTGCGGCATCTTGTGCGGCATGATAATCAATGGGATCGTTGCCCTCGATGAATGTCATGATGAGCAATTGATCTGAGTTATGAACCACGCGGGGCACGGGCAGCTTGGTATGCCGGTTTAAATAGTCCAGCATATTGCCTTCTATGGATAGGCTGGAATTTGATCCGTTGCCGATTTTACCCACCAATGTTTCATTGTCTTGAAAGTCAATCCTGATCACTTCACCCACACACCCACCGCTGAGGGGTTTAATGTTAAAAGGCCGCTTTCCAACGGCCTTTTCAATATCATTATATAGGTTCTGATTCATCATGGTCATTTCCAGACAACTTCATTAAAATGATTAAGCGTCTGTAGAAACAAAATAGGTTTCTTTAATTTCTTTAAGCAATCCCTTGGAAGCCGACTCAGCCATATCCAACACAACTTCAAAACCCCTTTCACCGCCATAATAAGGATCAGGGACTTCACGACCTTCAAATTCATTGGAGTAATCCAAAAACATCTTTAATTTACCCCAGTTGCCGGCTGTGCAAAGGGTTGCCAGGTTGCTATAATTTTCGTTATCCATTGCAATCACGTAATGGTACTTTTCAAAGTCAGCTTCTTCCACCCGCCTTCCTCTGTGATCGCTCAAATCCACATTTCTTTTTGAAGCCGCATCAATAGATCTTGGATCGGCAGCATCGCCAATATGATACCCCGAAGTTCCGGCGCTATCAACTTCAATCTGTTCATGAAATCCTTCTTCCGCAACAAGCTTTTTAAATACGGCAGCCGCTGTAGGAGATCGGCAAATATTTCCAAAACATACAAATAAAATCTTTACTGTCTTTTTTTCCATAATTCACGCCTTTCAGTGATGATAAATGATTGATGTTGATTTTATTTAATATAAACTGTTTTGATATTTACAAATTCACGAATCCCAAAATGAGAAAGCTCGCGGCCATAACCCGAATCTTTAAGCCCTCCAAAAGGTAATCGCGGATCGGATTTCACCATCGAATTAATAAAACAATTGCCGGCTTCAATTTGCGAAGCCAACTCCTGAGCCCGCTCAATATTTTTGGAAAACACAGCCGAGCCTAAGCCAAAAGGTGAATCGTTGGCAATTTGCAGCGCTTCATTATCATTTTTAAATGTAATAATTGATGCAACCGGCCCAAAAGTTTCTTCATAATAAACCGGCATATTAGGCTGAATATTCGTTAAAAGCGTTGGGGGATAGAAGTATCCTTTTTGAGCAGGCTTTTGACCGCCTACAAGCAATTTAGCGCCGCTAGCCACGCTTCGTTCAACCTGATCATGCAACTCATCCCGAAGATCAACGCGAGCCATTGGACCAATGTTGGTGTTTGGATCCATTGGATCGCCCATCACTTTTTGCGAGAAGTTTTCGACCATTTTTTCTTCAAACTCCTCTTTGAGGCTTTCCGAAACCAAATAGCGTTTTGCCGCCACGCAACTTTGTCCGGCATTCTGAAGGCGCGAAAAGACACATGAATTGATCGCTTCGTCCAGATCGGCGTCTTCTAGGATGATGTACGGATCGCTTCCACCTAGTTCCAGAACGGTTTTTTTAAGGGCCGTTCCAGCTTTTTCAGCAATTTTACGTCCGGCGCCCGTGCTCCCCGTTAAGGTTACGGCACGGATATCGGGGTGATTGATTAACTCTCCAACCCGGTCATTAACCTCATCTATCGAAATTAACAATGTCCGGTAAAGATGATCGGGAAATCCCGCTTTTCTAAACAGTTTCTCAATAGCCAGCGCACAACCCGTAACATTAGGCGCATGTTTGACTATGCAGCCATTGCCGGCCATCACAGCAGGCGCAGCAAATCGCATGACTTGCCATAATGGAAAATTCCACGGCATAATGCTCAACACCAAACCGATCGGTTGAAAAGCAATCCAGCTTTGCGTGGCGTCGGTTTCAACAAATTCAGGGGCTAAAAACTCATCGGATTTATCAGCATAAAATTCACATACCCAGGCACATTTTTCAACTTCGGCTTCAGCCTCGCGAATTGGCTTGCCCATTTCAGACGTGACAAGGCAGGCTAATTCCTTTTTTTCTTCACGAAGACAATTGGCCAGGTTGTGTAAAAATCGTGATCGCTCATTCATTGAAAGCTGTTTCCAATCCATAAAATCCATTTGGGATGAACGGACAATTGAGATCAGTTCATCCTTTGACATTGAATCATACGTGGCAATCACCTCTTCAGTTGCCGGATTAATTGAAGTTATTGACATATGCAAATCGTTTTTATCTATGTGTTTTTTTTGTGTAGCTAAAATAATAAATAGAACCGGTAGGTTAAAAGGAAATTATTTCAAGGCTGAATTAATTATTGTCCAACGTATCAAAAATTGAGACATAATTCTTATAGCGCTCCTGATCGATGTCTCCATCTTCAACCGCACGAATGACTGCACAACCCGGCTCGTTCAGATGCAAACACGAACTGTACTTGCAATCCTCTGCAAATTCTGAAAATTCAATAAAATAATGACGCAGGTTTTGCTTATCAATATCTATTAGCGCAAATTCACGAATGCCTGGCGTATCTATGACAAGTCCCGAGTCGGTTTGATTGTTCCCGGAAATAACCAACATTGTTGCTCCTGAAGTAACATGAGCGCCTTTCATGGACTTTTGACTTAAATCGCCGGTTTTTAAATCCATACTGCCAACCAATGTGTTTATCAACGATGATTTGCCCACTCCGGAATGCCCGCTTAACACCGAAATTTTTCCAACCAAACAATCTCTTAGTTTTTCGATATGGGATTTGGTTTTAGCGCTTACCAGCAATACATCATAGCCTAAATCGGAATAAACTTTCATTTGCTGGTCAAGCTCTTCAGCAGAGCTTAAATCCAGCTTATTAATGACGATCAACACCTTAAGGCCTTCGGCTTCAGCAAATGCCAAATAACGATCAATCAAGCCTTTGCGGAGCGGCGGCATCGTGCCCGAAGCTACAATCACAAGCTGATCAATATTGCTGGCTAAAACATGCTCAACTTCACCGCTACGATTGGTTTTTCGATTGCGTTTTCTGGCCAAACGCATTTTGCGCGCCAACACCTTTAGAATAATCCCTTCGGGGATATCTATATCCGAATTGGGCTGAATGGATTTAAACTGAACCCAATCCCCTACAACCACAAGCGTTGAATCGGGATTTTCGGTTTGTGTGCTTTTAATGGTTTTGCATTTGAAAAACTCACCAGCGCTCGTCCTAACCATATAATGCGTACCTAAAACTTCATAGACCAAACCTTCATGGTTTATACTGGTTTCGGAGACTTGAAGCGATTTTAAAGACAGTTTATCCAATATCAGCTAAAATAGATTTGTTGTGGTAATGTTTAGAAAAGTATGATTTGATCATTTCATGGCCATCTTTTTTAAGTTCCGGATCATGTTCAATGAGCTGAAATGCTGCATTGCGCGACGAGATCAAAATATCTAAATCTTCATTTAAATTGGCAATTTTTAAATCATTTACAATTCCCGATTGCTCCGTTCCCATAATATTCCCTGCGCCTCTTAAACGCGCATCAATTTCCGAGATTTTAAATCCATCCGAGCTTTCTTCCATGGCTTTCAATCGCACCCTGGCCTCCTGACTTAATTTTGAGTACATCAAATAACAATACGACTGATGCTCGCCTCTGCCCACACGTCCTCTTAATTGATGGAGCTGTGAAAGGCCAAACCGTTCGGCATGCTCAATCAGGATAATACTGGCGTTAGGCACATCTACGCCGACTTCAATGACGGTTGTTCCCACCAGTATTTTGGTTTTGCCGCTGCCAAAACGCTCCATGACCTCATCTTTTTCCTGCGACTTCATCTGCCCGTGAATCAATGCCACATCACAAATGTCTTTGAAATCCGCTTTTATCCGCTCGTAACTTTCTTTTGCAGCCGCCAAATCCATCTTTTCAGATTCCTCCACCAATGGAAACACCACATAAGCCTGTCTGCCGTTTTGAATTTCTTCAGCGACATGATTAAACGCCGTCCCTTCTTCGGATTCATACCTTAAACGGGTAATGATAGGTTTGCGGTTTTTCGGCATCTCATTGATGACCGACACATTTAAATCGCCATAGACCGTCATGGTTAAAGTTCGTGGTATCGGCGTTGCCGTCATTAAAAGCATATGAGGATTTAGTGATTTTTCATGCATTTTCTTTCGTTGCATAACCCCAAATCGATGCTGTTCATCAATAATCACCAGGCCTAACTCATGAAACGCCACACCTTCTTCAATTAAAGCATGTGTGCCAATGCATATGTTGATCCGGCCATCGCTCAAACCGCTTAAAACATTTTCACGCTCTTTTTTTCGTTGTTTGCCCACCAGCAAAGCCACTTCAATTCCTAACGGTTCTACCATTTTTTTCATGGTTAAATAATGCTGGGTGGCTAAAATTTCGGTTGGCGCCATAAATGCACATTGAATACCATTATCCAAGGCCACCATCATCGCAAACAATCCGACGAGCGTTTTACCGCTGCCAACATCGCCCTGAACCAAACGATTCATCTGAATGCCGCTTTTTAAATCTTTTCGGATTTCACGAATGACATTCTTTTGGGCGTCTGTCATTTCAAATGGCAACTTGGCATATAACCGTTGTGTAAACTCGCCAACATGTTCAAAAACTTTTGCATGGCGTTTTTGCTGCGTTTTTTGTCGCAAGGCAAACAACACTTGTAAAAAAAACAACTCCGACCATTTCAATCGGTACAATGCCTGGTTTAAGCGCTCTTTTGAGGTTGGAAAATGCGTTTCCTTTAATGCCTGGCAGAGCGGCATCAATTGATAGTTTCGGATCAAATCTATAGAAAGATTTTCTTGAATGTGGCCATTTAATGTTTCATAAACCTGTTTGATTTTCTGACGAAGAATCCTGGAAGTAATGCCTTGTTTCTTTAACGCTTCCGTTAAAGGGTACAACGCCACAATTTGTCCGGTATTAAACAACTCGTAATCATTTTGAAGCTGATTGCCATTTTCATCTGTATCGGATAAATGGTCAAATTCAGGGTGGGTCATTTGCGGGGTACGGTTAAAAAATCCAACTTTTCCAAACACCGCCAACGCATCGCCCCGTTTAAACTTCTTTTCCAGAAACCCTGCCCCTTGAAACCAAACCAGTTCCATAAACCCGGTTTTATCGCGCAATGCAACTTTCAAACGCTTTCTTCTTGGAACATGTCCTTCAAGACTAACTTGATGAATAATGCCAACCACGGTTGTCATGTCGCCTTCTATCAATGAACCAATACTTTTCAGCCCGGTGCGATCCAGGTACGTTCTAGGGAAATAAAACAGCAGGTCTTCAAAAGTGTTTATCCCCACCGATTTAAAAGCCAACGATTTTTTTGGCCCAACTCCTTTTAAATACTGAATCTCTTGCTGACGAATCGTGCGTTGTTTTATCATAAAGGCTAAACAAGACTTTTTTTAAGGGATAATTCTTTTTATATTAAAAGTTTATAGAACAGAAAAGTACATATCAAATATAGACAATTACGATCATGAAGAAAGGAATCCATCCTAAAAATTATAGACCTGTCGTTTTTCAGGATTTATCAAATGGTGAAATGTTTGTAACAAGATCGTGCGTTCAAACCAAAGAAACCATTAAATGGGAAGATGGAAATGAGTATCCGCTATGTAAAGTTGAAATCAGCAGTACTTCGCACCCGTTTTTCACCGGACAAAACATTATTTTAGATACTGCCGGTAGAGTTGAAAGATTTAATAAGCGTTTTGGTCAAAAAAAATCTGCTGATTCCAAAAAGTAGATTCAACGCACCGCTCGCGATCATGTTTTTAATGCTCAAAGATGTACGCCCTGTTATGTCGTATATGTTTGGGCATTTTATTTATAAAGAGAACTTAAACACTTAAACGAATACACGTATGTCTGTTAAAGAATCATTTAAAGACGCTGAAACCCGAATGAAAAAATCCGTTGAAAGCGTGCGTCACGAATTAGGCTCATTGCGCACCGGAAAAGCGTCGCCAACCCTTCTTGATGGCATTAAAGTTGAAGCTTACGGCCAACTGATGCCGATTAAGCAAGTGGGCAATGTTGGGGTTCAAGATTCAAAAACCTTAATGGTTCAGGTATGGGATAAAAACATGCTGGCGCCGGTTGAAAAATCTATTCGAGACTCAAACCTGGGGCTCAACCCTGCAACCGACGGACAAAATATCCGCGTTGTCGTACCCCCATTAACTGAAGAACGACGCCGCGAATATGTTAAACTTTCTAAAAAGCTCTCCGAAGATGGTAAAGTTGCCATTCGAAATATTCGCCGCGATCTGAATCATGCTATTGAAAAGCTTGAAAAAGCCAAAGAAATTACTGAAGATGAAAGAGTGCGTTCTAAAAAGGAGTCAGATAATTTAACGCACAAGTATGAAAAAACGCTTGATGAAATGCTACATAATAAAGAGAAAGAAATTATGGAAGTATAACTTATGCTATTCCATACTCAATAGACGTAAAAAAAAGGTTGTCATGTTCATGACAACCTTTTTTTGTGCTTGATACTATAAAACTTTTAACTAATTATTTGCCTTCTGCTTCTTTAGGCACTTCTTTTGATGGAGCGCTGGTAGCTTTTGGAGCTTCTGTTTGTTTTGGCTTAACGCCTTTTCCGGCAAATCCTGAAAGCGATGGATTGTAAATTTTATAAGCTTTTTCAGCAATGTTGTATCGTTTTTCCGATACGGCTAACTCCGACTTTAACCCTTCTAATTTTTTAGATTCAATATCAAAGTTTTTACTTGCCTGAGCTTCGTTATCCTGAGCTTCTTTTTGATCTCTTAAGTAATCAGGATCTTTACCCGGAGCTTTATAAAGCTCAGCTACTTTTTTTGCTTTATCTAATCGTTCTTTAAAAAACTCTAACCGTACTGTTTGCTTATCAACCTCGGCTTTAATTTTTTTATATTCCTTCTCCATTTCAAGCCATTTCGTTAAAGCTTTCGTACTATCGCCCGAAATAAGCTTTCTTGGTTCAATATTCTGAAGTTTCTCAGCCGCCGCCTTAGCTTGTTTTTTTGAAATTTTTCGTTGAGTTTCTTTGGCAATACTCTCTGAAGTCGCTAAAGAATGTAATGTGAAAAAACCCACTAAAAACATTAAAATGATTCTCATGGTTCAATAGTATAATTTAAATTTGATGGTATTTTGCTAGGGCACTTTTAGGTGTACCTAAATACAAATTTACCAAATATGCATGGTTTCTATGACAAAACCAAGTATTTGAGAGCATTTAAGTTATTAAAATCAAATTTCTTCTATATTTTTTTATCAAAATCAAAAAAATCGGATAATCTTTTGTAGACTTCTTTTTTTTGACTCAAGCTTTGAATCATCATCAGCATCATTTGGGCGCCTCTTGAAAAAAATAATGGACGCGTTGAAATGATGTTTGTATAATACACAGATGGTATAGCAAGTGATTTCACAAAATCGCTTAGGGAGGTAGTACCTATAACCAAATCTGGCATGTATTTCCTTATAGCCCGTTGATCGTCTTCCAAATGCTTTCTGAATTGCAGGCTGGTTCCAAGCATTTCAAAAAGTGTTTCATCATCCTTTGTTAATGCCGAAGGCTCTATGGATGTTGAAGCATATGGCACATCAGCCCCGGCTTCCAACAACAATTTAACAATAGGCAATTCGTTGCCTTCATAGCCTGCAATAATCACTTTTCCCTGAAGCGGAAACTTTTCAATGACGGCTTTTACCTGAAGTTTTTGATCCTGAGCTTCAGATTCAACATGCTCCGAATCCAAATTAAGCGCTCCCCCGATTTTTTTTATCCACTCGTAAGTTGCATTTGCGCCTACCGGCGCACCGGTTATAACCGGTATGCTTTTTTGCTCAAACCATTTTGCGGTTTGCTTATAATAGGGATAAAGCACGGCACATGCTGAAACAGAACCGGCCTCTACAATATCTTCAAATTGTTGAGAGGGCAAAAACATGACGGATTCAACGCCAAGCTTTTGCAAAACCTCACCAATAGCCATAGCATCAAGTGGAAAAAGCTCTCCAACCACAGCCAGTGTTTTTGGTTTTTTATCTACGGAGGAAGAAAACCGTTTTAAAAGCGCAGCTAAAACCTGATCTTTAGCTTCGGGATGTGAACCAATGGCATACGATGGCAGGCGAATTAAAACCACATTGGCATTGCCGACTTTTTTTGGCAACATATCCTCTGAAATGCCAATGGTTTCGGATATGCACAAACTTAATACGGCAATTAATTTTACGTTCTTCTCTTGTGAAATCACCTCAAGTGTTTCTCTGACATTTTCAATTAATGAACCTGCGGTAAGTTGCTTATTCATTAATTCGGGCGATACCACCGATTTTTTGGCCGCGTAAAATTGTGAAACGAAGGTTAAACCATACATGCACCCTTTATCCGTAACCATGCACACTCTTGTATCTTCCATTCGCGTTAAAATGCGCATAGCCCCAAAACCAGGGCACATTGTTTGAGGGTGTAATTTTTTTTGACTTTCCTGCTGACCTGAAACTTGCATACCCATCGGATACTAAACTGATTTAAATGATAACGTCATACTTAAACCGACGTTGTCCCTTAATTAACTTTTACAATAAATGCATCTTTTGGAAGAGCGTTTCCGGCATCTTTTTTGGCTTTTAACGCTTTGGAACGCGAATTAAAACTGCCAATTAACACGCGGAAATACATGTTGCCTTTAATTTCAACTTCCCACACGGTTACGGCAAATCCTTTTTGGGAATACGAACTAGCCAGGTTTTCAGCTTTCACACGTTCAGGAAATGAAGCTACCGAAATTGCATACCCGCGTTTTGATAAATCAAGCTTTTTGGTTAATGATGGCGGTACAAACCATGGCGCGCCTTCAGGAGGTTTTGATGATACTCTTGCCTTAGTTGGCGCTTTTTTAGGAGATGGTTTTGATCTGGCAGGTTTAGGTGTAGGTTTATCCGGTATATTTTCCTCGATGACTTCTTTAGCCTGATCTATTTTTGATGTTGTATCGGAATCAACCTTGGATTTCTCAACCTTTTCCGCAACCGTTTTTTTCTCGCTATCCCCACTTGCTAAAAACAAATACCCGCCACCAAGAAGCACAATCACTAAAGCCACGCCTCCGATGATGTAGTACAAGGTTTTATTTTTTTGTGAATCATCCTCGTACAACCAACTTAAGTCCGGCTCATCTTCTTCTTTTGATGAAACAGGCTCTGAAGGTGGCGTTTCAATTGGAGGCGGTGTGGCTTGTGTTTGCGTGGTTTCCGAAGGTTTTTCCACATCTGGCTGCGGAGTCTGCGGCTCACTCTCTGTTATCGTCGGCTGCTGTAATTCGGGTTGCTCGGTAGGTTCGGATTTTTCTTCCGAAACCATACTTTGATTCAATTTGGTCGGCTCAAGATGGTCATAAGGCTTTTTAAGCAAATCTTCCAACTGAGGCGAGGCCTTAAATATTATGGCTTCATCTTGTTTTTCAAACGTGCCCAAAACGCCCAAATCCAACTTGCCACGAACCGCAATGCTTTTTTCAATGGATACCGCAAATCCCTTGGAAAATCTTAATGCATTTTCTTCGCTCATTTGAAACTGGCTAATGGCCGTTTCATAAACAAAATCTCCCGAATCAAACTGTTTGTCTACACTAAGCTCTACGGTTTGTGAAGGCGGATATAAGTAAAGCTGCCCCGGCTCTTTTTCGCGAGGCTCGGCAGGGTGATACTTACGCTTTAATAAACCAATGCCGGCAAACTTTACTTCGCCTTGTATAAGCAGGGCTTCAATTGCAAGTTCAAGAAGTTTATGAATGTATTGATCAACTTTTGACTTTTCATAACCTAGCACGGGGGCTAATGCTTTCGCAAAAATATCTAAGCTCATATGAGGCTTTATGTCGGATTAATTTTTAAAACGAGCTTGAAATCGTTTATTTGTAAAAAGGTAAATAAAACAAAAATATCTGCAAAATACGCATATAAACCTAAGTCTTTACAACAATTATCGCGTTTTAGCATAAACAATTTTATCCGGATTGCATCAATGCGTGATTCAATTTATTCTGTTTCCGAACTTACCGAACTCATCAAAGAAAATCTTGAGCTTACATTTCCTTATTTTCAGCTTATCGGTGAAGTTTCCAATTGCAAGTATCACTCATCCGGGCATATCTATTTTACGTTGAAAGATGAACAGGCCCAAATCCCGGCTATTGTTTGGCGGAGCCTGGCCACAAAATTGTCGTTCGAAATTGAAGATGGTTTGGAATTAATCGTTGAGGGTCGCCTGGAAGTCTATCCGCCATCAGGGCGTTATCAGGTGATCTGCCAAAATTTAGCCGTTAAAGGCGAAGGATTGCTTCAGCAACAATTTGCGGCATTGATGCAAAAATTAGCCGAAGAAACGCTTTTTGATGAAAGCCACAAAAAACCAATACCCAGACTGCCTAACCGAATCGGTATTGTAACCTCAAAAACAGGCGCAGTGATAGAAGATATCAAAACCGTGCTATCGCGTCGTTTTCCGACCGGGCGATTAGCGTTGTACCCGGTTAAAGTGCAAGGCGCCGGCGCTTCGGAAGAGATTGCAACCGCTATTGAGTATTTCAACACATTAACATCAAAAAAACCTGATGTGTTGATTGTTGGGCGGGGCGGCGGTTCGCTTGAAGATATGTGGGCATTTAACGAAGAGCGTGTTGCACGGGCTATCTTCAATTCTCACATCCCTATTATAAGCGCCGTTGGGCACGAAACCGATATCACCATCGCCGATATGGTTGCCGATAAACGTGCGTCCACGCCTTCCATGGCTGCGGAGATAGCTGCCCCTGAGGCCAATGAAATTATTGCATCGGTTGAGGGATCAATCACATTTTTAGAACAAACGCTTCAGGCAAGGCTCGATGGCGCCTCGCGCCAGGTTGAATCCATTCTGAACAGCTATAGCTTTAATTATCCTTTAAAGCGTATTGAAAACATGCTTACACAACTCGATTCCCTAACCCATTCGATGGATTATGAGATCGAAAAGAAATGGACTCGTGCAAAGAATGATTTTAAAGCCGCAGTTCAAAAGCTTGAACTGTTAAATTATAACAATGTCTTAAAACGGGGATTTGCCATTGTGCATAAAGATGGTACTTTGGTAAAATCATCACAGGAACTTTCGGGCGGCGACCGTTTGAAACTTGGATTTTATGACGGCCAAAAGGGCGCAACCGTTGATTGATATCGTCTTAAACAGTTTTGACATCCAATACTAAACCCATATTCGTAGTGAAAAAAACGTGTTTTTCGGTTTTCTTTTTAATCATCATTTTTAAAACCAACGCTCTCTTCGGGCAAATTTCAGGATTGCCCGGCGCTTATTCCAGGTTAGGCGTATCCCCAAAAAGCATCGCTATGGGAAATGCAACCAGCGCCAGCATTCACCGCCATACCCTTCATGCTTATCATAATCCGGCGCTATTAGCGTTCAGCGATTCATATCAAGGCGGAATTTCCTTTTCATCCCTGTCTTTGGATCGCTCCTACAACACCCTTTTTATGCAAGGCCCGATTGGCCCGGATGCTGGTCTTGGCTTTTCCTGGATTCATGCCGGCGTAGATAACATTGATGGGCGCGATTCCGATGGCAATTCCACCGAAATGTATTCAACTTCGGAAAATTTATTTCTTGTGTCGTTTGCCAAAACGTTTGGGGAATCATTTGCCGCCGGCCTTTCGTTACGGGCCTATCATGCCGGTTTGTTTAAGGAGATTTCCTCCTCGTTCAGCGTTGGATTTGATCTGGGCGTGTTAAAAACATTCACGTTAGAAGAAGAGCGTCGCCTCTCTTTTGCAATTATCATCAAGGACATCCGATCAAAGTACGAATGGGATACCACCCCGATCTACAATGAAGAGGGAAGCACTTCAACCGATAAGCTTCCGGTGAGTTATAATTTCGGCGTCTCGTATTTCCATAACAATATCTTATCGCTCAACGCGCTTCAGGTTGTCGGTGAATTGAGCCACCAAACCGCAACGGTTGAAGGGCGCAGATCCATTACCAGAATTATCGATGGATTTCCGGTAACATCTATTGAAACCGTTGATTTGGAGCAATCGCAAACCTTCCTGCGCATGGGCTTGCTTTTACAACCCGTTTCATACTTTTCCATGCAATTGGGTGTGGATCAGCTTGGCCTAAGTGGTTGGGCATTCACTGAAATCGCCAAGCCTGCTTTGGGATTTTCATTCATGGCGCCATTTCAAAATCTGGATTTCAGCTTTGATTATGCCTATATCTTTGAAAATCACTCCAACGCCGGGATCAATTCTCTGGCTTTAACTGTAAAACTCTAACGCTTAAATTAAGCGCGTTGCAGCATTAAAATACCGGCGATGGTAATCAATCCCCCAAGAACAAGACTCAGGGTTAATTGTTCACCATAAACCAGCCAGCTAAAGAGCGCTGCCACAATGGGCTGAACGTTCATAAATACGGAGGCTTGTGAGGAATTCAATTGTTTTAAGGCTACTGTCAGCAAAAGATACGCCAGCGCCGAGGCAAAAAACGTGATGTAAATAAACCCGATCCAAGCCTGCATGGAAATAACCTGCCAGTTGAAATCCGGCAGATGCCACAAACCGATTGGCGCATACATCAGCGCGCCTAAGATCATAATTAATGATGTAATCTGAACCGAATCGTATTTCGGCAACACCAGCCTACCAAAAGCCAGATACACCGACCAGCTCAATACAGCCCAAAGCGTAATGATGTTACCCTTCATTAATGTTGAATCAAAGGTGTAGCCTTGTGCAAACAAGACGATCAAGACACCTACAATGGCAATCATCACGCCAACCACTTTTTGAATGCTCAAATTATCATCCCTCAGGATGAAAACCGACATCAACAAAACCACGAGTGGGGTCAGGGTATACAATACTGCGCTATTGGCGGGTGTGGTATATTTTAATCCCAAAAGAAACATAAACTGGTTAAATGCAACGCCAACAAAGGCCAGTGCCAACAGCTTTAACCATTCGCTGCCTATTGGCCATACGATTGCGTTTTTTGACCGGTTCACCATAAGCAAGATCACAAAAAAGCTTGCCGCACCGGAAGTTCTGAGCAACAGCAATACATAGGGATCAAACTCAACAGATGCATTTCTGGCAAACGAAAAACTTAAACCTGCCAGGATGGTTTGCCCGATCATGGCGATATACGACCACTGCAACTTCGACATAAAGCTTAAAACGAAAAGGCGAGATTTCTGCGGTTACGATACAAATTAAGCACAATAGCAACGGCAATCATGTTTGCCAGAAGTGAAGAACCGCCATAGGAGAGAAACGGCAATGGTACGCCAATAATGGGCATCATGCCAACCGTCATGCCGATATTCACTAAAATATGCCCCAGAAAAACGGATACAATCCCCGCAATTACCAAGGCTGCAAATTGGTTTTTCATCAATTGAATAATAAATACCATCCGAAGTGCAAAAATAGCAAACGCTACAATAACAAGTCCGGCGCCAATAAAACCAAATTCCTCGGCAATCACACAGAAAATAAAATCGGTCCATTGAGCGGGAATATACCTCAGCTGGGTTTGCGTGCCCTGAAGAAATCCCTTACCAAAAAGTCCGCCCGAACCAATGGCAACTTTTGCCTGAAGGGCATTGTATCCGGCGCCTTTCGGATCGGACATCGGGTCAAGAAACGTTTCGATTCGTTTTAACTGATGCGGTTTTAGAAATTGCTTGCCATAAAAACTGGAGAAAATGCCAAACATCCCGGCCAGCGAAAGCGAGCCCAGGGAAAGCAGGAATGATTCACGGCGCATTAAAAACAAAATCCCCAAAAACAGAACACCGATTATTAAAAGGCCATATAAATTGATAAAACCAATCAGCACAAAAATGAATGGCAGTGAAATAATAACGATGATGTAGAAATCAAATCCGGCAATCACGATCATAGGAATAATGAAGGTCAAATAGACCAGAGCCGTGCCGGTATCGGGTTGCAGTAAAATTAGAATGACAGGAAGAACCACAATGCCGATGGCCGTTGAAAAATTCCGCAGTGTTTTAATGTTGGTTGTGCGATCCGAAAGATACCGCGCCAAGGCCAATATGGTGGTAAACTTTGTGATCTCCGAAGGCTGAAGTCTTACGAATCCCAAATCAATCCAGCTTACCGCGCCGCCGACTTTGCGCCCCAGGAGCAATACCACCACCAGCAGGAATATGGAAATGCCATACGCCCAATATGCCCAGTCCTGAAATATTCGGGGCGGTTGCAAAAAGATAACAAGCATAATAAAGGCGCTAACCCCAAACCAAAGCAATTGTTTATAAAAATTGGCCATTGAGCCGATACCGTGGCAGGCGCTGTAAATGGCCATCAGACCAAAGCTGATCAAAAACAACATGCTTAATACAATCGGCAGATCTACCTGGCCAAATATGCCGGCACTTTTCATTTATTGCGTCTGGTAAATGGTTACGCTGAGGATACTCTGATTAAAATCCCTTATATTGCTTGCTTTAGGGAATATACGCTATGGCGAGCGAAAACTAAATCATCTGAGCTGAATGGAAGAAGAAATAACCGATCAACTGCCCGTAAATCCACAAAACTTTAAATCCGGTTTTGTATCCATCATTGGCGAGCCCAACGCCGGTAAATCGACCTTGCTGAATAGCATTCTGGGTGAGCGGCTTTCAATCGTTACCCCAAAACCGCAAACAACCAGAAAACGCATTCTAGGGATACACACGACAGAGGAGACTCAGATTGTATTTTTGGATACCCCGGGTATGATCAAACCCCGCTATAAGCTCCATGAATCGATGATAGAAAGCATCAGGTTATCAACATCGGAAACCGATGCAATTGTACTTATGATGGATAGCGAAAAGCTCTATCATAAAACCGAATCGTTGGAACAAAACCTGGCGTTTAAGCTGGTAAAAGACTTGCAAACCCCTTTAATTCTGGCGCTCAACAAAATTGACCTGATCAAAAAAGAAGATGTTCTGGCGCTTATTGATCGATTAAAAACGATTTACAATTTTGCTGAAATTGTTCCGCTTTCGGCCATTTCAGGGTTCAACACCTCGGAACTCTTGAAAGCCTTGCGCGCTTACCTACCCGGAAACACATACTTTTATTCGCCCGATATTCTCAGTACTGCCCCTGAGCGTTTTTTTGTCAGCGAACTGGTTCGTGAAAAAGTCTTTAATTTTTTCAGCCAGGAAATTCCTTATTCCTCCGAAGTTATTGTTGAAGAATTTAAGGAAAATCACCTTGAAGACCCGTCGCGAAAAGATTTGATTCGCTGCGCAATCATTGTTGAAACCGAAAGCCAGAAAAAAATCCTGATTGGCAAAGAAGGCCGCGCCATCAAACGCGTGGGACAATCGGCGAGGCGCGATATTGAAGCTTTTTTGGGCCGTAAGATTTTTCTGGAACTCTTTGTGAAGGTTCGGGAAAACTGGCGCGATAAAACCAATGCGTTAAAATCGTTTGGGTATAAATAGGGATTGAATGGTCACAACTAATTTCACGAACAACTGCTAACTTTGCCACACTTGGTTCGCAAGCCACTCCCGCGTCAAGCATCGCTCCTGCTTTCGCAGGAGACTTGAGTTTGGCCAATACCAACGGACACCACATTTTTAAGCACATCTTTTCCAGACATGATTTTGTAATGAGTTTAGTACAATCAGTGTTTTGGCATTCTAATAAGAAAACTCACTGAACTACGAGAAAAGCATAACATTTTTTTCAAGTCATCGCGAGCGAGCGAAGGGAGCGCGGCGATCCAGATAAAACTCTGGCATATTAACACATCACTTACATTAGCAACCGATCATATAAATCATCCCACTTTGGATTCATATGTTCAATTAAGGCTATTTTCTTTTTCCTTGATCCTGATTTAATCTGTTTTTCTCTTTCTATAGCATGATAAGAATCTTGAAAGACTTCGTAGTAAACCAGCATTTTAACCGAATACTTTTTTGTAAATCCCTCTACACATCCTGTTTTATGTTATACATCCGTTTTATGAGGTTCCTGGTTATACCAACATATAACGTGCCATTCTTTTTACTTGCTAAAAGATACACATAATACGATTGGGGCATGATATGACTTTTAGTAATTAGGGGTGATTTTACCGGATGTATCTGGCTCCATTTAGTAAAATAATTGATGAATTTAAATTGTGAATATACTTTATTCATGTCATTGCGATGAGTGGAACGAAGAAGCAATCCAGAAGCATTTTCTGGATCGCCACATGCCTTTCAGGCATTCGCGATGACGGTCTGCAGTGCACCATTTGCCTGCCAATGCGATTGGTTATCCTGTTTTTAAGCTAGGCTTTTGCGCCGTTTTCCCTATGGTTTGATCTATGAGCATACAGATTATGAAATACTGGTTCTTGCGGTAGCTAATTTTCACAGAAATCCGGATGCTTGGATGATCGTATTAAATAACTGCTATTGAAAGTATTGAGGTAAAGGTATAACGCATTTGGACGATACCCCTGATTTGAACTGACACCCTCACTTCATAGGTCATTCTTGTATAAGTCAGGTAATTCAGGGACAAATTTCATAATCTAAAGATAAAAAGAAAAGAAAGTTGTCCCATGCGTGATAATAGCAAAGACTTAACTCTGAC